>JAMONV010000001.1 GCA_027066365.1 Flavobacteriales bacterium
TCGACTCTTAAAGTACCTACATGAGATCTTTTTGATCAAAAAACAACTTTTAACTCTGACAGCCCAACTTTAAAAAAGAAAAAGGGGCTGACTTGAAAGACAGCCCCTTTTTTATTAACATTCATCACCCGGAAAATGAATTCCTCACTGATATTTTTTTCGGTTTATTCCCGTCAAATTCTTTATATTTGAGAGAACAAACAAAAAATCATGAAAAAAGATATCATCATATCCGGCGTAGGAGGACAAGGAATTTTGACCATCGCCGCACTAATAGATACGGCTACCCTGTTGGAAAACTTATACGTCAAACAATCCGAAATCCATGGAATGAGCCAGCGGGGAGGCGCGGTCCAATCGCACGTGCGCATTGCCGATCACCCGATCTACTCCGATTTGATTCCCTTCGGCAAAGCGGATTTGTTACTTTCCATCGAACCGATGGAATTATTTCGCTATTTGCCCTACATGGCCCCCGATGGTATAATCATTACAGACATCAATCCGTTTAAAAACATTCCCGATTATCCCGACGAAGAAGAATTGCGTCGCTCCATCGAAAGTTTTCCGCATCATGTGATTGTGGATGCACGTGACTTAGCTAAAAAAACCGGGAATATTCGCGCTTCCAATATTGTGCTTTTAGGCGCCGCTTCGCATTTCCTGCCTTTTAACGACCAAACATTCGAAAAAGCCATTCGACAACTGTTCGAACGCAAAGGCGAACGTATCGTCCAAATGAATATCGATGCTTATTACGAAGGAAAAAAAGCCGCCCAAAACCTGTCTTTTAATGTTAAACATTCTTAAAACATACCTAAAACAACCCTCTACATCCTTCTCGGAAAGTACTTTTTTAAATTTGCGATTCCCGTAAAGATTTTTTAAATAAAATCCGAAAAGTAATCGTTTGAATCGATAATTTTAAACAAATTTATTTCTTTTGAATTTCCCGAATTGATGGAAATCCCGTATATAATCCGCTTCGTCAAAAGAAGCCGAATTAAAAACCATACAAATGGCATTGGCACTGAAATTCTCCAATTCGCGCCATATTCCGGGCGGAATCACCAAACCTCGATCGGGACGGTTCAGTCGATAGGTTCGACGATTTTTTCCATCATCCAAAATCACATCGAAACTGCCGCTCAAGGCTACCAACATTTCCCACTGTTCCTTATGTGCATGCCCGCCACGACGCGCACCGGCAGGAATATCAAACAAATAATAAACCCTTTTGAAGCGAAAACCCGGCAAGTCTTGTTCCAAAAAAGCCAAATTTCCGCGCCGGTCATGTACCACGGGAATACTTATCAATTCTATATCTTTCAGCGAAGTATGCACAGGAGTTTTACTCATAGCGTAAAGCTTCTATCGGATTAGCTCTGGAGGCCTTCAACGCCGGGTAAAATCCGGAAACGATAGCCGTAACAAATGTAAGCAATATCGCCCAAAAAACCGCCGTCCACGGCATCGAAAATCGCATCTCCAATAATCGAGCCACCCCCCATCCCGACAAAACCCCCAGAAAAATACCCACCAATGCTCCCGCCAAAGCTATTGTCAAAGTTTCAACTAAAAATTGAAAGCGAATCGCAGCCATGGAGGCACCCACCGCCTTGCGAATCCCGATTTCTCGAATTCGCTCCGTCACCGTCACCAACATAATATTCATCAACGCCACCGACGAAGCGAAAATGGTAATCAATCCGATTACGAAAGCGGCAGTTTTCAAAACACTGTCCATATTTTGCAAATCCTTCAAATCCTGTTCGCTCGAACGAATACCGAAATTATTTTCGGCAGACGGCTTCAAATGCCGGATACGCCGCATGACCGTAATGGCATGTTGCTTGGCCATTTCATATTCTTCGGGATTATCCACCGAAACGGTAATACGATATACGGAACCACTCCGACCTGAAGTCAAAACCCGGCCCGTTCCAAGCGGAACAATCAAAAAATTATCCTGATTCCCGCCAAATACTGAACCTCTTGACGAGGTCACGCCTACAATTTTCCACTTATGTCCCTTGTAAAAAATCGTTTTCCCGACAGGATTATCCCGCCCGAATAAAGTTTTGATTACTTCGGGCCCCGCAATCACAACCGGCGCATTACGCTGCACTTCGGCACGAGTAAACGAACGTCCCCTGTCAACGGTATAATGAAAAACATGCACATAATTTTCATCACCGGCATCAATGCGAACATTATTGCCGGTCTTTTTGCCATTTGCACCCAATTCGGCAAAAGAAGTAACCGTTGCAAAAATACTAACCCGCGTTCCCGGAAATTGATAGCTTTGTTTAAAAATTTTAGCCTCGCGATAAGTAATCGGCGGATTGACTTTTTTTCGCAAAAAACGACCGTGTCGCCTGCCACGGAATAAAGAATTGGCATATCGTTGTATGGTAAAAGAATTGGCACCCCTCTCTTTGAGATTCCCCGTAAAAGTAGTATGCAAAGCTTCCACCACCGTCAATGTGCTTACCAAAGCCAAAATACCGATAGCAATAATCATCACGGTGATAAAACTACGCAACCTCTGCGCCTTCATCGTTTTGAAGGCTTCGACGAAATAATTGAATCCCAATCGCCAATCCATAAACAAGTCAAAAATACAAATAATTACTCAACCCTTCCGTTAAAGCGCAAAATATGGCTCGAAAATTATGTATCTTTGCCCCAAACCACACAGACTCATGAGTGATTTTATCGAAGAATTAAAATGGCGCGGCCTCATCCATGATATGATTCCCGGAACCGAAGAATTACTCAAGCAAAAAAAAGTTACAGGATACATCGGTTTCGACCCAACGGCAAACTCCTTGCATATCGGAAATCTCGTACCCATTATCATCCTCATGCACTTTCAACGTGCCGGACACAAACCCTTAGCCGTAATCGGCGGCGCTACCGGCATGATCGGCGACCCTTCGGGAAAATCAGCCGAACGAAATCTCCTGGACGAAAAAACCTTACGCCAAAACGAAACCGGCGTAAAAAAACAACTGGAACATTTCTTGGACTTCGACCCGAGCAAACCCAATGCCGCCGAATTGCTCAACAACTACGACTGGACAAAAGACCTCAAACTCATCGATTTTATTCGCAATATCGGTAAACACATCACCGTAAACTACATGATGGCCAAGGACTCGGTGAAAAAACGACTCAACCCCGGCGCCGACAACCAAACGGGAATGTCATTTACGGAATTTACATATCAACTCTTTCAAGGCTATGACTTCCTGCATCTCTACAGAACCAAAAATTGCGTCTTGCAAATGGGCGGATCCGATCAATGGGGAAACATTACCACCGGCACCGAATTGATCCGGCGTATCGAAGGAGGAAAAGCTTATGCCTTAACCGTACCCTTAATCACCAAATCCGACGGAACCAAATTCGGAAAAACCGAAAGCGGCAACGTATGGCTCGATCCAGAAAAAACATCTCCCTACAAATTCTACCAATACTGGATCAATGTTTCCGATGAAGACGCCGAAAATTACATTAAAATATTCACCTTTTTGGATAAAAAAACCATTGAGCAATTAATCGAAGAACATCGATCGGCACCGCATTTACGAATCCTCCAAAAACGCTTGGCCGAAGAAGTCACGCGAATGGTGCACAACGAAGAAGCATTAAATAAAGCAAAAGAAGCTTCCCGAATCCTTTTCGGCAAAAACGTAACGGATTTACTGAAAAAATTGGACGAAAGAACCTTCTTGGAAATTTTTGAAGGCGTCCCTTCGGGAGAAATATCCGCAGAAAAATTAAAAAACGGTATCCCCATAGCGGATTTATTGGTCGAATCGGAATTTTTGCCATCGCGAAACGAAGCACGCCGTGCTTTGAAAGAAAATTCCGTCTCCATTAACAAGCAAAAAGTCAAAGACGATTACATCGTTTCCGACAAAGATTTGATAAACGACAAATACGTCTTGCTGCAACGCGGTAAAAAGAAATATTTTATCCTGAAAGCCGTATAAAACATGAAGGGCAAAGCTCTGGTCATCGTTCCCACCTATAACGAAGCCGAAAATATTACCGGCATTATCGATGCCGTATTAGCCTTGCCCGGGGACTTCCACCTGCTCGTGGTCGACGATAATTCCCCCGACGGAACGGCGAATTTAGTCAAGCAAAAACAACAAAACTCCGAAAAAATTTTCCTGCTCGAACGTCCCGGCAAACAAGGTCTGGGCAAAGCCTACATAGCCGGATTTCGCTGGGCATTGGAAAAAGATTACGACTTTATCTTTGAAATGGATGCGGATTTTTCTCACAACCCCGAAGACTTGCCACGCCTGCTCAAAACCCTAAAAAAAGGCTACGATTTGGTCATTGGCTCCCGTTACGTCTCGGGCGTAAACGTAGTCAATTGGCCGCTTTCGCGCGTGATTCTATCCTATTTCGCTTCGGTTTATGTTCGCTTCATTACCGGTATGCATATCAAAGACACCACTGCCGGTTTTGTAGGTTACAAACGAAAAATTCTGGAAACCGTCGACTTGAATAAAATCCAATTCGTCGGTTACGGTTTTCAAATCGAAATGAAATATCGCGCTTGGCGCAAAGGTTTCAAAATCAAAGAAATTCCCATTATCTTTATCAATCGACAAAAAGGCGTTTCCAAAATGAGCGGCGGCATCATTCGTGAAGGCATTTGGGGCGTATTAAAACTAAAATGGAAAGCCATCACAGGTAAGCTATGAATAAAATCGCACAATTATCCTTCGGGCTGCTTCTTTTCCTTCTTGCATGTCAACACAACGACAAAAAGAAAAACATTATTCCACCCGAAAAAATGACCCGCATCCTCACCGATGTCTTATTGGCCAAAGAAATGTATATCCAAAAAAAACCGGAATTTGATAAAGACAGCATCCAACCCGTCGAAAGCATCCTGAAATCATACGGAACAGACAGCTTACAGTTTCAGCAAGCCCTGACCTATTACGCAAACCGCCCCGAAACGTTCAAGAAAATCTATGACCAAGTCATTCAAAATCTGGAACGTAAATTAGATTCGATAGACGCGACGACCAAAAATAAAAAAACGAATAAAAACAAAAAAAACAACCCAAAGAAAAACACTTCAACCGGCATTCCGAAATTGAACAACATCTTCAACCAAAAGAAATAAGCCATCTAACTTGAATAATACGCCTTGCTTCATTTCGAGGCACTCCCAAAAAAATACGTTTCATGCCGGGTCCGGTTACAATTCTTTTTAGTAGATTTGGCATGAGATTTGGTCATCTCAATAAAACAAAAAACAATAAGATGAAAAAACATTTAGTCTGGTTACTGCTTTTGGTTTGGATTATGCCTCGTTGTCAGGCACAACACCAAGACAAAAAGCAATTCATAGCACGCACTATTGCTTTTTATAATCTGGAAAACTTATTTGACACCATCAACGACCCCCAAACACACGACGATGATTTCACCCCCGAAGGACGCGACGTATGGACTTCGGAACGCTACAAACGAAAAATCCGGCACATGGCTACGGTTATTTCCATGATCGGGAAAAAGAAAACCGGTGCACCGCCGGCTATTGTAGGTGTCGCCGAAGTGGAAAACCGAAGCGTCTTGGAAGATTTGATAAAAGACCCGGCACTGGCCAAATATCACTACGGCATCATCCATTTCGATTCACCCGACAGACGCGGAATCGATGTAGCACTTATTTATATCAAATCGGTCTTTAAACCCGTCTCCTTCAAAAAATTTCCCTTGAAATTATACAAACCCGACGGAAAACGCATCTACACACGGGACGTCTTACTGGTGTCGGGCATCATGGACGATGAAAAAATTCACATTATCGTTAATCATTGGCCTTCGCGACGCGGCGGTGAAGCACGTAGCCGCCCCTTACGAATAAAAGCGGCTCAATTGGACATGCAAATTATCGACTCGCTCTACAAAGCCGACCCGCATGCCAAAATCATCATGATGGGCGATCTCAACGACGACCCCGACAGCCCGAGCGTAAAAGACATTTTACGTGCCAAAGGAAAGAAAAAAGACGTTACCCCCCACGGATTATACGCGGCTATGGAACATTTCTATCGTGCCGGAATAGGCACATTGGCTTACCGTGATTCATGGAACCTGTTCGATCAAATGTTTCTTAGCTACAACCTCGTCAAAGACAAAGATTATTCTAACTTTAAACTTTGGAAAAGCGGCATTTTTAACAAAACCTTCCTCACCCAACGCAAAGGCGCCTTCAAAGGCTACCCTCTACGCACCTTTGCAGGCGGACAATACCTGGGCGGATACAGCGATCACTTCCCCGTCTATGTAATTCTGATCAAAGAACGTTAAAAAAACGAAAAACAACCCTCCATTTCATTTGTCCGGTGAACATTTTGACCGGATAAATCCCCGTTGCATTTCAATTATTACACACCCCAATCCGGCATCTCAACTTATTTTTCTATCTTTGTGCCAACTTTTGAAAAATCGTTCCGACATGAAAAAAATCTTGCTTTTATTATTCGCGACTAGCTGGCTGATAGCTTGCAACCAATCCGGCGAAACCATCAAAAAAGACAAACCCGGAAATGTAAAAATATACGGAAAAGCATCCGGAGCCGCCGGCAAAGTGATTATTGCCGGACGTTCCATGAACCGTCAACTGCAAACACTCGATAAAGACAGCATTGCCAAAGAACAATTTTTACTCGCTTTCGATTTAAAAAAACCCGAAATCATTTATATCCAATTCCAAGGCGAACGCGATAATTTACCCGTGTTGGTAGGCCCCGATTCGGAAATAAAATTAAAAATCGGAAATAAAATCCGAGAAGCCGAAATTTTGAAAGCATCCCAACAAACATTGGCCTTTGATCATTTTATCAAAACATTAAATACATACGCCGAAAAACAAAAAGATTTGGAACAACGCTATCGTGAAGCCATCCAAAAACAAGATCAAAACCTGATCGGACAAATCCAAAAAGAATATGAACAATTGCGCGACCAACAAAATCAAAAAATGTATGCACTGGCATTCGAAAACAAAGACAACCTGACCGGCGCAATTATCTTACAAATGCTCGCCTACGATGAAAACACCAACGTCAATAAACTCAAAGAAATATACGACAGCCTGTCCGGTGAAGTCAAACAATCAACCTATGCTCAAGACGCATGGAACAAAATCAAATCGGCATTGGTAACTGCCATAGGCGCCAAAGCCCCCGACTTTGAAGGCCCCGATCCCAACGGAAAAACCTTGAAAATGTCGGACATATTGAAAAAATCCAAAGTTTTGGTAATTGACTTCTGGGCATCATGGTGCCGTCCGTGCCGAAGGGAAAATCCCTATGTGGTAAAAATCTACAAAAAGTACCACGACAAAGGTTTAAATATCATTGGCGTAGGGCTGGACAAACAAGGAGACAAACAAAAATGGTTGGACGCCATCAAACAAGACAAGCTGGATTGGTACCACGTTTCACATTTACAATATTGGCAAGAACCCATTGCACGGCAATACGGCGTAATGTCTATCCCCGCAACATTTATACTCGATAAAAACGGCATAATACGTGCCAAAAACTTGCGACGCGATAAATTGGAAGCCAAAATCAAAGAATTACTGGAAGAAAAATAAAATTTTCCATCGAAACACCGAAACATAAACCGGCAATATTCTTTATCCGCCGGTTTTTTTTATGACTTGAAGAAACGACAAGACAACCGAAAACACCACATTATTCCGGTTTACTTGCCGGGTTACGGTTATTGCTTTCCACTCAAATTATAATCGTTTTCCCGGCGATTTTTCTTAATATTGCGATATAAAAATTTATTGCATGAGCAACGAAAAAAAATCCTTGAATTTTATCGAACAAATCATAGAAGACGACCTGGCGGCAGGTTTTCCGCAAGAAAAATTACGATTCCGATTTCCTCCCGAACCCAACGGTTATTTACATATCGGACATGCCAAATCCATCTGTCTCAATTTCGGATTAGGCGAAAAATACAATGCACCCGTCAATTTACGCTTCGACGACACCAATCCCGATAAAGAAGATCCCGAATTCGTCGAATCCATCAAAAAAGATATCCAATGGCTAGGATATCGGTGGGACAAAGAATTATATGCATCGGATTATTTTGAACAACTCTATGAATGGGCCGAAAAACTCATTCAAGAAGGCAAAGCTTATGTGGACGATCAACCGCAAGAAACAATCGTCGATCAACGAAAAAGCCCCACGGAACCGGGAATTGAAAGCCCCTACCGAAATCGAAGTGTGGAAGAAAATTTGGACTTATTCCGGCGCATGCGCGAAGGGGAATTTGAAGAAGGAAGCCGCGTTTTGCGCGCCAAAATCGATATGAATTCGCCCAATATGCACATGCGCGATCCCATTATGTATCGCATCAAAAAAACACCGCACCACCGAACGGGCGATCGCTGGAAAATCTATCCCACCTACGATTGGACACACGGACAATCGGATTATATCGAGCAAGTATCCCATTCACTTTGCACCTTGGAATTTTTACCTCATCGAGAACTCTACGACTGGTTCCTCGATCAGGTCTATGAAGAAGGAAAAGTGCGTCCCAAACAACGGGAATTCGCACGCCTGAATTTGTCCTATACCATCATGAGCAAACGAAAACTCGCCCGGCTGGTGGAAGAAGGATACGTAAACGGGTGGGACGACCCACGGATGCCCACACTATCGGGACTGCGCCGGCGAGGATATACACCGGAATCCATCCGCGAATTTTCCGATCGCGTAGGCGTAGCCAAACGTGATAATTTGATTGACGTTGCACTGCTCGAATTCGCCGCCCGTGATCATTTGAATAAAATCGCTCAACGGCGAATGGCCGTCCTCAATCCTGTCAAATTAATCATCGACAATTATCCCGAAAATAAAACCGAATGGTTAAAAGCGGAAAATAATCCCGAAAACCCGGATGACGGCTACCGGGAAATCCCCTTTTCACGCGAATTATACATTGAACGGGAAGATTTTAAAGAACAAGCCAATCGCAAATATTTCAGATTAACTTTGGGAAAAGAAGTGCGTCTGAAAAATGCATACATCATCAAAGGCGAATCCGTCGTAAAAGATTCCGAAGGCAATATCGTCGAAATTCACGCCACTTATGATCCGCTGAGCAAAAGCGGCAGCGGAACCCCCGAAAGCAAACGCAAAGTGAAAGGAACCCTGCATTGGGTATCCATTCCACACGCCCGAAAAGCCGAAGTGCGCCTCTATGACCGCTTGTTTACCGTTCCCGAACCCGACGCCGATCCCGAAAAAGATTTCACCGAATTTATTAATCCGGAATCCTTAAAAACCCTTACGGCATTTGTGGAACCCTCCCTCACCGATGCCAAACCCGGCGAACATTATCAATTTCAACGCATCGGCTATTTTGTGGCCGACTACGACACCCAACCCGGAAAACCCGTATTCAACCGCACGGTTACGCTGCGCGACACCTGGGCAAAAATCAATAAAAAAGAGTAATCCGACCATTTGCATTTGTAGGTAACGAAATCCTATTTTTGCAACCAAGATGAAAACGTTTATGAATAAAAACCATTATTTGTTCACTTCCGAATCCGTATCGGAAGGACATCCCGATAAAATAGCCGACCAAATTTCGGATGCTTTGCTGGATAATTTTTTGGCGCTGGATCCAGAAGCCCGCGTTGCCATTGAAAACCTCGTTACCACAGGACAAGTCGTTATCGCCGGTGAAGTGAAAACCACCGCTTATGTGGATGTGCAAAACGTAACACGCGAAACCATTAAACAAATCGGCTACACCAAAGACGATTATTATTTCTCATATAAATCCCTCGGCGTTTTATCCGCCATTCACGATCAATCCGAAGATATCGCCCGGGGCGTCGTAAAAGAAGACGAAAACGAGCAAGGCGCCGGAGATCAGGGAATGATGTTCGGCTATGCGGTGGACGAAACCCCTCAATTAATGCCCTTGCCTATCTCATTGGCTCATGATATAATGCGCGAATTGGCATATATCCGCAAACAAACCAATTGGATGCCTTATTTGCGCCCGGATGCCAAATCGCAAGTAACCGTTGAATATGATGAAAACCACAAACCCGTAGCCCTTCATACCATCGTCATCTCCACACAACACGACGAATTTATTCAACCCGAAAAAAATTCGCCCGGAGCTAAAGCAAAAGCGCAAAAAGCCATGCAAGCACGCATCAAAAAAGATTTGATTAAATATCTATTCCCACGTATGAAACAACGATATCCGGGACACATAGCACAAATGTTAGACCTTTTCAACCCCGAAACCGGCTTGTTGGTCAACCCTACCGGAAATTTCGTCATCGGCGGACCACACGGCGATACAGGCCTAACGGGAAGAAAAATCATCGTCGACACCTACGGAGGACGTGGCGCACACGGAGGAGGCGCTTTCTCGGGTAAAGATTCCACCAAAGTGGATCGATCGGGTGCTTATGCCGCCAGACACCTGGCCAAAAACATGGTAGCCGCCGGTGTGGCACGTGAAATATTGATCCAAATCGCTTATGCCATAGGCGTCGCCGAACCGGTAAGTATCTACGTTAATACCTACGGTACCAATCAAACCCGCTTTTCCGATGCGGAATTGGCAAAACTCATTCAAAAAAATATACCGCTCACACCGCAAGCCATAGAAAACCGGCTGAAACTACGCTTACCCATTTATTCGGAAACTGCGGCATACGGGCATTTCGGACGCCAACCTCGCAAAATTACCAAACATTTTCGCTTCTACAATTACGCCCGCAAACAATATGAAACCAAAAACTTGGAAGTAGAACTTTTCACTTGGGAAAAATTGGACATGGTGGATACATTTAAAAAACTCTTTCAACTCAATGGATAATCATTACCCGAAGGTTGCCACGCCTTGCCGTAATGCTTTTGCATGTATCGAGCCGCTAACCGGTTGGCTCGCATTTCATAAGTCCGCAAACTGTGTCGTTGATATATTTTTCCGTCTTTTTCCACCCTACCCCCGCGAACAGCACTCAACACACTGGGAATGCCCACCACCGGTAAATAAAATGGCCCCAAACGACGACTATCGAGACTGTGCCCGAATTCATGCCAAATCAAATAACATTTCATATCGCTTCGAGACATTTGTCTAATTTTATCACGCGGCAATTGAACTTCCACAAATTCACCGAACGAAACACCGCGATAATTTCCTTCCGATAAAACTATCATAACCCCGTCTTCAAACTCCATTCGCTTTATTTTTCCACCCCAATTCCGAAAATTCAACCATAAATAACCGGCAAAACTTTGAGGTGCCTCCCAAAACAAACGCAATAAGAACAAAATCAAACACCTTCTCAAATGCATATTCCCTTGTATCCACCACAATGACTTAAACAGATCAACCGAAAACCGAAAAATCGACGGTTGCTTCCGAACAATCGACACCAAAACCGAAACCAAAACCAAAACCAGTCCCAAAACAAACCACAACAATAAGTACAAACCCAAAACTCGCCACATGGATTACCGTCGTTTTATCGCCCGTTCAAAGATATAAAAAACCGCGGCGGCATTTGCATGCAAATGCCGCCGCGGAAATCATTTATACATTCAATTTATTAGAAACGTAATTTAAATGACAATTTCCAAGTGCGACCCCATCCGAAGAACACACGGTTCCTAACATTCACTCCGTTCCATGTTTGATCGCCCGGCTCGGCAAAAATATTAGTATCGGATTCCGATATATAAGTTTTATCAAATAAGTTATTCACGGCAAACATCACGGAAAATTTGCCGAAATCTTTTATATCGAACTTATAAGAAACACTGGCATCCACCGTGCTGTATGCAGGCAATTGCAAGGACCCTTTGTGATTGGGATCTTGGAATTTATTAATATCAATTTTAGCATAAAGACGATCTACATAGAATTGGCGCACATCAAAGGACAAGCCTTTCACCGGTGTATAACGCACACCCAAAGCGGCCGTAAATTGCGGATCGTTACCCACTTTAACGTTATTCAAATAAACCGTGGTATCACCTTTCTTTTCATTGTTATAATCATATAAAGCCACAGGAATATCATTTTTATAGCGCCAATCGCCCAAAGAAGCCATTCCCGTAAAACGGAATTTTCCGTAATGCGCTCGCGTTTCCAATTCCACCCCACGGTGAACTTCCGTTACACCATACATCTTTCCTTGCACGCGAACACCGTTAATTCTTGCCGTTGCTACGGCATAACGATCCGTCCATTCAATATTATATAAATTTAAATTCACTTTCCAATTGTCGCCTTTATATCCGTATCCGAATTCCACATCTTTGATTTTTTCATTCGTAATATCATCATTCACATCATTGGAATAATTCAAGAAAACGGCACGGAACAACGGTTGCTTACTAAAGTAACCGGCATTCACATAAACATTATGTTTTTCGTTGATATTATAATTCACACCGGCTTTGACATTTCCTCCCGGCATTTTGACCTTTTCGGATGTTTGTTTCGGATCATCATTGGCATATTTAAAGTAGTCAATCCGTTGGAAAGTTTGATTGGAATAAGCACCTTGAACGAATGCGGATAGTTTTTCACTCGTATATTCTATTTGACCGAAAAAGCCTAACCAACCTACTTTACCGACATTGAAATATTCGATTTTTTGTTGACCCAAAATATCAACAAAAGGATTCCATGCCGGATTGGCATCTACAAATTCATCCGGATTGATTATATTATTGGGATTATTTATATCAACAATATCCATATAACGGTCCGCTCCCAAAACATTATTCACCACGCGATAGTGATATCCGGTATAGGTTCTCCAATCCACACCGCCGTTCAATGAAATATTTTCGGTCAATTGGGCTTCGGCACTGATAATGGTGCCATACCAGTCATGCGAGTTCATAGAAGCACGACGGGTTAAACCTTCATTTCTCGTATTGGTAAACAAACCGTCGCTATCGGGGGTGCGATCGGCTCCGAAGTCATCTACATGACCGCCGCTATTCCATGTATAAATATCATCGAATCGAACCAAGCCCGTTTCGGGATCTCGGAAAATCGATTTATAGTATTTTTTTCCGTTAATTTTTCCGATACCGCCGGTTCCGCCACCGCGTCCCCAGGAACCGTAAAATACGGAATTGATTTTTAAATTATCACTGAATTTATAATCCACATTCAATGAAGCGATAGGTTTATGATAAAAGTTACGTCTCCAGCTGAACACTTCTCCGTTCAAATAACCCCAATCGCTATTATAGCGGATGTTGGGTTCGGCGCCTCCTCCGTAGTGCATATAATCGGCAATGGAGGGTGCCCAATCGCGTTGATGGTGCCATTGCGGAGCTCCTGTAGCGGTAAACATCATGCTGAATTTATCGTTGGGCTTATATCCCAAACCGAGAAACCATGTGTAACCGCTGAATTGTGTGGCATCCACATAACCGTCACCTTTGGTATGGCTCAACAAAACGGATGCCGACAAGCCGTTTTCCATTAATCCCGTAGAATAGGAAACCAAATATTTGCGATATCCGTCATTTCCCATGGAGAAGGACAAACTTCCGCCTTTTTGGCGGTCGGAAGTGGTCGTCAAAATGTTAATCGTTCCTCCCACCGATGCAATGGCCAACTTAGATGCACCGAGCCCGCGTTGTACTTGCATGGCGGAAGTCACATCGGCCAAACCTGCCCAGTTGGACCAATAAACCCAACCGTTTTCCATATCGTTCACCGGCATACCGTTAATCATCACGGCCGTATTGCGTTGGTCGAAACCGCGAATGTCAATACGGGCATCGCCCCAACCTCCACCACGCTTGGTGGCATAAACCGAAGGAGTAAAATTCAACACTTCGGGCAATTCCTTGGTTCCGATAACTTGTTGTATTTCCAATGATTTCAAAGTACTTTGCGCAACCGGAGTTTGTCTTTCCTTAGCAATATCGGCAACACCGACAATCACTACTTCATTCAGTGATTCGGCTTGGGGATTCAATTTGATTTTTCCCAAATTTAAAACCTGTCCGTTTTTAACGGAAACAGTTTGTTTATATTCGTCATATCCTACGTAAGAAACATGCAAAGTGTAAGTCCCGGCAGGAGCTTGCAACGTGAAGTTCCCATCGAAGTCCGTAGCCGTTCCATACTTGGTGCCGTCCAGAACCACATTGGTTCCGGGTAGGGGGTCTCCGGATTTTCCGTCCACAACGGTTCCGGTAATCTTAGCTTGAGCGGAAACTCGGTTGGCGGCTAAAACAGCCAAAACCAACACGATAAGCAGTTTCAATGATTTCATTGTATAATTTTTAGGGTTGTTTTCATGCAAATATGCCATTAAATTTTTATATTTCCAATGACGATTATGGTATTTA
The DNA here is from genome assembly GCA_027066365.1 of Flavobacteriales bacterium. GTDB lineage: Bacteria > Bacteroidota > Bacteroidia > Flavobacteriales > Flavobacteriaceae > JAADED01. The sequence continues at coordinate 14,439 of JAMONV010000001.1, forward strand.
ATACAAATTTCATATAACAAAAAAAACCGCCTCTTAAAGGCGGTCTTATTTTATGGTGTAACAATCAACAATCCGAAACTGGGCGACACAAGCCAATCATGATATTTGTCCGCACTGTCATTCACATCCAATCCGTCAACCCGGTCACTCGAAAACCAGGTAAAGCGGTTCTCCCAAAAAATCTGCATGTAATAATTCAATTGATAAGTGAAACCTATATGCAAAGACGGTGCTATAACAAATCCCGCATCGTTATATACTTTATTTACAAACCGGGGGATTAAAATCGATATTTGCTCGGCCGGATCATTCACATCACCCAATTCCGAATAAACATTGGGTTTATAATAATAAGCGCCTACCGCCAAACCTATATATGCATTAAATTTATAAATCCCGTAAGATTCCGTAAAATTATAATAACGCAAATCTTGCAACGAAAAATCGAAACCCAAATTAAACCCGGCCATAAACGGCTTGGCTTTCATGGCTTTCAATCTATCTTTCATGGGCGAATCGGGACCTTCGGTCCACCTACCTATATGTTGCAATTTTCCTTGTAAAACATGCAATTCACCGTAAACCTTAAAATGGGATCCCCAATAAGCACTGTAAGGAAATGGGTTGGCAAAAATTTTAGCCCCCAATTCATAGCTGTTATTGTGCAAATTGGTATTCCAGTCGTTCCGTGCGCCGAAATCCGATTTGAAAAAACTGTAGCTTGCGAAAAAAGCATAGGAATCGATAGTGCGATATTGTGCATGCATCATCCCGAATATCATTCCTAAAACCAACATGAATTTGTTTTTCATAGCTTTATTTAATAAATACCCTGCGTTTCGGCTACAAATATAAATAAAATTTTTATTGATGCACGATTAATTTCCTTTAAATTTTTTAATCACAAATCGCATAAATTCAATATGCGGATTGATATCGTGACGATAAAAATTGTATCCCGTTATGGTCCTTATCACACTATCGTCATGCCAATCCACCGCCACCATGGTCGGCAAACCCCGTCCTCCCAAAAACGTCGCCGCCAGTTGACGGTTTCGTTGACGTTGGTCGACAGGCAATTGTTTACGTTTGGGAAAATCGGCCAATACCAAAATTACGTTTTTTGCTTCTTGCTTGAAAATCCGGTTGGGAAATACTTCTTTTCGTAAAGCGCGGCAAGGCGGACACCAATCCGAGCCGGTGAATAAAATGATAATGGGTTTATTCTCGGCTTGGGCTACCTTTTTGGCTTCCTCATAATTCAAATACCACGTCAATCCGCCGTATTCAACCGTTTCCTGACCGGTCATAACAGAAAACTTGGCCATGAAAAACGTCATGACCGCCGTTATCCAAATGCTTCTCATAAAATTTCGTTTTTAAATAATGCTCTCAAGAACCTTGCCAAAACTCAAGATGCCTTTAGTGAATGTACGTGCTTCATTAACTTGGATTTCAAGTTGGCCGCTTTATTCTTATGGATGATATTTCGCTTAGCCAATTTGTCAATCATGGAAATGACGCGTGGCAAATGTTTTTCGGCTAATGCCGCATCCGTTGTGGCTCGCAACTTCTTGATGTAAGTGCGTGTCATTTTATGATAAAAGCGGTTATGCAGCCTTCGTTTTTTGTTCTGACGAATTCGCTTCAATGCGGATTTGTGATGTGCCATACCATTGCTTTTTTGTTTCTTTCGTTATGCCTGTTTCGTTCCTTTTTGCAGCCCGACGGGGAATCGAACCCCGATTACAGGAATGAAAATCCTGCGTCCTAGCCGTTAGACGACCGGGCCATTGGTTGTATGTCAATTACCTAGCAGCCCGACGGGGAATCGAACCCCGATTACAGGAATGAAAATCCTGCGTCCTAGCCGTTAGACGACCGGGCCAAATAGTTTTTGCGTGCGCAAAGATAAATAATTTTTTTTATTCGCAAGCTCCGGGTTCATTTCTTGCGCCAAATTACATATCTAAAACGCAATCCCTCTTCACTTTCTTTCCAAGAATCATATTCGGTCAACCATTTTGTTTTGTCAAACGTCGGAAACCGAACGTCCGCATCCGGATCCCCGGCATCCACTTCGGTGATTTGCATTTCGTCGGCAATATCCATAAAGGCTTTATAGACGGATGCTCCTCCAATAACAAAAACGGGTTTTCCCAAACATCGGGCTAAGTTCAAGGCTTCTTCTGGCGAATGCTTTATCCAAACGCCTTCGGGATAAAAATTTTTTCGACGACTGATAACAACATTAATCCTTCCGGGTAACGGTCGTCCGATGGATTCGAAAGTTTTTCTTCCCATAATCAACGTGCCGCCCATGGTTAGCCGTTTGAAGCGTTTCAAATCCTCGGAAATACGCCAGATCAATTTCCCCCTTTTTCCTATTTCGCCGTTTTTTCCTACGGAGGCAATAATATTTATTTTCGGGGAATTCATACGGCCACAGGGGCTTTGATATGCGGATGCGGATCATATCCGGTCAGTTGAAAATCTTCGTACCGGAAATCGAAAATGGATTTGACGGCGGGATTGAGTTTCATTTTCGGGAGTGGTTTCGGTGAGCGCGAGAGCTGTTCTTCCACTTGTTTAAAATGATTTTTGTAGATGTGTGCATCGCCCAAGGTGTGAATAAATTCGCCGGGTTGGTAGCCGGTCACTTGTGCCAGCATCATGGTGAGCAGAGCATACGAAGCGATGTTGAAAGGCACACCGATAAACAGATCGGCACTGCGTTGGTAGAGTTGAAGGGAGAGTTTTCCGTCGGCCACATAAACTTGCCAAAAAGCATGACACGGGGGCAAGACGGCTTTTCCTTCGGCGATGTTTTCTTTATGGGATTTGGAGGAATCGGGCATAACTTCGGGATTCCAAGCCGTCACCATCATTCGACGGCTATCGGGGTTGGTTTGCAAGGTGTGAATCAATTGTTTGATTTGGTCGATACCGGCATTATTCCAATTACGCCATTGCGCACCGTAAACGGGCCCTAATTCGCCTTTTTCATTCGCCCACGGATTCCAAATCCTGACGCCGTTTTCTTGCAAGTATTTTACGTTGGTATCGCCTTTCAGGAACCAAAGTAGTTCGTATATGACGGATTTCAGGTGAATTTTCTTGGTGGTTACTAATGGAAACCCTTCCGATAAATCGAAGCGCATTTGGTAGCCGAAGACACTCCGGGTTCCCGTCCCGGTCCGGTCGCTCTTGTCGGTACCGTGTTCCATTACATGGCGCAACAAATCCAAGTATGCTTTCATAAGCTTGCAAGTTAATGGGTTACTTGGATTTCGTCGTCTGGATTGTGCTTATATTTGAAAGCGATCGCAAACAAAACGGTAATGACTAATGCATAAAGCGCAAAAACCGTCCAAATCAAGCGCCAATCCCGGTGACCTTCGCGGGTGAACATATCAATAATCATCCCGCTTCCCAAGGCACCCATCATTGCTCCGAAACCATTGGTCATCATCATAAACAATCCTTGAGCCGAGGCGCGAATTTTTACATCCACCTCTTTTTCCACAAACAGGGAACCGGATATGTTGAAAAAGTCAAAAGCCATACCATAAACAATCATCGAAAGAATAATAGCCACCGCCCCAATGCCTACCGGTGAACCTACGGCAAATAAACCGAACCGCAGAAACCACGCGAACATGCTCATCAACATTACATTTTTAATACCGAAACGCTTCAAAAAGAAAGGAATGGTTAATATAAATAAGGTCTCCGAAATCTGTGAAAGCGACATCACCACACCGTTGTATCTTACTATAAAGGAATCGGCGTATTCCTTGATTTTGGCAAAGTCATGCAAAAAAGCTTCTCCCCACATATTGGTAATTTGGAGCGAAGCGCCCAAGAGCATGGAAAAAATAAAGAATAATGCCATTTTTTTGTCTAAAAACAATTTCAGCGCATCCAAACCCAGTGCTTGTGCCCAACTTTTTTGTGCGTTTTTATTAACCGGACAATCCGGCAAAGCAAACGTATAGATACCTAAAATCAAAGACGCCGCTGCAGCAAAATAAAATTGTTTCTCATTGATTCCCCATCCCATTAAATCGGTAATCCATGTGGCAATAATAAAACCGATGGTTCCCCAAACCCGAATGGGCGGAAAGGTTTTCACCACATCCAGATTGTTTTTCGATAAAATACAATAGGAAATCGTATTATCCAAAGCAATGGATGGCATATACAAAGAAAGGTATAACAATGTAAACAGGAAAACGGCTTCAAAACTTCGTTCTTTGGCCAATAAAACCAGCAAGCCTGCTCCCGCAATATGGGATAGTGCAAATAATTTATTGGGACTCATCCACTTGTCGGCTATCACACCCATCACTCCCGGCATGATCAAAGAAGCCAATCCCAATGTTAAAAAAACCGTCCCTATTTGTGTCCCACTAAATCCCATCGTCGCCCCCATATATTTGGCGAAGGACAAGAGCCAGGCACCGAACACGAAAAATTCAAGGAAATTAAGTATGGTAAGTTGTAATTTAATTTTTTTTGTTGAATTCATGGGTTTATTATTTTACAATTTATGCGTTTTCGCCGGTGTCACCGGAAGCCTCTTTATCATCATCTTGTTTTTTATATTGCATTTTTTTGATCAAATCCCGCAATTTGGCTGCCGTCTCGTAATCTTCCTGCTCTATGGCTTTGTCCAACATTTTTTGCAATTCATCAATACTCGGCGGTCCCGTTATGATTTCCTCGCCCAAAAATTTCTTGATAAAATCATTCAGGCTATTTAATAAATTCACCAATTCGTCGGGCATTTCCCGGGCATCTTCCGAAAAAATTTCATGGAGCAATTGTTCCAATTCTTCTTCCGGCTTATTTTGTTCTTCAACATTTTCAGCCGAAGGTTTTTCTTGACGTTGCAACCTAACACCCGCTTCTTCCACCACCTGCTCCGACACAAAAATCGGTGCACCGAAACGAACCGCCATCGCCACCGCATCGGACGTGCGGGAATCGAAATCATAGGTTTCGGCATCCTTCCTGACAGTCAATACGGCATAAAAAATTCCCTGATCAAGCTTGGAAACAATCACCTTTTCAACGAAAAAACCGGTCGTCTTCAGAACATCTGCAAACAAATCGTGTGTTAGCGGCCTTTGGGCTTTTAATCTCGGGTCCAAAGCGAAAATAATGGATTGTGCTTCAACCGGACCTATAATAACCGGCAAAAAATGCGGATCTTCGGCATCTTTTTCCTTGAGCAATAGCATATAAGCGCCGTTCCCCGTTTGACTTTCTTCCACTTTTTCCACTACAAATTCAACAAGTTTCATTTAGCTATTTCAAATTATCGGCGGTTAAATTTACAAAAAATCAATCAAAACAAAAGGATCCGGTTCCCACCGCTTAAATTTTCAGGCGACTACTTTGGAAACATTATATTGTTCATTATTTAGTAAATGCTCACAAAACGCCCAGCTATCCCGAAGACAGACAATCTAACGTATTTCACATAATTAAATCATCCCGAAAGCGTCCGGCAACATTCATTTCAATAAAATATCGTAATTTTAAGCCCTGAATATTTTTGAGTTAATTATGGGTAAAATAATCGCCATAGCCAACCAAAAAGGAGGAGTGGGCAAAACCACAACGGCAGTGAATTTGGCTGCAGCACTCGGGGTATTGGAAAAGAAAGTTCTATTGGTGGACGCCGACCCTCAAGCCAATGCTTCATCAGGGTTGGGTATTGATCTCGCCGAACAATTTGCAGGCACCTACGAACTACTGGAAGGACTTAAATCCGCCGCCGAAGTCATCCGGCCGACCAATTCGCCCAACGTGGATATCATTCCGTCCCATATCGACCTGGTAGGTGTGGAAATCGAAATGGTAGATAACGAAAACCGCGAATACTTGCTCAAGCAAGCTTTGGATACCATCAAAGACCGCTACGATTATATCATCATCGATACCGCACCTTCCTTGGGATTGATTACCCTCAATGCCCTCACCGCCGCCGACTCGGTGATTATTCCCATTCAATGCGAATACTTTGCGCTGGAAGGTCTCGGAAAATTACTCAACACCATTAAAAGCGTTCAGCAACTGCATAACCCCGAGCTCGACATCGAAGGTATGCTCTTGACTATGTATGACAGTCGTCTGAAGCTTTCCAATCAGGTCATGGCCGAAGTACGTCGTCATTTTGAAGATATGGTGTTTGAAACGGTCATTCAAAGAAACGTCCGCTTGAGCGAAGCACCCAGCCACGGTGAAAGCATCTTCGCATATGACGCCGATTCACGCGGCGCCAATAATTATCTCAATCTGGCGGCGGAATTAATTCGAAAAAACGAAACCGAAAACAGCGAATCTTAATTTCACTTATCCGAAAACGAAAACATTATGGCTAAAACCAATAAAAAACAACGTTTGGGACGCGGACTCGACGCCTTGCTCAACACCGGCAAAATCCAATCCGCCGGCGACCGGGGAGCCAAAGAAATCCTCGGAAGCGTGGTGGAAATTCCGCTCGATAAAATCAAAGCAAACCCCTATCAACCACGCACCCAATTCGACGAAGAAGCATTGGCCGAACTGGCCGCTTCCATCAGTGAACTCGGCGTAATTCAACCCATCACCGTCAAAAAAGAAGACGAAAAATTCATTATCATTTCAGGTGAAAGACGCGTGAGAGCCGCCCGGCTGGCCAAACTGGAAACCATTCCCGCCTATATCCGCCTGGCCAACGATCGTGAAATGCTCGAAATGGCACTCGTGGAAAATATTCAACGCGAAGACCTCGACCCCATCGAAGTGGCTTTGTCATTCCAACGAATGATTGACGAATTACAACTCACCCAACAGGAAATGAGCGAACGGGTCGGAAAAAAACGTAGCACTATCACCAACTATCTGCGCCTGCTCAAGCTCGATCCCATCATCCAAAGCGGTATCCGCGACGGTTTTATTTCCATGGGACACGGCCGCGCCTTGATTAATATTGAAGACCGCGACGTCCAACTCGCTATTTACCGTCAAATCATCAAAAAAGGACTTTCCGTTCGCCAAACCGAAAATTTGGTTAAACAATACCGCGAAGGAAAAATTCTGGAAATCAATGAAAAAAAACCCGATAAACCCGTAGAAATCAAAGCATGGGAAAAAGAATTGAAAAAACATTTACATCCCAAAACCAAAATAGCGTGGAACGGAAACCACCGCGGCAAAATCACCATCCCGTTCGACAGCGAAGAAGACTTGGAAAAACTCAAGCGATTATTCTCGTTCTAATGTCTCTTACGCTTCCATCGAAACTTTTCGCTCAAACCGACAGCCTTGCCGCCGGTGACTCTTTAAAAATTATGCATAACAGTATGCCCGTTTCCCATACCTACACCGAAGATATCAATGCGCCGGCAAAAGCCGCCTTCTACAGCGCCATTCTCCCCGGTGGGGGACAAGCCTACAATCGTCAATATTGGAAAATCCCCATTGTATACGCCGCCTTGGGAACCGCCTTTTATTTCTATCGTCAAAATAACCTGCTCTACCATCAATATCGCGACGCCTATCAAAACCGGTTGCTCGGCCTACCCGACCCTTATCCGGAATACGACACCGAAACACTGATCAAAGCACAAAACTACTACCGGCGTAATCGCGATATCGCCCTTATGCTTTCCGTGCTTGCTTATGCGCTCAATATCATCGAAGCCAATGTCGCCGCTCATTTGCGTCAGTGGAATATAAACGGTCAACTGAGCTTCAAACCGATACGCATATCACCCTATACGCATAAATACACCTTCGGATTTCATCTTCGTCTAACCTTTTAAAAAACAACAATTATGACAACCGAACAATGGTTCATATTTTTTTTGGCCGCCAACGTAATTCATTTTATGTTATTTTGGAAATTATACGTAAAAGCCGGCCATTCGGCATGGAGCGCCGCCATTCCTTTCTACAACGTTTTCGTCATGACCAAAATCATCAACCGCCCTTGGTATTGGGGAGTTTTGTTTTTTATCCCCGGAATCAATTTAATGATGATGCTGGTCTATCAATTTCAATTGGCCGAAGTATTCGGATTGAAACCCCGCGAACGCTGGATTACGGTTTTCACCTTCGGCCTGTATTTAGCCTATAAAGCCTATTTCGAATTTAACCGGCTCGAATACAAACCGGAACACGACGATAAAGAAACACTTATCGGTTCGATTATGTTTGCCGTTATTGCCGCTACCTTGGTGCACAGCTATATGTTTCAACCCTTCACCATCCCGACGGGATCACTCGAAAAATCCTTATTGATCGGCGACTATCTCTTTGTCAGTAAATTACACTACGGACCCCGTGTGCCTATGACCACCATCCAAGTTCCCATGTTACACGATACCATCCCCGTCCTGAAAATCCGTTCTTATCTGAAACGGCCGCAGTTACCCTATATGCGATTGCCCGGATTTCAAAAAGTCAAGCGTAACGATATTGTCGTGTTCAATTGGCCCGCCGACACCGTCCGACAATTCTTTAAAGAAGAAGCCGGCGTTCGGAAACCCTTCGAAAAAAAATCCAATTATGTCAAACGTTGTGTCGGACTTCCGGGCGACACCATTCAAATTAAAAACGGCATTCTATACGTCAATGGTAAACGTGCCACCTATCCCGACCGGACACATTTGCAACATTTATACAAAGTTTATACAAAAAAAGGAGTAAGCCTCAGTGTCGGCGAATTACGAAGATTGGACAAACGTTACGATGTTTATGAAATAGCCCGTCCTTCCAAAGATTACTACATCATGAACCTCACCGACGAAGCCAAAAAAGCCGTAGAACAATTCCCCGAAGTGGAAAAAACAGAAATGTATTTGGACACCATTAAGTCCGCTAAAGTTTTTCCCGGCGACAAACGCTGGTCACGCGATAATTTTGGACCTGTTTATATCCCCAAAAAAGGCGACAAAATCAAATTGACCGAAGAAAATTACCCGATCTATAAAAAATTGCTGACCGAATATGAAACCATGGAACCCTTGAGTTATAACCAAGTGGAAATGAAAAACGGAACGGTTTATATTAACGGAAAGCCCGTCAAAGAATATACTTTCAAGCAAAATTATTATTGGATGATGGGAGATAACCGTTCCAATTCCGAAGATTCACGCGTATGGGGATTTGTGCCTTGGACACACATCACGGGAAAACCCGTTTTCATCTGGTTCAGCTACGACAAACGGCACGGAAAAATTCGTTGGGATCGCTTATTTACTACCGTAAGCGGAAAAGGCAAACGTGTAAGCTATCTTTGGCCCTTCCTGTTGCTTGTGGCGCTATACTACGCTTATTCCTATTATCGGAAAAAGAAAAAACCGGCTAAAAAATGATGAAAATAATCGTGCATCCGGCATATTTTCCGCCTGTCACTTACTTTGCCGCCTTCTTCTCTGCCGAAACGGTTGTTTTCGACATACATGCCCACTTCGACAAACAAACCTATCGCAACCGAATGTATTTACATGCCGCACACGGAAAACAACTCCTGTCCGTTCCTGTAAAACACACAAAAAACATGGAACGCCTAGCCATGAAAAAGGTCAAAATTTCTTACGAAAGAAACTGGCAACGACAACATTGGAAAACACTGGAAACCGCTTATCGCACCTCTCCTTACTTTGAATTTTACGAAGATGACTTATATCCCTTGTTTGAACATAAATTCGAATACCTTTGGGAATTAAATCTGGCCACCGTTCAAAAAGTTTTTGACCTGTTAAACACAGATTTTGATTATGAATTAAGCCAAGATTATAACCCTTCTCCCGAAGGCTTCATCGACTTGCGTCCCTTGGTGGATGCCAAAAAAAAATTCGACTTCATCAAACAATTACCACCGTATACTCAAGTTTTTTCCAACAAAAACGGATTTATTCCCGGATTAAGTATATTGGATTTATTATTCATGGAAGGCCCTCATGCCGTTAACTATTTAAAAAAGATAGCGCCGCTAATCAAGCCCTGATTCCAAGTTTCTGTCGAATATTCCGGTGAATAAATCCTTTCTTTGACACTTTTGATTTGGAAAAACAAGCAATTTTCTTAAATTTGGTCAAAAACACGAAATATGTATAGCGAAAAGTTCAAAACCTACCTCAACGATACATTGAATGAAATCGACCAAGCCGGTCTTTTCAAGCGCGAACGGATTATCAATTCGCCCCAAGGAGCCGAAATCACTCTGAATGACGGACGTAAAGTGCTCAATTTCTGTGCCAATAACTATCTCGGACTTGCCAATGATCCGCAAGTCAAGCAAGCGGCCGTTGAAACCATGGAATGGAAAGGATACGGCATGGCTTCGGTGCGTTTTATTTGCGGAACCCAAGACGTGCATAAAGAGCTGGAGAAAACCATAGCCGAATTTTACGGCACCGATGACGCTATTCTCTATGCCGCCGCCTTCGATGCCAACGGCGGCGTATTCGAGCCGCTGCTTGGCCCCGAAGACGCCATCATATCCGACGAACTCAATCACGCTTCCATTATTGATGGGGTCCGGCTGACCAAATCGGCCCGATACCGATATAAAAACAACGATATGCCCGATTTGGAAGCCAAACTTCAGGAAGCCAACGATAACGGTCACCGATTCAAAATCATCGTCACCGACGGCGTTTTCTCAATGGACGGGATTATCGCCCAATTGGACAAAATCTGTGATTTGGCCGAAAAATACGACGCATTGGTCATGGTAGACGAATCGCATGCCACCGGCGTCATCGGAAAAACCGGACGCGGAACGGTGGAATTGAAAAACGTCCTGGGACGCGTTGACATTATAACCGGAACGCTCGGCAAAGCTTTGGGAGGCGCCATGGGAGGCTACACCACGGGACACAAAGAAATCATCGAAATGTTGCGTCAACGTTCACGCCCTTATTTGTTCTCCAATTCCTTGGCGCCGCATATCGCCGGGGGAGCACTGTCCGTTTTTAAACGTATCATGAACGACACCTCACTCAAAGACAAACTGGAAGCCAATACGGAATACTTTAAATCCGGGATGCAAAAACTCGGTTTCGACATCGGAAAAAGCGAATCACCCATTATTCCCGTCATGATATACGACGCCGCTTTATCCCAAAAAATGGCCGACGACCTTCTGGACGAAGGTATCTATGTTATCGGATTTTTCTATCCCGTCGTCCCCAAAGGGAAAGCACGAATTCGTGTACAATTGTCAGCCGCACACGAAAAAGAACATCTCGATAAAGCACTGTCCGCTTTTGAGAAAATCGGAAAAAAATACGGCGTCATCTAAACATCAAAGAATGTTTGAAAAACTTGCCTTGAGCGATTCTCCGATACATTCCCTCCATATTGGCAAACCAACTGGCTTATAGGCTTATTCATGATTCAACATGTTTTCATCAAAAACAAACAAAGCTATGAAAAGCAAAAATTTTTTCCTGCTAGCCCTTTCCGCATTGCTCAACGGAAGTTGTATGACCACCATTTTGGTCTATAATCCTACCATGGCAACCGTCCCCGAGCATCAAAACAAAGGCGGCACGAAAGCACAGGCCGGGATTACGGACGACGGTTTCCAACTTTCCATTTCTCATGCCCTCACAAACCACACTTATATAACCTTGGATTTATCCAACATCAAGGGAGAAATTGAATCCGACGAATCCTGGACCGATTGGAACGGAACTTTCCATAAAGACATTAAGAAAAATCCCTACAAAATATTTAGTTGGCAAATCGAAGGAGGATACTTCTATTCCCAAACCGGTAAAATCACCTACGGAATCGGCTTGGGGGCGGGAGCCAGCTATGTGGATTCCCGATTCTATGAATATACCAATGAACAGCCAACCGCTATTCCGGATTTTATCGGCACCTTGGCCAAAGTTTCCGTTAATCCGTTCGTGAGTTTCCATTCAGCTCACATAGGACTGGGATTATCCGGCAGATTTACCTATGCCACTCGAACCGGCGCTTCAAAATACCCCTTCACCGCCTTATTCTGGGAACCTGCTATCATCATCAAAGGCGGCGGGAAAACCGTCAAAGCCTATGTGGCATACAATATCAATTCTTGTTTGTATAAAAATATTTACGATAAATTTAGATACAGGCAAATGAATTTAATGCTGGGATTGGACGTGGATCCGGTAAAATTGTTCAAGAAGAAAAATAAATAAATTCCCTAGCGCAAACCCTATCAAAATTCAAGACATTACCGATTCCAAAATATCCCTAAATACCGTTTGCAAATCCTTGCCGGCTTGGCGAATTTGCTGCGGTAATATACTTGCCGGCGTTAAACCCGGAACCATATTGATTTCCAAAAAATACGGCACTCCGTCACGCAAAATATACTCGGCACGGGAAACGCCTTCCAGTTCCAAAATTTCGTAAACGCGACGCGCCGTTTCGCTCAAAATATCTTCCTCGAATTCCGCCAATGGTGCCGGCGTAATCTCTTGCGCCTTCCCTTCATACTTGGCTTCATAATCAAAGAATTCATTTTCCGGTATAATTTCGGTTATAGGAAATACTTCGGTCTTACCGTTTAATTTTATCACCCCGATCGAAAATTCCCGCCCGGCGATATACTCCTCTATTAAAATTTCCACATCTTCACGAAATGCCAATTCAATAGCCCGCATCAATTCTCCTTCGGCATGCACCAACGAAATACCATAGCTCGACCCCGCTTTATTCGGCTTCACAATCAGCGGATAACCCACTTTTTCCCGAATCAAAGCCAAATCTATAACGTCTTTTTTATGCAAAAATACCGATTGAGCCACCGGAATACCATAAGCCTTCACCACCGAAAGCGTATATTTTTTATTGAAAGTCAATGCCATTTTATCAAAAGCGGCCGAAGTATGCGGAATCCCCAACATTTCCCAATATGCAGGCAAAGCTCCGTCTTCTCCGGGATGACCGTGAATCGCATTAAAAACGGCATCAAAACGTATTTTCTCTCCTTCCGCCATCACTCCGAAATCGTTTTTGTCAATCGGATATTTTTTTCCGTCTAGCTCGGTATACCATGCTTCCGGTGAGATGATTACGGGATATAAATCGTAGCGATCGGCAGGCAAATTCTCCAAAACGGTCCGACCGCTCAGCAACGAAATCTCGTATTCGGACGAATATCCGCCCATAGCAACGGCTATCTTTTTTTTCATCGGGATAAATTTTTTAATAATTGTCGTATGGTTTTTTGTTCCAATAAATAAACGAACAATGAAAATACGAGCAACAATAAAATCTTAACCGTCCAATTCATATAAAAATACCGGTAAACAACAAAAGATATCATAGCGGACAAAATCACATATACCGAAATTTTGCCGATAGCATAAGGAACGGGAAAATAACGGCGACCCGTAACATAAGAAACAAGGGTCATCACCGAATAAGCCGCCAGCGTGGCCCACGCCGAAGCCATAAAACCCCATCGCGGAATGCAATAAATATTAATCAGCACCGTAATCACCGCCCCAATTGCCGAAAACAGCGTACCGAACAAAGTCTTATGCGCCAATTTATACCAAATCGATAAATTAAAATAAATGCCCAAAAAAAGATAAGCCAACAAAATTACGGGAACAATATCCAAAGCTTCCAAATAAGCAACATTCCTGATAAAAATCCTTACGATCCAAGGCAAAAACACAATCACCGACATCATAAGCAACGAGGCCGACAACACATATCCCGACATAATCACCGCATATTGCCGCTTGGCATCGGGATGCTTGCTCTGATTGAAATAAAAAGGCTCCGCACCCAACCTGAAAGCCGTAATATACAACACCATAAATACCCCGATTTTATAAACCGCCGCATAGGAACCCATCACCTCGGGTCCGGCCAATTTATCCAAAGCAATTTTATCGAAATTTTCATTAATAATGTAAAAAACTCCCGCCACCATCACCGGCAAACCGTAGCCAATCATCCGACCCCACAATGCAGCGTCAAACCCCACACCGATTTTAAACAATGAAGGCAAAAACATCAAAAACACCCAGCCCGAAGCAATTAAATTGGCCAGAAAAATATAATACACTTTGGAATGGGAAAAGAACCAGCCCCCCGCCACCGATTGAGAATCAAGCCACCGGCTCATGCCCAACAAAAAAATTACATTAAAAACGGCATAAATAACCGTATGTGACAAGCGATAAAATGCAAAACGGTAAGGCCGGTGCATCACCCGCAACCATGCATAAGGAATCACCATCAAGGTATCAAGCAACAAAATCAACAAAAATATCCAATAAATATCCTTCGACACACCTATCCACCGGCTGATTCCGTCCTTGAAAAACCATAATAATCCCGTAAAAAAAAGTGAACTGATCAGCAATGAAGTAAAAGCCGTACGTAGTACCCGGCGATCGCGATCAAGCATCGTAAAAAAACGGAAAAACGCCGTTTCCATGCCATAGGTAAAAAGCACATTAAAAAAAGCTATATAAACGTAAAACTTAGTGTTAACCGAATAAGAAGCGGGCAACAAAACCTTCGTATGCAAACTCACCAAAAGCACATTCACTACCCGAGGCAATACCGAAGCCAAACCGTAAATCAGCGTGTCGCGAGCAAATCTCTTGTAAACATTCACCGGAACGGGTCAATTTGATACAAATGTAAGCAAATTATCGCTGACCACCGGACTTATATCCCTTTCTTCTGCTCAAAACTTTAAGTCATAACCTCTTCGGCTCGCCATAAAACAATTCTTTCCACTTCGCCGCTATCAATTCATTCCAGCTCAACGCATCAAATTCCACCCCGAAAATCCCCGACGTAGGCAAATTCCAAATCTTCTCTTCCTTATAACGATTTACCCAATCGGTCAAATCGGGATTGTGCCCCACAAGAAGAACCGTATCGGCCGTTTCCGGCAAACCCGACAAAACATCAAACAAATCCTCCCCGGTACCGAAATAAATAACACTTTCTTCCCTAACGGGAATGGTTTCACCCAAAATCTCCCGCATTATCATTGCCGTTTCTTTCGCCCGCCTCGCCGGACTGGTAACAATCAAATCCGGCCGGATCCCTTGCGCCTTCAAAAATCGACCTATTTTCTTCGTGCGCCTCTTCCCCTTCCTCAACAACGGACGCTCCAAATCACTCCACCGAGGATTCTCCCACGACGACTTTCCGTGCCG
Source organism: Flavobacteriales bacterium (assembly GCA_027066365.1). GTDB lineage: Bacteria > Bacteroidota > Bacteroidia > Flavobacteriales > Flavobacteriaceae > JAADED01. Next base: position 29,630 of record JAMONV010000001.1, read on the forward strand.
CATCACCAATACTCTTTTCATGGCATCCCGGGTTTATCGGTTCGATCGCGCCATTCCCATTTGTCTATCACGGCATTATCTTCGGTGAAACTCCCATGATCAAAGTTCTCGATAAATTCGAATTCTTCCTCCGTCGTTTTCTTGCCCGAAATCATCAAGCCCAACATCATCAATAATGCCGAACCCAAAATCACAAACGAAATTACCTCACCGAACTCCGGAATCTGTAAATGCCCGGGAATTTGAAAATATAACAAAACCGTAATCAAACCGCGCGGCGCCATAAACACCTCAGGAAAAATACTCTCCGACTTATAAAACAACTTCAAATTAATATAACGAACCGCAAAAGTCAACAATAATATCAACGAACCCATAATCACCACATCCCGGTGAGCCAATGCCCCCACATCAATAATCACGCCGAACAAAACAAAAAAGAAAGTGCGTATCAAAAAAGCCGTCTCAAACGTTACAATTTTAAATTGCTCCCGTACTTCATCTATCTTGTCTTCAAAATATATTTTGCGCAAATACCCTTTGAAAAAAATACTATAGTTCTCCAACATCAATCCGAAAATCAATATCAATATCAAAGATGACAAATGCAAAATTTTACCCAGCACAAACAAACCCGTCAAAATCGATAAAAACAGAAAAAATTTGATTTTGGTCGTAATATTTTCAAACAAAAAAATCAAAACATAACCCACCAACAACGAAATAACAAGTGTAATAAGCAAGCCGAACCCGACTTTGGTCAACACATGACCGCCCGCATGTTGCATTTGCATGGCAATATCAAAAACCAAAATTCCCAATATATCGCTGAATGTAGCTTCGTAAATAAGAAACTCTTTTTTGTCTTCGTCTAAATTCATCACACTCGGAATCACAATGGCACTACTCACCACCGATAGCGGAACCGCATTGAGATAAGCCGTCGTAAAATCATCACTTAATCCGAAATAATAAATCATACCTGCAATGGCAAAGGAAGTTGCCAACAAAATCACTAGCGCCGTAAAAAAGGCCCTGAAAATCATCGGCAATTTCTCCCGCGTAATTTTCAAATCCAATGCCGCTTCCAATACAATCAACAATAATCCTATTAATCCCAAGATGCTCACATACATCGTCATATCGGGAACTTCAAAACCGAAATATCGCGCGCCGTAATGCAAACCCATTCCGGTCAAAATCAATAATAATACCGACGGAATTCTGATCCGCCTTGAAATTAAATCGAAAATATAGGAAAAAATCACTAACAAACTGATTCCCAATACGATATAATACCCAACCATACCTTATAAATATTTTAAAATCAATACAATAAAAACCGTCAATCCGGCCACCGCCGCCCAACCCACGGCACCCGCCGCGATATCTTTAACATCCCTTATTCGCTCATCAAACGACGGCGAAACCACATCCGCCAAACGTTCTACCGATGTATTCATCGTCTCCGTCATTAAAATTCCACCCCATGCCAAAACAAACAAGCCCCAATCCGCAGGTGAAAAATGGAAATAAAAACCGGCTGCCGATGTTAATATCATCACTCCGAACTGCACCGCAAAACTATGTTCACCGAACATCAATCGCATACCGCGCAAGACATAAACCACCGCCTTGACTCGTCCCTTAACAAAAGATTCTTTGGTTTTCATCTTTGCTTCTTCGGATTTTTAAAGATAATGAATTATTTCCAATCGAAAAGATTCATCCCGGCCGCATTTCGGCCAAATAATCTCCCGTTGCCTCCTCCTCTATTACAATTTCAAAATGAAAACCCGCTTCGACGGCCCATCTATAAAAAGTCTCTCTATCAAAATATATCCACGGAAAAGGACGCTGACATAAATGTTTGTATTTCAAATAAAACATCACTTCACCGTAATACCTTTCTTGCGGAAAAGTCAAGCCGAACATTTCATAAATATAATCGACAGGCGAAAAATGAATTAATGCCTTGCCTTCCTTATTTAGCACCGAACGGATTTTTTTGAAAAACGCAGGCATCCTTTGCAAGGATTCAACCATACCCGCACCGTTCATTAAAAACAATAACGTGTCGAATTTTTCATGTTCCGGCATTTCAAAAAAATCCGTATGCAAAATATTGTTCACGCCTCGTTTTTTCATCGCTTTCACGGCTAGCGCCGAACGTTCCAAAGCCGTAACCCGCGATCCCGCTTCCTGCAACGCCAAAACATGACTTCCCGCTCCCGCTCCTACATCCAAAATTTTCCCTTCCGACATCAATAAAGCAACACGTTCATGAACAGGCATATTTTCAAAAGAACGAAACAGGTAAGCCGTCCTGAATATTTCCGGCGGCGAAACGGAAGTCCAGGATATCAAATCATGCGGCCGCCCCGCCAAATAATCCCGAATGGCCAAGCCAAAAAGATCATTGTGATATTCCGTCATATCCGTCGAATATAACAAAACCGCCCGAAATTGGCGGTTTTGCATTGGTTTTTCTTAAGCTTCGCCGGCAGGACCGAAAGAAATCGGCGGACCTTGCGGCGAATCGTTATATTCCTTAATGGTTCCGTGAGTAGTTTCAAAACGTCGAACATTCTCTTGCAAAGCGCGCAGGAATTTTTTGGCGTGTTGCGGCGTCAAAATAATTCTCGAACGCACTTTGGCTTTGGGAACTCCCGGCATAATACTCACAAAATCAATAACAAACTCCGAAACCGAATGATTGATAATGGCCAAGTTACTATAGATTCCTTGCGCCACATCATCGGTTACTTCGATATTGATTTGCTGCTTGGAAGGTTTTCCGTTCATGATAATAATGTTTTATAGGTTTTTAATCTTCCGCAAAATTTATCGGCTTTCGGTTTTCTCTTGTTCCATTTCTTCGTCCGGTTGAACCGGTGATACGATAATTTTGTCGAATTGTCGCATCCCCGTTCCGGCTGGAATTTTCTTACCAACGATCACATTTTCTTTCAAGCCTTCCAAGTAATCGACTTTTGCCGCTACGGCTGCTTCGTTCAACACTTTGGTGGTTTCTTGGAACGATGCCGCGGAAATCCATGATTTGGTTTGTAATGCGGCGCGCGTAATTCCCTGCAATACGGGACGCCCCGTAGCAGGACGCGCATCGCGCACCACCGGCGGGCGTTTGTCTTCGCGTTTCAAACGCGAATATTCGTCGCGCCATTGGCGCAAACTGATAATGGCACCCGCTTTCATGGTCGTCGAATCGCCCGGATCTTCCACCACTTTCATATTGTAAATGCGATCGTTCTCGTCGATAAATTCGTCTTTGTGGACATACTCGCCCGGCAAGAAGTTCGTATCTCCCGGATCCACCACTTCCACTTTACGCATCATTTGGCGAACCACTATCTCAAAGTGCTTGTCGTTAATATTTACATTCTGACGGCGGTAAACCTCTTGAATTTCGTTCACCAAATACTGCTGAACGGCCGAAATACCCTTGATTTTCAATATATCGTTCGGTGTAATAACACCGTCGGAAAGCGGCGTTCCGGCACGCACATAATCATTCTCTTGAACCAATAACATTTGACTCGAAAGTTTGACCAAATATTTTTTCTTCTCACCGGTTTTACTCTCGACGATAATTTCCTGATTACCGCGCTTGCGTTTTCCGAATTTCACCACGCCGTCAATTTCGGAAACCACTGCGGGATTGGAAGGATTTCGTGCTTCAAACAATTCCGTAACACGAGGCAAACCTCCCGTAATATCCCCCGCACGTGCCGAACGACGCGGAATCTTGGCAATAATCGTTCCGGGAATTATCTTCGCTCCTTCCTTAACGGCTACACGCGCTCCCGTAGGCAAGTTGTAAGTTTTGACAACATCACCGGTTTTCGGATCCACAATATCAATAGCCGGCAACAGTTTATTGTTCTTAGTTTCCTTAATAACGATTTCCTTCTTATTGGTGGATTCATCGATTTCCACATCAAAGTTGATACTCTGAACCATGCTGTTATAAACCACTTTACCGGCCGCTTCGGAAATAATCACGCTGTTATGCGGATCCCATTCGGCGATTACTTCGCCTTTTTTAACCTTCTCACCCGGGTTTTTATACAAGAACGAACCGTAATATAAGGGGTGTTTACTCAATACCGCACCGGTTTTTTCACCGATTATTTTCACTTCGGCGGCGCGCGACACAACAATTTTCACCGGTTCGCCTTTATCGTTAAAGCCGTCGATTGTTCGTAAATCGGTCATTTGCAAAATGCCATCGGACTTGGCTTGCAAGGTTTTTTCTTCGGCTTTGGTGCCTGCCGTTCCCCCTTGGTGGAAGGTTCGCAAGGTTAACTGCGTTCCGGGCTCGCCAATGGATTGAGCGGCAATAACGCCCACCGCTTCTCCCAATTGAACCATCTTGCCTGTGGCCAAATTACGCCCGTAGCACTTGGCACAAACACCACGTTTGGCTTCACAGGTCAACGGCGAACGCACTTCCACACTCTCAATACCCGCTTCTTCGATTTTGGCAACAATTTCTTCGGTGATTTCCTGTCCTTCTCCAATGATTAACTCGCCGGTTTTCGGATGATATAAATCATTCAAAACCACACGTCCCAAAATACGACTACCCAAAGACTCCACTATGCGGTTATTTTTTTCGATAGCCGTCACTTTGATTCCTCGAAGTGTGCCACAATCTTCTTCATTAATAACCACATCTTGCGACACATCCACCAAACGACGTGTCAAATAACCGGCATCCGCCGTTTTTAACGCCGTATCGGCCAAACCTTTACGCGCACCGTGCGTCGAAATAAAGTATTCCTGAATGGTCAATCCTTCCTTAAAGTTACTCAAAATCGGGTTTTCGATAACTTCTTCACTGGCCGCCGTAGATTTTTTTGGCTTAGCCATCAAACCACGCATCCCGATTAGCTGACGAATCTGTTCTTTCGAGCCGCGAGCACCCGAATCCAGCATCATAAATACCGAATTGAAGCCCTGATCGTCGTTTTTCAACTTGTTATAAACCACGCTGATCAACAAAGCATTGGCATGAGACCATACGTCAACCGTTTTATTGTATTTTTCTTTTCGTGAAATATTTCCGGCTTGATAATTCATGGCTATTTCGTCCACTTCTTCCTTGGCCCGACGAATAATCTCTTCTTTTTCTTCCGGTACTTCGATATTAGCCAAGGTGAAAGACAATCCTCCTTCAAATGCTTTACGGAAACCCAATGCCTTAATGTCATCCAAAAACTTCGACGTGGTCGGTATATCCTTGGTTTTTAATATCTTGGTAATAATCCTCTTGAGTGCTTTTTTACTCAATACTTCATTAAAAAAGCCCACTCCTTCCGGCACAAGCTCATTGAAAATCACACGCCCTGCCGTGGTTTTCACCATGTGCCTTACCGGCTTTCCGCTTTCATCGATATCATCCACCATCACCTCAATGGATGCATGGATATCCAATTTGCCTTGATCCAAAGCAATTTTCACTTCTTCGGGACCATAAAACTTCATTCCTTCGCCTCTGACCGGATGTTCGGGCGTAGATTTTCTTTCTTTGGTCATATAATACAATCCCAATACCATATCTTGCGACGGAACGGTAATAGGTTCGCCGTTGGCGGGATTCAAAATGTTTTGCGAAGCCAACATCAATAAATGCGATTCCAAAATCGCTTCCGGCCCCAAAGGAAGATGAACCGCCATTTGGTCACCGTCGAAGTCGGCATTGAAGGCCGTACAAACAAGCGGATGCAATCGAATGGCTTTGCCTTCGATAAGTTTGGGTTGGAAGGCCTGAATTCCCAATCGGTGCAAGGTAGGTGCCCGGTTGAGCAACACGGGATGTCCCTTCAATACATTTTCCAAAATATCCCAAACCACGGGTTCGCGGCGCTCTATCAATTGCTTAGCTTTCTTAACGGTTTTAACAATCCCCCTTTCCATCAATCTTCTTGCAATGAAAGGTTTGTATAATTCCGCCGCCATGTCTTTGGGAATACCCGTTTCATATATTTTCAACTCAGGTCCTACCACAATCACCGAACGGGCCGAATAATCCACACGTTTACCGAGCAAATTCTGACGAAAACGCCCTTGTTTTCCTTTTAAGCTGTCCGACAAAGATTTAAGCGGACGGTTCGATTCGGTTTTTACGGCTGTAGACTTACGCGTATTATCAAACAAGGAATCTACGGCCTCTTGAAGCATTCGCTTTTCGTTACGCAAAATCACTTCAGGCGCTTTGATGCTCATCAAGCGTTTCAACCGGTTATTGCGAATAATAACACGACGATACAAATCGTTCAAATCGGAAGTGGCAAAACGACCGCCGTCAAGCGGTACCAACGGACGCAATTCCGGAGGAATCACCGGAATATAGGTCATGATCATCCATTCCGGCCGGTTTTCACGACGCATATTGGCGTCGCGAAAGGCTTCCACCACTTGTAAACGCTTCAAAGCCTCGGTGCGCCGTTGCTTCGAAGTTTCATGATGAGCCGCATGACGCAATTGATAGGAAAGTTCGTCCAAATCCAATTTTTCCAATAAATCTTTCAATGCTTCCGCTCCCATTTTGGCAATAAACTTCTCGGGATCTTCATCCGGCAACATGCTGTTTTCGTCGGGCAAAAGTTCCAGTATTTGATGGTAATCTTCTTCCGTGAGCAAATCCATTTTCTGAACGGGTTTACCGTCGGGATATACCGCTTTGCCCGGTTGAATCACCACATAACGTTCATAATAAACAATAGATTCCAATTTTTTGGACGGAATGCCCAGCAAATAGGCCAATTTATTGGGATTGGAACGAAAATACCAAATATGTGCTACCGGCACTTCCAGTTTGATATGCCCCATGCGCTCGCGTCTCACTTTCTTCTCGGTGACTTCCACACCGCAACGGTCGCAAACCACGCCTTTATAACGAATACGCTTGTATTTTCCGCAAGCACATTCGTAATCCTTCACCGGTCCGAAAATACGTTCGCAAAATAATCCGTCACGCTCGGGCTTATGTGTCCGGTAGTTAATGGTTTCGGGTTTCAATACTTCTCCGTAAGATTGCTGAACAATCGTATCCGGTGAAGCCAAACCTATGGAAATACGATCGAATTGAATGGATTTTTTATCTTTTTTTACGGCCATAATCTTATTGAATTTGGACTTACTTACTTTTTATTCCTTTCTTTCAAAACATCCTTTCCGGATTCGTCTTCAAGGCGAACATCCAATCCCAAACCTTTCAATTCATGTAACAATACGTTAAACGACTCGGGAATTCCCGGCTCGGGCATAGGCTCACCTTTAACAATAGCGTTATACACCTTGGTTCTTCCTACTATATCATCGGATTTAACGGTCAAAATTTCACGCAATGTGCTTGAAGCTCCGTAGGCTTCCAGCGCCCACACTTCCATTTCACCGAAACGTTGACCTCCAAACTGAGCCTTACCACCCAAAGGTTGTTGCGTAATCAACGAATACGGCCCGGTAGAACGGGCATGCATCTTGTCATCCACCAAGTGGTTGAGTTTCAACATATAAATCACGCCTACCGTGGCGGGCTGATCAAATCTTTCTCCCGTTCCGCCATCATACAAGTGTGTTACGCCATATCGCGGCAATCCGGCCGCATCCGTCAATGCATTGATTTCATCCAAGGATGCGCCATCAAAAATCGGGGTTTCGAATTTCACGCCCAATTTTTTTCCAGCCCAACCCAAAACGGTTTCATAAATCTGACCGATATTCATACGCGAAGGTACACCCAGAGGGTTCAATACGATATCTACAGGCGTGCCGTCTTCCAAGAAAGGCATATCCTCTTCACGAACAATCTTTGCCACAATACCTTTGTTTCCGTGACGACCGGCCATCTTATCCCCCACTTTCAACTTTCGCTTTTGGGCGATAAATACCTTGGCCAGCTTCAATATACCCGAAGGCAAATCGTCTCCCACAGAAATGGCAAATTTATCCCTTCGCAAATTCCCTTTGATCTGACTTACCCGCATCTTGTAATTATTCATCAACTCGTCGATCAGCTCATTGATATGCGAATCGGTGGTCCAAGTGCCTTGATTCAAATGCTCGTAATCCTCATAAGAATTCAGCAATTTCAAGGTGAATTTCTTACCCTTGGGAAATACTTCTTCGCCTAATTCGTTATAAACCCCTTGCGAAGTTTTGCCGCTAACCAAACTAAAGAGCTTTTCGATCAATTTTTGGCGCAATGCTTGTAACTCTTCTCCGTATTTCTTCTCCAAACGCTCGATTTCCACCTTGTCTTGCATTCGCTTACGACGGTCTTTCATCGAACGTGTGAAGAGTTTTTTATCAATAACAATTCCTTGAACGGACGAAGGAACTTTGAGCGAAGCGTCTTTCACGTCACCCGCTTTATCACCGAAAATGGCACGCAAAAGCTTTTCTTCCGGTGTAGGATCGGATTCGCCTTTAGGCGTAATTTTTCCGATAAGAATATCACCGGTTTTCACCTCCGCTCCAATACGAATGATTCCGTTCTCATCCAAATCTTTGGTTTGATCTTCGCTCACGTTGGGAATGTCTGCCGTGAGTTCTTCTTGGCCGAGCTTGGTATCGCGAACCTCCAATGAAAATTCGTCGATATGAATGGATGTATAATAATCTTCACGAACCACTTTTTCGGAAATCACAATGGCGTCCTCAAAATTATAACCTTTCCAAGGCATAAACGCCACTAGCAGATTTCTTCCCAATGCCAATTCGCCGTTTTGCGTGGCATATCCTTCCGTCAATACTTGCCCTTTTGTCACGCGTTGACCTTTCTTGACAATAGGACGCAAGTTTATGGTGGTATTTTGATTGCTCTTGCGGAATTTAATCAGTTCGTATGTTTTCTCGTCTTCATCGAAACTGACCAAACGCTCTTCCTCACTACGATCATAGCGTACGACAATTTTATTGGCATCCACATAAATCACTTCTCCGTCGCCTTCGGCATTGATCAGAATACGCGAATCTTTGGCTACACGTTTTTCCAAACCGGTTCCCACAATAGGTGCTTCGGGATTAAGTAACGGTACCGATTGACGCATCATGTTCGAACCCATCAGTGCCCGGTTGGCATCGTCGTGTTCAAGAAACGGAATCAACGAGGCGGAAATGGAAGCGATTTGATTGGGTGAAACGTCGATATAGTTGATTTCGTTTTTATGCACCACGGGAAAATCACTTCCGTCGCGCGCAACCAACCTTTCTACAAGAATATTTCCTTCATCATCAATTGGCGTGGTAGCCTGAGCGATTTTGGCTCCTTCTTCTTCTTCAGCGGTCAAATAAACGGGCGGATTTTTCAAATCAACTTTGCCGTTTTCCACTCTGCGATACGGTGTTTCGATGAATCCCATTTTATTGATTTTGGCATAAACGGCCAAAGATGAAATCAACCCGATATTCGGTCCTTCGGGAGTTTCTATCGGACATAAACGCCCGTAATGGGTATAATGCACGTCACGCACTTCGAAACCGGCGCGATCGCGCGACAATCCGCCGGGCCCCAATGCCGACAAACGACGCTTGTGGGTGATCTCCGCCAACGGATTGGTTTGATCCATGAACTGGCTCAACTGATTCGTCCCGAAAAAGGAATTTATTACGGACGACAGGGTCTTGGCGTTAATTAAATCGGTAGGTGTAAACACTTCACTATCACGCACGTTCATTCGCTCGCGTATGGTGCGCACCATACGGGCTAGTCCCACCGAAAATTGCTGTGCCAATTGTTCGCCAACCGTTCGCACACGCCTGTTTGACAAGTGATCGATATCGTCCACTTCCTGCTTGGAGTTGATCAGCTTCATCAAGTGGCGAATAATCGAAATAATATCTTCCTTGGTCAATACCTTAACATCCATCGGGATATCCAATCCCAACTTTTTATTGATCCGGTATCTTCCCACTTCACCCAAATCATAGCGTTGATCACTGAAAAACAATTTTTCGATAATACCTCGAGCGGTTTCTTCATCCGGCGGATCGGCATTTCGCAATTGGCGGTAAATATATTCAACCGCTTCCTTTTCGGAGTTGGTTTGGTCTTTTTGAAGTGTATTGTAAATAATGGCGTTTTCGTTGGATGTATTGTCTTCCTTGTGTAATAAAATGGTTTTCACTCCGGCACTCAAAATGGCATCCAAATGTTCTTTTTCCAAAATCGTATCCCGTTCCACAACGATTTCATTTCGCTCGATGGATACCACTTCACCCGTATCTTCGTCCACAAAATCTTCGTGCCATGTTTTCAATACGCGAGCGGCTATACGCCTGCCCAAATATTTCTTCAAACCGGTTTTGGTAACTTTCACTTCATCGGCCAAATCGAATAATTCCAAAATATCTTTATCCCGTTCATATCCGATTGTTCGCAAAAGCGTCGTTACGGGTAGTTTTTTCTTACGGTCAATGTAGGCATACATGACATTATTGATGTCCGTAGCAAATTCTATCCATGAGCCCTTAAAGGGAATAACCCTGGCCGAATACAACTTGGTTCCGTTGGTATGGTAGGATTGTCCGAAAAACACACCCGGCGAACGATGCAATTGCGAAACAATAACACGTTCGGCACCATTGATGACAAAGGTTCCGCGCGGCGTCATGTAAGGAATATTGCCCAAATAAACGTCCTGAACAATGGTTTCGAAATCTTCGTGATCGGGATCGTTACACTCGAGTTTTAAACGTGCTTTCAAAGGCACACTATAGGTCAATCCTCGTTCGATACATTCTTTTACGGAATAACGCGGCGGATCGATGGAATAATCCAAAAAATCCAGCGTATATTGATTACGTGAATCTTTGACCGGGAAATTTTCTTTAAAGACCTTGTATAGCCCTTCTTTTTTTCTTTCGTTGGGTTTGGTTTCCAGTTGGAAAAAATCCTTAAAAGATTGTAGGATACCTAAAAAATCGGGATATTCGGGAATATGCTTTACGTTGGAAAAACTCACCCGTCCCGAAGCGGGATTGATCTTACTCAAAATATCTTTTGCGGTGGTTTTAGCTTTTTGCGCCATAGGAAGGACAAAATTTTAAGTTGATATACGTGCCAATGAAAAAACTCCGTCTTATACGGAATTATAGAACACAAAAGTTTAGGTCAAAAAAATTTGACCTAAACTTTTGCTTATCAAGGAATTTTTACTTGAGTTCGACTTCCGCACCTGCTTCTTCCAAAGCTTTTTTGATGCCTTCGGCTTCGTCTTTGGTAACGCCTTCTTTGATTGGTGCGGGGGCGCTGTCCACAACGGCTTTGGCGTCTTTCAATCCCAAACCGGTCAATTCTTTAACCAGTTTTACCACTGCCAATTTGGAAGCGCCGGGTGATTTCAAAATCACGTCAAACTCGGTTTTTTCTTCGGCTTGTTCTCCGCCGCCGGCTGCAGGCCCTGCCACTGCCACTGCAGCTGCTGCGGGTTCAATGCCATACTCTTCTTTCATGATGTCGGCCAATTCTTGAACTTCTTTTACCGTCAAGTTAACCAACTGTTCTGCTAATGCTTTTAAATCTGCCATGATTCTATTGTTTTAGTAGTTGTTTTTTAATGCTTTTTTCATTTTTATGCCTTTTCAGACAAGGTTTGCAAAATACCTGCTATTTTCTGCCCGCCCGATTTCAAAGCGGAAATAACATTCTTGGCGGGTGACTGCAACAATGCAATAATATCGCCCAATAATTCTTCCTTGGATTTGATTGCAACCAAATATTCCAATTGATCGTCACCCAAATAAATACCTTCGTCGATCCAGGCTCCTTTTAATACCGGCTTTTCGTTATTTTTACGGAATTCCTTTATAATTTTTGCCGGCCGGTTACCCGTGTCCGAAAGCATCAATGCCGTGCTGCCGTGCAAAACCTCTTCGAGGTTTCCGAAATCCTTATCGGACTTTTGCATGGCTTTGCCCAGCAATGTATTCTTCACCACTTGCAATTTCACTTCTCCCTTATTGCATGCTTTTCGCAAGGCATAAGTGGTGGGTGCATCCAAGCCTAGAATATCAACAAAGTAAATCACATTATATTCCGACAGACGCTGTGTCAAATCGTCTATCATCCGTGCTTTCTCTGCTCGCGTTCTCATAATTTCGATGATTTAAAATTAAACGGACTTGGTATCGATTTTAATACCGGGTCCCATGGTACTCGACATCGCGATACTTTTCATATAAGTTCCTTTGGCGCTCGAAGGTTTCATCTTGATCAACGTATGGATCAATTCTTCGGCGTTTTCCTTGATTTTTTGCGGATCGAAAGAAACCTTTCCAATGGATGCATGAACAATGCCTTTTTTATCCACACGAAAATCGATCTTCCCGGCTTTCACCTCCTTGACCGCCTTGCCCACTTCCATTGTCACGGTTCCGGTTTTAGGGTTGGGCATCAAACCGCGTGGCCCGAGAATTCGACCCAAAGGTCCCAATTTCCGCATCACCGACGGCATGGTGATAATCACATCCACATCCGTCCATCCTTTTTTGATTTTATCGATGTAATCGTCGAGTCCCACATAATCGGCACCGGCCTCTTTGGCCTCGTCTTCCTTATCGGGTGTCACCAAAGCCAACACTTTCACGTCTTTACCCGTTCCGTGCGGCAAGGTAACCACACCGCGAATCATTTGATCGGCTTTTCGCGGGTCCACCCCCAAACGAACGGCCAAATCCACCGAAGCATCAAAATTTTCGTAGGATAATTCCTTTACTAATTTTGAAGCTTCCTCCAACGTATAAAGCTTGTTTTTGTCGTATTTGGCCAATGCCGCCTTACGTTTCTTGCTGATTTTTGCCATAAATCAAGATTTTAATCGTTAAAAGGTTTTTCACCTTCAATAGTGATTCCCATCGAACGTGCCGTACCGGCTATCATTTTCATAGCCTTCTCCACCGAAAATGCGTTCAAATCTTGCATTTTGTCTTCTGCTATTTTCCTCACTTGATCCCAAGTGACACTTCCTACTTTCTTCCGGTTAGGCTCGCCCGATCCTTTCTTGATTTTGGCCGCTTCCATCAGTTGGACGGCAGCAGGTGGTGTTTTAACAACAAAATCAAAGGATTTGTCCTTGTAAACATTAATGGTTACCGGCAGCACTTGCCCTTGCTTCTCTTGCGTACGGGCATTAAACTGCTTACAGAATTCCATAATGTTCACACCTGCCGCTCCCAATGCGGGTCCAACCGGCGGCGAAGGATTCGCCTGACCTCCCCGGATTTGTAGCTTGATGACTTTAAATAGTTCTTTTGCCATTTTAATTCAATTTAATTTACTTGGAAGCATTTATTGTTATTAGTGCGTAACTTTCTAGCGTTAGATTCTTTCCACCTGAAAATAATGTAATTCGATCGGCGTTTTTCGTCCGAACATTTTTACGACCACTTTCAAGCGTTTATTATCATCACTCACTTCCTCCACGGTACCTTCAAAATCTTTAAATAATCCGTCCACTATCTTAACGGCATCGCCCACCTTAAAGGGATTGAGAATTTGCCCTTCCTGCATAGCCGCTTCATCCATTTTGCCCAGCAAACGATTTACTTCGGCTTGGGTGATCGGTTCGGGATCGCCTCCCTTGACACCACTCAAAAAACCTAAGACACCGGGAATATGACGTATCAAATGCGGCACTTCACCCACCAATTCGGCCTCTACGTAGATATAACCGGGGAAAAGTGTTTTTTCTTTGGTAACGCGTTTTCCTTTTTGCAGTTTTACGACTTTTTCGGTTGGAACGAGTATTTCTCCCACATATTGCGAAAGCCCGTATTTTTCCACTTCATTTTGAATAAGCGTTTTGATTTTATTTTCTTTACCGCTTATTACTCGCAAAACATACCATTTTTTTCCCTCGGCCATGGATGTGTTTATTTAATGGTTTTGTAATACAATCCTAATATTTCACGGAAAATATAATCCACAATAAACAAGAATAGTGAAAACAACAAACTGAAGCTGGCTACTACAACAGTTAATTTCTGAGCCTCGGCCCAGGTTGGCCAAACGACATGATTAACCAGCTCATCATAAGATGCTTTCACATAATCTTTAATGGCGTGAAAAAAATTTTTATTGGTTTCCATAACGTTGATGTTAGCGACGTTCCTGCCTTGCACGGGCAGAGAGACTCGAACTCCCGACACCCGGTTTTGGAGACCGGTGCTCTACCAACTGAGCTATGCCCGTATTTAAGACAAACGAATTTGAAGCCCACAGGGACTTCAAATTCGTTTTATCGGTTTTCAATTGCGTATGATCGTTTTCTCTTAGTCCAAAATTTCGGTAATCTGCCCTGCTCCTACCGTTCTACCACCTTCACGGATAGCAAAACGAAGACCTTTATTCAATGCAACCGGTTGAATCAACTCGACCTCAATGGTCAAGTTATCACCAGGCAATACCATTTCCACTCCTTCCGGCAAGTGAATTTCACCCGTTACGTCCGTGGTTCGCAAGTAAAATTGAGGGCGATAGTTATTGTGGAAAGGCGTATGACGCCCACCTTCTTCTTTTTTCAAAATATACACTTCGGCTTTGAATTTTTTGTGCGGTGTGATGGTTCCGGGTTGAGCGATTACCATTCCACGACGAATTTGTTTTTTGTCGATACCGCGAAGCAACAAACCGACATTATCACCGGCTTGACCTTCGTCGAGAATTTTGCGGAACATTTCAACACCGGTTACAACCGAAGTCAATTTTTCATCACCGAATCCGATAATTTCAACGGGATCGCCGGTGTGAATAATACCGGTTTCAATACGACCCGTGGCCACCGTACCACGTCCGGTAATGGAAAATACATCTTCAATCGGCATCAAGAAAGGTTTATCTACATCACGTTGAGGTTCATCGATCCAATTATCTACGGCGTCCATTAATTCTTCAACGGTTTTTACCCATTGAGGTTCTCCGTTCAAAGCGCCCAATGCGGAACCGCGAATAACCGGCGTGTTATCTCCGTCATAATCATAGAACGACAACAAGTCGCGGATTTCCATTTCCACCAATTCGAGCAACTCTTCATCATCCACCATGTCCACTTTATTCATGAACACAACAATCTTAGGCACACCTACCTGACGTGCCAATAGAATGTGTTCACGGGTTTGAGGCATGGGACCGTCCGTTGCGGCAACCACCAAAATAGCACCGTCCATTTGAGCCGCACCGGTAACCATGTTTTTCACATAGTCGGCGTGACCGGGACAATCCACGTGAGCATAGTGACGTTTATCGGTTTCATATTCCACGTGTGCCGTGTTAATGGTAATACCCCGTTCTTTTTCTTCGGGGGCGTTGTCGATAGACTCGAAGTCTTTTTCTTGTGCCAAACCTTTTTGTGCCAATACTTTGGTTATAGCAGCCGTCAATGTCGTTTTACCGTGGTCCACGTGACCGATGGTTCCGATATTGACGTGCGGCTTGGTCCTTTCAAATTTTTCTTTTGCCATAATACTTGTTTTTAAAATAATTTCATCGATATGCCTCGGTTGAGCCAATGACGGGATTTGAACCCGTGACCTTTTCCTTACCAAGGAAACGCTCTACCCCTGAGCTACATCGGCTTATCGAGTTGAGCGGGAAACGGGACTCGAACCCGCGACATTCAGCTTGGAAGGCTGACGCTCTACCAACTGAGCTACTCCCGCTTGTCTGTGGTGGGGGGAGGATTCGAACCTCCGAAGCTTGCGCAACAGATTTACAGTCTGCCCCCTTTGGCCACTCGGGAACCCCACCTCATGCATGTTATCACTTCCTCAATGAACGCTCATTCGATGAGCCGATGGAGGGACTCGAACCCACGACCTGCTGATTACAAATCAGCTGCTCTAGCCAGCTGAGCTACATCGGCAAGAACCCTTTCCAAACGGCACGCAAATTTATAAACTTTTTTTTTATCTTCCAAATCCTTTTTTTCTCGACTTATTTGACGGTTATTACCGGCAAATAAACGAATTATTTAACCAAAAGAGGCGCCAAAATCAAGGCGATTACACTCATTAATTTAATAAGAATATTCAATGAAGGTCCCGATGTATCCTTAAACGGATCGCCTACCGTGTCGCCCGTAACGGCCGCTGCATGCGCAGCACTTCCCTTTATGAGTTTCTGACCGTCCACTTCAACGCCTTCTTCAATCATTTTCTTGGCATTATCCCATGCTCCTCCCGAGTTGGCTTGAAATATAGCCATCATCACGCCGCTAACCAATACTCCGGCCAATAAACCGCCCAACATCTCGGCTCCACCTAAAAATCCGATTAAAATAGGTGTAATCACAGCCACTAAACCGGGTAATACCATCTCGCGCAGCGAAGCCTTGGTGGATATGGCAACGCATTTTTCATATTCGGCATATTCATCGGCGCTTTCAAAGGTTTCGAGGTCGGATTTATCCCATTGTTCTTCGGGTTTGTCTCCGTACTTACGCATGATTTCCAAGGCTTTTTTCAATTGTGGAATATGATAAAATTGGCGACGAACTTCTTCGATCATGTCTTTTGCCGCACGTCCCACCGCTCCCATAGCCATGGATGAGAAAAGGAAAGGTAACATACCGCCTATTAACAAACCGGCCATTACGCGCGGATTAGCCACGTTAATGGCTTCCACATGCGCCGTATGCATATATGCCGAAAACAAAGCCAATGCGGTTAAAGCGGCGGAACCAATAGCAAAACCTTTTCCGATTGCGGCTGTCGTATTTCCTACGGCATCCAACTTATCGGTTCTTTGTCGAACTTCTTTAGGTAATTTGGACATTTCGGCTATACCTCCCGCATTGTCGGCAATAGGACCGTAGGCATCCACCGCCAATTGAATACCCAAATTGGAAAGCATGCCCACCGCCGCAATCGCTATTCCGTATAGACCGGCAAAATAATATGCGCCCACAATAGCCAATCCCAAAATCAAAATGGGCAATAAGGTGGATTCCATACCCACGCTCAAACCGGCTATTATATTGGTGGCATGGCCCGTAATGGACTGCTTCACGATCCGCCATACCGGTTTTTTATAGGTTCCCGTATAATATTCGGTAATCAATCCGATGAGGATTCCCGAAGCCAAACCGATAATAATCGCAATAAATACGCCAAATGAAGTATAAGTGCGACCGCTGTCTTGCCATTGTTCGGGTAAGAAATATTGAACGATAAACCACGAAGCAATAAGCATGATAACGGCCGCAATAATTTCACCGCGATTCAAGGCTTTATGCGGACTTCCGCCTTCTTTAACTTTCACGAAAAAGGCACCGATAATGGAAGAAATAATTCCGGCCGCAGCCAATACCAAAGGCAATAAAACGGGATTCAATTGGTTGGCACCCGAGAAAGCACCCGCAGTAATAAAGGCCGCTCCCAATACCATCGCACTAATCAAAGACCCTACATATGATTCGAATAAATCGGCTCCCATACCGGCCACATCACCCACATTGTCACCCACATTATCGGCGATGGTGGCGGGATTCAAAGGGTGATCTTCGGGAATGCCGGCTTCCACCTTCCCCACCAAATCGGCACCCACATCGGCGGCTTTCGTATAAATTCCGCCTCCCACACGAGCAAACAAAGCAATGGATGAGGCCCCAAACGAAAATCCGGTAATAACGGCTATCACTTTATGGATATCCCAAGCAAAAGCGTTTTTATAAACCAAAAATAAAAACGACAAACCGAATACACCCAAGCCTACTACTGCCAATCCCATTACGCTACCGCCGGTAAAAGCCACTTCCAAAGCACGCCCCAAACTGGTTCGTGCCGCCGCCGCCGTACGCACATTGGCATTAGTGGCAACGCGCATCCCGATAAATCCGGCCAATCCCGAACTCAATGCGCCTAACAAAAAAGAAACGCCTATTAACCACGAAGATTCTTTATCGGCGGAAACGGCCAACAACACAAAAACAACCGCTATAAAAACAACCAACACCTTATATTCGGCCATCAAAAAGGCCATGGCTCCCTTTCGAATATGAGCGCCAATACGTTTCATGCGTTCCGTTCCGTAATCCTGTTTGGCAATCCATATCGAACGATACCATGTGTATAACAAGGCCAAAATCCCGGTAGCCAATACTGCGTAAAGAATTGATAATCCCATAATTATATAAATTTTTCAGGCTGCAAAGTTATAAATTTTTCAATAAAATAGCCAGTGTTAAAGCCATATATCGCCGATTCGTTCGGAGATATTACCCGGAACCATACGAAATGATTAAATTTGTCCGTTATTAATGCCAAAATTTACCTTTATCACCATGAATTTGTGTATTGACTTCGGAAATACTTTGACCAAATATTTTGTTTTCGAAAACAATCGCTTAATTGATTTTTCCCCCCACTTTCCCATTCAATTTTTACCTGAAATAAAAAAAGCCATCATATCGGCCTCAGGCAAAATACAACCCGAAACGGAAAAAATCCTGAAAAAACATTCCATACCTTTTATATATAATAATCACAACTTAAAATTTCCTTTCTCCATCGATTATGAAACACCCACCACCCTCGGACCCGATCGCTTGGCTTTGGTTTCCGGCGCCTTGAATAAAACCGAACCGCCTTGTTTGATTGTGGACGCCGGCACTTGCGTTACGTATGATTTTATCGACGCAAGAAAACACTATCTTGGTGGCGCCATTTCGCCCGGATTAACACTTCGATATAAATCCCTGAGCGATTACACCGCCTCGCTTCCATTACTGCCGGTTCCCGATGATAATCCCGCATTGATAGGAAAATCCACCCGAAGTTCCATTCATAGCGGGGTTTATAACGGCTGGCTGGCCGAAGCGGAGGGAATTATCAGACAATATTCGAAACAATATCCAGGACTAAAAATAATCATTACCGGTGGCGACGGCGAAAGGTTGGCTAAATCGATAAAAATTAGCATCTTTGCGTTTGATAAATTTTTGCAAGCTTATGGCTTAAATGAAATTCTAAATCTGAATCTATAATGAGCACGAACAAATCCGCATTTTCTTCATTTATCATAATACTTCTTCTTATTTTCACCGTCCGAAGTTTTGCTCAAGACGGATCCTATTCGCCCTATTCATATTTTCGCTTCGGCGATCCCGTAGACAAACAACCCGTCCCGTTTGCCGCCATGGGACATTTGGATTTTATGGCCGACACCATACATTACAACCCCAATAACCCCGCATCGGTCGCCCGGCTGAAATATGTCAATTATGCTTTCGCTTTTTCTTCCAACACCTTCCAATCGAAAACCAACAACGACTTTTCAAAACAAACCGCCATCATCATTCCTTATGTTTATCTCGGTTTTCCGGTAGGAAAAAAAGCGGGATTCGGAACCGGTTTCAGACCTTATGCCACCAGTAATTTTTTAATCAAAATCGACTCGGACGACGAGCAAATAGCCAAAACGGGCGAAGGCGGAATGAATGAATTTTTTGCTACGGCAGGCTTTCGGGTTTACAAAGGACTGTCTGCCGGGTTGGGATTTCATTATTATTTCGGGAACAAAATTTATCGTATCATCAACCACCGGAATTATGTTTACACCACCACCCGGCAAATCGACGATGCTTTTTATTCGGGAAAAGGATTCGATTTCTCCCTCATGTATCACCAAAATTTCAACCGTTATTATTTTCAGGCTTTTGCCGCTTATCAACCGGATACCTACCTTCAATCGGAAAATCTCAGCACACTGGAATTGATAGATGACTCCTACAATATCGAACGTGTCTCGAACAAAACCGTTCTTCGTCACGACACCGTTTCACAACTGCTCCCGGCACGATTCTCCGGCGGCTTGGGCGCAGGCGTAAACGGCAAATGGTTCTTCGGTTTGCAGTATGAACAACAAGATTGGACCGAATACCAAAACGATTTTTTTACCAATGCTTCCGTAAATTATGGAAAGGCTTATGAATTTCGGTTGGGCGGCTATTGGATTCCGGATAACAGAATTCATGTAAAATACTGGAAACGAATCACTTATAAAGCCGGTTTTTTCTCGGGGCAAACCGGATTAATCCTCAATAATAAGCCCTTAGATTATTTTGGCACAACATTTGGAATGGACTTACCGGTGAAACACTTTCTGTCGCATGCTTCGATTGATTTTGAATATTGGAAGAGAGGAACAACAGAAAACGGATTGATTTTGGAAAATCTCTTTAAACTCAAAATTAGTCTGTCGCTCAACGACAAATGGTTTATCAAACGAAAAATAAACTAAAAAAATAGATTTTATGAAAAAATTGATGCTGATTTTACTCATCGCCTTAAGTTGGTATCCGGTTCATGCACAAGAAGAAGGCGCTACCGTGGACTCCATGGCTCAATGCCGTAAATGGTTGAGTATTGAACACGAATTTGTAAAAGCCAAAAACTATAAAGAAGCTTTGCCTTATTGGGAAAAATTACACCAATTTTGCCCTTCGTTGAGCAAAGCGATCTATTTGGACGGAGTGAAGATATACAAAGACTTATATAAAAAAGAAAAAGACGTTGCCAAGAAAAAAGAAATCGGCCGAAAAATCGTGGACTTATACGACGAACGTTTGCAATATTTCCCGGATCCGAGCGGTAAAACGGCACAATACAAAGCCGTCGCCATGATCAACTATAAGGTAGGTACTTCCGACGAACTCTATGCCACATTGGATACGATTTTTACCAAACATCCCGAAAACTTCACCCACCCGAAAGCTTATTGGGGATATTTCAATGCCACCGTGGAAAAATACAAAAAAGGTAAAATTCCGCTGGAAGAAGTATTTAACAAATACGACGATTTAACCGATCTTTTGAACGAAACCGTCGAAAGATTGACCAAAGAATACGAAGCGCTTTCGGCCAAAGACGAAAATCAGCTTACCGCCAAAGAAGCCAAAAAGAAACATATTCTGTCCATCAACCTGCCCGCCATGAATAAGGTTTATAAAAGCATGGACGCCACATTGGGCGAATTGGGCGACTGTAAAACCCTGGTGCCGTTCTACAATAAAAACTTCAGCGCACACAAATCCGACACCAAATGGCTCAAACGTGCCGCATCGCGACTAGCCGGTAAAGATTGCACCAACGATCCTATTTTCACAAAAATCGTAGAAGCATTACATAAAATCGAACCTTCGGCTACTTCGGCCAAATTCCTGGCTATCAAATACAAAAAAGCCAAAAACTATTCAAAGGCCATTCAATACTATAAAAACGCTATCAATCTGGAAAGAAACCCATATGAAAAAGCCAAACTTTACTACAGCTTGGCCAGCATTTATGCCAAACTCGGTAACAAACCCAAAGCGCGCGAAAACGCTTTGAAGGCATTGAAATATAAATCTTCAATGGGCGCCGCTTATCTACTTATCGCCAACTTGTATGCCAAAAGCGCCAACGAATGCGGTAATACCCGCTTCGAAAAATTGGCGATATATTGGAAAGCCGAAGAATTGGCCAAAAAAGCCGCACAAGTGGATCCCACCATCCGCAAATCGGCACTGAAAGCCGCTCAAGCCTATCGTGACCGCGCACCTTCAAAACAAGAAGTCTTCTTGCAAAACATGGCCGGAAAAACCATCAAATTCGACAAATGCTGGGTCGGAGGAAGTGTTCGTGTCCCTTCCAACTGATGAAACCAAAAAACTACATAGTAAATTTTTTTCACGATCTTTTGCGCCATGCCATCCCGTTATGCGGGGTGGCTTTCGGCTTTTTGATATCTTGTCAAAAAAACGGAAAAGAAGCACAAGCCCTTTTTCAAGCCAAAAATACGGCTTTTCCGGGTGCCGAAATAGAAAATTTTACGACTTATTATACTCTAAAAGGAAATATCGCACTTATCCTGAAGGCCCCTCTCATGAAAGATTATTCCAATGAAAAATTCCCTTTTCAACTTTTCCCAAAAGGCGTGGATATTGTCATTGTTAACCATAACGACGACGGGAAAACCTATATCAAAGCCGACAAGGCCGCTATTTACCAACAAACCGGAATCACGGAGTTATCGGGAAACGTTATCATACGAAACGATAAAAACGAACAACTACTGACACCGCATTTGTTTTGGGATAAAAAAAACGAACATATTTTCACCGACGAACAAGTGGAATTTCGCCGAGGAAACGAATTTATCAAAGGAAAAGGGTTCGACTCCAACATGCAATTCAACAACGCACGCGTCAATAACGTGGAAGGCATTTTCAATATCAAAAAATCATGAGCTGGGTTATCGTGTCCATCCTTGCTTTATTATTAATGTCCGCTTTTTTTTCAGGCATGGAAATCGCCTATGTGACTTCCAATAAACTCAAATTGGAAATCGAAAAGAACAAAAATACCTTCACAGGCAAATTACTATACCGTATCACCCGCAATCCCGAAGCTTTCATCACTACCATGTTGGTTGGCAACAATGTTGTTTTGGTCATCTACGGAATTTATACGGGCGACGTTTTAACCCGGTGGATTGAAAACCGATTCGGGAATTTAACCGAAATGCAAAGCCTGATTCTGGAAACCTTCCTGTCGGGATTAATTATTCTTATACTGGCCGAATTCATTCCCAAAATCGTCTTTCAAATTTATGCCAATAAAGCGCTGCAATGGTTTGTTATTCCCACCTTTATTATCTACCAATTGCTTCGTCCGCTGTCAAAAGGAATTATCGGCATATCCAATGCTATCGTCAAGCTCTTCGAGAAAAATGGCGGTTCTTCCTCCGAGACCTCACTCACCAAATCGGAATTACGTAAATACCTTAGCCGCCACATGGAAAAACAATCGCCCGACAACGAAACGGAACCCGAATTGCAAATTTTTTCCAATGCGCTTAACTTCGGCAATGTTCGCGTAAGGGATATTATGGTGCCCAGAACCGAAATCGTGGCTATTGATATTAACGAAGACAATCTCGACCGGCTGGAAAAATTATTCAAAGAAAGCGGACATTCCAAAATCATCGCCTACGAAGATAATATCGACAATGTAGCCGGCTACATCCATTTTTTCGATTTGTTTAAAAAACCTCGAAATCTTCGACAAATTCTGCGAAAAATCATCATGGTTCCCGAAACCGAATCCGTCAACGATCTGCTCAAAGAAATGATCCGGAAAAAGAAAAGCATCGCCGTGGCTTTCGAAGAATACGGCGGGACGGCGGGAATTGTTACTTTGGAAGATATCATGGAAAGCCTCTTCGGCGAAATCGAAGATGAACACGACTCCGAAGATGTCAAAGAAAAACAAATCGACGAAAAAACTTTTATCTTTTCCGCCAAAAAAAATATCAATGAAATCAACGATAAATACAAACTCAAACTCCCGGAAAACGCCGGCTTTGAAAGCCTGGGCGGATATGTTTTGGAATTATTCGGCCGCATTCCAAAGCCCGGCGAAACAACCGAAGACGAACATTTTCATTATACCGTCACCAAAGCCAGCGATAAAAATATCGAAGAAATACGCATAAAACGTAAAAACTAACCGTCAGAAACAGAACCGTATAAAACTACAAAACAACCTATAAACAAAAAGGCCGCCTAAAAAAGGCAGCCTTTTGTTTTTTCCGGAAATTACCGTTCCGAGGTCCGATTTAGCCGTTCTTCCATACGCCGTATTCGTTCTTCAAGCCGGCGAATAATCCGGGCTTGGTGCTGTATTATTTTGTCTTGTTGTTGGTTGCGAGCTTCCTGCTCCTGCAAGGCTTTCACCAGCACGGGCACAAATTCGGCGTAGCGCAGTCCGTAGGCGTCATTGTCGTTTTTGGGTTTGTCCACGGCATGGAAATCAAAGCCTACTTCATCGGCGGCTTGTTCCACTTCCTGGGCGATAAAACCGATTTGCACTTCGGTGCCTTTGGCGGCCTCGGCTCCGGGAAGGCGCAGGCTGTCGGGTGTATGGTGCCATTTGGCTAAGGCATTCATATCGAGCCGGTAGGTAACCGGCCGGAGTTTTCGGACAAGCGCCATTCCGGGTACGTTTTCCTGTATGTCGGTTTTGAAGCGACCGTCTGACAGATTAGACCAATTGGCAAATCCGCCGATGGATGTAACCGAACCGTTTCCGATACGCACTTGATTGGAGGCTGTAACGGAGACATCATAACCCAATGCCGTGGAATTGGAATAAGAACCGTCGAAATACGTATCGGTACCTAATGCGGTATTATAATCGCCGTTGAGGTTGGAATATAACGCGCCGCGGCCTATGGCTACATTTCCCGTTCCCGTGGTATTGAGATATAAAGCCCAGTAGCCGAATGCCGTATTATGGGCACCGGTCGTATTGCTGTAAAGCGATCGATTTCCCGCACTTGTATTATATCCGCCTTCCGTATTACTATGTAGGGCTTCATGCCCGAAAGCGTTGTTTTGAAATCCCCGTGTGTTACTCGTAAGACTTGCATTACCCAAGGCTACATTAAAACTTCCTTGTATGTTTGAATACATGGCTTTGGAGCCTACGGCGATATTCTCGATGCCGTAATTTTGGGTGGTCACGTTATAGGCATTATTAAACAGGGCGGAATCCCCGATGGCAATAAGATGAGATCGGTCGGAATTTTTATATAAAGCTCTAATACCGATGGCTATGTTGGCATCACCTGTCTCGTTGTAGTAGAGGGAAGAATAACCCACGGCGATATTGTAATTTCCTTCCGTATTGGAGCGCAAAGTATTCATTCCCGTTGCCGTATTACCGGTTCCGTTGGTGTTGTGAAAAAGTGCATAATTTCCCAAGGCATTGTTTCGCTCTCCTTCGTTATTATAATACAAACTTCTGTATCCTACCGATATATTGTTGCTTCCTAAATTATTTCCAAAAAGAGCTTCCGTTCCAAGGGCGGTATTATAAGCCCCGGACGTATTGTTACTTAGTGCCATGGCGCCCGATGCGGTATTCCCGTTTCCCGTGTTTTCTTTCAAAGTTGCGTATCCCAAAGCGGTATTATATTCGGCGGTTGTCGAATTTTGTAGAGCATTATATCCTACGGCCGTATTTTTGGAACCCGTCGTATTGGATGACAGGCTTTGAAATCCAATGGATGTATTCCAATAACCTCTCGTATTGGCCGATAAACTTTTTGATCCGATTGCGGTATTACCCGAAGCGTGATATGATGCCGTCACGTTTTGTCCGTTATTCATCAGTGCCGAATCGCCTATGGCCACCAGATCGGAGCGGTCGATATTACTAAATAAAGCCATGCTGCCTATGGCTACATTATTATTTCCGTTGTTATTGTTTTTAAGAGCCTTAAGTCCGATAGCAATATTATTTTGTCCCGTCGTATTTTCATACAATCCGGAATACCCCAATCCGATATTATAATTTCCGGCCGTGTTACCGTATAAAACATTAAATCCTATCCCTACATTATAATTTCCGGAAGTATTGGAATACAAAGTTTGGTATCCGCCCGCTACGTTTCCCCACGACGCGGCGGTTGTCGAATACAAGGCTTCGTATCCAAGGGCCGTATTTCCCACACCGCTACCGCCGTACATACTTCGATATCCTACGGCCGTGTTGGAATTACCCGACTGGTAATTAATTCCTGCCTCTTCACCCACATAGACGGATCCGGCGGTTGTCATAGCATCGTCCAAATCGTTCAATTCGTGCGCACCGCCTCCGTTTTCGGCATATTTGGCATAAGGAACGGTTTTGAACTGTTGTTCGCCCATATCGTAATAGGTATTTCCGCCGTCGGTGCTTAAGTAAACTTTAAAACTATGACTTTGACTCCAATCCAAATCGGAGAATTGTCCGCTGGTGGGGGTTCCTTCGCCCAGATTTATTTGAAAAATACCGTTGGCGTCCGTAGTGGTTTCGTGATGTTCGCGGTAGCGCATATTTCCGTTTTCATAAAAGTAAACGTTGAGTTTTACGTCATGATTGGAAAGAATGCTGCCGTTTTCGCTAACTATGGCTTTGTATTTGAAGCCGCCGGTTTGAGCATACGAAATGCTTCCGAATAATATTACGGTGAGTAAAACGATTATTTTTTTCATATTTTTTGAATTTTACAGGTTACGAATTGCCGGTTTTCACGATCAATGATGGTGACAAGGTAAACGCCGGGCGGAAATGGGCGGGCATCTATCCTGACAAGGGAAGATTCCGTATGCATTTGCATGATTTCCTTGCCCGAAAGGCTGTGTATATGAATCTCATAACTTTTGCCGCCGGGCAAGCCGACGGTTAAACGGTTTTTTACGGGATTCGGATACAAGCTAACTCCTTCGAGGGCTTGATAATTTTCAATGCCCAACAAATGCGCCAAATCCGGTCCGATAAAGCCTTCGGAAAGATGGATGTTTAACGCATCGCTTTCGGCATGGAATACCTCGCCTCCGGCATCGATCACACTGATGTTTGCCGTCGTATGTGTGCCCCCTTCTACGGGCGAGAGGGTGGTTTTGAGCAGTTCGGGTTGTGCCTTAAGACTCAGCCCGGTGAACAGAAAGAACCATGATAAAATAAAATGTTTCATAACGACAGATTTACAATTTATTTACCCATAGCCATCTTATACATCTTGTAAGCCGCCTTCAAATCGTTTCCGGTCATGTCGGGATTATCCGTCAGCATTTTTTGCTTAAATTCGTCGTAGGAAAGCACCGGTCCTTTGCGTGCGTTTTCCAAATCCCGTTGCATATCCTCGCCTGCTTCCATATTCATCATGGCGCCGGCATCCACTACGGGATAATCCGGCAATCGAAAATATTTATCCGGAACCTCGATGTCGAACCGGGCTTTGACGGCCTCATTGATATAGGTTGTTCCCATCATATTATTTTCGGTTTTTAGCGGAATGCCCTTATACATCCAAATTTTGGAACCCATCACTTCCCGGATATCGCAGTTATATCCCAAGATTTTTTCTTTTCCGGTTTTCTTCCCGCCGGCGGATTTCATCATATCTTCCGTAGAGCCGGCTATATTTCCGGAGTTCTTCAAAGCTTTGAACAAACCGGTTCCCATGTCTTTCATCTTATAAATTTTCCGGTTGTCGAAATCCACCGAGTAAGCCGTTCCGTTATCGTATTTGGACATTTTGTGCGATTGGGTTATTTGGCGTTGTTTTTGTCCGAATACGTTGACTTCGGTAACCTGCTTATATTGTTCGTCCAACACTTCCAAAGCGCCGTAATCTTTGAAGTATAATTTGGTGGTTCCGTTTCCGGAAATTTTTCCCACACCCATATTTCCTTTAACGGTCAGGCGATATTCCACGATACCCGAAGGGACTTGGTAACGTTTTATCCTGCCGGGTCGGGTAGCGGCTACGGATAATTCGTTGTTTTCTCCGGAACGGTTTCCGCAAGCTATGAACAAGGAAAAGATGAGAAGAAGGATAAATTTGTGCTTCATAGGGGTGAATTTTTTAAAGGGTTTTACGAATTATTTTTATTGTGATTGTAGAGATTTGGCCGGTTCCCAATAGTCAAGTTCCCTGATGTAGTAGGTTTCTCCGTCCCGGTCGCCGGGATATTGCACCACAATACGCGCATATACGCCCGGACGGTCGTTGATCATCCAGTAACGGAATTTTTTATTCCCGTGAATGCCTTCCACCACGGTGCAATGCAAGGAGAAATCCTCCGTTTCATACAAACTGTCGGTGCTGACGATACGAAAACGGTCCGGCCGGGGCATGGGGAAGAAGGGATTGTGGCTTTGCATTACGTTTCCCTTGCAGTTTTCGCTTATTCGCATCCGTTTTCCCGAGATTTTAAACAGATAGCGGGCTATGCAAAATGTTTCGTTATTCCGGTTGCGTTGATGCCGGTCGAATTCGTTTGCGATGCGGTAACGTTCCAAGCCTTCGATATAGGTGAGGCGTTGATAATGATAGATTAGGGAAGTGTCATAATCAAGCCAAGATATTTGTTTCCACGGTAAGCGCGCTTCGTTTCCGCCGGCGGAAAAATCTTCCCGGGAAAAATACAGAGGCGGTGGCGGAGCCGTTTCCATGTCTTGAATCAAATCATAGGTTTTCCCGTTACGCTCTAAAGTCATTTCCCGTTCATTTTCTTGTTCCACTTTGTAAGTTCCGGTAAAATATCCGCCGGGATTGCGGATGACGATTTGCTTTTCTTCGGGCAGATAAATACCGGTAGCCACGCTCATTCCGGTTCCGTAATCGGTGAGCACAAACTCCGTAAGCATGGAGGAATCCCCGATTTTGAGATAAACTTCCGGGTCGCCGTAGTATAACCAAACGCCCGCTAAGGTGCGCAACAAGAAATCATCCGTCCAACGGCGAAATTCCAAGCGAATACCGTTCTTTTCCACCAACAGATGTCCGCCTCCGCGCCATTTGACCCTGAATTTTCCGTTGAATGAAGGCTCCGCTTCGGAATGTAAAGTGATTTGACCCTTGCGGTATGTCCAGCCGGCTATTTTTATGCCGTTGAACAAAATTTTTCCGTCGCGGGTGAATACCACGGGTTGATACGGTTTTGTGATGCGGTTACCGTCCGCATACGACACCCAAAGCCATTTGCCTGCCATTTGCGGGGAGGAAACCGGAAGAAGAGCGGACATCAAAAAAGCCGACATAACGGTCCCGAAGAGGAGATATGTGGATTTGCGTTTCATTTATCGAACAAAAAACAAAGGCTTTCCGGACGGGAAAACCTTTGTCCGTTTGGTTTATTTTTAATCCCGGGAAT
>JAMONV010000002.1 GCA_027066365.1 Flavobacteriales bacterium
CGATTTCGACGGGAACTACAGCATTACTGCCTCACCCGATGACGTGCTGGTATTCTCGTATGTGGGTTACAAAGATGCCAAAGAAAAAGTAGGAAATAGAAGCATAATTAATGTGGCGCTTCAAAGGGGAGAAAAGCTTGAAACTATTGTATTTGATATTTCCGGCGAAAAGAAAAATATAAAAACCATAACGTATGTTGTTCAAACTGTAAAATCCGACAAATTAGAAATCAGTGATATTTCCAATGCCGCCAGTGCTATTTCCGGGAAAATTGCCGGCGCTCAAGTTTGGGAACAAGCCGGTTCAAAATTAGGTTCTAAACCAAAAATTCGCTTTCGCGGACGCATATCATTGAGCTCCGATACTAACCCCCTCTATGTTGTAGATGGTGTTCCGGTCAATGATCCATCCGTTATTGATCCTGATGACATACAAACTATTGAAGTTTTAAAAGGACCTAATGCAACCGCGATTTACGGACAACGTGGTGAAAACGGAGTTGTTTATATAGCTACAAAAAGTGCTAAAAAAGGAAAGTTCGGTGTTAATGTTAATAGTAAGATTACTTTTGAAAATATAGCTTATCTCCCGAAATACCAAAACTGGTATGGACAAGGTGCCAGAAACGATGGTGATTGGCTAACTTATGATTATGCTACTTATAGCGCCATGGGCCCTCAATATCCGGAATGGGCAGATCCTGCTTTTCAAGGTGTAAGATTCAACCGCCGTACTCTTTATGACGAAAGTTGGGGACCTAAATTTGATGGCGAAGACGTAATGCCTTGGTATGCATGGATACCTGGAAGTCCTTACTTTGGGCAAACTACAAAATGGGAAGCCAAACCCAATAACGTCAAAAATTTCTATAACACAGGAGTATTTATTAAAAATAATATTTCATTATACAGTGCGACAAAAAAATACAGTGCCCGATTATCATTTTCGAATTTAAGTCAAAAAGGAACAATTCCGTATTCAACCTACAACCGTTACTATCTTAATTCGAATTTCAAATACAACGTGTCAAAGAAATTCACCGTTGGTTTGCATGCATTATATTCCCAATATAAGCGTCATGGAGACTTCAATGATGAATATGGAAACCAAACATCAGGTTCATTCAATGCTTGGTTTGCTCGCGATTTGGATATGTCCAAACAAAAAGAACTTATAAATCTGAAGACTCCTGAAGGTTATTTAGCATCTTGGAACTGGTGGGGACCTTTCTACCTTGCTTTATTACCTAACTATGGCTACCCGGTCGAACAACTTAAACGACCTGTTTTCTGGTTTAATCACTACACTTGGCTTGATAGATATGATAGAAACAGTAATGGTTATAATTTGGTGGCTAACGTTTGGGCCAAATATAAAATTAACAATGCATTATCTTTAAAGATAGCGTTTAACCGTGCGCAAAATAACGGAAATTCAAACTTTCATTTACCTTATGAAATAGAATATTCTTCTGCACATGATCTTTATACTACATGGATTAACAGTTTCGGTTTGTCAACATCTATTAGAACCGAAGATAATTACAACGGATTCCTCTATTACAAAAAAGATCTAACCGAAGATATAAATTTTGATGGATTACTAGGAACAACCTTGAGAGATGAAAACCGATATTCCTTAAGTACCTGGATGGATCCCGAAGATCCGGAAAATGGTCTTGTTATACCTGACGTATATAGATTCAGTAACACTAAAAAACCAGTTGTAGCTTCAAGAGATGAATACCATAAAATGGTTTATTCAATTTTTGGAAAAACCACTTTTGCTTTTAAAAATATGTTATTCCTCGAAATTACCGGAAGGCAAGATTGGAGTTCTGCACTGCCTGAAGATAATAACGGATATTTTTATCCTTCTGTAGGTTTGACTTGGAATTTCAGCGATATGGACGGCTTTAGCAATTCAAAAATCAGCAATTACATATCTTCAGGAAAATTCCGTATCGGTTGGGCTCAAGTTGGTTCCGATGTTAGTGCTCATTTAATTTACAGTCGTTATCCTATCCTAAGTGATGTACCTTACAATGGATATGCAACCCTATTAACACCAAGCTATACAGTCGACCCTGATTTAAAACCCGCTTTAAACTCATCATTTGAAATAGGTACAGATTTGAAATTTTTAGATAACCGAGCCGGATTGAGTTTTACCTATTACTATGAGAAACGTAAAGACGAAATTATCTTACAAGCTATTAGTGCTGCTACAGGATATAACAATTACCTTACCAACGGCGGACAATCACATCGTTCCGGTATTGAATTAACATTGGACGGAACTCCTATAAAAACCAAAAGATTTTCATGGAATCTGACTGCAAACGTTGCATATAACAAAACAATTGTCGATGACGTTCCCGGAGATAATGTTGAAATGCTTGCTCCCGGCGGAAAATGGTGGAGCGGCGGTGACACCTGGGGACGAATCGCTGTAGTTCACAAAGAACATAAAGAATGGGGACAATTGAAAGGTTATGACATCCGTAAAGATGAAAATGGAAATTATGTTCTATCATCAGAAGGATTGTATTTGCCAACAAAAGAACAGGTTTATTTCGGAAGTGTATTACCTCACATAACCGGTGGTTTCACTAATACATTCAAGTACAAAGACTTCTCATTCGTTGCACACTTCACATTCCAAAAAGGTGGTAAATTCTTCTCGGGTTCAGAAGTTTGGGGGTACTACTCAGGTCTTTATGAAGAAACCGGTATGAATGGTAAACGAGAAGACGGAGTGAATGTATCAGGAGTTGATACAAATGGTCAATCTGTATCACACAATGTAGAAGCACGAACTTATTATAAACAGTTCCATAACAATAATATAGCCGGTCCTTTTATTCATGATGCTAGCTACTTAAAATTGCGTGAACTAAGCTTGACGTACACATTGCCAAAAAGCATTATTAATAAAACTAAGTATCTAAAAGGAGCTAGTATCAGTTTGATAGGTACAAATGTTTGGCTTATCGCTGTAGCTAAGGATAATTATCACCGTTGGGATCCTTCCGAATTATCACAGATTTATGGTGAGGATGCCCAATTACCTGGAACAAGAAGATATGGTGTTAACATTAAAATAAACTTCTAATATAAACCATATTCAATAATAAAAAAATCAAAAAAATGAAAAAGATAAAATTATTTATTATAGCTCTATTGATTCTCAGCTCATGTAAAAACATGAACTTTGGAGATATCAACAAGGACCCTCTCGGACCTAATAACCCAAGTCCGAAAGATATGTTAGCCGGCGGAATTATTAACTTTTTTAACAATTCCGGCCGAAGCTACCTGACCAATCCTACCTTTTACATTCAATGGCAAACCCAGAATATATATACCTCGGAAATGCAATATGCCGATAGCCCGATTGATTGGGATCCTTGGTACGTTCAAGTACTTTCAAACTTTAAGCAAAATATCGATTTTATCGAAAATAACCGCGACGATGCAGTTATACTTTCAATGGGTGATCCCAATAACCAAATCGGAGTTAATAAGATCATGATGGCATATGTATTCAAATTCATTACCGACATATATGGTGACATTCCCTTCAGTGAAGCTCTCGATGCCAATAATAAAACTCCTAAATACGATAACCAAATCCAAATTTATCATGGTATCATTGATATGCTTAAAGAGGCCAGAGATATGTTGGATCCGGCAAAAGGCTCAATTGAAGGAGATATTATTTATAACGGTGATGTGGTTAAATGGAAAAAATTAGCTAACTCTCTAATTTTACATGCAGCACTTCAACTCAGCAATGTTCCATCAGAAACTTCTTATGCACAAAGCGAATTCAATGACGCATTAAATAATAGCGCTGGTGTCATTGAATCACTTGATGATGAAGCGTGGATTTATTTCACACATAATGATCGTGCATTACAAAATCCTTACTCAAGATTGCGTAGAGATGATTATTTCTTATCAAAAGAATTTACAGATGCTTTAAAAGGGATGGCTAATGGTTCTATAGGAAGTTGTAGCCCCAGTTATAATCATACACCAGATGACAGGATTAATCTATTAAGTAATAATCCATCAGATGATGGAAACCCATACTCTTGCGATTTTCAAGGTGGAGGCGCCAAAATGTCAGGTTTAATATGGAATCCGGATGCTTCGCTACCATTCTTTACAGCTTCTTGGGTTTATTTGGATCGTGCCGAAGCAGCAGCAAGAGGATGGACATCGGAAAACTTCGATGATATGCTTCTGAACGGTATTACAAAATCATTCGAGAGTTTGGCTGCTCATTATGATGCTGCTAACTATAGTATTTATCAGGCCTCTGGCCAAACATATGCAACTGCACGAGTAACTGACGCTAATAACGCAACATACGGCGGTGCTACTAGTGCAAGTGAAGCCAAATTAAGAGTAATAGCCGAAGAAAAATGGGTGGCATACTTCCCCATGGGATTTGAAGGTTGGGCTCAATGGAGAAGACTAAGTAATTATCTCCAGCTAGTACCTCACCCTCAACCCTTAAACTCAACTGGACAAATTCCCAGACGATATGCTTATCCTTTTAATGAAAAAACATTTAACCCCGAGGGTTATGCTCAGGGAAAACAAGATTTAACTCCTCAAGAGGATCTCAACGATTCTCGTATTCCTTGGGATCAATAATTGAAAGTAAACATAAACCTAAAACCGCTCCATTAAACGGAGCGGTTTTTTATTTCATAAACTTTATTTCGTAATTTTGTCCTTGAAAAATTTAATTAAAATGAAACTAAATAAGGAAAATGTCTTGGAAATCCTGAAGCAGGTTAAGTACAAAGACAATAATATCATTGATGGTAATATCGTTACCAAACTAAACGTTAAAGACGATATCTTCGGGAAAGAAGTGGAAGTGGAAGCAGTGATCGACTCGCCCGCTATCCACGTCAAGAAAAAATTGGAAGAAGATATTACCAACGTTATTCACAATGAATTCGGGAACGATATCAATGTTAAACTCACCACCCGTGTGGTAGTCCCCGAAAACGAAAAAATGAAACCCATCGAAAAAATCAAAAATATAATCGCCGTAGCATCGGGTAAAGGCGGCGTTGGCAAATCCACCGTTACGGCAAACTTGGCCGTTTCGCTTACCCAAATGGGATTTAAGGTAGGCATTTTGGATGCCGATGTTTACGGACCATCCATTCCCTTAATGTTCGATGTTCAAGGCGCACGTCCGGGTGCCGTCAAAGAAGGCGACAAAGTGTGGATCATTCCCGTGGAATCTTACGGCGTAAAAATTCTTTCCATCGGTTTTTTCGCCCAACCCGAACAAGCTATCATCTGGCGCGGCTCAATGGCTAATTCGGCGCTCAATCAATTAATGTTTGATGCCCAATGGGGTGAATTGGATTTCCTTTTGATCGACCTTCCTCCGGGAACGGGCGATATCCAACTCTCGGTTATGCAGATGGTACCGGTGACAGGCGCCGTAGTGGTGACTACACCCCAAAATGTAGCCGTCGCCGACGTGCGCAAAGCAATAAACATGTTTGAAAATCCGAGTATTAAAGTTCCCGTATTGGGTATCGTGGAGAATATGTCTTATTTCGAACCGGCCGAATGCCCCGGCAATAAATATTATATATTCGGTCGTGACGGAGGTAAACATTTGGCCGAAAAACTCAATTTGCCCTTGTTAGGTGAAATTCCGCTGGTTCAAAGCATACGTGAATCCGGAGATATCGGACGCCCGGCGGTTCTTCAAAAAAATACTCCCGTAGCCAAAGCCTATGTGGAATTAACCAAAAAAACCGTGGAAAAAACCGTGGAAAGAAACAAAAAACTTCCTCCCACCGAAAAAATCAAAATCACAAACCAAGCAGGTTGCGCCGTTAAATAACAAATATCATGGATTTATCGCCTCAAGACAAAAAAGCCTTGAATAAAGCACTCGAAGAAATCAGAGCCTTTCTCAGAAGAGACGGTGGTGACTTGCGTATTGTCAAAATAGAAGAAGAAACCGTTTTTATTCAGTTTTTGGGAAATTGTATGCATTGTCATATAAAAAACGTAACTTTGGAATTAGGAATAAAAGCTATTTTTCAAAAATACTTACCTTATATTAAAAAAGTCGAAGAAATTAAGACTATATGAGCACAAAAGACATTTTAAAAGAAAAATTCGGAAACCAATTCGAAAACGACCTTATTGATTATCTCGACACCATTTCACTGGCCAACCCCGTAATCAAAGGACAAAAAATCATTAGTAAAGGACAAGAACTACAATATATCGTGCTACTACTTTCAGGCATTATGAAAGTAAGCCGGACGGACGAAAACGGCAATGAACATATTTTATTCTACCTGAAGGAAGGCGAATCATGCGCAGCCACATTTGCCATTTGCGAAACTTCCGATCACAAACACAGCGAAATCGATATGGAAGCGGAAACCAACAGCATTGTATTGCTGATTCCCCGCGAATCAATGCATGAATTATTGGCCAAATTTGAAGGCTGGCGTAAGTATGTGCTCAAAAATCTGGGTGACAAAATCGTGGAATTCCTTAACACCTTGGATCATATCACCTTTAAAAAATTGGACGAACGATTACTTTCTTATCTCCAAAATAAAGCCAAAGTACTCGGAAGCAATACCATTGAAATTACCCATCAAGATATTGCCAACGAACTGGCAACAAGCCGTGTAGTTATCTCACGTCTGCTTAAAATGCTCGAGCGCGACGGTTTAATCAAACTGCATCGAAACCGGATTGAAATTTTATCGTAAAAGATGGAAGTTTTTACCCTCAAAACCCATCTCGGCGCCCGTATCGAATCCCTTAAGAACCAAGGAAAAACCATAGGTTTTGTACCCACCATGGGCGCTTTGCACGAGGGACATTTATCATTAATCGAGCAATCGATTAAAGAAAATGATTCAACGGTAGTCAGCATATTTGTCAATCCCACCCAATTCGACAGAAAAGACGATCTTGAAAAATATCCGCGCACTTTGGAACGGGATTTGTATTTACTTGAACAGACCGACAAAAACATGATCGTATACATACCCGTCGCCGAAGACTTATATCAAGGAACCGTTGAGGCAAAACATTATGCGCTCAACGGTTTAGACAAAACCATGGAAGGAAAATACAGACCCGGACACTTCGACGGCGTGGCTACCGTAGTCCATAAACTTTTCGAAGCCGTCCGCCCTCACAAAGCCTATTTCGGAGAAAAAGATTTCCAACAATTACGAATCATCCAAACATTAGTCGAAAACCTAAAACTTCCCGTGGAAATTATTCCCGTAAAAATCTACCGCGAAAAAGACGGCTTGGCGATGAGCTCGCGTAACCGGCGCTTGAAACCCGAAATGCGCCAAGCGGCTCCTTTTATTTATCAAACCCTAAAACAGGCCGCTTCCATGAAACCGAATCATTCTCCCGGCGAAATCAAAAGACAAGTCGAATTAGCCTTTGAAAAACATCCGTTGCTTCGATTGGAATACTTCGAAATTGCCGACGAAGAAAATCTACAACCGGCAAAAAAATTCGACCCACGGAAAAAATACCGCGGTTTCATCGCCGTTTTTGCTGGTGATGTGCGGCTGATTGACAACATTCCCTTGAATTAATTAAATTTGAAACATGAAAATCGAAGTGTTCAAATCCAAAATCCATCGCGTCCGGGTTACCGGTGCCGATCTCAATTATATGGGTAGCATCACCATCGATGCCGATTTGATGCGCGCAGCCAATATCATACCCGGCGAAAAAGTGCAAATTGTCAATATCAATAACGGAGAGCGCCTCGAAACCTATGTGATCGAAGGAAAAGCCGGAAGTGGCGAAATTACGCTTAACGGACCGGCGGCACGTAAAGTGCAAAAAGGAGACATTATTATTATCATTTCCTATGCATGCATGACTCCCGAAGAAGCCGAAAATTTCAAACCGACCGTCATCTTCCCGGACGAAAATACCAATCTCTTAAAATAGATTTGTGAAAAAAACGCTTCAAATTCTCCTTCCGCTAGCCTTGGGAATAGGAATTTTATGGTGGTATATTTCCGGTTTTACGGCAGACCAATGGAAATCCGTCAAAAAAGCACTTCACCAAGCCGATTACACCTTAGTGATAATTTCCTTGTTTTTGGGATTATTAAGCCATTTGATTCGCGCCTGGCGTTGGAAATATTTACTTATTCCCATCACGGGGAAAACTCCGCGTAATATCAACTTGGTTTTAGCCGTCGGCATTTCCTACCTTATTAATCTGGGCATTCCCCGAAGTGGCGAAGTGGCAAGGGCCGGCACTTTAGCCAAATACGAACAATTACCATTCAATAAAGTGATGGGTACCGTCATTGCCGAAAGAGTAGCCGATATGATTATGCTCGGCTTATTTGTTCTTCTGGGATTCTTTTTGGAAATGAAAAAATTAAGCACTTTTCTGAAACCGTATTTCTCCGAACAATGGATCTTGGGGGGAGGCTTTTTATTATTAACCGGGCTTGCAGGAATTATTTCGGTGTTTAAAGCACGACAATCCAACAAGCAATTCGTTCGGAAAACAGCCGATTTTCTTCATGGAATCCTTCAAGGAGCCATGAACATTTTTCACATGAAACACAAAAGCATCTTCCTCCTTGAAACACTCTTGATTTGGGGCCTTTATTTAATGATGCTACAGGTCGTTTTGCTTGCCTTTCCCGAAACCTTGAAACTATCCTTCGGTGCTATTATTTTTACTTTTGTAGCCGGCAGTTTGAGTATTGTTGTAAGCAACGGAGGCATTGGCACCTACCCCGTTTTTGTTACTAGCGCATTGTCTCTTTTCGGCGTGCCGCGTTCCACCGGTTTCGCTTTCTCCACCGTCATGTGGACTTCGCAAACGCTTCTACTCATCATAATGGGGATAATCAGCCTGATATTGTTACCTGTTGTTAACCGTAAACCTTCGCCTGCAGAAGCAAATACTTAATATTGGGAAAAGTTCTCAGATTACCGTTAATTTGTTCCAAATCAATCCATTCCGCCTTTTCAATACCTTCCCTACGCTGTGGCACCAAATCTTCATCACCGGGCGAAAACATACGATACCATTTGGTTATCTTCATTTTACGGCGATTTCCTTCCCAAAAAACATGATAAGTTTCTCCGGCATAATCCCCGAGCTTTAACCGCTTTAAACCGCATTCTTCACTCACTTCTCGTAAAGCCGTCTCGGCAAAATCTTCACCCGCTTCCGTTTTTCCCTTGGGTAAATCCCAAATCCCTCGTCGATAAATGAACAAAATTTTTCCTTCGGGATTGTAAACTATTCCCCCTGCTGCATAAATCACATCGAAAAATTTCAAGAAATGCTTCCATGCTACATCCGGATGAGGGTCAATAAAAAACAATCCCGGAAATTCTCCCCCCTCAAGTCGAAAAAGCAACTTGGGAACATTCGCATAGCGGAAAACATAAACCGGATATTCCTTATCCAACATCCGGTCACTGAGAATTACTTCTCCTTTTTCAAAGAAAACCTTATATAACATCCCCGCTACTTTTATTATCAAAATTACAAAAATCAAGGAGAAAAATCAAAATTTTTATAGGTTTTTAAAGATACAAAAAACGTTTTCAAGCCGAAAAAGGCAACCGGAAATCATTCAAACCATGTACCAATAACCGCGGCACTGGCGCCGGCTTCACGATACATCTCCAATAACGAAAAATCGCGTATGCCTCCCCCCACTATCACGGGAATATCCACCGCTTTCGAAACCCTCCGGACAATTTCAAGCGATACGGGAATATCGGCACCACTTCCCGCTTCCAAATAAACCGCATCCATGCCCATAAATTGACCGGCCAAAGCCGTTGCCACCACTAATTCAGGCTTATCCTGCGGCAAAGGAACCGTTTGCGTTATATATTGAACGGTAGACAAACGCCCACCGTCAATCAAGAGATAAGCCACGGATACAACCGGCATTTGCCAACGCTTAATCAAAGGAGCGGCCTTCACCTGCTGACCGACTAAATATTCGGAATTGCGCCCCGATAGTAAAGTCAAAAACAAAACCGCATCCGCAACAGGCGTTAATTGCGCATAATCTCCCGGAAAAAGCAAAACGGGCATCGAAAAATGCTTCTTCAAAAAACGAACGGTTTTTTCCGTATTGCCCCGTGATATAAAACTTCCGCCTACAAAAAACATAGAAACCGAAATCCGGTTTATTTTTTCCTTAAACCCTTCGATATCCGTTTCGTCAAACCGGTCAGGATCCACCAAAACCACCGTTTTAAAGCCATCCTTGGTAAAAAAATCCTTCATATTTCTCCGAAATGCTTAACTTTATGGCATGCAATTTAAGGATATTCAAATTCACGAACAACTCTTATCCATGTGGCAAAAAAGCTTGCAAAACAAGCGATTGCCACATACGATTCTACTATCGGGCAACACCGGATACGGCAGCTTGTTTCTGGCATTAAAGCTCGCCTCTATGATTTTATGCAAAGAAGACCCCCATTGCAAGGAACAAACCGGTAAATTCATCCACCCCGATTTGCATTTTATTTTCCCCAGCGTCACAAGCAAATACGGTGCTTCCGTATCCTCCGAAAATTATATGGAACATTGGCACGAATTTCTTCGCCGAAATCCTTTCGGTTCCTATCGAGATTGGCTCAAATTTATCGAATCCGGCGACAAAGAAGGATTAATCCGTGTGAAAGATGCCGAAAATCTGTCGAAAAAAATTTACCGGTATCCTATTCTTGCCCGAAACAAAGTGGTTTTGATCTGGTTGGCCGATAAAATGAATACCGTCACGGCCAATAAATTACTCAAAGTCTTGGAAGAACCGCCTCAAGACACACATTTTATCCTCACCACCGAAAACGAAAAACTCCTTTTGCCAACCGTATTATCCCGATGCGTTATTTACCGCGTGCCCCCGGTCGCTAAAGAAGAAATGCTAAAAAACATCCTGACATTCAACCCCGAAATACCCCGTCACAAAGCAATGGAATGGGCAACTGCCGCCGAAGGAAACCTCAATAAAGCGCTTCAATACCTCCGCGAAGAAGACCCGAACGCCGAATTCAAAAAATATTTCGTAGAATGGGTCAGGACGGCTTGGACAGCCCTTAAGCGGCCCAAAGCCATCAACGAATTAACCGATTGGACGGAACGAATCACCAGCGAATCCAAAATATTTCAACAATCGTTTTTACTTTTCAGCCTTGAAGTTTTTCGCGAAGCCTACCTCATCAATAAAGGCATCTGGACCAACGGCTTTACCGATTTTTCCCGCGAAAATTTCATGCTCAATCGATTTGCTCCATACATTCACGACCGCAATATCGAAAAACTGCAAAAACTCCTCAGCGAAACCGCCTATCAACTCAGCCGGAATACGCACCCCAAAATCACCTTCCTGAATCTATCCATCAAAATCACACGCTTATTACATCAAAAATAAAATCTATTAAAGCTCCTTCCCCACCGGTTAAACAATCAAAACTTCAAAAATTACTTCAAAAAATTCCAGTTTGTAATAACCCGAAATACGGCTAAACTCTTGTCTTACAAAAATTTATAACCAACCGACAACTGACCGCCCGCAAATTTTCCCAAGTGCAAATCGAATCGCAAATCCACACTGTTCCAATTAAAATACACACCTCCCTCAAAGGAAAACAACACGGCACTGGCTTGAACATTCAATGGATCGTCTATATCCGTGGCCACCACGGAAATCAAACCCCCGGCACTTTCATAAACGGGATAACGACCTTTCAATTGAAGTAAAGCGGAGCCCACACTCAAATTCGTCCCCGCATACAAAGTTAAAATCTCATTGGCATGCCATCCGAAATGCGTACCCAAACCTACGGAATGAAAATCCAGTAAAAATTTTTGATTGTCATAAGGTCCCGTATGCGAACCCGTCATACTTACATTCACATGAACACCCTCCGGCGTTACATTCAAATGTTCATATCCATGAAAATAACCGTAGGTCAAAGAAACACTCAAATCGTATTTTTCGTCATCAAACCAATCGAACCATTGCAACAAATCCTGCTGATAACCCGCTCTTAGCATAAACATATTCAAATCGGTCGTAGGCACTTTCACTAAAGGAATAAATCCGAATTTCGCCACACCGTACTTGCCTAAATAATAATTCATCGTCAAATACGGCAAAATTATTCCCGAATAACCACTCCCTTTCGGGGATTCAAAGGAAAATAACGGACGACCAAATAAATCCTTTTTCTTGGATACGATAGTAACCGTTTTCAGCGAATCACCCAAAATCGTTCGCGCTTCTGCATTATCCGGTTCTTCAGGTTCCACGGTCTGCAAAGACAATGCATTCAAATCGTAGGTGCGTAAACTTGAAGGCGCCTGCAAATAAATGGATTGCAAACCAATGCTCAATCGCTTATGTCCGTTTTTATTAAATACCGTAAACTGCCCGCCGGACAACGACTGGATCAAAATTTGATTGGCCGGTTGCGTGTATGCCTTAATCAAAGTGTTGGCATCTTCCAAGCCGAGCTTAACGTAAGCGGCAGAGTTTCCATAATATTGAGCCCTAAGATTTAAGAAAAATATAGCCACAAAAA
Organism: Flavobacteriales bacterium; assembly: GCA_027066365.1. Taxonomy (GTDB): domain Bacteria; phylum Bacteroidota; class Bacteroidia; order Flavobacteriales; family Flavobacteriaceae; genus JAADED01. The sequence goes on from JAMONV010000002.1 coordinate 12,634, forward strand.
AAACAAATATTTTTTTCATGATTGTTTTTTTTACAATATTACAAAAACAATTCGTCTTTTCTTGCCGCTTGTATAATAAAAACCCCGCCTAAAGGCAGGGTTTAGATTTCATCGTTTCGGATATAAAAATCTAACAAATTTCACTAACTTATTCTTCGGAAGCTGCTTCTTCGGGCCGGGATTCCGCTTCATCCTTTGCACTTTCTTCCGCTTTAATCACCTCAAAAGGAAGTTCGATCTGAACTTCGCGATGAAGACGAATCACGGCCGTATATTTCCCCAGACGTTTTACATTGCCACCGATCACTTTAATAAATTTCCGTTCAAGTTCGATTCCTTTTTCGGCCAATGCTTTCTGCAAATCGGCATTGTTAATCGAACCGAATAATTTACCCAGTTTTCCGGCCTTGGCCGAAATTTTAATTTCCAAAGATTGGATTTGTTCGGCCAACTTTTTGGCTTGTTCAATCAAATCTTTTTCTTTATGTGCTCTTTGACGGAGCTTTTCGGCCAATTCTTTTTTCGCCGAAGGTGTAGCTAATATGGCAAAACCTTGGGGAATCAAATAATTGCGTGCATAGCCGTTTTTTACTTGCACGATATCATCTTTAAAGCCCAAATTTTCTACGTCTTTCAATAAAATAATTTCCATAGCACGCTTATTTTAACATATCCGTTACAAAAGGCAACAACGCCAAATGGCGTGCCCGCTTTATCGCTTTGGCTACTCGACGCTGATTTTTCAAGCTCAGTCCCGTAATCCGGCGCGGCAATATTTTGCCTTGCTCGTTCAAAAATTGCAACAAGAAATCGGGATCCTTGTAATCCACGTATTTAATTCCCCACTTTTTCAGACGATCGGTCTTTTTAACCTTCTTCTTGGTTTCAATGTCCAGCGGAGTTAAATATCTGATTTCGGTCTCTTTCTTTCCGGAATTTTCCAAAATCGACATAAGGCTTAGGCTTTAGATTTTTGTTGCATTTTCTTACGACGTTTTTCCGCCCACTCGGCGGCATATTTATCAAGCTTCACTACTAAGTGACGCATCACTCTTTCGTCACGACGGAATTCCAAATCGAGACGTGCAATCAAATCCGGATCGGCTTTAAATTCTATCAAATGATAGAATCCGGTTTTTTTGTGTTGAATGGGGTAAGCTAATTTTTTCAGCCCCCAATCTTCTTCCCAAATGATTTCCGCACCTTTTTCCGTTAGAAAATCGCGGAATTTCTTAACTGCTTCCTTTACCTGATCTTCAGATAAAACGGGAGTTAAAATGAAAACAGTTTCGTAATGATTCTTCATCTTTTGGTTTTTATTCAAAGTTCAATTGGCGTGCAAATATACGGCTTTTTCTTTTTTTATCAAAAAGGTTTATTCCTTTAATATTTTATAGATTCCGACTTTTCCTTCGCTTTTTACCTTGATTATGTATTGTCCTTTAGGATACGATTGCATGGAAACCGGAAACACGAGATTTTCGCTGTGATAAACTCTTCGTCCTTTCAAATCATATATTTCGAAACGGTCTATGATTTTATTCGCCTTCAAATACAATTGTTCTTTCACGGGATTGGGATAAAACATAATTCCCGGAATGGTTTTCTCACGCACAGCCGTAGTATTTTCGGCAAAGGACCAGTGAAATAGGGCCGGCGTGTCACCCGAGCTGGAATTGTCGGCATTGGTGGCATTGATAGCCGCATAAAAAGTAATCGTTCCCTGACCCGACGCAGGCGCTTGCCACGTAAAATTCCATTGCGATTGACGCGTACCGGACGAAGTGTGAGCAATATATTGACCCGCATTGAGCGTTTGTGTGTTTCCGTCCGTATTGGAAAATGCACCCGCTTTTTGGCGATTGGCATTTTCGGCCGTCATCTCAAAACCATGCTTATTGGAGGCCGACGAAGGCTGAAGCGTTAAATGATAAGTCTGTCCCGGAACATAACCCGTAGCGGGAATATCCGTCGTCAATTGTGCACTTACATTATACGTATTGGCCGGCGAGTGACAAGCAGTGCAATAATGATTGTTATCGCCCGGCGATCCCGTATACCCGGACGGCGGCCCCGAATTGTATGCCAAAAATATAACCGCAGCCAAAGGAATTGACATAAAAGCTTGTAGTTTTTTTCTCATAAATGCAATTTTTGTAACAAATATATCAAAAAAATAAAACCGGCGTTTTGTTTGCCGGTTTATCGTTTGTTGAAAATTTCAGACGAAACGGTTAATCGCTTCCTGCCTTTTTTTCTGCGTCGTGCAAGCACGGCACGTCCCCATCGCGTTTGCATACGTTTGCGAAATCCGTGCGTATTTCGGCGCTTCCTCTTCGACGGCTGATATGTTCTTTTCATCGGAATAAAATTTTCAAAATCAAATCGGTTTCGGTTGGCAAAGGTAAGATTTTTTTTCCAATTCTAAAAACCGAAAGTTTTATTGCCCGGTTTTATCTTCAATCAACAAATCAAATGCTGCGGACTATATTAAAGAATTTTCTCACGCTCTCGGTAGCCGTCTTTTTCGCATCTTTCATTTGTTAAAATTAAAAGGATTTTTTTCGATAATCTCCGGCAGGAAACAAATATTTATTTCTCATATACCATCAGTTTGGCTGTGTTAGCGAATTCGTTTATCCTCAACCTTTCGGATCAGCTTTTGACAATTGATTTTTGAGCTGCTTCAGGAAGGACTTCAATTTTTCCAAATCTTCGATTATTTGTTGTTTTTCTTTAATTTGTTTGCGCTGATATTTGAGTTTTTGACGCGCCCCTTCGATGGTATATTTTTCGTCTTTAAGGAGAAATTTGATTAATTTGAGGGTTTCGAGGCTTTCCCTGCGATATAGTCTTTTGTTATTGCGTTTTACAGGTTTTATATAACCGCCGAAGGCCTTTTCCCAAAACCGGAGCGTGGAAGCATTAACACCGAGTATTTGGGCCACTTCCCCGATTTTATAATAGTCTTTGTCGGGATATTCGTCCATGATGACATTAATCGAGAGATTGCTTGGCTTGCTTGGAGATTTGAATCAAGCGCTCATAATCTTGCGCGTTGAGGTCGCGGTAGAAATAATAAACGGGGTTGACGGGCTTGCCTTTGTAGTGCACTTCATAGTGTAAGTGCGGACCGGTGGAAAGACCGGTGTTTCCCACATATCCTATAATTTGTCCGCGTTTGACTTTTTGCCCTTTTTTGACGGCCATTTTCGACATGTGTGCATAAACGGTCACGTAACCGAAGCCGTGATCTATTTTTACGTGTTTTCCGAAGCCCGAACCGCGTCCGGCATAAATCACCGTTCCGTCGCCGGTGGCATAAATAGGGGTTCCGATACGGGCGGTAAAATCCAATCCGTTATGGGGTCGCCAAATTTTAAGAATCGGATGAAAACGCATTCCGAAGCCGGAAGCAATACGTTTCAGATCTTTGTTTTCGACCGGTTGAATGGCGGGTATATGGGCTAAGAATTTTTCCTTTTCTTTGGCCAATTTGATTAATTCGTCGAACGATTTGGATTGAACGGTTAATTTTTGTGCTAAGATGTCGGTTTTTTTGTAAAGTTTTTTGATGGCGTCTTCTTCGGAAATATTTCCTAAATTATCGTAGAAATCACTACCTCCGAAACCGGCTTCACGGATATCGTCGGCAATGGGTTCGGCTTCAAATAAAAGTCGATAAAGGTTTTTATCGCGTTTTTGAATATCGGTCAAAACGCTATTGAGTAAATTCATTTTCTTATCGAGCACTTGCATGTGCAATTTCAAATCCTGATTTTCACGTTTCAAGGCTAATTCTTCGGGCGTGTCGATGTATTTGGGAATGATAATAAAGCCAAGCAACATAAAAAGCATTCCGGCCAGCACAAAAACAATGAAATCCTTAAATCGATTATGTTTTACGGGAACATATTCAAGCTTGTGATGATCGTATATGTATTTTTGTTTAGCCATTGACGGGTTTGTGTGTCTAAAAATGAAAAACTAAATTTGTCCTGCAAATTTAATAAAAATTACGTTATGTTGAAAGCCAACGAGATAAGGAAAAAATTTTTGGATTTTTTTGAACAAAAAGGTCATAAAATTGTTCCTTCCGCTCCGATTGTATTAAAAAACGATCCGACTTTAATGTTCACGAATGCGGGAATGAATCAATTCAAAGAATATTTTTTGGGCTATAAAGAGCCGGAATTCAAGCGTGTGGCGGATACGCAAAAATGCTTGCGCGTATCGGGCAAACACAACGATTTGGAAGAAGTGGGCAAAGACACTTATCACCATACGATGTTCGAGATGTTGGGGAATTGGTCGTTTGGCGATTATTTTAAAAAGGAAGCCATAGATTGGGCATGGGAATTGTTAACCGAGGTTTACGGTCTTGATCCGAACAGGGTTTATGCGACGGTATTTGAGGGCGATAAGGAAGAAGATTTAAAGCCGGATATGGAGGCTTATGAATATTGGAAAAAACATTTACCGGAAGAAAGGATTTTATTCGGTAGTAAGAAGGATAATTTTTGGGAAATGGGTGCTACGGGGCCGTGCGGTCCTTCATCGGAAATTCATATCGATTTGCGAGATGATGAAGAGCGTAAGCGGACACCCGGCCGTGAATTGGTGAATAAAGATCATCCCGAGGTAATTGAATTATGGAATTTGGTCTTTATTCAGAACGACCGGAAGGAGGACGGTCGTCTAGAACGTTTACCGGCCAATCATGTGGACACGGGGATGGGATTGGAAAGACTGGTAAGCGTTTTACAAGGGAAAAAATCCAACTACGATACGGACTTGTTTCAACCGTTGATCAAGGAATTGGAGATTATTTCGGGGAAAAAATACGGCGATAAGGAAGAAACGGACATTGCTTTCCGGGTGGTGGCGGATCATGTGCGCGCCATTTCGTTTGCCATTGCCGACGGGCAGTTGCCTTCCAATACGGGGGCGGGTTATGTAATCCGCAGAATTTTGCGCCGGGCGGTTCGATACGGTTATACGTATTTGGATTTGGACAAACCTTTTATTTATATGTTGGTGCCCGTTTTGGTGAAGGAAATGGGCGATGTTTTCCCGGAATTGAAAGCTCAGAAAAATTTGATTTTGAATGTCATTAAAGAAGAAGAGCAGGCATTTTTGCACACATTGGAACAAGGATTGCGAATGCTGGATCAGATGTTGGCAGGCTTGAGCGATAAGGTTTTGCCGGGCGAAAAAGCATTCGAATTATACGATACTTACGGCTTCCCGTATGATTTAACCGCTTTGATTGCCGGCGAAAAAGGTTATTCCGTGGACAGGGAAGGTTTTGAACGAGAAATGGCCAAGCAAAAAGCAAGGTCCAAGAAGGCTACCGAGGTGCAAACGGGAGATTGGATAGTGCTTCGTGACGATGACGAGCAAGAATTTATCGGATACGATTACACCGAAGCACAGGTGAAAATCACCAAATACCGTCAAGTCAAATCGAAAAACGGCACTTACTATCAATTGGTATTCAACTTAACGCCTTTTTATCCCGAAGGTGGCGGTCAAACGGGTGATCGAGGAATATTAATTTCGCCCGACGGTGATGTAGTCCATATTATCGACACCAGGAAAGAAAATAATTTGATTATTCATTTGGCTGAAACTTTGCCGTCGAACTTGAATCAAGTGTTCCGGGCAACGGTAGACACCGAGGCAAGAGAGCGGGCGGCGGCACACCATTCGGCTACACATTTATTGCATCAAGCTCTTCGCCATATATTGGGAGCACACGTTCAGCAAAAGGGTTCTTATGTGGGGCCGGATAAATTACGCTTTGATTTTTCCCATTTTTCCAAACTAACCGAAGAAGAATTGAAAGCGGTTGAAGATTTTGTCAATACCAAAATTGCCGAAGCCTTACCGTTAGTGGAAAAACGAAACGTCCCGATTAAAGTAGCTTTGGAAGAGGAAAAAGCGATGGCGTTTTTCGGTGAAAAATACGGAGATACGGTTAGGGTGATTCGTTTTGGCGACCATGCCGAATTATGCGGCGGAATTCATGTAAAAAATACGGAAAAATTGTGGCATTTTAAGATTTTGAGCGAAACGGCCGTAGCAGCCGGAATAAGGCGAATAGAAGCTATGGCTGGCAAAGCCTTGAAAGATTATTTGATTGCGGAAGACCGGCTTTTGCAACACCTCAAAAAAGCATTGAAAAACCCGGCCGATCCCGTAAAAGCAATCGAACAAATGCAGACGGAATTGAAACGTTTGCGCAAGGAAAACGAGGATTTGAAACGCGACAAAGCGGCCATGATGATGCAAAATATCAAAGACGAAGTAAAAGAAATAGGCGACGTTAAATTCATCGCCCGTAAAGTGGATTTGGATACTTCGGCGGTGAAGAATCTTTTATTCGGCAATTTTGGTGATAAGGATAATTACGTGGTGCTTTTGGCTACCGAAGATAAAGAAAAAGGCAAAGCCGGTTTGATGCTGTATATTTCCAAAAATTTGGTGGAAAAATACGGTTTACATGCGGGGCAAATCGTGCGCGAAGCTGCCAGGAAAATTCACGGCGGAGGAGGCGGGCAACCGTTTTTTGCTTCGGCGGGCGGTAAAAATCCGGGCGGAATTCCGGGCGCATTGAAAAAAACCGAAGATTTATTGAAAACGGCCGTTGAAAAAAAATAACCGCTAAAATTTTTTCAAAAAATCCGCTACCCGAAAAGCATTGGCATAAATGGTCCAAGTGTAAGGAACGCTTCCGCCGGTAGGCATAAAACTTCCGTCGGTGATGAAGAGATTAGGCACCTCGTGCGCTTGGCAGTAGCGGTTTAGGACCGAAGTTTCGGGGCTACTTCCGAACCTTGCACCGCCTGCTTGCAAATTGGCGGGCGGAAGGTCGGTAATATGGGAACGTATATTTTTCAATCCCATGTTCCGGAAGAGTTTTTCCATTTCTCTTGCGATGATTTCGCCGGGTTTTCGTTGTGCCGGGTGCGGATCAATATGAATTCGGGCTACCCGAATGCCGCGATAGTCTTTCTTTTCGGATAAGTCCACAAAGGCACCGTCGTGGGGAATCCAATCGGTGAAAATTTCGAATTGTAATTTTCTCACATTTCTAAAGTAATTTTTGATGACTTGTTTATAAGCTTTTCCTATGTGTATTTTTTCATTCCGATACATTAGTCGCAATGCTTTGGGGACGGGATTGGCGTGTTCAAAAAGAAAATCCACCGTGCCGCCTTTGATTTTTTTTCCGTTTAGATCTATTTCGTAGAAAAATTGAGTGCTCCGGTTAATGAAAACTCCGGGTTTTTCCACAGCTTTCCGGGTCTTTTCGTCCAGAACGGTCAAATCGATTTCGCCTTCACCGGTCCCGCCTGCCGAAAACAAAATATTTTTTCCCACTTGTCCGTGATTATTGGCCAAGCCGTTCGGAAATTCGGGGTTACGGCTGTTGAGGAGCAAACGAACGGTTTCCACCGCTTGAGCAGCTACGACAAAATACCGGGCACTAACGGCATATTTTCGGCCTTGAGCGTCGAAAAAGTGTGCTTTTTTGATTTGGTAATGACCGTCGGTTTCCAGATGGAACACGAAGGCATTGGTGATAAGCGTGAGATTTCCCGTTTCTAGAGCGGGGTAAATTAATGCTACGCGCGCACTTCCTTTGGCGTCGGATGCGCAGCCGTAGCTTCCGCAGTAGTGAGAATAATAACAAGCCTTGCGTTTACCTTTATTTACGGAAAGAATGGCACGCGGCGTAGGGATTATTTCCATTCCCGTTGCTTTGCCGGCGCGATCTATCCAAGAAGCAACAACATTTTCCCGTAGTGGAGGATATGGAAAGTCCGGCACGGATCGCGATTCCGCAAACCGGTGTTTGACCGTTTTACCCGATACTCCTATCACTTGTTCCACCTTAGTGTAATAGGGTTCCAAATCTTCATACCCGATGGGCCAATCGGCCAAATTGGCGCCGGGAATTTCTCCGTAGTGAGAAAGTAGCTTAAAATCCACCGGTTTCATACGATGAAAATAACCGCTCATGATATTGGATGATCCGCCTACCATGTTGCCGTTCCAAAAATCCCAACCGGTGTCAAAAGTGGATTCCTCCCGGGTATGTCCCTGTTCGTCTTTTCGGACGATTACATGAAATTCCTTGTAAAGAGGCGGGGTATATACACTTCGCCGCGTGGCGGTTAATTCGTCTTTGCGAAAATCAGACGTTCTGAAAAAAGGTCCTTTCTCCAGAACCAAAATTTGTTTGCCGTCTTTGGCTAGTTCATATATAACAGGTCCCGCTCCGGCACCACTTCCGATAATGACAAAATCGTAGCTTTTCTTCAGAACGGCTTCGGGAATGCTCACTTTTTGATAATTTTGAAGTAGATATTTCTCCCGGAGAGAGAGGAAAAGCGGAAAAAATAAAGCCCTTGAGGCAAATGTTTTATGCTGACAACCGAAGGGATTTTTAAATATGTTTTCATGTGTCGCCCGGTGAGATCGAAAATATCCATTCGGTTGAAAAGTTTTGGCCGGCTGATTTCGATTTTCACATCGGCTTTTGCAGGATTGGGATAAAGTTTTACGAATTGTTTCTGGATATTTTCGTCAACGCTTGTAATGCCGATAGTGAAAGGAATAGCTTCCGTATTATTGGTTTCATCGGTTTCATACATGGTGTTTTCCGGATCGGATACAAAAAGGACGTAGTAATTTCCATTGGGTAGATTCGGGACTTGAAAGCTTAGGTTTTTTTGGATGGAACCGTGTGGATCGAGCGGCCATAGGATGCCGGACGAAAGCAAGGTATCATTGCTATCGAGCGTGTTGTCTGCACTCAGGTAAATTTCAAGCAGGTTTTTATCGGTTTTAAAATCCGTATTATTGCGAATGACACAGGTGGCTTGGATGTTATCCCCCGGATTTCCGGTGGAAGGATTAAGGGCAGCGTTGCCGGTGAAAAAGTCGGGATGGGGATGATCTGTTCCACAACGGTAAATATGGCCGGGATTATAATAATGATCGGCGATGGAATCGTAGGTTTTTCCTTGTTGTGCCCAACGTTGGCTTCCCCATTGGCACATGCCGCGGCCGTGTCCGAACCGGTCATGTCCCGCACAGACAGGGTCGGGAATGCAAGGCCAATCGGTGCCGTTTCCCGAATAGCCGTCGCCGCAATTGCAATCCGGGGAATTGAGGCAATTATTTTCGGCGGAATATTCCGAAAAAGCAATGGCGCCGCCGGCAGTTTCGAGATATTGTCCGTAGGTATTGTTGGCGGCATTGTAGCAAGCGGAACTCATGTCGTCGTCCCACACTTGCTTGCAAGTGGTATTGGAAATATCGTAATTGCTGCTGATGGGACGCCGCACGTAATAGGCGCCATAGGTTCGATAGGGCAAACTTCCGGCTTTGAGGGATTCGGCTTCCCAGCTGGCAATCCATTCGTCATTCAGTCCTTTTTGGGTATAAACTTGGAGGCTCATTACCAAAACGGAAGTACACGAATTACATTGGCAATTTTGACCTACGCGAATGGAAGAAGGGAGTCTGTCGCACCGGGTTGGGATAAAGCGATGGACAAGTGAAGCGGAAGCGGGGTGTTTTTGTCCGGGAATCCGGTTGATTTTTCGGATTTTCAATCCGGGAGCGAAAGTTTTGGAAAAAGGTTTCAAATAAAAAGGTTTTACACTACCGCATGTGGGGATGCGATCCTTGAAAACGGCCGGTTCAAAGCCGGGTGCTTCAATCCGGTAAATTAAAGTATCGGTTTCGGCATATTTTTCGAGATTTAATTTTCCGGCGGATATTTCCAATTTACCTCGGGCGATTTCAAAATTCAAAGTTTTATGGTCGGGGAAAAGAATTTGTAATTGGGCGCGAGGAACAGGTTCGAAATGATTTTGCGATAAGATCAATATGGTAAAACACGAAGGATAAGTTTGAGCGAAATCGAAATTTTCGGGTTCCAATTGAAAGGTTACATACAAATCGTTTTGTGCATTGAAATAACTTTTCAGTTCACGATAGCCTCGGCTTTCGACTTTGATATCGAAGGAAGATGCGGGTAATTTTATTTTTTCATAACCGGGATGTTTTTTGGAAAAATGATATACTTTTCCGTCGGGAAGTAGAATTTGAATCTCCGCATGTTCGATATTTTGATATGTATAAGCATCTTGCAATCGTAAAAATATATGTTGGGCGGATAGCTTTTGAGACAGCAAACCGGCAATTATTAACGGCAGGATTTTTTTCATCGGGAGTGTTTTTTTATAAAGTTACGAAAAACCGGAAAAACGAAAATTATTTTTTGGGGTTTCTATAATAAGCTTGTGCGGTTAATTCGAGTTCGGCGTACCAATCTTTTCCGAATTTTCTTATCAGTGCTTCCTTAAGGAAACGGTAGACGGGAATTTGAAGTTTTTCGCCAAGGGCACAAGCGGCGGAGCAAATATCCCAGCGATGATAATTGACGGCGGTAAATCCGGTATATTCGGTCAATCGAACGGGATAGAGGTGGCATGAAACGGGTTTTCTGAAAACGGTTTTTCCTTCCAGATAGGCTTTTTCAATGGCACATCCTGCGATGCCGTTTTCGTCGAATATGGCGAAAGCGCATTCTTTTCCGTTCACCAGGGGCGTAACGTAATCGCCGTCGGAGTCAACGGTATAGAATCCATGGGTTTCAATGGCTTTTAGCCCTTCGGGACGCAGGTAATTTTTGTAATTTTCAAATTCTTGTTCGAGAATTCGGATTTCTTCCTTTTCGAGGGGCGCTCCGGATTCGCCTTCCACACAGCACATTCCTTTGCATGCCTGAAGGTCGCAGACAAACTTTTTATCGAATAAATCCGTTGAAATAATGGTTTTTCCGAGCTGTATCACCGTTTTTTTTGAACAGTTCTTCGGATGTTAAAAGCTGATGGGCATAAGGAGCATTAAAACTTCTTCATTTTCGGTTATATTTTCCATCGGCTTGAATAATACGGGGCGATTGGATGCCGACATATTGATTTCGATTTGTTCGCCGTCGAGATTGGAAACGATTTCCAGGAGTGATTTGGCATTGAAACCGAGTTTGATATCTTCACCTTCATAGTTGACGGGCAAGTGTTCCATGGCTTCGCTGGAAGTTTCTTCGCTTCGGGCGGTTAAGGAGAGATTGGCGCCTTGCACTTCCATGATTATTAGATTGGTCGTTTGACTGGCATAAATCGAAACCCGTTTGAGTGCGGCTATGAAACTTTCACGTTCTAGGATTAAGACATACGGATTATGCGTGGGGATAACTTGCTCATAAGCGGGGAATTTACCTGTGATCAAAGTGGTGGAGAGCATGAGATTATCGAAATGCAATTCCATTTTCCGGTCTGAGAATTTGACGGTGGCTTCATCATCTCCGTTTACGGTAGATTTCATTATTTGAAGGGGTTTTTTAGGGACGATGAACTCGAATTCTTCGTCGGAACTAATGTTTTTTATGGAGAAGCGTACGAGTTTATGGGCATCGGTGGCCACAATATTCGTTAAATCGGGGCGGAAGTGAAAAAGTACGCCGGTGAGAGTAGGCCGCATATCGTCGTTGCTAACGGCGAAGAGGGTTTTATGAATGGCTTCGGCTAATAGTGATGCGGGGATTTTGCGCTCGAAGACATTTTCGGAAGGTTGGGGAATCGGGAATTCGTTGCCCGGGAAAGCGGCCAAAACGTAGTTTCCGCCTTCGGCCGTAATTTTCATGATGTTGTCTTCAATAGAGAATTTCAAGGGCTGTTCGGGTAAATTTTTAATCGTGTTCAATAATTTATCGGCCGGAATAACTAATTTGGCGGTTTCCGGTGTTTCCAACGTTAATTGCGCCGACATGTGCGTTTCGCCGTCGGAACCGGAAATAACAAGTTTATCTCCTTGAAAATCGAACAAAAAGTTATCTAAAATAGGGTTTGTATTTTTGGTGTTGATAACGTTTTTAACGGCTTGAAGGTTATTAAGCAACCCGGTACGTGAAAGAATAAAATCCATAGTTTCAATCTTTTGCTTTGACAAAGATAAAGAATTTAGAAATAAGTTGGATAATGCCGGTTAAGTTCCATATTTGGATATGATTTGGAATAGCAATTTCGAGTTTCGGCTTATTTTAATACCCGTAGAGAACGGTTTGAGACGGAGGATTAAATATTTTTCAAAAGTTCTATGGCTTTCACCGGATCGGGGCTGTTGAAAATAAAACTGCCGGCCACCAGAACGTCGGCGCCTTCGTCGATGAGCTTGTGTGCGTTTTCTGCGGACACACCACCGTCTACTTGAATGAGTGCTTTGGATGCGTTGCGTTCCAGCATTTGGCGGGTTTCATTGAGTTTTTTGTAGGTTTGCTGAATGAATTTTTGACCGCCGAATCCCGGGTTGACCGACATGATAAGGATTAAATCCAAATGGCTAACGATATCTTCCAAAATGTTCACCGGCGTGGCGGGATTGATGGCTATCCCGGCTTTAAGTCCCAAATCCTTAATATGCGAGACGGTCCGGTGCAAATGGCGGTCTGCTTCCCAATGAATGGTGATGCCGTTGGCTCCGGCGCGGGCAAAGGTTTCTATATATTGAGCCGGATTTTCGATCATAAGGTGAACGTCGAAAAATTTCCCGGAATAAGGCCGTAGAGCACGAATAAAATCCATTCCGAAGGTAATATTGGGTACAAAACAACCGTCCATGACGTCCCAATGAATCCAATCGGCGGAACTTTTTTCCAGCATTTGCAAGACTTCGGCCATTCGGGCAAAATCGGCGGATAAAACGGAAGGGGCTACGAGATGTCTTTGCATGATCAAGGGTTATTTTCGGGGATTTTTTTGAGGGTTTCCAAAAGATAATTCCAGAATTTTTTTACGGAAGGAATATTGACGCGTTCGTCGGGGGAATGAGCGCCTTCGATGGTTGGGCCGAAGGAAATGACGTCCAATCCGGGATATTTGGATTTAAGGATTCCGCATTCCAAACCTGCATGGCAGGCTTCCACAACAGGTTCTTCATTGAACATTCGGACATATAAATCTTTCATAAGATGCAATATTTCGGAATTGGCATCGGGTTCCCAACCGGGATAATCGCCGGCGGTGGTCACTTCATATCCGGCCAATTCAAATACGCTACGCAGGGCATTGACGAGGTCTTTTTTTCCGCTTTCGACGGATGAACGGGTTAAATTGCCAATGCGAATTTTTCCATTTTCGGCGAAGACTTGCGCCACATTATTGGATGTTTCCACCAAATCGGGGATGTGCGGGGTCATTCGATAAACGCCGTTATGTGCACCGTAAACGGCACGCAAGAATTTAAATTGATCGACGGAGGACATGACTTGGTCTGTCGGTGCATGTGATTGTTCGATGTGAATTTCCAAGCCGGGATCTTGCATTTGATGTTCGTGTAAAATATCTTTTTTGAGTTTATCCCATTTTTCTTTGATAATGTCTTCCTTGTTTTCGTGGATAGCGACGAAGGCTTCGGATTCGCGCGGGATGGCATTACGCAAGCCGCCTCCATGCACTTGCAAAATACGCAAGCCGTCGTTTTGGACTTCGAAAAGCAGCCGGTTCATGATTTTATTGGCATTGCCACGATAAAGATGAATATCCATTCCGGAATGACCACCGGTGAGTCCTTTAACAAAAAGTCGATAAATTTTATGCTCGGGGGGCAGCGGTTCGGATTGATAGGATCCGTTTGCGGTTACGTCTATTCCACCGGCACAACCGATATCGAGTTCGCGATCGTTTTCGGTATCGAGGTTCAGCATGATTTTTCCCTTGAGCAAGCCGGGTTGCAATTCGTGTGCGCCGGTCATGCCCGTTTCTTCGTCTATGGTAAAGAGTGCTTCCAAAGGCGGATGCGGGATGTCCTCGCTTTCGAGGATAGCCATGATGGCCGCTACACCGATTCCGTTATCGGCACCGAGGGTGGTTCCGTCGGCAGTGACCCAATCACCGTCGATAAGCATATGGATACCTTCGGTTTCAAAATTATGTTCCACGCCTTTGTTTTTTTGGGGAACCATGTCCAAATGGGCCTGTAAAATGACCGGTTTTCGGTTTTCCATACCGGGAGTTGCCGGTTTACGAATGATGACGTTTCCCGCTTTATCGCGAATGGTTTCCAGCCCCAGTTTTTTTCCGAAATTTTCGACAAATTCAATGGCTTTTTGTTCTTTTTTACTGGGACGTGGAATCGCATTGAAGGCAACGAAGTTTTTCCATAAGATTTGCGGGTCGAGCCGGGCAATGGCTTCATTCATATTTTTTTTCATAAGGATTTCGACTTTTTTCAAAGGTAATCAATTTGGCGGAAAACCGAACTGTAGAAAGCGGATTTTTATAGCCGGGAGGTAAATCGGGGCAAAATAAAAGGCCCTTCCATTAAAAGAATGTATGAAAGGGCCAAGCGCAGGGTATTAATCCGGATAGGATTATTGTTGGTTTTGTTGTTCGGGTTGTTGGTTTTGAGATTTATTTTCGGTTGTTCCGGCGGGTTGAGTTACAGGTTTGACGGGTTGTTCGGTTTGTTGTGTTTGGGGTGTTACGATGGTTTCTTCCTTTTCGGTTTGCTTGAAAATAATTGTATTGGATAATAGAATTAATCCGATCATGATGCCGAATAAGGTCCAAGTGGCTTTTTCGAGGAAGTCGGTGGTTTGTTTAACGCCGCCGAGCATCATTCCGCTACCGCCGCCGAAAGTGCTGTCCAATCCGCCACCTTTGGGGTTTTGCACCATGATAACCATAATGAGGAATAAAGCGGCTAATGCAATAAGTATCAGAAAAATCAAGTATAAATTCATAATGTTTTTATTTTTGATTTATCATGGATTTGATTTCTTCAATCCGATTTGCAAAGTAACGATTTTTTTCGGGATATTTCAAACGCAATATTTCATAGGCTTCAATGGCTTGTTCAAATTTTTTTTGTTTTACAAGAAGTTGTGCCAGTGTTTCGGTCATGAGCATGCGAGGGCGCCGGATACTTTTTTCGGGTTCGGGGAGGTTGATACCGGGAATTTTTTGTCCGGGTTTTATCCGGGGTTTGGTCTCCAGAAAACGATCGATGAGTTGTTGTTTATGTTTTCGTTTGGATGATTTTAGCGGTTTGAATGCTTTGGGCGCAGGATGATTTTTGAGGAATTTAATCCATTCGATATAGGACATTTTAGCGGATTCTTCGGTTTGCTTCCGTTGATTGGCGATAGTTTCGGGTATGGTTTCGAGAGATTCCGTCACCGGAGGCAAAGCCGGCTGTCCGGTGGATTGTGTTTCGGAAGCCGAAGCCAATTGTTCCGGTTCTTCTTTACTTTCGATAACGGCAGTAGTTTTTATTAATTTCCAGTCGGTGGGATCCGCTTCTATCCATTCGAGCAATTGACTGCGGTCGGTTGTGACGGCGGCGGTTTTATAAAGTAAGGGATGGTACCGGGGGTCGTTATTGGTTTTGAGATTTTTAAGCAATACGGCTGCGAGAGACTGGAAATAGGGATAAGTTTTCAAGACGGATTTAAGCAATTCGATTTTGTCGTTATCGGCTTGAAAGGGTTGTTGCAAGAGGCGATTTAATATGTCTCCGTATTTTACCATTTGGCAAGGGTTTCATTGAATATGTCTTGGGTGATTTGTTCGGTAATGATTTCATGCGCTTCGGAACGAATATCATCAGGGAGTTTGTTAGCTGGAAATTCGTAGTAATAAGAGAAAGATTTGGTAAAATTTTCGTCGGGATGTTTTCGGTTTTTGAAATCGATTTCCACTTCCACGGTAAGCCGGTTTAATGCGGCTTGTTGATTTCCGGTGGATGCGGCGGGTTGAATATAATAGCGTGTGATTTTTCCGGCATAGATTAAATCGGCTTGTCGGTCGGTATAATCCAAGTCGGTCATATTTTGAATTTTATCCACCAGAGCGAGGCGAAATTCTTCGGCAAATCCGGGAATAACGAGCCGGGCGGTATTTTCAAAAGGTAAAACAGTGTAGGTTTTGATATCGGGTTGAATATTGACGCCGGAAAATGAATAAATTCCGCAGGAACGGAGGGTAGTGGCGAACAAGAATAATAGAAGAAAATTTCGCGCTTGTTTCATTCCAAATCGTATTGTTTTATTTTTCGGTAGAGAGTTCGTTCCGAGATACCGAGTTCCAGGGCGGCGGGTTTCCGTCGTCCGTTGTGTTTTTGAAGGGCTTTTTTAATGAGTTCGCGTTCGTTATCCTCGATGCGCAGCGAGGGTTCTTCAACGATTACGGCTGTTTGTGATTGTTCGTTATTATGGGGAACAATTAAGGTGGATTGTTCGTCCACTTGTATTTCCTGTGATTTTTCGTCGGTTGAGGGATTGTATGTATCATACACGGCGGGAGGTTGTGCCGTGGCTTGGGGTAATGCGGCCGGATGGCGTTGCATCAATTCCGATGTAACGGTTTTAAGTTTATCGATTTCTTTTTTCATTTCAAACAAGAGCTTGAAAATAAGTTCCCGGTCTTTTCCGAAGTCATAGCGTGCCTTTTCTCCACTGATGATTCCGGGCAGATTTTGTTGGTAGAGCGGCAAATATTTTTTCAGGATTTCGGGGGTAATACGGCGGCTTTCTTCGAGAATTGAAATTTGTTCGGTAATATTGCGTAATTCACGGATATTTCCCGGCCAATAATAACGTTTAATCATTTCTTGTGCTTCGGGGGTCAAGCGCACGGGCGGAACGTGATATTTATCCGCAAAGTCGGCGGCGAATTTTCGAAAAAGCAAAACGATATCGTCGCCGCGTTCGCGCAAGGGCGGCAAAGGAATTTCCACCGTATTGAGCCGGTAATAGAGGTCTTCGCGGAATTTGCCTTCTTCCACGAGGCGCCGCAAATCGCGGTTGGTGGCGGCAATGATACGGACATCCGTTTTTTCCACTTTGGAAGAACCGACTTTAATGAATTCTCCGCTTTCGAGCACGCGCAGCAGACGCACTTGGGTGGTAAGCGGCAACTCGCCTACTTCATCAAGAAAAAGGGTTCCTCCGTTGGCTACTTCAAAATAACCTTTACGCGTACTAACGGCACCGGTGAAGGCACCTTTTTCGTGTCCGAAAAGTTCGCTGTCGATGGTGCCTTCGGGGATGGCACCGCAGTTGATGGCAAAATAGGGTCCGTGTTTTCGCTTTGAAAAATGATGAATGATTTTCGGGATGTGTTCTTTTCCCGTTCCGCTTTCGCCGGATATGAGCACGGTGATATCGGTAGGTGCCACACGAACAGCTCGCCGGATAGCCATATCGAGCTTGGGGTCGATTCCTATAATTCCGAAACGTTGTTTGATACTTTGAATGTCAATGGACATGAGATTGTTTGTTTTTTGTATTGAAGGGTGTTTCCATTAATTCACCGAAAAGGGTTGCGCCTGTGCTTCCCGTGATTTTGACTTGCACGAAGTCGCCGGGTTTTTCGTTGCCGGTTTTGGGGAAAATGACCACGGCGTTTTGTAAATTTCTTCCTTTCCATTCCAGAACGGACTTCTTGGAAGGGCCTTCGATAAGCACTTCGTGAATTTGTCCATGATACGAAGTCATTCGTTCTTTGGCGTGTTTTTGTTGAAGGGCGATAATTTCATTTAATCGCCGGATTTTAATTCCTCTCGGGATATCGTCTTTATATCGTCGCGCGGCCAAGGTGCCGGGTCGTTCCGAATAGGCAAACATGAATCCAAAATCGAATTTGACGGTTTCCATCAGCGAAAGTGTTTCACGATGGTCTTCTTCGGTTTCGCCGGGGAAACCGGCAATGACGTCGTGCGATAAGGCGACATCCGGCAATCGTTTGCGAATTTCTTCAATAAGCGCAAGATATTCTTCCCTTGTATATTGCCGGTTCATCCGCTTGAGGATGCGGTTACTTCCCGACTGAAAGGGTAAATGAATATAACGTCCGATATTGGGATATTTAGCCATGACGTCGATCACGTCCAGGGTCATATCTTGTGGATTGGAAGTTGTAAATCGAATGCGCATTTGAGGGAAACGTTGGGCTACCGCTTCCAAAAGATTCGCGAATCGCACGGCATTTCGGCGGACTTTTTCGGGTTGTTTGGCAAAATCTTTTTTGGGTCCTCCGCCATACCATAAATAACTGTCCACATTTTGGCCGAGCAAGGTTACTTCTTTGAATCCTTGACTTTGTAAATTTTCGATTTCGTTCAGAATGGTTTCGGGATTGCGGCTTCGTTCCCTTCCGCGCGTAAAAGGAACTACGCAGAAAGAACACATGTTATCGCAACCACGGGTAATGCTGACAAAGGCGGAAATGCCATTGGAATTAATGCGTACAGGTTCTATGTCGTCATAAGTTTCTTCGAGGCTCAGCAAGACATTAACGGCTTTTTGTCCGTCGGATAAATCTTTGACCATAACCGGCAAATCACGGTAGGCATCGGGGCCGGCGACCAGATCGACGAGTTTTTCTTCTTCGAGAATTTTTTCTTTAAGCCGTTCGGCCATACAACCGATCAATCCCACCTTCATGTCGGGTTTGATTCGCTTAAGCCCTTTAAAGTGTTTGAGTCGATTACGAACGGTTTGTTCGGCTTTATCCCGAACAGCACAGGTATTAACCAAAATCAAATCGGCCGATTCGACTTTTTCGGTAATATGATATCCTTGTCCTTCGAGTATGGAAGCGACAATTTCGGAGTCATTAGCATTCATTTGACAACCATAGGTTTCGATATAGACTTTCTTTATTCCCGGCCGACGATTGCGTTCTTTGACGGGAATTCCCTCAAAAGCATGAGCGTTTTTGCTAAATTTATTCATACGGCAAAGATAGGAATTAATCGGAGGGTGACAAAATGGCATTAGAGCTGATATTTCATTTCATTGGAAAATGGAGCGTTTGAAATACGCACAAAAGCATTAAAACAATTATTGGTCAAATTCCGAAATTTTCGATTAATTTTGTAAAAAGAAATCTGCATTATGTTTATAATCGGTATAGCCGGCGGAACGGGCAGCGGTAAGACCACAGTAGTCAATAAAATCATGCGACAGTTGGATTCCGATGATGTGGGTGTGATTTATCAGGATTCTTATTATAAGGACTTAAGTCATTTGCCAATTGAGGAACGAGCCAATTACAATTTTGATCACCCGCGCGCATTGGATTTCGATTTGCTCTATGATCATTTGATTCATCTCAAGCGAGGCGAAGTGATTGAACAACCTGTGTATTCGTTTATTCACCACAACCGGACGCAGGATACGGTGCTTACGCATCCCAAGAAGGTTATGATCGTGGAGGGGATTTTGGTGTTTACGGATAAACGATTGCGTGATTTGTTCGATCTGAAAATCTATGTGCATGCCGATTCGGACGAACGTTTAATCCGGCGTATCCGTCGAGATATTTTGGAACGGGGAAGAACTTTGGAATCGGTGTTGAGCAAATATCAAACGGTAGTAAAACCGATGCACGAACAATTTGTGGAACCGACCAAAACATATGCGGATATTATTATTCCCAATGACCGCCGAAACGAAACGGCTATCGAAGTGATTAAAAGTGTGATTAAAAATACGCTTAAACCTTCCGTCCATTAAAACGGTTGTTAGTCATATAACGTTTATTTTTTCGCGCCATTTTTGGAAATTTTTAATGGTGCTCGGGGTGGTATGGTTGTTTTTTTTTGATGACGATTCGGTATTGTATCAATTGAAATTAAATAAACGTATCGAGAATAAAATAAGGGAAAACAAGGCATTGAAAGAAGAAATCAATCGCATCAAATCGGATTTGCAAAAAATCGACAATCCCGTTTATTTGGAAAAATATGCACGGGAGGAATTATGGTTACGTAAAGCCAATGAAGACATATATTTAATCGATGAACCGAAAAATGAATGAACATAAGGGTTTGTTTGAGGACTTTTCGCCGGTGACGGCCAAAGCATGGAAGCAGAAAATTCAATTTGACCTGAAAGGGGGCGATTATCAGGAATTGATTACACATACTTTGGAAGGTATCGATATCAAACCGTTTTATCATTCCGATGATTTTGAGCGATTGGATTTTGACGCCGGAAAACACAATTTCGAAGGGGTTTTGGTCTTGGAGAGAATTCCTTCGGAACCGGAAACGATGGAAATTTTAAAAGGGGTGGAAAAAATACGAATTAGAGCCGCCATTGAGAAAATTCCGGATTATTTATGGCAAAACGAAAACATTATCTTGGAACCGGGTGTATATTTTTTACCGGAACCGCCTTCTTTTTCATTTAAAGCTACGGTTTCGGTCAATCCGTTGACGCATTTGGCGCTGAGAGGGATTTGGCAAAAGGATGAAAAAACGGATTGGAGACTTTTTTCACAATGGTTGAATGCCGAAGAGACGGTGTATGCAGAAGCGGACGCTTCGATTTATCAGAATGCAGGTGCCAATATCGTGCAACAGTTGGCCTATACTTTATCGCAAATTTTGTATTTGAAGAAAAAATTCGGCGATGAGATTACGGGTCGAATCAGGGTGAAATGGGCTGTCGGTTATCATTATTTTTTCGAGATAGCCAAGTTTAAAGCATTCCGATATTTGTTTTCATTGCTTACGGGAGATAAAGAAGCGGGGAAGCGAATAGTTTTATATGCGCAGCCTTCGTTTAGGAATAAAACGCGTCCGGATGCCTATGTGAATATGCTACGGTCGGGTATGGAAGTGATGGCGGCCGTATTGGGCGGTGTCGATCAGGCGGGAAATTTTGCTTACGATTTTATTTATAACGATAATAATCCGGCGGCGGAACGTTGGGCGAGGAATCAATTGGCGATTTTGCGCGAAGAAGCCCTGTTAGGACGGTTAGACATGGTGGAAGGCGCTTATTATCCCGAAACCGTAGCCGTTCAATTGGCCGGCAAGGCATTGGATTTAATCAAGCAATTGGAAGCGGGCGGCGGATATGTCAAAAAATTATATGACGGAACCATTCAACGGAAAATCGCCCAAATGGCGGAGAAGGAACAAGCGCTTTTTGACGAAGGAAAACTGGTGTTGACCGGAACTAATAAATATCCTTCGGATGAAATGAAATTACCCGGAGAAAAACGC
This sequence comes from Flavobacteriales bacterium, assembly GCA_027066365.1. Lineage (GTDB taxonomy): Bacteria > Bacteroidota > Bacteroidia > Flavobacteriales > Flavobacteriaceae > JAADED01. Next base: position 33,733 of record JAMONV010000002.1, read on the forward strand.
CGTTTAAATCCCGTGAAAAAAGGAGAAAAAACAATTATACGACCCATCGTTCTCAAGCGTCTTTCGGAGCGCTTGGAACGGCAATGGAAGAAAAGAGAAAGAACGCTAAAATAAGGAGAGAATGAAATTTGCGGTAGTGGATATCGAAGGTACGGACGGTAATATGTCCATCAGCCGTATTATGGAAATTGCAGTTTATGTTTTTGACGGAAACGAAATTACGGATTCTTTTTCCACTTTGGTCAATCCGGGTGTGAGTCCCAATATTTACGTGCAAAGACTAACGGGAATAGGTCCCAAAAAGCTCAAGCAAGCGCCTAAATTTTATGAAATCGCAAAACGCATCGTAACGATGACCGAAGGGACCGTTTTCACTGCGCACAATGCACCGTATGACTACGGTATGCTGCGCAAAGAATTTAAGCGACTGGGATATGATTATCGCATACCGGTATTGGATACGTTTGAATTGGCCAAAAAACTTTTGCCCGATTTATCGTCTCACGGATTGGATAATTTGTTGAAAAGTCTTCATATTCCCATAACCGACCGACACCGGGCATACGGAGATGCGTTGGCTACGGTGGAATTGCTTAAAATTTTACTTGAAAAAGATCCCACGGGTGAAATTGTCGAAAAACATATCAAGCGATATGACAATTGGTCGCAGGTCACACTCATGCGTCCGTCATTGATTAAGATGATAAAACGCTTGCCCGAAGAACAAGGGCTTTTGAAAATTTTCGACGGCCAAAATCGTTTGTTGTACATCAGCTATGCCGGAGATATCCGGCGCAAAGCGGAAAAATTACTGGCCCGGCATTCCATGCGAAGCGAGCAATTGCGCGAACAATTGAAAGCTCTGGTGGCAGAACCGATTGAATCTTACGTTGCGGCACAAATAAAAGCCAAATGGTTGAAGAGAAAACTTAACCCGCCCTTTTCGCCCTATAAAAAATGCCATTTTTATGAACGTTTGCCGTTTAAAAACGCCTTGTTTTTGCATACCGGAAAAAACAGCCAATCGCGGAGTTTTTATTTGGTCAAAAACGGCGCTTTGGAAGGTTTTGGCTTTGCTTCCTTGAATATTCAATTAAGCGATTACAGATCCTTGAAAAACCGGATGATTCGATTATATAACTGTCCTTGTGCACGAAAAATTATTGCCGATAAATTGAAATCCGGTGCATATTTCGACATCATTTCACCCTATCCCATAAATGGATAAACCGCTATTGATTAATATTACGGGCCCTACCGCTTCGGGGAAAACGGCATTGGCCATTACATTGGCCGGTCGGTTAAATACGGAAATTATATCGGCGGATTCACGTCAAGTTTACCGCGAGATGAAAATCGGAACGGCTTTCCCTTCGGATGAAGAGTTAAAGCGTGTACGGCACCATTTATTAGGCCATAAGTCCGTTCGGGATAAATATAACGTAAAAGATTTCGAACGTGAAGCACTGGAAATTATCAGCCATTTGTCACGCACCAACGATTTTATTGTAATGACAGGGGGAACGGGTTTGTACTTCAATGCGGTAAATTACGGTTTGGACGATATTCCCGATATACCGCCGGTAATTCGATTGGCATTGAAAAATCAATGGGAGCGCGAAGGATTGGCTTCATTGTTGGAAGAATTGGCGTTGAGAGATCCGGAATATTTCAAGCAAGTGGACAAACAAAATCCGGTTAGAGTGCTACGCGCACTTGAAATTATCCGGCATACGGGCAAGCCTTTCAGTTCGTTCAGAACGGGTCAACGGAAGGAACGCTTTTTTGATACGATTTGGTTCGGATTGGATTGGCCGCGCACCTTGTTATATGAACGCATTAACCGGCGCGTGGACGGAATGATAGCGAAAGGTTTAGAATCGGAAGCAAGAGCATTATATCCGTATCGTCATTTGCAAGCGCTACAAACCGTGGGGTATCGCGAATGGTTCGGTTATTTTGAAGGAAAAATGAGCAAAGAAAAAACGATAGAAGAAATCAAAAAGAATACGCGCCGCTACGCCAAGCGCCAATGGACATGGTTTCGTAGAAATAAAGAAATCCATTGGTTGGACGGTCAAAAGAATCCCGAAACATTAACGGATGAAATCATTCGTATTATAGAAGAAAAACCCTAAGAATCATTCTAAATATTTGGCAACGATAGGCATACGTCTTCCCATACCGAAGGCTTTGGGGCTGACACGCAGCACGGGTGCGGTTTGATAGCGTTTAAATTCATTCCGGTTAACCATTTTCAGGACACGGCGCACCAAAGACGCATTATAACCGGCATCGATAATTTCGGCGGGGCTTTTGCGCTGTTCGATATACAGTTTCAATATGGGATCGAGTATGTCATAGGGCGGAAGTGTATCGGTGTCTTTTTGGCCGGGGCGCAACTCCGCCGAAGGAGGTTTGTCGATAATATTTTGCGGAATAATTTCCTTTTTGCGGTTGATATATCGTGCGAGTTCATACACTTCGGTTTTATATAAATCCCCAAGCACGGAAAGACCGCCGGTCAAATCTCCGTAGAGTGTCCCGTAGCCTACTGCCAGTTCGCTTTTGTTGCTGGTATTGAGCAAAACATAACCGAATTTGTTGGCAAATGCCATAAGATAAATCATACGAATGCGGGGCTGGATGTTTTCTTCGGTGACATCGTCGGGCAAGCCGTTGAAAAAGGGTTGAAGTTCGGACAAAATACGGGCAAAGGGATTGGTAATGGAAACGATTTGATGCCTAATACCGAGATTTTTAGCCAAGGCAACGGCATCTGCAACGGAGCGTTCGGAGGAATAAAGCGACGGCATGAGCAAAGCCAATACGTTTTCTTGCCCTAGCGCTTCGGTGGCCAGAACGGCGGTTACCGCACTGTCTAAACCGCCCGAAAGTCCCAAGATGGTTTTTTTCAATCCGATTTTGCCGAAATAGTCGCGAATACCCGTAATAAGTGCTTGACGAATCAAAGGGATTTTCGGTTTCGGCCGTTCACTGTCTTTAACTGCGCGGTTGAATTGTTCCGTGTCAAAAACTTCGAAATATTCACGGAAAAAAGGAAGTTCCGTTCGTATAATACCCCGGTTATCCATCACAAGCGATCCGCCGTCGAAAATCAGATCGGTTTGTGCGCCGGCATAATTGACGTATACGATCGGAATTCCGTATGCTTTCACGTTGGCTTTCAAAACCTTAATACGTTCTTTGGCATGTTGATAATCAAAAGGAGAAGCGGACAAATTGATGATGAGGGTCGGATTTTCCTTCATGAGTTTGTCCATGGGATTGACGGTGTAAAGGGGATTTTCGTTGCCGAGATTCCATAAATCTTCGCAAACGGTGACGGCTAATCTTTGGTCTTTAAATGCAACGGTATGCCAAGCACGAGCCGGTTCGAAATAACGTGCTTCGTCGAAAATATCATAGGTGGGCAGCAAGGTTTTATATTGCCTGAAAATTTCTTTACCATTATATAGTAATACGGCGGCATTAAACAAATCCTTTCCTTCGATTTCAGGATTTATGACGGGTAATCCCACTAAAATTCCGATTTTTTCGGATAAAGGTTTCAGCTGTTCCAAGGTATCGGCGGATTTTTCGATAAAATCCTCAAATTCAAGGAAATCACGAGGAGGGTAGCCGGTGACGGTAAGTTCCGGGAAAACAATCAAATCGGCGTTTGCATCAAGGGCTTTATTGACGAACGATTTGATTTTCAATAAGTTATTCTCAAAATCACCGATAGTTACATTAATTTGGGCTAATGCTATTTTCATTTCTCCGTATTATGAAAAAACAAATTTCGGCAAAAAATCGATGTGATAAAACCGGAATTTGGCATGGTAATTGCATGTTGTTAAATGCTACTATTTTAGTGGGGGTTCTTTTCATAATTGAGTTATTTTGTTTTTTTGGGTTGTAAGCGGGCGCAAGTCGTCCGCTTTTTCCTTTATTAATAAGGAATGAATATTTTTGCTAAAAATTTTTCATGAAGAAACCTCTGCTTTTATTTTTGATAATAATCTTTCAAAAGCATTTTGCTCAAGCCGATTGTTTTACGGTGGTTGCGGGCCGTGATGTTTCGGTCACGGGGCATGTTATGGCGGCGCATAACGAGGACGATTACGGAGATTTGATTGTGAATTTATATCGAGTTCCGGAAAATTTTTTCAAGGAAACGGATAGTTCATGGATAAAAAACGATCCGTGGTTTGACAAAGCTTCGTTGTCGATGTTGTGGTTTCAGACTACGCGGCAAAATTTCGGTGATGTTTATGTCAATGAGTACGGCGTAGCGATTTTTTCCAACGCCTGTGCTTCGCGAGAAGATACGGCCACGGGCAAATTAACCCATCAATTACGAAGGTTGGTTATTCAATACGCGGAATCGGCGAGAAACGGGGTGAAAATTTTAGGTCATTTGGTGGAGAAATTCGGTTATGCTTCATCGGGACGTACCTATACGATTGTAGACAATAACGAAGCGTTTTTGGTATCGGTAGTGCAAGGGCGCCGTTGGATAGCGCAGCGGGTGCCCGATGATCATGTAGCGGTCATTCCTAATTATTACACTATAGGAAAGGTCAACTTGAAGGATACGGTGAATTTTCTTTATTCGCCGGATATTGTGAATTATGCAATCAAGCGTGGGTGGTATGATCCGGTAATGGACGGCGAATTTTCATTTCGCGAGGTATATGCCAAGCCTTCCGTTTTGAGGGCGGCTTGGAATTTGCCCCGGCATTGGGCGGCATTGAGGTTCTTGGCACCGGAACAATTTTATCCCGACGATATCGAATTTCCTTTTTCGTTTGCGCCGAATAGTTTGGTCACAAGACAACAACTGGAGCGGATTCTTTCGGACCACTATGAAGATAGTGAATTGTCCTATCCTTCCTATGCGCCTACACCTCACGGCAAACAACCTTTATCGATTTGCAATGCCGGCACCAAATTCAGTGTGATTACTTCGTTTGTCACCAAATTTCCCAATCATAAGGACAATATCGTTTGGTTTTCACCGATGAAATCCTGTATTTATCCCATGATTCCCATTTCCTTGTCCGTGATGAAAATTCCGCATGCCTACCAAGCCTACCCCTTACGAAAAGCGCTTAAACTTCAACGTCAAGACAGCATCAATACCTTTGAGCGGAACAAACACCACGCTTTTGCAGTATTCAATCGCTATCGCCAATATGTGGATACGAATTATCCCGCTCACATAGAACACTCACGACAATTGAAGAAAAAATTCGAAGGAATTATCCAAAAAACACGAAAACATCAATGCGCAAGAAAAGGAAGTTTTCTTCTGCTTAAAAAATTGCGGCGTTTTTATAAAAAAGCGATGCGCGAAATCCGGTGGGAAAATAAATCTTCATAAAAGCACCGGTTCATAAAATAAACCCTTATAACCCCGATGCTTTTCGTGATTTTTTGTTATTCATATTTTTTAATCCTTCTCCCTAGGAAAGACCAAGACAATTTTTATCGGGAATAACCCATTCAACGCTACAAGCATTAAGGGCAAAGGAAAATAGGAAACGGTTTATTTCAATGAACAGTGAACAATTTTCCGGAGTAATTTTGTTAATTTATGTAATTTTTCACAAAACCAGCGTGGTAAAAAACAAACCACTAATTACACGAATTACACGAATAAAAAAGGGAAAAATTAGAGTTATTCCCACCGGACAAGTGTGCAATTCGTGGCTGAAAAATGAACCACGAATTACACGAATTACACGAATTACACGAATAAAAAAGGGAAACGGAAAACGAGACAAAGCGGCGAAGCCATTAATCGATTCAACGGTTTATCCCTCCGACGGGCGAATCGTGTACATTCCCTTCAGCCTAATGGAATCAATTGAAATAAAATGTAAAATCAATACTCAAATGGTTGGGCTTGACCTTAAGATTTTTATCGTTCATCACGTCGCTCATGCCCATGTGATAAGACAAACCGAGATTAATATTGCCAAAGCCCACGTTATATTCCGCTCCCGCACCGAAAACAAGACTGGAACCCAATTTGTTAACGTCTCCCGTCACGATTCTGGAATCTTGTTTGGCAGAAACGTTAATATCCAAAGTAGCCCCGAAAAAGCCCAAAATGCGTAAATTATCAGCCACTTCGTTGGACCGCATTTTCAAAGCAAATGGCACTTCGACGGTGGTAATTTTCATGTTGAAAACATCGTTGTTGAACTTGCGGTTATGAATAATAATCCCCGAATGCAAATAATAATTTTTGGCAAAGCCGTAATCCGCCCATAAGCCTCCTTTAAATCCCAGTCCGCCGCCACTTAGCGAATCCGCTTGAACAAAACTTCCGTTAATATTAAGATAAGCTTTGTTGAAATTAATCGTAGGCGCTAAACTCAAGCCTATTCTAAAATCCTGCGCTTGTAATTGGAATGCGCCGGCGATAATCATCAAAATAACAATTAATCCTTTTAACTTTTTCATGACCAACGAGTTTTTTAATTTTCGATAAAGATAGAAAAAAATTAAATTGCATCTTCAAATATCATCGGATTATTTTCATGATTCGATGAAAATTGATTTACGGTGAAAAAGCGCCTAAAAAATATTATCACGGATTACAAACATTATTTGAAATTGGAGAAGGGCATGTCGGACAATACGGTGAAAAATTATTTGAATGATTTGCGTAAGTTTTTGTTATATCTCGAGCAAAACGATCAAGAAGCGGCACTGCAAGATATGAACAAAGAAAATGTATTGGCTTTTATCTATGCTATTTCGGATTATATCGGACCCCGTTCTCAAGCGCGATTAATATCGGGGTTGCGCAGTTTTTTTCATTATCTACAATTGGAAAACCTTATGGATGAAAATCCCGCCGATTGGCTGGAAAGCCCCAAAATTCCCAAAAACATCCCCGAAGTTTTAAGCCCCGGTGAAATCGATGCCATGCTTTCGGTGATTGACCGGTCGAGTTTTGAAGGTGAGCGGAATTATGCCATTATCGAAACCATGTATGCCTTCGGATTGCGCGTTTCGGAAACGGTCAATTTAAAAATTTCGGATCTTTATTTTCGCGAGGGGTTCGTGCGGATTTTAGGCAAAGGCAACAAACACCGGTTCGTTCCTATTGCGCGACACACGGAAAAAATCCTGAAAAATTATATCGAACTGGTGCGTCCACTGGTAAATCCATCGAAAAAGGCCGAAAAAATTCTTTTTCTCAACCGCCGGGGCGGCCTGCTTACGCGTCACATGATTTATCATATCGTCCGTGATTTGTCGGCCAAAGCGGGTATCAGAAAAAAAGTAACCCCGCATACGCTACGCCACAGTTTTGCTACGCACTTGCTCGAAAATGGCGCAGATTTACGTAGTATTCAAATTTTACTCGGCCACGAAAGTATCACCACTACCGAAATTTACCTTCATGTGAGCAAAAAACAAGTGGAAGAAGCGCTTTTCAAATTCCATCCGCGCGCAAAAAAATAAAAAAACCGGGAAGCAATCTTTTCTTCCCGGTGATTTTTTCCGAAACACATGATTACTAAACTTGCTCTTCGACTTTTTTGATTCCCACCATTTCTTCGAGCATGTCGGTAGTGATGGATTTCGGTCGCTCGATAGGATACATCAAGGCGCGATCCCAAATAATGTTGGAAAGTACGCCGATGGAACGTCCTATGGCGAACAACACCGTATAGAAATCGTATTCGCGAACTCCGTAATACCATTGAACCACGCCGGATTGGGCATCCACATTCGGCCAAGGATTTTTGGCTTTTCCGTGTTCTTTCAACACTTCGGGAACCACTTCATAAAGCGCCGAAACATATTGGAATAACGGATCGTCGGGAAAATGTTTCAGGCTAAACTCTCGTTGAACCGTATAACGCGGATCCGTACGGCGCAAAACGGCATGTCCGTATCCGGGGATAACTTGTCCGGCATTGAGCGTATCCCAAACATATTGACGCAATACGTCTTTCGGCGGAACTTGATTACCGTATTTTTCTTTCAGCTTAAGCAACCAACGTAATACTTCTTGGTTGGCCAATCCGTGTAATGGTCCTGCCAATCCGTTAATCATACCGGATACGGCGTAATAAACGTCGGAGAGCGAGCTGGCTATCAAATGCCCCGTGTGAGCACTCACATTTCCGGCTTCATGGTCGGCATGGATAATAAAATACATACGGGAAACATCGTCATACGGTTTGTCTTTTCCCATCATGTAAGCAAAATTGGCTCCCATATCCAATGAAGGATCGGGAAAACGATGTCCCTTACCGGGTTGATATAATTTATTGTATATATAAGCACCGATCAAAGGAATTTTAGCGAGCAAATTAGTGGCGTCTTCAAAAGTGGAACGCCAATATTCAGTTTTCGGAACGCCTTGGCGGTATTTGATATTGAATAATGACTCACGCTCCAAACTCATAACCGCCGCCGAAAGGATAGCCATCGGGTGACTTTCGCTCGGAAAGGAATCGATAACATCCCATACGTATTTCGGGATAATGCGGCGATTGTTCATGTCCAGAATCAATTCTTCCACTTCGTCCCTAGTGGGAATTTCGCCCGTAAGCAAAAGCCAATACAAACCTTCCACATAGGGCATTTCGGCGCCTTCAGGCTTGGGCAACAATTCGAATACTTCGGGCAAAGTATATCCGCGATACCGGATTCCTTCATACGGATCAAGGTAGGAAATATCGGAAATTAAACATTTGATCCCACGCATTCCGCCAACCACTTGACGGGCATGAACTTGGTCGATTACCACATCGCCATACTCTTTGGCCAATCGTTTCGTCCGCGGACGATGTGCCAAAATTTTTTCCTCCAGTTTATTCTTTAGTGTGCTCATGGTTTGATACTTTGGTTTTTTCATTTCAAAATTACTCATTTTCAACCCTTTTTTTAAAATTTATTTTTTTTAATTTATATCAAAAGTCACTTCTTATCAAACATCTTTCATTATTTTATGATATAATACATTTTATCATCAAGATAAATACGCACTTTCCGTATATTTTGTAACTTTAATTACATTTATTCTTAACTAAATATACGAAAAATTATCCAACCGTATGATTGCAATATACGGTTTTCTTTAATTATTTAAAGAATCCCCTTCTTAAGTTCCTATTCGGGTCATTAAGTTTTCGAGGATTGTCCGGGCTATTTAAGGGTTTAAAAATGTTTTCGTGTATAGCCGTCGGGGATATGGAATCGGATTTCGAACGCTTCGCCGGTTTTGATTTTTTTCATTTTGATTTCGGCTTGTGCTTCGGGGGTTTTCAATAGGATTTTTCCGGGGAAACCGTTTTGATAATCCCGGTAGACGGCTTGGGCGTTTTTGCCGTCGTATGTCATGAAAATTTCGGCTATTTTCAGTAGGGAATTGATTTTCATTTCCTTGATATTGGAAGATACGTTTCCGGTCAAGAGATAACTTCCGTCGGAATTGCGGTTAAATTCCCAGTCGTTGCTTTCTTTTAACAGCGGATAGGCGTCTCCTGTAAAAAGGGATTGCAATTGGTCGAATTGAAAGGGGATGCCGGTTTTTTGGCTGATGGCTTCGGGGGTTTCGCGGTAATAACTACGGGTGATGGTTTCATAAAATGCCACTTCTTGTGGAGTGACTAACATTTTGGCCACGGGAAAACCGAATTTGGTGAAGGTTATCAAAAGGGCACTGTCCTTAATCATTTTCAGATGTCCGGTTAATGATAAATTTTGTCCCATTCCTTTAAAATCGATATCCATTTTGGCTTTCACATAGGATTGGTCGAACCGGGCTCGTTTAAGCTCGTTGCGAAAATTTTGTATGCTCATGTTTTTATCGGTTTCCGGTTTGATTTTTTTCTTGAAGATACCGCAAGCGGATAAATTCAAGCTTAATATAATCACCAATGTTATCTTGAAAAGGAATTTGAAAGATGTTCCGCTTTTTGCTTCCATTGTTCGGCTTTATCGTATTTTCCCTGTGCTTTGGCGATTCGGGACAAAAGCAAATAGTATTTTTTAAGCAAATTTACATCGACTGAAGCAAAATCCATGCCGTTTAAAAGTAATCGATATGCTTCGTCGTATTTTTTTAATTGAAAAGCCGCATGTGCCGTTTCGTAAATCAGCCGGGCATCGAAGGGATATTTTTCCGATAGTGCACGCCCCCGGTTGTAGCGTTCTGCAGGGCTTAATTCGTTAATTCGGCTTAGAAAACCATTCGCTTCACTTGTGCCGGACGGTCTATTCTTGGCAGCGATTTTCCGGGGCGTCACTGCGGCCGGGGTTTTGAAGAGCGTGTCGGCGGTTTTTTTAAAAATTCTGTTTTCGGGTTGCATTCTTATGGCTTTTCGGATATTGATTTCCGAGGCCGTTCGGTCACCCAAAAAGGCATGATTGAGTGCCAAATAAAAATATACGGCGGGAACGGTATCGGTGTAATTCAAGGTTTCGGTAAACAAGTCAAGGGAACGTTGATAATTTTGCAGGATATATTCTTTTACGCCTTCAATAAACAAGCGGTTGAATTTTTCTTGTTTGCCGACGGGGTTTTGGGCGCCAAGCCTGAATGCGGATAAAATCAAAAAGATAATAACTGTTTTTCTCATTTTCCCATTTGTGAATAGTCGCCGAGACTAAAAATCGCTTCGCGGCCGTCTATGTCCACATAATTTCCTATCATGGAGCGGTGGAATTGTAAATGGCTGATTCGGTTGTTTTCTCCGATTAATGAATTTTTTATGGTGGCGCTGGAAATTTGCGTATTTTTTCCGATACTGACATAGGGTCCCACGGTGCTGTTTTCAATAACTGCATTTGCACCAATAAAACAAGGTTCGATAATCCGGCTGTTGATAATTTTAGCTTGCGGGGATATCAATTTTTTGCCTTGGTTATGTTCCCATTCGAGAATTTGGCGATTGGTGTCCACGGCTGCGTTTTTGTTTCCGAAATCCATCCATTTTTCGATGTTTGCCGGCATAAAAATCTTGCCTTTCTTTTGCATGTTATATAAAGCATCGGTGAGTTGAAATTCTCCCGAAGTGCGTATGTTATTCTCAATCAGATAACGGATTTCGTCACGCAATATTTCGCCTTGTTTGAAATAATAAATTCCCACGATGGCCAAATCGGAAACGAAATGTTTGGGTTTTTCTACAAAGGAAACGATACGGTTTTGTTCGTCCAGTTGCACCACACCGAAGGCTTCGGGGTTATCCACTTGCTTAACCACAATCACGGCATCGGCTTCCGTGGGCAAGACGATTTTCCCTTTAAATAAAGTGTCGGCATAAGCCACAAAAACGGGACCTTCCAGAAAAGCTTCGGCCATATGGATGGCATGAGCGGTTCCCAATGCTTCTTTTTGGTAAACAATATGCCCTTTCATATTCAGTTGTTCGGCCGTTTCCAATAATTGCTCCTCCACGCCGGGGCCGAATTCTGGCTTGATAATAAAAACAATGTTTTCCACGGGTTTGTCGAGGGAAACGGAGATTTCTTCCGCCAGTCGAGTCACCATGCTTTTGCCCGCCACTTTGATAAGCGGCTTGGGTGTAGTGAGCGTGTGCGGTCGAAGGCGTGTTCCCCAGCCGGCCATGGGTATGACGATATTCATGTGATTATTTTTTTTGTGCATGCAAAATAAGATATTTGCGGCAATTATGAATAAAGCGTCTGACAGCTTCGTCGAGCGACGAATAAATTTCGAATTGAACCGCAACTTATTAAGCGCCAAGAAAAGAAATTCATTAATACAAAGGAATATCCATAAACACCAAGCTGATTACCGGTTTTGAAAAACCTTGCACCCGTGCCACTTGGATACCGACGGGCACTGTTGGAAGAAATCCCAGCAAATTCCAGTCTCCTATCAATTGGAAGCCATAAGAATAAGCGCCAATTCTGTCCTTGTCGGCCCAAAAACGATCATAAAAAAGCTTGAGCCGGACGCGTTTGAGATTGAACAGGCGTTTAAATCCCGCATCGGGATAAAATAGCGGTGTATGCCATGTGGTTTGCAAGTAAACCAAACGGTTAGCAGGAACTATATAATTACCTCGTAATGGCATAAAGTCGTGATACAAATGGCGATTAGCGCCCGTTCCTAATTTTCCGGCGAAGATATCGTGCTTGAAAAATCCAGGCAAATGGAAGCCGAAAGCCGCATTCCAAAAATAAGCGTTTCGTTTGATTTCGTTTTGAGTCGAAAGACTAAAATTCATGCCGATTCGGCTATCGGGATCACGGTAGGAACGACGAAGAAAAACACTGTAATACAATTCGTTTTTCGCAAACCGCCGGGTGGATAACCCTAAAGTCCGCCTCAGTGTCAAACCCGTTTTAAAAGAAAAATGGCGATGCCAAATTCCGGATGAAAAATTCAACGGAATGCGCACATATATATCCCAATCATTAAAATGAGAACGGACGGTTTCCCGGTAAACATGTTCGAAGCGCACTCCGATTACGGGAAAATAGCGCTTCCATTCCCATTGGGCAAAATAAGCATATTCATTCGATATGGTATAGCCGCCGGCGCTAAAAAAACTTTCGTCCAGAATATCGGTCATAAATAGTTGTGCATAAAGCGTGGGTTTGAGTTGTTCGTTCGCCCCGGCAAGCCAAAACCAAGAGTGGGGATTAAGGTAAGATTTGAAGTGATTGAAGGGTTTAACGGTATAGTTGTTCATTACTGTATCCGTAAATTTGAGCGGTTGTTGATCGCGGGGATTGAAATAGGCGGGAATACGGAATTGTCTTTTTTTTATCGATCCGTGACGGTTGAGTGGCGTATAGCGAATTCGATAGCCGCCGGGCCCGTAGGAAGAATAATACACCCTTTGTTTTTCCGAATCGTAAAAAGGCATGGAAGCGGCATACATTTCTCCGGTAAGCAGAGATGTTTTTTTCGTTTCGGGATCGAAAAGCGCAATTTGAATGTCGGTGGAGCCCTTCTCAAATAAAATTTTATCGTCTAGATATTGCGGATATTGAATATAGCGGTTGTGTGCCGGTGGAAGGAGTGTTTTAACGTTGGCGGAGGCCAGATCGATTTCATACAGGCCGGAACCCTTTCCCGATGTAATGGCGGTAAAAACGATTTTATTTCCCGAAGGATGCCATGCGGGTTGACGGATGCTTTCGAAAACTCCGAAATGAAAAGACTTGATCAAACGCCCTGTTTGCCTATCAAAAAGACGCAGGTAGGGTTCCTGAAATGCATCATAATCAACTACGGCTATCCGCTTGGTATCCGGCGAAAGAACGGGGTTTTGGAAATTTCCTTTTGCCTGCAAATAGTGTGTTTTTCCGGTTCTAAAATCATAAATTCCGATGCGTTTATAGACTTCATTTTGCCAGCGCGGATGAGTTTTGTATTCGGTCCAAACGGCATAATGTGCCGATGTATGAAAGCGATAGGCTGCAAGTGGCTTCACTTTTCGGGGTTTGTGTTGAAAATCATATTGCCAAAGGGCGGGCGCATCATTGAAGCCTGTTCGAAGAAAAACCAAAGTGTTGTCATCCAATATTTGCGGAAACATATCATTCGTGTACGTTTGCGGCTGCTCCGGTATCACCCGCTTAACAGGCTTCGGACCAACGGATTGATAGCGCAGGTAATATTTTTTTAAATCGTGAAAGGTAAACCGGGTAAGCCGGCGGTAATTTAATCCGGTTTGTAATTGAAGCGTCCAATGCATGGCTCCGGGTAAAAAGCCCCACCATGCAGTATTGCGATAGATTCGGGCATATTTACCGGAATAATTTTGATGTAAATAAGAGGTCAGAAAATAACCCAAGTGATAATGAGAAGGATAATAGGTTTTGTAGGATCTGAAATAAAATTTATAATAATCCAAATCCTTTTCGGAATATTCGTTTACGGCGGTGATAACCGGTAAATAGAAATAGGGCGACCGGCCACGTCCCGAATAGGAAAGCAAAGTTTCGTTATAAACGGCATCGCCTTCAAAAAACCATAAAGGATAAGCCCAGAACAAATTAATCATGTGCCCGGCCTGTCCGCCTATTATACTTGACCAAAAAATGAATCCGTCGTGTGCGGCGTCGAATTGAGTGATATGGCGAAATTCATGCAATGCGAGCAATTTTTTCCATGATCCGGTGCCGAAATATAAATCGGGGTCGGGTGTAAGATTCCATTCCATTTTGCGTGGCGCCAAGCGAGCATAAGCATTGGGGATGACGTTCCGGTTATTCAAAATTACAGGCGTTCGTTTGGGTTGAGTGGACAAGCCTTCGCCTGTGGGTCGATAGGCTGATTCCAAATAACCGGCAATTTTGACGGCTTGCGTTTTGATTTTTTCGGGATAAATAATACGAAAATGGGGTGTATTCAGTTCATACCAACGGACGGAGGGTCTTGTTTGCTGTGCCGGCAGCATATAATAGAAGAAAAAAAATACTAAAGATATTTTCGTTTTCATAAAGCCGTAGGCTGATTTATTCTCAAAAATACGTATTTTTTTATGTGATTTTAAGCTTCGGGGATTGAGGAAAAACAAAAAGGCTGTCTTTTGAAGGACAGCCTTTTTTTCAGTGAGAAGGATACTTTATAATTTTTCCACTTTAAAACTTGTAGCACGTTGAGTTTCACGATCAATAATATAAACCAGGTACATCGCTTTATCGAGCGATTGCATGGCAATGCGTGTTTCGGTTCCTTCGGTTTCGGTGGAGAACACTTCATGACCGGCCATATCGAATACATGAATTTCGTAACGGCCGTATTCGGGGAAGCTGATTTGCAAATCGGTTTTCACCGGATTGGGAAAAAGCCTCACGCCATTGAGCACGGCATAATCTTCGATACCCATTATATGAGCCAAATCCGGTCCGATGAAACCTTCGGATAAGTGATCGTTTCCAACGGTATTTTCTTGCACGGCCAATTCTCCAACGGTAAAGACAACCTTATAATTACTGCTTCCGCCCACTCTGCCTGCTGGGGCAAGTGAACTTTTATACAATTCCGATTGAGCAGAAAGAGAAAAGCTCAACAGGAATATTATTAAAGCTAAACGGGTTTTCATAATTACTTTACTTTTTAAATACTACAAAATTGAAAGACGCATCTTCCAAGCTATTCGAGCTAACCCTACGGGTATAAACGGTGAATTGATTATTCTGCTTATTAACACCGCAATTGATAAAACTGGCATTAGATGTGGTCAAAACGATATATTCGTCACTATTGATGTTATTGGAAAAGCTTATTTCATATATACCGGTTCCGGTTTTTGTAACGGTAAATCCCGATGTACTGGATGAAGCTTGGACATTGCCATTGGAGTTAACATAACCGTAAATATAAGGCTTCATATCGGCGTCGTCGGAACCTGTATTGATTTCTCCTTCCAGTTGAATATCCCCGTAAAAATGAACCAAATCGGTGTCGTGGTGTAGTTTCATTGTCAAGGAAAGATCATTTACCACTCTTATGTCATTGTTGTCGTCCATGTATATATACCAGTCTTCATTATTGGTTCCGTCGAGCCATATACCTTGTTTGGAACTTGATACCATATAAGGTTTCAAAGCATGGGAATAAAGATGAATTCCTCCGGCGGTAGGTTGAAGTATTTCCGCCGATTTAGCGAGCGGAACCGCTTGGAAAGGTTCGTCCGTGACAATCGTATCCCAGGTGCTGCTCCCACCCACTTTGATATCCACCGAAATGGTATAGTTGGAATTATGGAACCACTCGATATCTTCAAAATTCGAATAAGTTCCTCCGATTCGCGTTCCTTCGCCTATCACGAGCGTACAAATTCCGTATGGACCCGAATTAATGTCGTCGTGCTGTTCTTGCCAGATCACGGTGTTTCCTTCTTTGAGGGTAATCTTAAAGTCGATAAAGTAGTTCCGGTAAGGATTTCCGGAATTATCCGTAACGATGGTTTTATAGTTAAATCCCTTCGAGGTTTGTGCATGAAGGCCTGTTAGGCTTAATAAAAAGCCGAAAACTAAGCATACAAAAATTTTTGTTTTCATAGCAAAAAGATTTTAAGGTTAATTCTTATTTCAAATTTAAGAATAAATGCCCCGTATTTATGTTAACAAAACGGGTGATTTTTCTTAATAAAAAGGGTGGTTTTTGGGCAATACTATGGTGTAATTTTAAATTTATTATTAAAAAATGATGCCCGGAAATTTTCCGGGCATCTCATTGAACCAAATATGGTTAAGAATTATTCACTGATTACACGATACTCGGTTCTTCGATTCACTTGGTGTTGAGCGGGTGTACAAGGAACGCCGTCGGAACAGTTGTTGAGCAGCCGGCTCTCGCCGTAACCTTTGGAAACGATTCGATTAGGGTTAATGCCTTTCGAAACCAAGTAATTTTTAATGGCATCGGCACGACGTTGAGAGAGTTTCAGATTGTATTGCGCCGATCCGCGCGAATCGGTGTGTGATGCCAATTCGATGCGAATGTTGGGGTTCTTTTTGAGCAGGGGAATCAACACCCGGTCGATTTCACGTTTGGCATCGGGGCGAAGGCGTGCGCTATTGGTGTCCCAAAGGATATTGAGTTTATTGGGTTTGACCAATCCGCAGTCTATTTCTTCCCAAGTGGTTAAACCGCCTTTTTTGACCAGTACTTGCTTGGAAACTTCCTTGAATTTGGCAGGCACGGTTTTTTCTTTTACGTGAGCGGGTTGATCGACTACAATTTTTTTGATGGTTCCGTAAACGGGCGGAATAGCCACTTCTTCGACCCAAGCCGGTTTATCAATGACTTGTTTTTTGTAGGTTTTTTGAACGGCCGGTTTGGTTGTTTCCACCACTTGAGCATCTTGCTTGAGGGGTTTGGTGGGGATGGTGACGTATTGAGCGTCTTTGGTTACATAGCACAAAACGCGGCAGTCGTTCGGGTCGGATGATTTACAATCTTTATATAATGTATATTTCCATTCGCCTGTTTCGGGAAACACTTCCACGGTTTCGGAACTTTGCCCGAATTGAGCGGGTTTTACGGTTAAAACTTTGTATTCCTCACGGTATGTATAGGGTACTTCCACCGTCTTATAGGTAGCGGGATGGTAAATAAACTTTTTGCTACCTTCCTTGATGAGCACTTTTTCGGTAACGGTTTTGAAAGTGGCGGGCACTACGGTTAATACTTTGTAAGCATCTTGGGTTTTAACGGTTACTTTTTCCGTTTTGAATTCGTCGTGCGTAACACACTTGACATAACATTTTCCCGGCTCGGGATTGGCCGGCAAGTTGTCGGTTTGGGCGAAAACCGTTGCGCCCAAAATCAATGTAAGAAGGGTAAGTCTAATTTTCATAAGGCATGGTTTTTGTAAAAAAGTTAATATCTTTATCGGCACAAATATAAAACAAAGTTTTGTAGTTCAAAAATCGAAGTTAATGAAGTTTAAATTTTATCTTATTGCATTATTGGGAATAACGATGCTTTTCACTCTACGTTCACAGAACGGGGATACTACAATAGGCATTACTTCCTGGATCAATGCGCCTGCAGAAAGTGATTTGGAAAAGCCCTTGATTTATGTGGATTTTTGGGCTACTTGGTGTGCGCCGTGCATCGGGTCGATGCCGCATACCATGCAACTGCAACAAAAATTCGGTAGCGATGTGTTATTTATTATCCTCACGGACGAACCGCCTGCCAAAGCCAAAGCCTTTATTGAGCGCAAACATTGGCAAGCTTTATATGCCGCATCGGATGTTTCGCGAAGCACTTTGAAGCGTTTCCGTATCAAAGCTATTCCGCACGCTATTTTATTGGATCCCGGCGGGAAGATACTTTGGCGTGGACATCCTGCGGATATGACTTATGAAAAAATGCAGGCTTTCGTACTTCGTTATCGGGGCGAAAACGGTGATCCGAAACGTATCCGGAGCGTGACGGTCGCCCTACAAAATAAAGCGTGGGATTTTTTTATTCAAGGAGGCGATACCTTGTATTATTATAAGGAAAAAAACGCTGGCAACAGAGTGGAAAAAACCGCATCTTATCTCTATGTTTCGGGAAATGACCGCTTTATCACGGGATATGCCTACAACGTGGCCGAAAAAAACGTATTACTCGGCAAAAAGCCACTGGCTTTTTACCGGTTTAAAATGAGAGGAACAAACGAATCGAAATTGAAAGATTTATTAAAAGCTTTTTTCAAACGTATATACCCGTCGGTGCATATAAAAACCAAGCGCGAAAAAGTGTTTTTATTAACAGGCGGGGATACAACGGCATTTTTAAATCCTTCGATGTATGACTTCGGCTTGGGTGAAAATACGGTGATGGAAGATGACTACGGAATCAGCATTGATAACGCAACACCGGCACAAATGGCGGAAGATTTATCGCATCATTGCCGGTTTTCGTTTGTTTATGAAGGAAATACGAACAAAATTTTCGATTGGGACATACAATATAAAAATATCGACGAATTAATCGAATTTTTGATTGAAGAATTGGGTTTTAAAGTGCAAAAAAGCGAGCGCGAAGTAAAAATACTAACTTCCGGCGGATAAGATTAGGCGGTTCTTTTGTATTTTTACGGGCAAAGAACGAATTATGCCGCGATATTTTATGGAGCTTGCATACCGGGGGAAGCAATATCACGGTTGGCAACGCCAGCCGAATGCAATTTCCGTTCAACAAACCGTTGAAGAGCGTTTGTCGTTATTGTTGCGAGAAACGATTTCGCTCACCACCGCCGGAAGAACCGATGCGGGGGTTCATGCGCTGCAGACTTTTGCGCATTTTGATGTAACGAAAGACTTTGATACGGTTTTTATGAAGAAACGCTTGAATGCTTTTTTGCCCGAAGACATTGTCGTTAAACGTTTTATCCAAGTACCTGATAACGCCCACGCCCGGTATGATGCCACGGAACGCGAATACGTCTATAAAATTATTCAATCGAAAAATCCTTTTATGTGGGATTTGGCATGGGAATTATTTGAGCCTTTGAATATGAAAGCAATGAATACTGCCGCATCGGTATTAATGCAATATGAAGATTTTCAATCCTTTTCAAAGGTTAAAACCGACGTAAAGACTTTCAATTGTGATATTCGGCAAGCCTCTTGGCGCAAAAAAGGCGATTTGTTAATATTTAGAATTTCCGCAAACCGGTTTTTGCGTAACATGGTAAGAGCGATTGTGGGAACATTGGTAGAAATAGGACTGGGAAAAATACCGCCGGAACAAATGCATACCATTATCCAATCAAAGAATAGAAGCCAAGCGGGGCCTTCGGCGCCGGCACAAGGATTATATCTTTATCGCGTAAAATATAAACCCGGTATTATCGATTAGGGAAACACGATTTTTTGTATTTTTGAAAATATTTTTATGAATAATTCTATGGAATCCCAAAGAAAAGAAGACTTTATCCGGCTTATTGAACAAGGATACACCTTTGAAGACGAATCATTTGTAATTGGCGGAGCCATGTTGGATAGCGAAACCATTCCGGGTTTACACGTTCGCATTCCATTGAAAACACTAAACCGCCACGGATTGATAGCCGGAGCTACCGGCACAGGAAAAACCAAGTCGTTGCAGGTGATGGCGGAGCAATTGTCCGAGTTGGGAATTCCCGTTTTATTGATGGACATTAAAGGAGATTTGAGCGGCTTGGCCAAACCCAGCCCCGGACATCCCAAAATCGACGAGCGAATGCAAAAAATCGAGTTGGCGTTTACGCCTAAAGGTTTTCCGGTGGAATTTTTTTCGTTGACGGGTAAAGAAGGCATTCAATTACGCGCTACGGTTACCGAATTCGGGCCCATTTTGATGGCGCGAATTTTGGATTTGAACGACACCCAAAGCGGGCTGCTGGCCGTATTGTTTAAATATGCCGACGATCACGAATTGCCTTTGGTGGACCTGAAGGATTTGAAAGAGTTGTTCAAATGGGCAATGGGCGAAGGGCGAAATGAATTTCAAGCGGAATACGGACGTATCAGTAGCGCTTCGGCCGGATCGATATTGCGTAAAATAGTGGAATTGGAGCAACAAGGAGCGGATGTATTTTTCGGCGAGCCTTCGACGGATATCCATGATTTCATGCGCGTCGATGAAAACGGATACGGAATTATTAACATTATTCGTCTGACGGATATTCAGGAAAAACCCAAATTGTTTTCCACTTTTATGCTACAATTATTGGCCGAACTGTATGCCAAAATGCCCGAACAGGGCGACAGCGACCGTCCGGAATTGGTATTTTTTATCGATGAAGCGCATTTGATTTTCAAGAATGCATCCAAACCCTTATCGGAGCAATTGGAAACCATTGTCAAATTGATTCGTTCCAAAGGTATCGGATTATATTTTGTGACGCAAAATCCGCGGGATATTCCCGGTGAAGTTTTATCGCAATTGGGACTGAAAATTCAACATGCCCTGAGAGCCTTTACGGCCAAAGACAGAAAAAACATTAAACTTACGGCGGAAAATTTCCCCTTATCGCCTTTTTACGATACGGATAAATTATTGCTAAACTTAGGTATCGGTGAGGCTTTGGTAACAGCTTTAGGAAGGAAAGGCCGTCCTACACCCTTGGTGCATACTATGATGCGTGCGCCGCAAAGCCGTATGGATATTCTATCTCCGAAAGAATTGAAGGAAATTTTAAATCGATCGGATTTGCGCGATAAGTACGAAAAAGCTATTGACAAGGAAAGCGCTTTCGAAATTCTAAAGGAGAAAATTAAAAAAGCACGGATTGAAAAAGAAAAAGACGAGGAGGAAAAAGAAAAGCCGAAACGCTCGAGTCGCCAAGAAAAAAGCACTTTTGAAAAAATTATTAACAGCTCCGTCGGACGCACGATTATTCGTGAAGTAACACGTTCGCTTTTGGGAGTATTGGGTTTGGGCTATACGAGAAGAAGAACCACTCGCCGGCGCAGATATTAATCGCATTTAAACATTCCTTAGAAAATCCTTCTCTTACGAAAAAAACTAAGAAGGGCATGAATTTTAGTTGATAAAAGAGGAAGATTTTGCGTTTTTTTTACCACGTCATCGCGAACGTATTTTTTCATGCCAGACTCCCATCCCATTCGGTTGATTCGCACATTGCATATCAATAATTCCTTGCTAAAAACAAAAAGTCGGATTTAAAACGGAGTTTAAAGGTTTGATTTCTTTTAAAAAACTGACAAATATCATTGACGGGAGGGGTAATCCGTAACTTTGTGTTACAAAATACAAAAAACACAAAACCATGAAACACATTAAAGACTTCTTACGTCCCGTTTTCTTGTTTGTGTTTGCCGGAATCGTTTTGTCCGGGTGTCAAAAAGACCATATCCCTGCCCGCAAGGGAAACCGCGAAAGTTATGTGGCCAAAACAACCTTTACGGATAAAGAAATCGAACAAATGGCGCAAGCGCATAACGATTACTTGCTGGATATGATAAACTACGGTGTACACGACCGGAATAGTTTGATTGATTATTTGTATGATAATTTCGAGGGATTCCGGTCTATTTCCCGGGATTCGATCAATACATTGTTGGATATGCAGGCCTCTTTTACCAAGCAAGATTTATTGAATCCGATCAATGACAATGCTTCGCAATTTAAGGATGCGAAAACACTAACCCGGTACTTAACGGATGCCGATCAATATCTAACAAATTTCGACATCAATTTCCTAAATGAATTGGAAAGCCAAGCCCGGACGGAACTTACGGGCATTGACCGGCAAGTGTTTTATGCTTATATTAGCGTTATGAAAAAATCCAAAGAATTTTGGGTGGATTCGGGGTATTTGGATGATTTGAATACCCAGGCGCAGGCAAGGGCTGTGGTGCAGGCGGATGCTACGGCGGCCGTTTTGGGAATATGTGCAACACTTCTTGTGGGCTTAGCGGTTGGTATTTTTAATCCTGCCGCAGGAGTTGCCATCCTAAGCAGCAAGGCCGGTTGGGCTACTGTTGCGGTTGGTGCGGCATTAACCTCCATTGGAGAAGCGGTAAGCTAAACGAGCGATTCTAAATATCTTTACCCCATAAAATTCAATGAAAAAATGAATGCACTTTCTTGGATTAAAATAATGATTTTTAGCATCTTAAACTTTTTCTTGATTGTTGTTAATACATGGGTTGGTTTATACTTCAATTACATAGAGATGTTAAAAAATTCCACAAGTTGCCATTCGGAGCATTTTTCCAAAACTTTTATTTTTCACTTAGGCATCGGTCTTTTAATATCGTTAATTTTATATTATATGTTTAGTAAAAAGATAGGAAAATACCGGCACTATAACAATTTGAATATTCTAAAAACAAAAAAAATAGCCCTTGTTACTTTCTCCGCACTTTCCTTGCTTGCCACATCCATGATCGGTCTTACATATTTTTACATTAAAATGGCATCATTAATTACACTTAACGGATGTTCGGCGGAAATGTTTAGAAATACTTTCTATGAATTCATACCATACGGGATAGGAATATATATTTTCTTTTTAGGATTATTTTTTGGGGTAAATTATTCTAACAATCCATAATATAATTTTGTAATTTTGGATGTATAAATACTTACTTTAATACTACTGGGGCATGGGTATTTGGATGTTTTGAATACCCAGGCGCAGGCAAGGGCTGTGGTGCAGGCGGATGCTACGGCGGTGGCTTTCGGGTTGGCAGCATTGGCGCTTATATCATTAGTAGCTTATACAACGGGCATTGGCGTGTTTGTGACGATAGCCACCTCGGCTACACTTGAAACCACCGCGGTTTCTATTGGAGTGGAAAGCGTCATTGCATCGGTTGCGGCAGCATTATAGTTATTTGAATTTATTCGAATAATGATATGAGAAAAATAAACCTGATATCCCTTGTATTCTCATATGTACTATTCATTAGCATACTTTTTCCATTATGTTTTTTGGTTTCCATAGAGCCTGAAACGAAATTCGATTTTAAAATCTTATGGCAAAATTCTTACGTAGGGATTTTGCCTTTTATCTTGTCAGTTATTATTATTATTTTATTGCTGGCGAAATACAATAAGTCTGATAATCTTCGTTCACAAACGAAGTATAAAGATGCATTTCTTCTGAAATTTCCTCGACATTTTTTACTGGTTTTTGGTTGGATACTATTCTTTCTCGACTTTCTGATTTTATGGATTGTAGTTATTGATTACTTTCATATTTTCCAATCATTCAATCTAAATATGGCAATCGATTATGATTTTCTGAAAGTATTATGCCTAAGTATGACTATTTTTTTCTTATTAATGGTTTTCTTTGCTTCTAAAAAAGAAAAAGAATGAAAGGTAAAACGCTGCATTATTTCCAGAAATTTTTTTCTTTATGCTCATCCGATTTTGTTTTTTATCATAATCACATGGACAGGTTATGGATTACTTGAAGTTCATTCCTATGTGAACCATACAAATTCTTGCCAATGGCAAAAAGTATTGGTGCGCTATTTTCACGGCGCTCCAAGTTTCATCATAGGCGGATTAATGTCTACTATGATTAGTTTTTTATACGGTGGAATAAAAATTTTTTCCGAAAACCACCACCTACAAAAACTTAATACAAAGCCGTCCAGCATGTAAGAAAATCTTTCTAAATTCGGTCTTTTTTATTATTTTAACGTTTATTTATTATTGTTTCTAACTTATAAAACTCCGGAAATAGTAAAAATGTCCAACAAAAATATAATTTGCAATTGGGAAAGCTTTATTTCCATATTGTACAACCGTTTCACATATGCATTTTTACTATTTGGTATTTTTCTTTGGTTCATTTTTTATTTTCTTCTCATATAAAAAACAAAACAACAAAGAAATAGTTAAATCCATTTTGCAATTATACCTGCTGCAATTACATATTATCCAATTAACTCCATTACAAAATGCCGATATGATTTTTTCAAGATTTAATATTACGGGCATTGACTGGCAAGTGTTTTATGCTTATATTAGCGTTATGAAAAAATCCAAAGAATTTTGGGTGGATTCGGGGTATTTGGATGATTTGAATACCCAGGCGCAGGCAAGAGAAGATTTAACCGTTATTCAAAAAGATGCATTGGGTGCCGTATCAGGTATATTGTTTTTTTTAGGCTCCGCCATTTTAGCAGCAACGGGAATTGGGGTTGCAGCCGCAGTGATTTCAATATCTGGCATAGAAGCCCTATATTCAATTGGATTCACGGCAGCACTTGCATCCATAGTTCCTTGGTAAATCTTAATTAAAAAGAGAATGAATAAGAAAATAGAAATGAAATCTTTTAAAGATTCCGAGACCACAATATTATTAATTTTTTTCTACGCCTTTGTTTTATCGTTTATATATTTAATTTCACTGTTGTCCGATAAAACTTTTTAGCCGTTCTTTTTTATTCATAAATGATTGAAAATCAATAATCATTTTTCATTTTTTTAATTTCAAGCCCCCCTATGGCGAAAACAGGGAATTT
>JAMONV010000003.1 GCA_027066365.1 Flavobacteriales bacterium
TCCTTCGAGGTCGGTGATGAGGGTGCCGGTGCCCAGGTGGTCGGGGTGGAACCAATAGACTTGGGCGCGCGGGCGGGCGGCAGTGCGCACACCGGGTGTGTCCACGGCCACGGGCTTGGCGGGCGGGGCGAAGGTCACTTTGATATTTTTCAGATAACGCTGCATGTCTTGTAGTTGCAAGTTACGGATTTTTAGGGGGACATCCGAGTGGGTATTTTCTTTGCCGTGGGCGGGGAACCCTCCATACACACTTTTTGGGATGTTACCGGCAAAAATCGGAAAAACACAAAATCTCTTCGCCTCAATAAAAAAAAAAAACCGCCCGGGTTTATCGGACGGTCTCTTGACTAATTCAATAATTAGGATAAGTTTACCGAATACGATCCACCGATTTTACCAGGTTTTCGTCCCGCTTAATGGCAGATTGGGCTAACTTGACTAAAACAATAGAAACCAACGCGGGAAGCAATACCGGAACGTCCTTCTCGGGCGACAAGCCTCCGGACGAAACGGCATCGTAAACCCGTAAACCTATCCATATCAAAAGCATCATCATAACCAATAGATTGATTTTTATTTGCAAAGAACGGTTGGAAAATAAAAAAATATTAATCGTCAAAAGCAAAACAATAATCCAACCCGTCCAAGATATCCAAGCCGTCACTTCGGATGAACTTCTGTCCAACCATAGCGCCAAACCCGTCAATAACGCGCCAAGAAGCATATATAAACTTTGAATACGTTGCAGCATGAACGGTTTTACTATTTTCCCGTGCAAATATAGTATTTAATCTTTATATGATTAAAAAAGGCCGCAATTGATAGCGGCATTCATAAATGTCAAAATTTAAAATGGTTTCCTTACAATAAGGTTTCAAAAACTTCCGTCACGCGATTCCATTCTTCGGTTTGCGGATTTTTGACTTTGGGATTAATAATCTTCATGCTCTTGATTAGTGCAATCGTTATACCGCCGGCAATGTCGGGCAATTGACGTTCAATGCCCTCACCGATCGCCAACGGAAGCGGAGGTAAACCGGCTATCGTATCCAAAATCTCGGATAAATCCAATTCTTCGTCATAAGTTCTAAATGCTTCTATGTTGGATTCCAATCCCTGTGTAAGCGGCATATCCGAATACCATACCACATCGCGTCCGTTTTCTTTGGCGCGTTTCATACCGGTTTCCAGCAAACGGTAAATGGCTTTATTGATAAATTCATTTAACCGGACAATATCATTCTTGTCCACATCCATACTTCCGGCTTTGCGGAATAATTTCTCAAACTTTTTTATACCTGCAATTTTCATACGTTTTCTTTTTTTGTTCGCTTAGGCGGCTTCAATAATAATACCTCAAGCGAAATTCATGACATTTTGGCTTGGAAGCGGAAAGATTGACTCAAAAATCCGGCAAAAAAATACCGTATACTACTTCTATTCCACCGGTTTCCAATAAAAAATACCTTGGCCTTTTCGTGCATGTAAGATGCGAAATCCTTTTTGTTTCCATTTCAAGCTATCGGAATTATCGCTATCATAATGAATAATAACGGGAAAAATTTCTCCCGGCAAACCGGACAGAACCGTGTCAAACTTCTTTTGTTCGTTAAAATAAACATTCTTTCCCGATAGCACATATTGATTATAATTTAAATAGCCTTCGCTTAAAAATATGTTTTGAAACCTTCCCGTCTCCAGCATTCCCTTTCCCCGCTTAATTAACACTTTCCCGCCTTCGGTAATGACAGTCACCGGTTTTTTAACCCGAAAAAAAACAATACCTTTCACATAAACTGTCGACGGATCGAAGCTTGAATATTTCAATTCGCTACCGCGGAGCAAAACCCACCGGTTGGATCCTGTTTGAACATGCCTTAACGTATCGACACTTTCGATGACATGATCAAAAAAAGGTTTTTCCTTGATTTTTTTCTTGATATCGAAGAAGCCTTTAATCATAATCAATAAAGCAATCACACCGAAACCTGATGAAACAATGTGCATCAAACGACGGGATTTTCTTTTTTTAATATCCGAAGCGTTGATTGGCCTCATAGTTCCGAATTTTCATCGATAAAAACAATTTTATCTTCCGATTTGTGTTTTTCCTTTACTTGCATAAGTCGCGGCAAAAGAAGTTGATGCAAAGTGCCGTCTTCGTCATTGGAAATCAAGACGGAACGAAATTGCTTCCCTTCAGTGACATTCATTTCCAGAACGGCTTGTCCGGTGCTTCCCGTGCCGGCAAAAAAATCCAAAATCCAAGCGTCGTCGGGGGCGGCCATTTCAAGCAGATACTTAATCAAGCGAACAGGCTTGGGATGCTTAAAATCAGCCCTTGCATCTATACTTTTTAACATTTGAACGCCTTCAGTTTGCGAAATATTTCCGATCACCGACGAAGGGGTTATCAAACGGGGTTCATTCAGGAATTTTTTTAGCCTCGGAATAATTCTTCCGTTCCCCCACCAAATTCTTCCTTCTTGGTCGAGGCGTTCAAATTCCGCTCGCGACACATGCCATTGACGGGTGATTTTTCTCCCTTGGGGCGTAATTATCGTATAATAATTCTTACCGCCGGGGTTGGATTTTTTGGCGGATTTGCAAATTTCAGCACTAATCCAAGGGCCGCGCGGATCATTATCGGGATTGCCGTAATGCTTGCGTACGGGATTGGGCGATCGAATTTTGTTAAACCGTAAAATATCTTTGTTTTTATAAGCCACAACGATATATTCGTGATCGATGCGGAAACGTTTGGCGCGTTTCATTTTTCCCTGACCGGCATGTCCTTCTCCGGGTATCTTATGCCAAATCATCACTTCAGTATTCCACTCGCCGAACAATTCACGCAAAAGCAATATCAAATGCGGCAATTCCCGGTCGTCTATGGAAACGAAGACCACCGCCCGGTCGCTCAATAACGGCATGAGCGCATCAAATCGCTCGCGCATAAAAACAAGCCATTTCTCGTGTTTTTCACGAGAATAATAGTCCCAAAAGCGATCGTTATATTTACGATTCTGGGTCTTACCGGTATTGTAGGGCGGATCGATATAAACAAAATCAAAACTTTTTTCCCATCGAAAATGCATTTTGCGCAAAATCGACGCATTATCGCCTTTTATAATATAATGCACCGGATTTTCTTGTTTTCCGGGCATAAATGATTCGAATTTTTCGGGCGAAACTTTCATTGAACCTTATGTGCTAATTTAACGGCTTCCTGTAAATAAACGCGGAAATCTTCCGCAAATGTGCCCGGTTTGCTGTATGGTTTTCGCTCGCCCAGTCTTACCATAATCAAATTTTCCGAAGGAACAACCGCCACATATTGACCTAAATGTCCACGCATGGCAAAACCTTTGATATCACCCCAATCAAACAACCACCATTGCAATCCGTAAAACGGCGCATCGCTTAATTGCCGGCTTGTTATTTCACGCACCATAACCGAATCGAGTAATTGCCGGCCGTTCCAGTTGCCTTCGTGTAAAAACAACCGCCCCCATTTGGCAAAATCCCTTGCGTTGGAATTAATACAACAAAAAGCTTTTTCGGTGCCGTTTTCCCGATCGGTGTTCCAGTAAGCCTCGCGTCGCATCCCCATCGGCTTCCAAAACTTTTCCGACAAATATTCCGCTAACGATTTTCCGGTGGCTCTCCGCACAATCATACCCAAAAACTGCGTGTCGCCACTCGCATAAAACCAGTTTTGACCCGGTTTCTTCACAAAATCAACTTTATCGAACATCAACTTATCCAAATCGTCCGAAAAATAAGACTCGGCCGTAATACTAAACGGACTGTAATAATTTTCGTCCCAATCGGTGCCGCCGCTCATCTGCGCCAAATGACGTATCGTCACAGAATCGGCATAAGCACCTTTTATTTCAGGCAGATATTTCTTGACCGGATCGTCCAGCGAACCGATATATCCTTCTTCCACGGCTTTCGCCACCAAACTCATGGTGATACTCTTGGCCATGGAAAACGAATTGGACAAACTATCACGATGATAGCCATCGTAATAACGTTCGACCAAAATACGGTCGTTTTTAATTACCAAATAAGCCACGGTACCGTATATTTTATGAAAACGGTTGATTTTCTTCGATAAAGAAAAACGATTGTAATCTTTATGAAGCGGCCATTCCCAAATCCGGTCGCCGTTTTCAATTTTCACATAAGGATAGTTCTTATAATCGGCAATATAGGAAGTTGTATGCCCTTTGAGATAAATGCTTTTGAAACCATCTATCAAATAAGGATATCGAATAACAATGATAGTCAAAACAAAAAGTAAGACCAAAATTATTCCCGCTATGATTTTCAATACCATTTTCATTGCTTATTACGATTGTTTTTTTTCTTTTTCTTCTTTTTTTTCTTGGATTTTTTCCCGGAGCGCTCCGAAAATGCATCAGCCAATTCGAAACTCACCTGTTTTTTATCGGGATTAGCATCCAGCACACGCACCTTCACTTCATCTCCAAGCCGGTATCGTTTCCCCGTTGATTGTCCGATTAAGGCTTGCGCATCGGGATCGAACACAAAATAATCATTATGCATTTCCACCCGGCGCACCAATCCTTCCACCATATTTTCGGTTAATTCGACAAACAAACCGAATTCCGTCACACCCGAAATAATTCCGTCGAACACCTCGCCGATAAAACGGGAAATATATTTAGCTTTCATATAATCGATACTGTCCCATTCGGCATGTTGCGCATTAATTTCCATATCGGTGGCGTGAATACACTTCTTTTCAAGTGAAGTTTTGGATTGCGGCTGCTTGCCGTCGAGGTAATCTTGCAAAAGCCGGTGAACCATCATGTCGGGATAACGACGAATGGGCGACGTAAAATGTGTATAGTATGAAAAAGCCAAGCCGTAGTGTCCGCGATTTTCAGTCGTATAAACCGCCTTGCTCATGGTGCGCAAAACCATTAATTCCACAAGCATGCGTTCCTTGCGGTGTTTAACATCGTCCAAGAGCTTATTAATAGCTTGAGCCAATTTTTTTTCATCTTTCAAATTGATACGGTGTCCGAACTTCATCACCACCTTGCGCAATTCTTCCAGTTTCTCACGCTTGGGCTTGTCATGAACACGATAAACAAACACCTTTCCTCTGCGCTTTTTTCCCACGAATTCCGCCACCGAACGATTGGCCAATAACATAAACTCCTCAATCAACTTATGGGTGTCGATAGGAATTTTAATGTTCACCTCAACGGGATTATTTTTTTCGTCCAACCGGAAACGCACTTCGGAACGTTCAAAACTTATGGCTCCGTTGGCAAAACGCTTGGCACGCAATCGCTTGGCTATCCCGTTCAATAAAGAAAGCTGTTCGTGAAATAGACCTTTACCGGTATTGAGGATTTCCTGAGCTTCCTCATAAGTAAATCGCTTATCGGAATGGATAATCGTCCGGCCGAACCATGTATCGTAAACCTTCCCCGATTCGTCCATTTCAAAAACCACCGAAAAGGTCAATTTGTCTTCATTCGGACGCAATGAACACAAATAATTGCTTAATACTTCGGGCAACATCGGAATAACACGGTCCACCAAATAAACCGAAGTGGAACGCTCAAAAGCTTCGCGGTCGATTACGTCGCCCGGACGCACATAATGCGTCACATCGGCAATATGCACCCCGATTTCCCAATGCCCGTTATCCAACTTTTTCACCGAAAGCGCATCATCAAAATCTTTGGCATCCACCGGATCGATAGTAAAGGTCACGCGGTCGCGCATATCGCGCCGGCGCTTGATTTCCGCTGCATCAATCATATGCGGTAATTGTTCCGCCGCCAATTCCACTTCTTCGGGAAAAGCATCCGGCAAATTGTATTCGTCCAAAATGGCATGCATTTCCGTCTCGTGTTCGCCGGGTTTTCCCAATACTTTGTTTATTCGCCCTATAGGGCTTCCTTGCCCCGCCGGCCATTCCTTCAATTCCACCACCACTTTGTCGCCATCTTTCGCTCCGTTAAAATCCGTTTGGCGGACAAAAAAATCTTTATACATCTTGGGATCATCCGGCTCCACAAAACCATACGCCCCGTAAACCTTTAAAATACCCGTAAAAAACGTTTTGGCGCGTTCTATAACCTTTATCACTTCGCCCTCGGGATTGCGTCCGTTCCGCCATTTGAGCACACGCACTTCCACCAAATCCCCGTGCAAAGCACGGTTCAAGTAGCGGCCGGGAACAAAAATATCCTGTTCCGATTCGTCCGTCACAACAAATCCCGATCCGTTATTCGTCAAATCCAAAACACCGATAAAAACCGTTTCCGGCTTAATCCGGTATTTTCCCGGTGAAGTCTCTTCGATTTTTTCTTCCTTGGCCAAACGCTCCAACTCTTCCCGTAATTGCTGACGCAAAGCTTTGGATTGCAATTCCAATTTAGCTGCCAATTGCTTGTAATTAAAAGACTTACGAGGTTCTTCGTTCATGATTTGAAGAACCTTGATAAGTAGCGCATCAAAGTTATTGTCCATGTCCTCATTGAATAAATACACGCAAAGTTAAGTTTTTTGAATTACTTCATTCTTTCCCACGACGATCAATTTTCATCAATTCCCGACAGCCGTTGCACTCATAATGACTTTCAATGCTAATAAACACGCCATCGAAAATCTTAAAAAATCCAAAAGTTTTATTTAAAAACACTGTTGGCCGGTAAAAAATCGGAATCGATATCAAACAACAAGCGGATCCGAAAAAATTCAAACTCCGCTTGTATCTTTATGTTTCAGTAAAAATCAAAGATATGAGCAAATGTACGTCCCTGAAAAAGGAGTGGGGATTCGGTTTAATCAAAAAAACCGATTACCGGCGCACTACTTATTGCGGTGAAATTTATTATCCCAATCTCATTGAAGGAAGGAAAGTATATACTACCCTAAATTATCGAGACCACTTTCATTTGATTTATAATTGAATTTTTAAGCTGCATTTTGATACTTTTCTATGGGTTTCACCCTGCCTATTCCTTGATGAGCTTTCCGGTTATATTTACATATCCGTTGCTCGATTCCTTTGTGTAAGCTCGTGCCGTCCTTTGCGGGATTCAGGTAGATATGCTGATATTTGATCCTTCGCCAAAATCGTTCTATATAGACATTATCCAAAGCTCGTCCTTTGCTGTCCATACTGATTTTTATCTCTTGTTCTTTTAAATATTCAACATATTCTTTGCTTGTGAATTGACTACCTTGATCGGAATTAATTATTTCCGGTTTGCCGAATTGTTTTATCGCTCTTTTTATCACTTGCATAACCGGATAAACGCTCAATGTATTGGATATTTCCCAACCTACAATCATACGGCTGTAAACGTCAATAACGGCTATCAAATACATAAAGCCTTTCCGCACCGGAACATAGGTTATATCTATTTCCCATACTTGATTGGGGCGTGTTATGGATAAACCTTTCAGCAAATACGGATAGATATATTTACGTTCACCTAAACGGCTTAAATGCTTTTTAGGGTATACCGGATAGATGTTCGCTTTACGCATTAAACGCCTTACGCGCTCGTAACTTGCTTTTATCCGATGCTCGTCTTTTAACATCGATTGCATGGTCAAAACACCGGCTGTGGGCTCTTCAAGTATATGTTTATCCAACAGTTCCATAATCTTCAAATTCTCTTTGCTTTCGCCTTGTGCCCGGTAATATAAACCACTGCGATTTATCGATAACAATTCACATTGACGACGGATGCTTAATTTTGATTCTTTACTTACCATAGCGCGTCTTACTTTAACAGGTTGAGTTTCTTCAAGTTTTTTTTTAAAAATCTTTCTCCATTTCAAGTTGACCGATTTTGTTGTATAATTTATCAATGTCAACTTGCGGCTCCTGCTCTTTTTTCTTACGCTTTTGCTCAAATACTATACTTGCATTGTCTAGAAACTCCTGTTTCCACTTACTAATTTGATTGGGATGTAAATCAAGTTTTTTGGCTAATTCAGATAACGTATAGCGCTCTTTTAAGGCTTCTATCGCTACCCGTGTCTTAAATTCAGGACTGAATTTGCGTCTTTGTTTTCTCATTGTTTTCATTGTTTAAAGTTAGTAAATTTTCAACTTAAACAATGGTCTGATTTTTTAGGGGTATTATATTTTACCGGACCGGCGCAATTTACCACCGCAATCCTGCAGACATAAGTACGTAAAAAGGCATTTGACGGATTTGTATTCGATAAGAACTTTCATTTTGATAATAAAATTGTTCTTTATATGAAGATGTCGAAAGGTTATAAGCGTTGAATTTGAAATACCAAGGTTTGTCGCCGGGCCGATAGCTTGCTTCCCATTCACTAATGCTAAAAACAACATTTACGGGCCAATCTTTCCCCACACTATACTTAATCACGGTTTGAAAATTTTTGTTAATCCGGTAAATGAGTAAGGCCGTGAATTTTTGGCGGATAAAACGGTTAAACGTATGGCTTGTTTTCCTGTCGGCGAATTGCCAAGCATAAGCAATAGACCAATCCCATTTTCGGTCACTTAAGTTTTGGATTTGCAGGCGATAACTGTGATTATAAGTGTGATATTTTTGGCCCGTTCGTGCAGTTGGCACTTCGCCGGTATGATAAAACAAACGTTGATTCAAACGGATTTTCCATTTTTTGAAATAGTATCCGAAGCGAATGGTTTCATGTACCGATTTTACGGGTGTATTCGAACGGGTTGCAAACATATAAACATACGGGCCGTCATAAAATAACCGGTCCATGATAGGCGAAAAGGTAATATTTGCACCTGTGAAGGCATAAAATTCATAGGTTCTATCGAATGAAAAATCACTATAACGAGCATTAAAACCGTATTTAACGGCCGGGCTAAGTTCCGGATTGCCTCGTTTGAACCATTTAAAATCTTCAAGACGAATTTTTGGGGCCCATTGTAATATACCGGGAATTATCAAATGACTGTTAACGGATACTTGTATTTTTCGCGATCGCTTAAGTTGAATGCTATGTTGCACATAAGGAAGTACATAGCTTATTGACTTGGATGATTTGTTCCACATAACCACATCGAAACCGGCTTTGAGGCGATGATTTTGATGCTTAAAATTAAATCGATATAAACCGTAAAAGCGGCTGTAATTCGTTTTAAACCGATTATTGAAAATGTTCGGGTCGAAAGGTGTTAGATGTTCGTCTATCATTTGTCCGTCTCCGGTATAAAGGCGTGCAAATCTGTTTTCCATACCCGCACCAAGGTAAATATGAAAATTCGTACGCATAAGAAAATACCATTTAGCCGAAAGGGAATAATAATTTTCGAATAACCGGGTTTCGCTTTGGAGTTGATAGATGGTGTCCGGCACGACCGGTAAAAAAATTGTGCCTAATCGATCATAGGTGTATTCATTAGAAATATTTTGCCGGTTACTACCGGCTTTGACGATGAATTTGATGATATGCCGCCGGGATAATTTTTTATAGCGCGTGAAAGAAAACCGGCTGTCGATGACGACATTTTTGCCGGCGGATAGATTTTCGTAGCTATCCGTATCCCATTGTCCTTCCGTTTCGATTTCACGATTGTTTTGAGTGGTTGTAAGGAGGAAAACGAAATCGGTATAATCCCAAACACTTTGTTTTTTTCGAAAATAAAGATTGATTAATACCGGGGAATAGTTTTGACATGTATTTTGATTGATGTTTTCCGAAAATTCTGTTCTGATACGGGTGATATTTTCATGTTTTTGTTGGTGCTTCGAACCCGTAAGCCCGATAGCGAATGCGCTTAAATTCCAATTTTTACCGTCTCTATGCCACTGCATAGCGCCGGAGATTTGATTTTTCCTATAAAAATTTTTACTAAAAAAACTATTGGCTATTTGAAGTGTTTGCAAAGCGTTTTGTTGCCGGCTCCGGCTATCGAAATCTTGCATTTTGACCAAATCGCCGAAGTTTAGTAACGAATAGGCCGTATTGCCCGCATTGGCAAGCACGGTTATATGATTTTCGGGTGAAAAATAAAACAACTGTGTGCCTATGTTATATTTTCGTAAATATCCTGCACCACCTTCGATTTGGCCGAACCCAAAACGTTTCTTGTTCTTTTTCAGTTTGATATTGAGGATGAGTTGGCTTTTATCGTCCAAGCCACGCATAAAATCGATACTGTTATAATCGTCTATGGCTTCTATGCCATCCACGGCATCGGCCGGAATGTTGTCTAGTGCAAGTTTGGAATTCCCGCCGAAAAATTTTTTGTTTTCCACCAAAACCTTCGACACGTCTTTGCCCATAACCTTGATTTGTCCTTCGGGGGTGATTTCCATTCCCGGCATTTTGCGAATCAGGTCTTTGAGTTTCCATTCCGTTCCGTTGCGAAAACTGTCAACGGTATAAATAATACTGTCGCCTTTAACACGAACGGGCATGCGTATTTCAATGGTTGCGGCTTCCAAAACATCAACCGAGGGTTGAAGACGAATTTGAAATTTCCACGTGTTCCGGCTTGAATCCACAATTTCCCGGGCGGGCTTATAACCGAGATAATAAATATGGATTTCAAATTTTCGACCGTTTTTCAACCTCAGTTTAAATCGTCCGTCTTCATTTGAAATACCAAAAACCGGATCGGCTTTCTCCGATAAATTTTTAGCCATGATATTGGCATAAGGCAAAGCATTCCCCGCAGTGTCGGTTACTTGACCTTCCACCGAGATTGCTTGTCCGCATAACGGAAAGTAAAAAAATAAGCCTAACAAAAAGCTGAAAAATCTTATCATTTAAAACGATTCACGTCTTTGGCGCGCACGCCTTCGGATTTCCATTCGTTTTCGATGTAGCATGGCTTTATATTGAGCCCGTGTCATTTGTTTGTCGGCTTCAGGTATTTTTATATGCGGTTTTTCTTTTAGCCATTGTATTTTTTCGGCGGTTAAGATCGTTCTGTATTTTTTAAGCTCCAGAATAAGCCCCGGCAATCCGCCATAACCGGCCGGACCGAAGGGAACCGGAATTTCAGGTGTAAACCATGCTTCAGTGGGATTTTTACAACGACTGCATTTCCAAATAGCTTTAATGCAATGGTATTTCCCGATTGTCTTGGTTTCGCCGGTGATTTGCCAATGATCTTGCGATAGCGTATCCGAAATTAAAATTTTTTCGTGTTTTTGTTCCGAGAGGTTTAAAACCAAACGCCGTTTACGATTTTGATAAAAATCGCCCTTTGCAATAGCCCCAGATTCCGAGAGCTTGTAAGCCGTAGGATTTTCCACATCTTCCGGCATTTCCATACTTTCCACATGGTAATAGCTTTCATCCGGATTGAATATCAACACGTATCGATGCAACTTAAGATATTCTCCGTAATCATCCACAAAACCGGATACACGTTTCATTTTTTCCCGGTCCGCTTCGGTGGTTTTTATCCCGGGAACCGGCAGAAAATCCGCGTGATAGATTACTTTCGCTTGTTGTGCAAAAGTAGTATAATAAAAAAAAATAATACAAACTATCTTTTTCATTTATTCTTTTTTTTAAGGTTTTAAATTACAAATTTTCACAATATAAAGCACTCTCCGGGGAGAAAATATCCCGAAGAGCGCTGGATTAATCAGCAATATCTGACATCATGATTAACAAAACATTCGCAAGCTTCATAAAATTCCATCCAAAACTCGTCATCGCAACCAACCTCGCCGCATAACACCGTTTCCGCTGCATCGGCAAGTTCCCAACAGTTAACTCGTTCTTTCATTTTCAAATCAACATTTGAATAGGTAATTTTTTCTACATTCAAGCTTCGATTAATATCAAATGCTCGATCGGCTTCTACCACAGGGGAAATTTTTTCACTACCCGAATGAGTAGTAAAACCAACCAAGATAAAGAATGCAATCATTAACATTAAATATCTCATAGTTATTGGTTTTTTAAAATTAAACAAATTTTCCGATACTTGCTACCCCGCCTCTCCGGGCGGCTTTGTGTCGGTTTCCGCTTCGATGAGCGGTTTTTACATTTCCACGCGCCCGGCGTGTCC
Source organism: Flavobacteriales bacterium (assembly GCA_027066365.1). Taxonomy (GTDB): domain Bacteria; phylum Bacteroidota; class Bacteroidia; order Flavobacteriales; family Flavobacteriaceae; genus JAADED01. The sequence goes on from JAMONV010000003.1 coordinate 12,050, forward strand.
GGTTGTTTTCCGCCTTCCAAGGGCGGTGTGTCGTTTTGCCTCGCTGCGGCATTGTATTTTGCCGGCGGGCATTTGCTTTTCGGTTCGGCCGAACCTTCGATTTTCCCCTCCCGCGATTGGCGCCTTCCACGCGGAAGGATGAAAATCTATACAAAGAAAAAAAAAAAACGATACGAGTCAAGCGCCGTCCCGTTAAATGTTTGTTAAAGTTTTGGTTTTTTGTTTTTGAAAGGTTAATAATGAATTGAAGGAATGCGTTGAAAAATTGAAACTCATTTGAGGAGAATGAGGCTTGTTGTTAAAAATATTTCAAAACCTGTAAAATCTTATCGGTAATTTGCAAGAATAAATGTTAAAACGAAGTTTCGGAAAAACGCTAAAAATTCGTGCAATTCGTGAAATTCGTGGCAAGAAGATGAACCACGAATTACACGAATTATCACGAATAAAAAAGGGAAACGGAAAACGAGACAAAGCGGCGAATCCAATATTCGATTTAACGATTCCACGATTCAACGGTTTAACGCTCTAAATATTAAGGAAAAAGGTTAAAGTGCGGCGAAGTCATTGATCTTAACCGACGAAGAGACGTCGTTTTTTCCCTGCCGGCCGGCAAGGCCTACTTCCTTTTAAAAAACCTCAGTGCATCACTACAAAGGGCACGAACATTTCTTGCAACGAAATACCCCCGTGTTGATAGGTGTTGCGAAAATATTGAACGTATTGATTATAATTGTTGGGGTAAACAAAATAATAATCTTCCTTGGCGAAAATATAGGTTCCCCCTGCATAGGGCGAGGGTAATTGGAAATGCTCCGGTTGTTTGCAGGCCAACACGTCACGTTCGTTATATGTGAGACTGCGACCGAGTTTGTAACGTAAATTCATACTGGTATCCTTGTCTCCGATGACTCTGGTAGGGTGTTTTACGTTTACGGAACCGTGGTCGGTTGTGAGGAAAACGGTTCGTTTTTGCCGGGCGGCAGTTTCTATAATGTGGAACAGCGGTGAGTTTTCAAACCAAGTGGCCGTGAGTTTGCGATAAGCCGAATCGGTGGAAGCCAATTCTTTGATCAGTTCCATTTCGGTTTTGGCGTGCGAAATCATGTCCACGAAATTATACACTACCACGATTAAATCCTTGTGTGCCGATTCCCTTATTTTTTTGGTTGTATATTCGCCGTAGGAATAGTTTAAAACCTTATAAAAACTCCAATCGATATCGATGCCGTAGCGTTTGAGGAAGGCGTCGAAGAGTTGTTGTTCGTGCAAGTTTTTACCGCCTTCTTCGGGGTCGTCTTTCCACCATTGCGGGAAGCGTTGTTTAATGGCCAAGGGAGTCAATCCCGAAAACATGGCGTTGCGGGCATATTGGGTAGCCGTTGGCAAAATGCTTATGTAAAGTTGTTCGTTTTCTACATGAAGTATATTGTCGAGAAGCGGACGAATAGCCAGCCATTGGTCGTAGCGCAGGTTGTCGATTACCACCAACAGGCTTTTTTCTTGTGTGCGCGGCAAAAAAAATTCTTTCAGCACGGTGTGGCTTACCACTTGTTCTTCGGGATTTCGGGTTATGAGTGATTCGTAATTGTTTTTTACGAAGCGAAAAAAACCGGCATTGGCTTCCTGCAATTGGCCGTTGAGAATTTCGCGCATTTGTTCGTCTTCGATTTCGTCCAATTTCACCGACCAATAGCTCAAATTTCGATAAATACGTTTCCATCCTTCCCAGTCGTTGGTCATGGCAATATCCATGGAGATTTTGCCGAATTCTCGTTGATAGTTACGTGTGGCTTGTTCCGAAACCAATTGTTTCTTTTGAAAGATTTTTTTGAGGCTCAAAATAATTTCATTGGGATTGAGCGGTTTAATTAAATAATCGTCGATTTCTTTACCAATGGCTTCTTCCATGATATTTTCTTCTTCGCTTTTAGTAATCATTACTACGGGTAATCCCGGTTTGATTCGGCGTATTTCCATGAGTGCTTCCAGTCCTTGCACGCCGGGCATTTGTTCGTCGAGGAAGACGACATCATAGTGGTGGGTTGACAGTTTTTCCAGTCCTTCGGCGGCATATCCGGCCGTGTCCACTTCATAACCTTTATTGGTTAAGAATATGATATGTGGCTTGAGCATTATAATTTCGTCGTCAATCCACAGTATTTTAAGTTTTTTCATAGGTTCAATGAGATTTTCATCAATTTCCGTTCAATTTAACAAGAATGCCTTAATTTTGTCGCAACCAAATCAAATATTCGGGAGTGTTTAAATACAAAATTATAAACGATCCGGTTCACGGATTTATTTCATTGCCGTCGGAAGAAATTTTACCGGTCATTAATTGGCCGGTTTTTCAGCGGTTGCGGCGCATTTCGCAGATGGGTTTGTCTTATTTGGTCTATCCTGGGGCGCATCACACGCGTTTTCATCATGCTATCGGGGCGATGCATTTAATGGCGCGGGCTACGGATGTTTTGCGCGAAAAGCAGATCGATATTTCGTCTGAAGAACGTTTGGCGGCTATGAAAGCCATTTTGCTTCACGATATCGGTCACGGGCCTTTTTCGCATGCCTTGGAATTTGCGCTTATGCAGAAGGTTACGCACGAAGATATTTCCTTAGCGTTAATGGAGCGTTATAATCGTGAAACCGGCGGAACTTTGAATTTGGCTTTGCGAATTTTCCGTAATCAATACAAAAAAAAGTTTTTGCATAAGCTTATCAGCAGCCAATTGGACGTGGACAGGATGGATTATTTGCAGCGGGACAGTTTTTATACGGGAGTGATAGAAGGGCGAATCAATGCCGAGCGAATCATTGAAATGCTCAATGTTCATAATGATGAAATCACCGTTGAAGAAAAAGGGATTTATTCGGTGGAAAAGTTCATCGTTTCGCGCCGGTTTATGTATTGGCAGGTGTATTTCCATAAGACTTCTTTGATGTTTGAAAAAATTTTGGAACAAACACTTCGGAGGGCGAAATGGCTTTATCAGAACGGGAGGCCGTTGTTTGCACACGAAAATTTGGTTTATTTTTTGGAGAACGATATCGATGTTGTCCATGAAGAAAGTTTGGAGTATTTCATTCGTTTGACCGATGACGATTTGTGGTTTCATTTGAAGCAATGGACGGAAAATCCCGATCCCGTTTTGTCGTTTTTGGCCTCGAGTATTGTTTACAGAAGGCCTTTTGCCATTGAAATAGCAAAAGAATCTTTTGAAAAACCTTACTTGGAAAAAATAAAAACCAAAACCGAACGTTTATTCGGTGAAGCGGAAGACGGAGCCGGTTATTTGGTATTGACGGGAACCGTGCGCAACAAGGCATATGACAGAGTGCACAATCCGATTTATATTTCCATGAAAAACGGCGCGGTGAAAGAATTTTCGGAAACAACGGATCATCATTATATCAAGGCTTTGTCGGAGTCGGTGGTTAAATATTACCTGATTTATCCAAAAAACATATAAATTTTATACATTTGCAGTAATGAAGGTTACAGCCAAAAAAATAGCCGATTTACTCAATGGAGAGATTGAAGGGGATGAAAACGTAATCATCGACCGGTTATCCAAAATCGAAGAAGCCGGTGAAGGAGCCGTATCGTTTTTAGCTAATCCGCGTTATACGCCATATATTTATACTACCAACGCGTCGGCGGTGGTGGTGAGCAAGCAATTTGTTCCCGAGAAACCCGTAAAAACCACTTTAATTCGTGTGGAAGATCCGTATAAGGCGTTCACCGAATTGCTGGAACTTTATAACGGTGGTTCCATTCAAAAAGCCGGAATCGAATCGCCTTCGTTTATTCATCCTGCCGCCAAAATCGGGAAGAACGTTTATGTGGGCGCCTTTGCTTATATTGACGAAAACGCCGAAATCGGCGATAATGTAAAAATTTTTCCGCATGTTTATGTGGGTGCCAATGTAAAAATCGGCGATAACACGGTGCTATATGCCAACGTTTCCATTTATCACGATTGTTCGGTCGGGAAAAATGTCATTATTCATTCGGGGACGGTGGTGGGTTCCGATGGTTTCGGATTTGCACCCGACGGGAAAGATTACAAGAAAATTCCGCAAATCGGAAATGTGGTGATTGAAGATAACGTGGAAATCGGAGCCAATTGTACTCTTGACCGGGCTACGTTGGGTTCCACATTTATTCGTCGTGGTGTAAAATTGGATAATCAAATACAAGTGGCGCATAATGTGGACATAGGTGAAAACACGGTGATTGCCGCCAAAACGGGTATTTCCGGTTCGGTGAAAATAGGAAAGAATTGCCAAATCGGCGGTCAAGTGGGAATTGCGGGACACTTGAAAATAGGAAATAATGTGAAAATTGGTGCGCAGTCGGGTGTAACGGGTAATGTGCCCGACGGAGAGATTTTGATCGGGACACCGGCCATTCCGCATAAGCAATTCAAAAAATCCGCCGTTTTATTCAAGCAATTGGGCGATATGTATGCCGAAATTCAACATCTGAAGTCGGAATTGAAAAAATTTAAAAGCAAAGATAAATGATCAAACAAAAGACGCTGAGGCAACCTGCCGAGATGAAAGGAGTCGGATTGCATTCCGGCAAAGAAGTGTATATGCGTCTGTTGCCCGCCCCTCCCAATCACGGAATCGTTTTCGTTAGGACGGATCTTGAAGGTAAGCCTATCATAGAAGCCAATGCGGATCTTGTTTCCGATACGCTTCGGGGGACTACTTTGGAAAAAAACGGAGTTCGCATCATGACGGTGGAACATGTATTGGCGGCCGTTTCGGGAATGGATTTGGACAATGTGATTATCGAATTGAATGCCGCCGAACCGCCCATAGCCGACGGGTCGGCGATGCCGTTTGTGGAATTGATCGAACAAGCGGGAATCGAGGAACAGGACGCCGAGCGCGAGATTTATGTAGTGAAACAAAACATTTCCTATATCGATCCCGAATCCGGAAGCGAAATGATTATCATGCCTGCCGACCGCTATCAAATTACATGTATGGTGGATTTCGGCACGAAGGTATTGGGGACGCAAAATGCCTATTTGAAAGATATATCGGAATTTAAGGAACAAATTGCCTCCGCCCGCACTTTCAGTTTCTTGCATGAATTGGAAATGCTGTTGCGACAAGGATTAATCAAGGGGGGTAATTTGAATAACGCCATCATTTTCGTGGATAAGGAAATCGACGAATCCACTTTGGCACTACTTAAAAAAGCTTTCGGGCGCGATCAAATTGAAGTGCGACCCAACGGTATTTTGGATAACCTTACGTTGCGTTGGCCGAATGAAGCGGCACGCCACAAATTATTGGATATTGTGGGGGATTTGACTTTGGTGGGAACCAAACTGCAAGGCAAAATCATAGCCAATAAGCCGGGGCATAAAATCAATACGGCTTTTGCCAAAAAATTGCGCAAAATCATTAAAAAAGAAAAGCGAGACAATGTTCCGCAAATCGATTTGAATGCACCGCCTTTGATCGATATCAACGGTATCAAATCGCGCCTGCCCCACAGGTCGCCTTTTTTATTGGTGGATAAAATTTACGAATTGACAGAGACGCATGTTATCGGTGTGAAGAACGTTACCTTCAACGAATATTTCTTTCCCGGACATTTTCCGGACGAGCCGGTAATGCCCGGTGTTTTGATATTGGAATCTATGGCGCAAACCGGCGGTATTTTGGCATTGGGCACCGTTCCCGATCCGGAGAATTATTTAACCTATTTCCTAAAGATGAATAATGTAAAATTCAAGCGCAAGGTGATGCCCGGCGACACGCTGATCATGAAAGCCGATTTACTGGAGCCGATTCGGCGCGGTATTTGTCACATGCAAGCCTATGCTTATGCTAACAACAAGCTGGTTGCCGAAGCCGAAATGGTGGCGCAACTTGTTCATAAAGACAAAATCAAAAAAGTATGATTTCACCCTTAGCATATATTCATCCCGATGCTAAAATCGGAAAAAACGTCCGCATCGACCCTTTTGCATATATAGAAGGAGATGTGGAAATCGGCGATGATTCGCATATTTTTTCCAATGCAGTGGTTATGGAAGGATCCCGCATCGGCAAGGAGTGTAAGATTTTTCCGGGAGCCGTTGTGGGAGCCATTCCTCAAGACAAAAAATTCAAAGGTGAATATTCGCTGGCGATTTTGGGGGACCGTGTAACGGTTCGCGAAAGTGCAACGGTCAATCGCGGGACGGAAGCCAGCGGCAAAACCATAGTGGGAAATGACGTATTGATTATGGCGAATGCGCATGTGGCTCACGATTGTGAGGTGGGGGACCATGTTATCCTTGCCAACAGTGTTGCTTTGGCCGGTCATGTTCAAGTGCACGATTGGGCTATTTTGGGCGGATTGGCGGCTGTTCATCAATTTGTTCGCATAGGCGCTCACGTAATGGTTTCGGGCGGTTCCTTGGTGCATAATGACGTTCCGCCTTATATTACCGTGGCGAGAGATCCGCTCAAATATATGGGTATCAATTCCACGGGTTTGAAACGGCGCGGCTTCAAGCCCGGGAAAATCAGGGAAATTCATGAAATTTACCGTCATCTCTATCTTAAAAACATGAATCTTTCCCAAGCTATGGAATATGTGGAAGAACATTTTGAGCCCACGCCGGAACGTAATTACATTTTGGAATTTATTCGCGCCAGCAAACGCGGTGTAGTGAAAGGTATTATTTAAACCAAATAAAACGAAATATATGGCTACAACATCAGACATCAGACGCGGGATGTGCATCAAGCACAATAATGACATTTTTAAAATTGTGGAATTTTTACACGTAAAACCCGGTAAAGGGCCGGCATTCGTGCGAACGAAAATTAAAAGCTTGACTACGGGGAAGGTTTTGGATTTGACTATTCCAGCCGGACACAAAATCGATGATGTGCGTGTGGAAACCCGCAAATTTCAATATTTGTATAACGACGGCGAAAGTTATCATTTCATGGACGAAGAGACCTTCGAACAATTGGCACTTCCCGAAACGGCTATTGACGCACCGCAATTTTTGAAGGAAGGGGAACAAGTCACTATTTTAATCAAAGCCGATGACCAAACACCCCTAACTTTGGAAATGCCCGCCAGTGTGGTTTTGGAAGTAACCCATACCGAGCCGGGTGTGAAAGGCAACACGGCTACCAACGCCACCAAGCCCGCCATTTTGGAAACCGGCGCCACCGTTAAAGTACCGTTATTTATTAATGAAGGCGATAAAATCAAAATCAACACAGCTACGGGTGAATACATCGAACGAATTAAGGATTAAACAAGCCGGGTATACGGGCAGGTGATAAATTTTAGCCGGAATTTTTTACGGAACAGAGTAAAAATTACCAAGCCAGGGAAAATTTCTTTTTTACTTTTTCCTTGATGAAT
>JAMONV010000004.1 GCA_027066365.1 Flavobacteriales bacterium
AGATTTTCATCCTCCTGCGTGGAAGGCGCCAATCGCGGGAGGGGAAAATCGAAGGCTTGGCCGAGCCGAAAAGCAAATGCCCGCCGGCAAAATAGAAAGCCGCAGCGAGGCAAAACGACACACCGCCCCTTGGGAGGCGGAAAACAACCGGACACGCCGGGCGCGTGGAAATGCAATAACCGCTCATCGAAGCGGAAATTTACCCAAAGCCGCCCGGAGAGGAGGGGTAGCAAGTATCGGAAAATTTGTTTAATTTTAAAAAGTTAAAAAATTAAAGCCATGAAAGTTTTAAACCTGAAAGCAGTTAGCGTAATATCATTATTCATATTTGTTTTATTAGGAGTAACGCGATGTAATAAGCATCCGGAAGCTGAAATGTCTTCTTTGGAAAAATCAAAGGAATCGAAAGTAGTTCATGTTTTGGAAAAACCAACTCCTTTTCTGGATCGTATTATACTGCCTGTAGGAACTCAGTGGGAAAAAATTAATGATTCGGAAATAGTTTTTACACTGCCTGACGATTTCCGATTTTTATTGGTGGATTCTAAATCTCAAACTTTTAGGATTGACAGAGTAGGAGGGTATAGATGTGATTGTTCGGCAGGCGGAGGTTGTATTCCTTTTCACAATAGTGAACTTGGTTTTGGATGTCTTCACGGAAATTGCAGTGGCACTTGCGAAGGGAAACCCACAAAAGGAGATGAAAAGTATTCCATCGAGGGTATAATCTACATCCCGAACAATGAACTCGCTTCCGAAGTGCCATATAAAGCTCAACTTACTGGTCTTGGTAAAGAATGGTTTTTTAATATACCGGAAGTAAAACAAGAAATTGTGAATTCTTATCAATTCTTGTTTAAGCATATACCATTTCCACATAACATGAATGTGGAACAAATTATACAAAGCCCTGATTATGATTTGGTTAAAGTTTATATGTATGGGGTGGAATTTGCAATGGTGGTTCCTCGAGACAAAAATTTTGAGAAGTATTTGGGCAGGATTGAAAAACCTACAGGTTGCGATTGTAAAAGCGGAGATAGTGGATGTGAATTCAGGAAGGCGGGAATGTTGGGTTACAAGGTTTATTACTGCACCGAAGGATGTAGCTCCTGTGAACTTAAGTGATTATTGTATAATACCGGAAAATACGTTTTTATCTATAAAAACCAATCCGGAGACGTTGTGCGAGTATATACATACTGGAACAGTTGACCGAAAAACGTGGGGACTTAAACTCCTCACGTTTTTATTCTTTATAAAACCGATATGAGACCAATCAAATACCTTCTAATCGTCTTTCTCACATATCTTATCCAAGCTTGCCGTGAGAAAAAAAATTCTCCTCTGGCATCTTCTTTGGTAATTGAAGACAGCATTCATTTGCCTCTGCGTTTCAAACCTTCATACAAATATATCAATGCCGCAAAAATACACGACCGGGAATATATTTGGGTTGCCGAACCCTTAACCGATAAGAAAATTTACTTCTTCGATACCCAAGGAAAGCCGGTGGACACCATACATTTGGATAGAATTATGAATATACTTGGTGGCTATAACGAAAACTTAACACTAGAGCCGGGCCAAACCATTCTTTATACGCCCAAACAAATTATTTTTCTTGATAATGAATCAAAGGATGTACTGAAAATCTTCAATGTGGACAGTTTGTTCGGGAAACAAAACGATGTTTACATGTTCAGTCATAAATTATTGAAAAATTTTAATAAACCTTCCACTTCATTTCTCTTGATTAATTTGTGGTGGAGAAAATTCAAACAAAGAAAAGTGCTGGACGGAGAATATTATAAAATCCAGCATACGAAACCGATTTTTGTTATTTTAGACAAAAAAACGGGAAAAATTATTAAACGTTATGCCGTGCTCACCTGGTTTAATCCTGAACCTTATAATGCTTTTCATACCTTTGATATGAAAGTTTGCAACGACGGTAACATCGCCGTATTTACGCGTTTTTCCGACACCATATATTTTTTGGATACGATACATTTCAACCTTTCCCGTAAGCTTCCGGTAAAAAGTAACAGGGTTTCAACAAAGGCTCCCATGCTCCCCGTGGATTACGACAAACCGATTACCTACCACTTGGGCGTTCACGGAGGTATTATTAATCTGTTTTATTCTCCCTCAAAAAAGCTATATTACGTCATCGTCGCCGATGACTTGGAAGATCTAAAGCTGAAAAACCGTGAAAAACAAGATTTTGCCATAATGGTTTATGACACTCTATTCAGGAAGAAACAAGAATACATTGTAAATGCATCGGAATATGAAATGTTCCATACGTTTGTAACGGACAAGGGGCTTTGGCTTATGAAAAATAACAAAAATTATGACAAAAAAGGTATTTATCTTCATCTGGTTCATTAGTGCCGTTTTTCTTTTCGATTGCAGAAATAATAACTTGAACGATTCATCCCCTTACCGGCATTATGAACATCTGTTGACCAAAGAACTCTCTCTTTCCGATTCCGTCAAAGTCATCTATGTTTTGTCGGACACTCAATGCTATGCATGCAATATTAAATTCGCCAAATTGATTGAACAAGCGGGAAATGATGCCTCGGCACTGCTTATTATCAATGTTCCGCAAACATTTGTGGACATCGGTCCGTTTAGGCGGTTCGATAATGTGGTATTTAACTTTCATAAAGAAGATACGTTTTTTAACCGATCCAAAATAATTTACCGGAACAAGTGCCATATTCGGCATATCATTCCGGTTGAAGCCCGAACCATTCGGCACATAGAAAGCGATTTTCCCCGAATATTCTTACCAGGAAAACTTTCGGATTTTTAAAAACAAATAAAACTAATTTTTTCGTTTGACTTATTTCGTGGAGCAACGAGGAAATGAAATTTACGCTTACGACTTCATCACCGGTGAAAGCTTTCAAGGCAAAATTTCTTCCGCTCAAGCGCGTGCCGGGCAAGGACAAAATATTTCCCCGGATTTGTTATCTTTGATAAATGAAAACCCGGATGGCACGGCGGCGAAAATAAGAGCAAAATTTCGGGGATGGAGTTGTAGTGATAATATTTATATGGTTGCACCGGGAGATTGCAGGGCTTATTGTTGCTATTATGTTATGTATGTAAAGATAGGTTGTGATAATGCACATGGAGTTGATTGCCCGTAAAAACAATTAACAAATGAAACTTATCGGACTTTTGATTGTTTATTATATTGCTTATGAAGCTTTCTCCCAAAATGATTCCGTAAGAACTGTTCCGTTGCAGGAAGTTAAAATTACATTACATGCTAAAAAAAAAGAAAAAGTTAAATTTCTCCCATCGACACGTTATGTGGGCAGTGAGCTAATTGTTCCCGGGAACGAGATTTTAACTTGTATTTTTCCCACATCCAAAACCAAAGGAAAACGTTTGACGGAAATTTCCGTGAAAATGAAAAAAGAATTTTTCCCTTCGAAACGGACAAGACAAATTATGCAGGAATTAAAGAAAAAATATGTTGCTTTGGTTCGGGTGAGAATTTATTTAAAAAATAACGGTAAAATACTTCCGGTATTCGTTTCGGATACGCTTGAATTACATTATCCTAAAGATAGAATTATTTCTTTGGATGTTTCAAACGAGTCACTTTATTTGGACGAAGACGGGATTTGTATCGGATTGGAATTAATAGGATATCGCAATTTTCCGGATCATAGTATAATTAAGAGGTATCCCTTAAGGGTTTCACTGACAGGAAGGAATTCACCTTTTTATCGACAGCAAACCTACATTCGTGAATCCATTAACGGAATGCCTGTACCGCTACAAAAGCATTTTTCGGATAAAAAAATTCCGAAGAAATATTCGGTGCGAAATTTGTCTGTTGCTTTTACATACCAATAGGTTCGCATATACCTTGTCAAAGGCCCGCCCGAACCGAAAAGCAAATGCCCGCCGGCAAAATACAGTGCCGCAGCGAGGCAAAACGACACACCGCCCCTTGGAAGGCGGGAATCACCCGGACACGCCAAGCGCGTGGAAATGCAATAACCGCTCATCGAAGCGGAAACCGACACAAAGCCGCCCGGAGAGGCGGGGTAGCAAGTGTCGGAGAATTTGTTTAATTTTAAAAACAGAAAAACATGAAAAGATTAATTTGGATTATGTTTCTAACGGCTCTCTTGAATTCCTGCGCCAAGCAAGAACCTATGCCGGAAATTAAATCCGCTCCTAATACGGCGGCAAAAATCGATCCGCCCGAAAGTATGTTCAATGCAAAGTATTATGATCATGGAGGGAATGATATTGGTTGCGACCCAAATGAAAGTGTCGATTGCGTTATTTTGGATCCCATTGAGATTACGTTGAAGGAAGACGGCGGTTTGCCTGATTTTGTGGATGATCTTTTTGTAAAAGCCTATGAGAAAGGCGAATTGACTGCGGAAATAACCAAAAACACTCAATCGGGTTATGATTATCTTATCCTTAAAGATTTAGAAGGGAATATTGTGGCGGTTTATACCAACCAGAAGTAAGGTTTAAACCACGGGAAAATTCTTTTCATGTGTTTTTTTTAATTTTCTTAAAATGAGTGCGAAATATTTTAGGTTTTTTACAATAATTATTTTGATTCTTTTTCTTTTTTCGTGTCACGATACGAAAAAGACAAAAGAAAACGGGAGGCAAGATTTTATACGTATAAAAGACAGTTTGGTATTGGATATTCCGTTTTTACCGAGGAGTAAATACATTTACTCTACCGAATGGGACGGAAAAGAGGCGCTTTTGATCATTGAACCTATGACATTAAAAAAGATTTTGGTTTTCGATATAAATGGGAATCCGGTGGATACGGTGGACATTTCACACATGGTAAATCGTCTTAAAGGTCAATTCGAAAATATGTCTGTGTTTTCGCGCGATAGCATTTTATTTTATACCTACGCGCAAATCATAATGTCCGACAGCCATGGCAAGGTTTTCAAGTTATTCAACCTTAAGGATATGTTTAATGATGAATGGTATTTTTTTTTGAATTATTTTATTGAACATAACCTTCAACGAACATCTTTTTTGATTTCGAACTTGGGATGGTTGGGCAAAAGAAAAGGCAAACGTGGCGACAGTATTGATTTTAAAAGATTTAAAAAACCCGATTTAGCTATTATTTCCAAGGGAGGACGAATAATCAAAATACTTTCTTATGACGAATGGTTCAGCGATCATCCGTTTTATGAAACTAGCACCGCTAATATAAAAATTTGCAGGGACGGACACATTCTATTGTGGATACCTTATACAAATAAATTGGTATTTATGGATACGATTAATTTTGAAATGGAAAAGAAATGGAAGATTCAATCCGAAAGTGTAAAAAGCTATGCGCCAATGCTTCCTCCGGGTTACAAAAAGAAAACAACCTACTATAGAGCTACTCACGGAGCGATCAACGACATTGAATATAATCCCAAGGAAGAAAAATATTATGTTTTGGTTCAAGATTCCGTTCCCGGTCTGGATTGGAACAGAAGAAACGAAAGAAAATATGCACTTTTAATCTACGATAAGCAAGGAAAAAAACGCGAAGAAAAAATCATTCCTGCAGGGAAATATATTCCTTACGCGAATTTTGTCTCCGATAAAGGGTTCTGGATTTTAAGAAAATACGACTATGACAAGAAAAAACTTGTTTTTGATTTGGTGGATTAGTTGGATGGTATTGGTTGCTTGTAATCATTCGGGATCAGAATACCGGAAATACAACCGAATGCTAGGAGAAATTATAGGCGACAAGCCGGTTAAGGAAGTTTATGTTTTGACGGCAAATCATTGTTATGGATGTAATGTGATGTTTGCCCGTTGGTTGGAAGATAAAGTTCGGGACTCCGCATCGTTGATAATTATCAACGCCGAATTGAGTCATTTGGATTTAAGTGCTTTTCTTCATCAACCCGGAGTTTATTTTAGGTTTCACCCGGAAGATACTTTTTTTCAGTCCACCAAGATTATATATTGGAAAGACAATCATATGGAACATATTACCCCTATCAATGTCAGGACGGTTCGTTTACTGAACAAACCCGATTGGATGCGACAAAGCGGATATGAATTAGAATTTTAAAATTTAATGATTTTTTCTTCGAAATATACAGAGCAAGGGCTAGTGTTAACCTAAAATCCTTCAAAAATTTCATCCACCGGAAAATGCCCGGTTCACGCCTGCCCGAGCGGGGTGTGAATATGAGGAAAAATACCGGTAAATTATGTTTTTTCTGCATATTGTTTAAGCACCTGATTCAAAAAAAAAAATTTATCAACTTAACATCATATTGCAAAATTCTTTAGCGATAATAAAATAAAAGCAGGTTTTTTAGTATCTATATTGAAAAATGTGCAATTGTCGTTTTCTAATCTTAATAAAAAAATAAAAAATTATGACAAATCTCATGTTTCAAAAAAGGTTGTATATTTGTTATCGAAATCCAATAACCGGTATATGAAAAACTGTAATTTATGTTTAATACGGCATTTGAATGCCATGAAAGAACTCTCCAAAGAAGAACTCGACCGGATTTCCGCGTATAAAAAAGTGCAACACTATCAAAAAGGCGACCAATTGCTGCGTGAAGGGCAAAATACGAACGGCATTTTTTGTATCATGTCCGGTAAAGGAAAATTGACACGTTATAATTCGTTAGGCAAAGAACAAATCGTTCGTTTCGTGAAATCGGGCAATTTGATTGGATATCGCTCTGCCATTAGCAACGAACCGGCAAGTTTAAACCTAACGGCTTTGGAAGAAATGACGGCATGTTTCATTCCCAAGGAAGCCTTCGACGAAGCTTTGGACAACCGAAAATTCGCACGCAGAATCATGGAAATGTTGAGCGAGGACTTGAAACAAGCCAATATGTTTATCGCCAATTTATCGCAACACACCGTGAAAGAACGTTTGGCGGATACCCTTTTGCATCTGGAAGATGTTTTTGGCACCGACAAAGAAGGAAATATCAATATAGCTCTTTCGCGCGAAGAATTGTCGAGCATCATCGGAACCGCCTCCGAATCGGTTATTCGCGTGTTATCGGCCTTTAAAAAGGAAGGCATTATATACACCAAAGCCAAAAAAATCAAGTTATTGGATAAAATTCGCCTGAAACAAATAGCGGAAGGTATCGAATAAAACTCCCATGGAAAAAAAACATTATAAAAAAATCACCACCAAAGCCTTGTTTGACATGAAACAACAAGGCGAAAAAATCAGTATGCTAACGGCTTACGATTACACCATGGCGCGTATTTTGGACGCCGCCGGAATCGACGTCATTTTGGTAGGTGATTCCGCTTCCAACGTTATGGCCGGGCACGAAACCACCCTGCCGATTACGCTGGATCAAATGATCTACCACGCAAGCTCGGTGGTAAGAGCCGTGGAGCGTGCTTTGGTGGTGGTTGATATGCCGTTCGGAACCTATCAGGGAAATTCCAAAAAAGCGCTGGAATCCGCCATTCGCATCATGAAAGAATCAGGCGGACACGCCGTAAAAATGGAAGGCGGTGCAGAAATTGCCGAGTCGGTGGAAAGAATTCTTTCGGCCGGCATCCCCGTTATGGGACATTTAGGCCTTACTCCGCAAAGCATCTATAAATTCGGAACCTATACCGTAAGAGCCAAAGAAGAAAAAGAAGCCAAAAAATTATTGGAAGACGCCAAACTCTTGGAAGAACTGGGCGTTTTCAGTATCGTGCTGGAAAAAATCCCGGCTCAACTGGCCAAGCAAGTTACCGAATCGGTACGGATTCCCGTTATCGGCATCGGTGCCGGACCAAATGTGGACGGTCAAGTGCTTGTTATGCATGATATGCTCGGAATGACCAAAGATTTCAGCCCGCGATTCTTGAGGCGCTATGCCGATTTGCATTCCATCATGACCCAAGCCTTCAAACAATATATCCGCGATGTTAAAACATTGGATTTCCCCAACGAATCGGAACAATATTAAGCGTATAAATTTACATGCCCGAACCGGACGTCTTGTATGAAGACAATCATTTGATTATCATTAATAAACGTCCCGGCGATATTGTGCAAGGCGACCGCACGGGGGATATGCCTTTATCGGAAACGGTCAAAGCTTATTTAAAACACAAATACAACAAACCCGGCAATGTTTTCCTTGGCGTTGTTCACCGCTTGGACCGCCCCGTTTCCGGTGCCGTGATTTTCGCCAAAACCTCCAAAGCGCTACGTCGCTTGAATGAAATGTTACGGCGCCACGAAATCAAAAAAACATACTTGGCACTGGTGGAAGGACGTCCCGAATCCCATGAAGGAACCTACATCGATTACTTGAAAAAAAATCCGAAAACCAACAAAACGACGGTTTTCAAACGTCCCACCGAAGGCGCCAAGAAAGCAATTCTTCATTACGTCATGCGCAAAATCGGCGATCATTATTCCTTGTTGGAAATCGATTTGAAAACAGGACGTCATCATCAAATACGCGCTCAATTGGCCAAGCACGGAACGCCCGTCAAAGGCGACTTGAAATACGGCGCGAGACGAAGTAACCCGTCCGGCGGAATCATGCTTCACGCCGCCCGGTTGGGATTTATTCATCCCGTCAAGAAAACGCCGGTTCAAATCATCGCTTCCTTTCCCGAAGAATACGGTTGGGAAATCATAGAAAAATTAAAAAATTGCCCCGGCAAATAAAAATTCTTCTATTTCAACGCATTGGCTTTTTGGCGCGCTTCCTCTATTAGTTGTTGTTTTTTTCGACGTGCTTTTTCCACCAATTGATCCGCTTTTTTGTATGCGGCTTTTTTAAGTTTATCGGCGGCTTTTTGAGCGGCGAATTTTTCTAGCGGATTACCAGCCTTTTTAATCAATTCCGCCGCTTGTTTATCCGCTTCCGATTTGATTTTTTTCGCTTGTTTTTCGGCTTCCGCAATGAGCGCATCGCCTTGCGCTTCGGCTTGTTTAATCAATTCCTCCGCTTTTTGTGACGCAACGGCTTTCACACTGTCCACCGCTTGCTTAACCTGTTCTTCCACCGCTTGCTTTACGGTTTCCTGCAAACCGGATTTTCCTGTTCCGCGACTAAACACAGGCTTTATGGTAGGACGATTAATATCGCCGGTGATTTTCAAGGTAACTTCTATATTTTCCAGCTTTTCGGCATCTATACCCCAATCCGCCATTTGATTTTTAAATTGACCGACCCATTGTTGCGCTTTATCTCCAAGCATTTTCACCGGAATCGACAATTGCCAATTGAAATCGAGTTTGCGATCCAAAGTTACTTTCCCGCCCAAACTGCTTTGCATATTGTTAACTTTAAACTTAAAAGGCTTCACCGTCAATGTGCCGTGTTCTATTTTAAATTGTGCTTTTGCCGCCTTGATCTCGGGGCGTTCCAAGGCCTTCAATTTCAATACCGATGCCGCTTGCTTAAAGAAAGCCGCATGATCGGGGCGAATGGTTCCCGTAGCCAATTCTCCTTGCGCATCCACCGTGGAAAATACCGGCTCCATGGCTTGATTCAATTGCATGCCCGCTTTTAAATTCAAATTGAGCCATCCTTGAATTTGCTTCAATAAAGGAGCGTAGTTCTGCATCAATGTCAACGACGTAGCCGTGCTGTCGATTCTCGCTTTATTCACCATCAATCCCAACCCCGAATAAGGATCCGGCTTGGAAGTATCATAGATGCCCGTAAGTTTTATTTCACCTCCGAAAGCCTTCATCAACACGCCCGACAATTCCGCCTTTCGATCGTGTATTTTAAGCGCTGCATCCACATCGCGCAATGTCAAATCGTCATATAATACCTTTTGAGCCTTCGAATGTAATTCTATCGACAAGCCGCCGGGAATTCGAATCGCCTGTAACGAATCTTCTGAAACCGTTTCGTCCGGGTTATCCCCCGACAACCGGCTTAATTCATTCAAATCTATCAAGCCGGAACGGGTCAGAAAAACCGCCACCAACGACGAATCTTTTCCGGTGAACCATGCCAAATAATTATCCACATGTCCTTGAATTTCAAAATCACTATGGCCTACTTCCAATTGCCATTGATCCACCGACCATGCTGCGGGATCGACGTTCGTTTTCAAAACGGGAATTTTTACCGTAAGCGGCAAAGAATTGCTCTTGAAAAGAAAATCCTTTAAATTGAAATAACCCTTGGCTTGAATCCGATCGGTTCTTTGCTTTTCCATATCCGAAACGGATGCTTCCAATGCAAAATCCGCCTTTAATTTTCCTTGCAAATCGTGAACCGGTTGCAGAGGCAAAGCTTTTTTGAACGACCCTAAATCCAAATTCGATTTCATGGCCGTTTTCACATGCGGATCACTCATGGGACGGGAAATAAACAAGTAACCTTGCGTAGTGTTTCCCGCAATATCGAAACGTATGTTATTCAAAGCGATTTGTGTCAAATCCAAATCCTTTCCGCCGGGAAAATCCACTTTAGTATCCACATTCAAATGTTCCACCGATTCCGGCAAATCTTTAACCTTGATACGTCCGTTATCCACCTTAAACACCACATGATAGGCCGGGTATTGCTTGTCGTTTAAAACGCCATTAACCTTCACTTCCAAAGCCGCCTTACCCGATGTTTTCACCTGCGAAAAATCAGGCATATAAGCGGAAGGAATCAAACTTAAATATGAAGCCAAATCACTTTGTGCGCCCTCAATATCGATTTTCATCGCCATATCACCGTTCTCCCTCAAATCAAACAACAATTTTCCTTTCAATCCCAAACGATTGATTTTTCCTTTCAAAAACGGAATGTCATATCGCGAAAAATCATTGGAAATCAGTAATTTATGTTCAAAATCCGCGTTTGTGTTATTCAAGTAATGAACGCCGTCAAACCAAACATCCAATGTATCCAATCTTAAATTTCCTTCCACCGAATAATGATTGTTCTCAATATGCACCTTGCCCTCATAATCCGCTCCGGCCATATATTTTTTCAATCCCAATGAAGCATCATCGTAGATCAATCGCATATTTTCTATCCTGATTTTGTCCAAATGCATCTCTAACGGCGATTCCGCTTCCTCCGGCTTCTCAATGCCTTCGTTCGATTTGACAATAGCATAATTGGCTCGTCCGTTCTTCATAACTTTCACGTAAAAATCTCCGTCTATCACATCGATTTCGTTTATCGTCTTAGAACCTTTAAACAACTTAACCAAATCAAGGCGCAAGCCAAACCGGCCGATGCGCATCAACGGAATATCGGCAAACGTATCTTTTCCCGTTATGCGCACGTTTTTCATCTCAAAGTATAAATCCGGAAAAGTACTTAACAAGCTCAAATCCACATCGTCGAAATCAAAATCGGCATTCAGATTTTTATTCGCTTCGGTCTTGATCGCCTCTACGATTTTATCCTTGAATAAATAAGGCGCCGCAAACAATATTCCTATCAATAAAACCAATAGAACCAATATAATGATGAGGATTTTTTTGAGCATTTTCATGGACATTAAATTTTGCAATAAAGTTAATGGATTTTAGCGAAAAATCAGTCGAAAATCCGAATCTTTCAACCCCCTTGGATTATGACTTTCCCTTATCCTGACGCACAGGCGGATTCTTTTCCGTTTTTCTTTTTAACGACAAACACCGTAACTTTGTTCATTCATATCCCGGTATAACAATGAAAAAATGGTGGATTTCCCTGTCGATCGTTTTATTGGCGTTGATCGTTATCAATCTAAAACTCGGTTCATCCCTTAAAAAGAAATCCTGCGACCTGTCGCATTATCAAGCTCTGTATTTTAAAACTTATGATAGTCTTAAAGTGTTGAAAGACAGCATTGTACGCTTGCAAGACTCCCTTAATAACCTTTCCGGATTCAGCCTCTCGAATAATGCCGAAGCACTGGATTATCTGGACGAATATTACGGCGAAAACCTGCATTGGAACGAACAAATCCGAAATAAAATTCTTGAAACCAATAACGGACAAGGCGATAATACGCTCATTCCCTTTAACGGTATGTACGGGCCAATGAAAATCAATTCCGTTAAAATCCTTAATCACAAATGGCTCATCACCGATTTCACCGACGGAAAAGTGTGGGGGGAAATGCTGGTGGAATATGAACCTGTCAAAAACCATCCCGATAGTATACGGTTCAAAACCTTCAAATCGGTGTTGTATCCGTTCAATCCGTGAAATCCATTTAAAATGAAAGCTTTATATACCATTCTGCTCTTGATTTTGTCCAATACATTCATGACCATCGCTTGGTATGGACACCTCAAATGGGAACAATGGCCCAAATTAAAAAAAACCGGTCTTCTGACCATTATTTTAATAAGCTGGGGAATCGCTTTGTTTGAATATTTATTTCAAGTGCCTGCCAACCGGATGGGATACAAAGGAAACGGCGGCCCTTTTACGCTGGTGCAACTTAAAGTAATCCAAGAAGTTATAACCCTTTCGGTTTTTACGGCATTTACGTTAATCGTATTCCGGGACGAACATTTTCGCTGGAATCATATCGTGGGCTTCGTTTTTCTGGTGCTTGCCGTATTTTTCGTATTCAAACACCGGTAAAATCAAGCCGTTAATTTATTCAAGACATAAACAATGAGTGCATCAATCACCTTATAGGGATCTTTGGTGAAAGTCAAACTCTCGCGGTTGGCAATAATGGCATTCATCGAACACGCATGGTGCCCTAATAATTTGGACAAGCCGTAAATCGCCGCCGTTTCCATTTCAAAATTGGTGATACGCATTCCGTTGTAGTGAAATTTGTCCATTTTGGGATTCATCTCCGGATCGGCCAAAGGAATACGCAAAACCCGGCCTTGCGGCCCGTAAAAACCGCCGGCCGTTGCCGTAATTCCTTTAAACACATTTTCTCCTTCCAATTTACTTTCCAATTCCTTGGAATTTTCCACAAAATACGGGCGTGCCGCATCCCGGTTCCATTGTGTTTGTTCGATAAAAGCATCTTCCATAGCCAAATTGCGCACATGCTCCGAATCATAATAATGTAACAAACCGTCCAATCCCAAACCGTATTGTCCCAAAACAAAACTGTCAACGGGAATGCCGGCATGCAACGACCCCGAAGTGCCAATGCGAACGATATTCAAGGAAGTGTGTACTTCTTTCTCAACACGGTTTTGCAGATCGATATTCACCAAAGCATCCAGTTCGTTCAAAACAATATCGATATTATCCGGTCCTATTCCGGTGGAAATTACCGTTAACCTATGGCCGTTATAATATCCCGTGACAGTATGGAACTCGCGCTTTTGCGTCTCGAATTCGACGATTTCAAAATGCTTGGCAATACGATCCACTCTTTTCGGATCGCCTACGGTTATGATATCCCTTGCAATATTTTCAGGCTTCAGATTCAAATGATACACACTGCCGTCGGGATTTAAAACCAATTCCGAATCTCCTATTTTTCGTTTCATTTTTTCGGCTTTTATACATGAAAAGCTAAATTTAGAAAAAATATCCCGAACTTCGGCATGCACAAATCATTTTCCCGGTTGTATTCCTTCAAAAATTAGTATCTTTACGCATTCTTTAACCGTATTGATTATGGGAAAAAAATTTCACTTCGTATGCCAAGATTGTGACCATGAAATAGATAATTTCGACGAATGGTTTGGCAACGGACAACAATGTCCTTCCTGCGGCGGCAAACATATCCGGACGGTTTACCATACCGACAAAAGCCGCTTGGCCGAATTGGTGCGCGGCGGACAACGTTTGGAAAGCATGTGGCACTATTTCGATTTCCTCCCGCTCAACAAAGCCGAAAACATCATCTCCGACGGCGAAGGGGTATCGCCCATGCGAAGATGGAAATTCCTAGAAGACTATGCACGCGACCGCTACGGAAAAATCCTCGAAGTGTATGTCAACCGGAATGATTATAGCCCGGCTACCGGTACCTTTAAAGATAAAGGCGGTTCTCTGGCCGCCAGCGTGCTCAAAGAACACGGCATCAAATCGTATGTGGTGGCAAGCACCGGAAATACCGCTAACGCATTTGCACAATATTTGGCCAAAGCAGGCATTTCCGCTTCCGTTTTCGTTCCACAAGATTCGCTACGCGAAAACTTTGTGCATATCGGTGCACTCGGACAAAAAGTTTATGTCGTGAAAGGTGATTATGCTTATGCTAAAAAACTCGCCGCCGATTATGCCAAAAAACACAATATCCTGATTTCCACCGGCAACCTCGACCCGCTCCGGCTCGAAGCCAAAAAAACTACCGCGTTTGAAATGAAACGCCAATTGGGGCGTATGCCTGACGTTTACATTCAAGCCATTAGCGGCGGTACTTCACCTTTGGCCCTTGAAAAAGCTTTCGACGATTTCAAAGACACCGGTATCCTCGGTAAAATGCCACGCATGATTTTCATTCAAGGCGATCGTTGCGACCCCCAAGTGCAAGCATGGAACAAAGCCAAAGCTAGCGGCTTCCCCGACGGCTGGGAAAACGATTATCCCGTGATCGAGAATCCCATCACGTTGGTGCCTACACTCGCCACCGGAAATCCCGTTTTATACCCGCTCCTCGCTAAACTGGTCAAAAAAACCGGCGGCGAATATTTCAGCGTTAAAGAAGAAATGGCCGTGGATATGGCCCGGTTGGTCGCTTATGAAGTAGCCGTCAAAATAGGTCCGGCCTCTGCAGTGGGATTACTCGGTTTCTTCGAAGCGCTCAAACACAATGCCATCCAAGACGGCGAAATGGTGTTCATCAACATCGGCGAAGGCGTACGACGCGCCGTCACTTTCGTGGAAGAAGTCTCCTACACCACCGAACAAATCACCGATTTGGACGATACCGAACGCTTCGACCGCAAAAAATATCGCTCATTCGTATGGAAACCTTTTGAAAATTATTGAACATGAAAAAATTACTCTTGCCTGCAATTGTCTTTTTTTTCTTTTCCGCCCATGCCCGGCAACCGGCATTTTCAAATATGCTTTTGACACATCTTTCCGGTGGATCGAAACCGTCCCAAAAAAGATCTGCCGGAACACGTTGGCAATGGTATGGAGGATTCGGCATGTATTGGTCTAACTATTCTTTCTATTTGGAACTGCAGCCCGGCATTCTCTATAAATTGAGCGATCGTATACATCTAGGTGCCAATGCCTCTCTCATCTACAGTTCCGATGTCAATTTCGGTACACGGCGGCGTACCTATATCTACGGATGGGATTTAATAGGGATTTACATACCGGAACGCCACCTGGAAATCTCCATGGATTGGCAA
The DNA here is from genome assembly GCA_027066365.1 of Flavobacteriales bacterium. Lineage (GTDB taxonomy): Bacteria > Bacteroidota > Bacteroidia > Flavobacteriales > Flavobacteriaceae > JAADED01. The sequence goes on from JAMONV010000004.1 coordinate 15,275, forward strand.
CGCCTCTTTGCCCATATCTATCAAGGCGGGAATCATTTGCAAAACAATTATAACGCCCTTTTTGCCGGTGCAGGATACCGCACTTCGCATGTCGTTATCGGTGTCAAATACGATTTACTTTACTATAAAGGAAAAAATTTCTATCAATCACCCTGGATGCCTTTCATTAGGATTTATTTCTAAACCTCAATGAAGCAGGTTAAGTAAAAAATAAAACTTCGTTTCAATATCGTTTTTTTACGGCTTATTGCCGGAAATGTCTAATTATATTTTACGAAAGTAAGCAAAATTTTCGATTATGATTGAAGCAATACAACCGGGGAAAACCCGAAAAGCCCGATTTTAACCCCTTGTTTTTCGCTACGCCATGGAAGAGTCCCGTGTTGTCCGATATCGTCATATCCGCCCATTAAATTAATATGTATGGCATTATTGAGCAAAATATCCAAGCCCGTCATAAGTTTGTAATTTATGTAATTAACACCTTGGCTCCACCAAATGACGGTCCATTGGATTCAAAATCCGAAAAAAACAGCAAACTTTAAAAATTTTCACTTTCCGCCGTAGGAAAAATAAAACCGAAAAATCGAAATCCGGCGGCTGAACTATATTTCTTAATATTGTAATCATGAAAAAAGGATTTTTTATCTTTTTTACGGCTATAACCGTTTTTTTGTTCGCTCAAACGGACACTTTGACACCGGTTACCAAAAAAATCCTCATCCACGACAACATCACCCGTTTCGATACCGTTTCCGTATGGCCATTTCAGATCCGTTTATTGAAAGGAACAAAACCCGTAGCCGACAGCCTTTGGCAAGTTAATGCCGTGCAAGCTTTCATTGTGTGGAAGCAAAAAAAATACCCCCGAGACAGTCTCACGATTTTCTATTGGCGCTATCCCGAAGCTTGGTATCAAGCCATTGCTACTTATCCCGAAGTAAAGGTTTTAAAGAAAAACCGTCCGAATCCGGTTTTAGTCCGGCAAACCGGATTTTTTGAAGGATTGGAAGCGGAGGGTTTTTGGGAAAAAGGCGCAATGAGCGGTAATCGCATGAATACATCTTCGCAGGGAATTTTAGCTCTCCGGCTCAAAGGCGAAATGGCGCCCGGAGTGCGTTTGACCGCTCACATTCGCGATGATAATTTGCCCTACGGTTATCAAGGTATCTCCACTCCCGTTAAAGACATCAATCGTATTTTTTTATCCGTAGTATCGGAACATTGGCATGTTTCCGGTGGTGACAGTTTGTGGCAGTTCAAATCGCCATTGGTGGCTTTTGAACGCGACAACAAAGGCATTGGCTTCGGACTGAAAAACGACCGGCAATCTTTGGATATAAATGTCGCTTTGGTGAAAGGTAAATTCGGACGTAATGTTTTCACTTTGCAAACCGCTCAATACGGTCCTTTCAAACTGCATACCGGAACAAACGATTATATTTACATTCTTCACGGCACCGAAAAAGTTTATCTCAACGGCATAAAACTCGACAAAAAACAATACACCATTGACTATGGCACCGGCGAAGTGCGCCTTAACCCTTCCTTGGATATCAAAGCTTATGACCGGATGGTGGTAGAATATCAATACGCCAATACATTCTACCGGCGTTGGACGACTTTTAGCGTCTGGCAAAAAAATACCCGGCGCAACCGGATTCGCTTTTTTTCGTTTAATGAAACCGACATGCCTCGTCAAAACATGTTTTTTAGCCCTGACAGCGCTACGGTGGAAACACTGCAACAAATTCCCGACCCGCAAAACATGCGCTTTCTCGCTGCCAAACCTTCCGGTTGGGATGATAACAAAATTCTTTATACTAAAGAAGTCAACGGCAATCGAGTTATCTTCCGTTATGCCTCCGAACCCGGAAACCTACAACTCTATGAAGTCCGCTTTCGTTATGTAGGAAAACAAAAAGGAGATTATGTTGTGGAACAAATCACCGGCAAAGGTAAAATCATGCGGTATGCCGGAAACGGAAACGGAGACTACACGCCCAGCTTCCCACTGAATGCGCCCGAAAACAATTGGCTAACCGGCGTGGAATGGAATTATTCCGACAGCCTTATTCGTTCGGATAATCAATTGGTGTTCAATAAATTTAATCCGAATATGTTTTATTTATCCAAATCCAATATTCAATACACCTTGGCTTTTCATTCCAAAACCGACCGTACTATTTACACCCGAAACGGAGCGCAGCATACACTTGGTTATGAAATTCGACAACTTCCTTCGCGATATCATCCCGGCGACCGTCTCTTTGAGCCCGATTTTGAAAATGATTGGGATCTGAATAACGCACAAGGGAAACACCGGTTTTACGCTTTGAATTGGAGCTATTCAAACGACAAAAATCAAATCATCTGGCAACCTGCATTTCTGCAATTAAGAGACAGTATCAAACTTTTTCATATGTCCCTCCACAATGATTTAGGACACAAATTCTGGCATTGGCACGGCAAACACTTCTGGTTAAAGGGTCAAAAAAATCCAGGCGATAAGACTTTGTATTTCGGAAGTGTAAATCGCTTGTCGTATCATCGCGGACATTGGACGCCTGCCATTCAAGTCGATTTCAGAAAACGCAACGATAAAATTTCCGGATGGGCGGACTCCCTAAATTATGCTTACGTGCGCATCGAACCTTCCATCGGTTATAAAACTCCGAGAAATAGTTTTAAACTTCAAACCGGACAAACCCGTGTCGATAGCATCCGTCAAGGTCGTTTTACCCGTGTTTCCAATCAACGGCAAGTGCGCTTTCAGGCTTTGCACAAACAAAAAAATTTCAATACATCTTTGACAATCGGCTACCTCACCGATGCTTATCACCGGGGAAACAATCAATGGTTGGTCATCACTTCCGTCGAATGGAACGATCGCAATAATATAACCCCGCTACGCATTTCTTTATCCCGTTATGCCGACAAAACCTCCGTTCGTGAAGTAGTCTATACACGTGTTCCCGACGGACAAGGACAATACCGGTGGATTGATTATAACGGAAACGGTATTGAGGACCCGGACGAATTCGAACCCGCCTACTACAGCGATCAAGCCGATTATATTCGCGTGTTGCTTCCTTCCAATCGTTTTATAAATACTTACCGTTCTCAAGCAAAAATCGAATGGATTCTACAACCTTCACAAACAGGCAAACGGCCTCGCCGGTTTAATTGGCAAAACCGCTTGGATATCGACATAGACTTTCAGCATACCGGAAATTCGTTGGAGATACTTTTATCGCCCGTTCGAAATCTCTTAAACGGTCATCAACGAATCAACAATACGTGGAATTGGCAATTCAAACCCGGATGGCAAATCGAGTATCAATTCGCTTTACAACAAAATAGCGAAAATTTGTATTACGGATTAAAACGAAATTTTATGCGTATCCATCAATGGCGTTTAAGCAAAACCTTTGCCCGCTTTTGGAAAGCCGCTATCCGCTTGACCAAAACAACACACACACACTTTGAAGAAGAATTTCCGCTTAAAAATTATCATTTGGAGAAAACCGAATACGGTTTTCCCTTAAGTTTCAAAAACAAGGATTTTTCTTTCGTTTTACAATGGCAAAAAGACAATGCAGTTTCGATACATTCCGTGGAAAATCTTCAAAGCGTTCAATGGAAAGTCCGCTTGCAATATCACCGGAAAAAAAGCCGTTGGGATTTGGATGCCGCCTATATTCGTAATCATTTCCAAGGAAATTTCCGTTCACCCGCCGCTTATATCATGCTTCGAGGACTGCACCCCGGGAAAAACTATACACAGTCGATAAGTTGGCAATATCGTCTGGGGAAAAACACACACTTAATTTTGCAATATCACTGGCGTGTATCCGAAAATAATCCGCCCGTGCACACCGGACAAATCAAAATCAGAATGGATTTTTAATGCCAAAGCAACTCCAATCCTAGTTCATTTCCCTTCCTTCCAATTCCGATAAAATCAAAGCGAAAACAGCATAATTCAAAATATCGCGATAATTTCCTTCCACCCCTTCCGACACTTTGGTTTTTCCCCGGTTTTCTTCGATTTGTTTAATACGCAGTAGCTTTTGCAATATCAAATCGGTCATGGATGATATGCGCATTTCTCGCCAAGCTTCATCGTAATCATGGGTTTTGCGGAGCATTAATTGTTTGGATTTGTTCACTTCTTCGTCATATAATTTTTCCGCTTCTTCGGGGGATAAATCCGGCTCATCGACAACGCCCTTTCGCCATTGAATCAAAGCCATGGCGGCATAATTAATCAAGGCATAAAAAGCATCCTCCGGTTGTTCGTTGACCATCATTTTTCCGGTCTGTTGGATTTGGCGCAATCGTTTGGCTTTGATATACATTTGATCGGTCAAGGAAGGCAATCGTAAAATACGCCATGACACACCGTAATCGTCCATTTTGTTTTTAAATATCGTTCGTGCTTTCCGGATTATTTGATCATATTGTTCCGAGGTATTTTTCATGGCATTTTATCGTTGGTTTTATTCTTTAATCGTTCGCTCATTTCTTCCAATGAAGGAATATGCACATCTTTGATTTCGGGTCTTTCGGTTTCTTCTTCATCATTTTCGCCCGGTGGGGGTTTGGGGTTGTCATAGGCCCAATTTTGTGTGGCTTTATAAAAACTTGTCAACATTATTCCGAACATTAATAATAAAAACCATAATTGCTCTTGCGTATCCGGTTTCGATTTTTCATAAGCCAAAGCGATTCCGGCAATAAAAATCAAAACATAATATAAAGCTTGAATATTTTTTGGCCGGTTATGAATTTTCTTAACCCCCATAATTTCGAATTACCGAAGCGATAATGTCAACCGCTTCGTTGATTTGATCGTCCGTAATCACCAAGGGCGGTGCAAAACGTATGATGTTGCCGTGTGTTGGTTTGGCCAGCAATCCTTTATCCGCCAATTGCAAGCAGATATTCCAAGCCGTGTCGCTTTCGGGTGTATCGTTAATAACCATGGCATTAAGCAAGCCTTTTCCGCGGATTTGTTTCACCAACGGGATATTTTCGGTTTTTTTTCGCAATTCCGACCGGAAAATTTCTCCCGTGCGAGCGGCATTTTCGGCTAAATGTTCGTCCTTCACCACTTGTAATGCTTCCACCGCCACGGCAGCCGCAATGGGATTTCCGCCGAAGGTGGAACCGTGTTGGCCGGGTTTGATGCTCAACATAATGTCGTCGTCGGCCAAGACTGCTGATATGGGATACACTCCGCCCGACAAGGCTTTGCCCAGGATTAACACGTCGGGGCGAACGTTTTCGTGCTGCGAAGCCAATAATTTTCCGGTGCGCGCAATGCCGGTTTGAATTTCATCGGCAATCAGGAGGCAGCCGTATTGTTCGCAAAGTTTTTTGGCACCGGCCAAATAGCCTTTGTCGGGAACGTTTACGCCCGCTTCGCCCTGAATGGGTTCCACAAGGAAAGCCACCGTACCGGGATTTTGGTGCAAGGTTTGTTCCAAGGCATCCAAATTATTATAAGGAACGGTCAGAAAACCCGGCGTATAAGGACCGAAACCTTCTTTGGCTTCGGGGTCTGTTGAGAAAGAAACAATGGTAACGGTACGTCCGTGGAAATTACCTTCCGCCGTGATGATTTTGGCCTCGTAGGGTTTGATTCCTTTTTTTTCGTAGGCCCATTTTCGCACCAATTTGATGGCGGTTTCCACGCCTTCGGCGCCGGTGTTCATCGGCAGCACCTTATCGTAGCCGAAATATCCGGTAATGAATTTTTCGTAAGGACCGAGCTTGTCGTTATAAAAAGCACGCGAGGTGAGCGCCAAGCGCTGCGCTTGCTCTTGCAACACTTTTACGATTCGCGGATGTCCATGCCCTTGATTCACCGCCGAATATGCCGACAGAAAATCGTAATAACGTTTACCTTCCACATCCCAAACAAACACTCCCCGGCCTTTGGTTAAAACTACCGGCAAGGGATGATAATTATGTGCACCGTAGCGATCTTCAAGTTCGATGTAATATTGCGAATGATTTAGGGTTTCCGTCATATTATTTTTCCGGTTTAAATTTTATGGTGTAAAAATAATGAATATTTTTTGTAAGCCCTACAAAAAAAAAGACCGGCAAATTTCGCCGGTCTTTCAATTCTAATGGAAAGAAGTTTATTCTTTAACAAACTTGAATGTAGCAACATCATCTCTCGAATAGAATTTAATCAAATAAACTGCGGATTTAAGCTTTCCGATATACAGTTTGTTTTCTTTGGGTTTTGATTGGTCTATTAATACTTGACCGGATAAATCGATTACTTGAATACGGTCGATTGTTCTATCGGTAGACCAATGAATGCTGTTTGTGGCGGGATTAGGAAAGATACCGAAGAATCCGGCAAACATTTCTTGAACGGTTACATTAGGCGAATATGCACACACACCTATGTCTCCGAAGTTATTGTTGCCGAAATCCCAAAGTCTGATATAATAGGTGGTATTGGCGGGAATATTGGAAACGGTAACTTTGGCCATCAAATCACCATTTGCTATGTCGGCATCGTCTGTGCAGGAAATCAAATTCAGATTATTGCAATTGCCGGTGTAAACAGCCATTGCCGGGTTTTTAAAATCACTTCCGCTAATATATGTTGTTTCAATATGAAGCGTATCCAATCCCGAAGGCACATATACCGAATACCAAATATCACCACCTTGATAATTTCCACAGCTTGGTGCGGGAACATTGGAATCCGTTGCGCCCAAATTGGTGCCGGTAGTGGGTGAGCAAGAGGAATAGATAATCAAATCTTCGGCATTGACACATTCGTCATTAGCAGGCGGGGCGGGATATTCTTCAATCGCCACCGTATATGGACCGAGGAAATAATATCCTTCGTCTTGCCATGTTTTTAGGATATACGCCTGCCCCGGAGTAAGTCCCTCGATGATTTTGACCGGTTCATTATACCAACATGCAATTTCATTTCCACCGCAGGTATCATAGATAGCGGATCTTACCCAATTTCCTTCCGGTCCTCCGTAAAGTATTCTTATTTTTCCGCTGGCCGGGGCGGTAAAACTGAAGAATGCATCCAAGTCGTTGTTTATGTTAGGATCACAGGATGATTGTATTCCACTTGAGGTTAAATAAATGGAATATACTTCCGTTTCATTTCCTGCACTTTGACCGTAAGGATAAACGGAAAGAGCTTGTGCGGTGGCACATTCATTGAAAGCGGGAGGTACGGGTGTTTCTTCCAATAATACCGTAAAATCCCCCGCTCTATTATCCCTTGTCCATAGTTGAAGAATGTAATTTTGTCCGGGGGTTAAACCCGTTACCAATTCTGTTCCGTAAATATGTCCTATACATTCTACCGGTAATGTACCGCAAGATTCGTATACGGCACCTTCTACCCAATATCCGCTATTTCCGTTAACCAAGATATTGACTTCCCCATTGGCCGGGGCCGTAAATTCATAGAAAAGATCCAAGTTCGTGGAAGATGATGATGCACAGGGAGGATTGGAATAAGGGCCGGGAGTAGCATTGCGTGTAGTCGCATGGGTTTCATGTCCCGCTCCTTGACCGGACGGATAAACGGTCAAGTATTCGGGGGTGCTGCAATTATCATTGGCGGGAACGGGAGGATTTTCTTCCAAATAGAAGAAGAATTCTCGAGTTGTATACTCATAGGTCCACATTTGTAAAACATAGGTTTGTCCCGGAGTAAGTCCAGTAATATGATGCAATCGATATTCTTGCCCCCAAGTCCCCCAAGCGCGACAATACACTTCATTACCGTTACATGTATCATAAACGGTTACACCGGTAAATAAGTGAGGAAAGTAATTATCTGATGTATATAACCACACTTCGCCATCCGCCGGGGCAGTAAAAGTATAGAATAAATCGTTGTAACTTCCGTAACTACAAGAGGGATCCAATCCACTTGCCGAAGCTTCCAATGTATTGGCATAAGTTACATTTGCTTGCCCCGAGCCGGCGGGATATACATTGACAGGAATGGCATTGGAGCAATCGTTATTGGGAGCTAATTGAGGCGCTGTCTCTTCTAACACAAAATTATATTCGCCCGGGTAGCTGTCTGGAGTGGATAGTTGGAGAATATAATTTTGCCCCGGAGTCAGCCCGGTTATTAAACTTTGGTAATCAGCTAAGTCACAATATACTTCCTGACCTCCGCAAGAATTATAAATCGTGGCATAGATTCTCCATGTAGGGGAACCAAGGGTTTTAATCCACATTTGGCCGTTGGAAGGTGCAGTAAAGGAGTAAAAAACATCCAAATTGGGTGAAAAAAAGGTACAGGAAGTCTGTCCGTATTGACTTTCCGAAGCGCCCCAAGTATTGAAAGTGGTTTCATTTCCGTCTCCCATACCGAAAGGATATACATTAACGGGTAATGCATTGGAGCAATCGTCATTCGCGGGATGAGTATCGGGTGTTTCTTCCAATGCTAATGTATAAACACCCGTATCGGAAAAATAATGGGAATACCAGGTTTGTAAAATATAGGTTTGTCCCGGTGTCAATCCCGTAACCAGTCTTGCCGGGCCACCGTTATCACAATAAACTTCCTGTCCGCCGCAAGTATCATAGATTGCTACATGTGCATATGGTGAATTGGATAAAATCCATACTTTTCCGTTGTCAGGAGCCGTAAAGGAATAGAACATATCGGGTTTGGTACTCAAATTGTCACATGAAAGACTGGTATATTGGCTTACAGTGCCATGCGCCGTATTGACTGTGATTTCGTGTCCGTTGCTTGCTCCGTGAGGATAAACCGTTAAGGGCATGGCGCCCGAACATTCATCATGTGCGGGTGGGGTACCCAGAACCACATTATATTCGCCGGCAATATAATCGTCGGTCCAAAGTTGCAATACATAATTTTGACCGGGATTTAACCCCGTTAAGGTTAAAGGACGGGTATCCCCTGGTTGCGAACAAGCCACTTCCGATCCCCCGCAACTTACATACACGGCAATACCTACTACTCTGTCAGTATGAATTATAACATTTCCGGTAGAAGGTGCCGTGAAAGTATAAAATACATCCAAATTATCGCCGTAAGGATCACAACTCGTTTGGGCATATTGACTGGACGAGGCACCCAAGGTATTAAATACGGTTTCGTTCCCGGTCATTTGATCGGCGGGATAAACCGTTAAGGTATCCGCTGAAGAACATCCGTCATTAGACGGAGCCGGCGGCACTTCTTCGAGTAATACGGTGAAATCACCCGCATAAGCATCCGAAGTGGATAACTGTAATACATAATTTTGCCCCGGTGTAAGGCCCATAACGAGTTTTTGACCGTTGGTATAATCACATGCCACTTGGTTTCCGCCACAACTTTCATAAATGGTAGCTATTACTCCCCATCCTGCATGTCCGCCGGTTTTTATCCATACTTTCCCATTGGAAGGAGCGGTAAAGGTATAAAACAGATCCAAAAGAGGTGCATATCCCGACCTTACACAAGAGGGAAAATATTGACTTTCCGTGGCACCCCAAGTGCTGGCGGCCGTTTCGTTACCCGCTCCTTGTCCGCTGGGATAAACCGTCAAATTAACGGGGTTGGAACAACCGTCATTGGCAGGAGCGGGTGGCACTTCTTCCAAAGCAATAGAAAAACTTCCCGCATAAGCCGCGTCGGTCCATACTTGCAAATAATAGGTTTGTCCGGGCGTTAATCCTTTATACAATTTGCTTCTGCCTACAAATCCCATATCCCTGCTGTCACAATCTATTGCCGAACCACCGCAAGAATCATACAGGGCATATTCCACCCGGTAATTACCGGTTGAACCGCTGGAGATTAAAAGCCAAACTTTCCCGTTGGAGGGCGCTACAAAGGAATAAAACAAATCCAAATTATCGCCGTCATTATCACAGGATGTATTGGCATAAGGGCTGGAAAACGCGTTTCCGGTATTTACCAAAGTTTCATGACCGCCACTTTGACCGAAAGGGTAAACGGTTAAAGGATATGCGGTTTCGCACAAATTATTTTCTATATCCTCCAATACTATGCTAAATTCCCCGGCATTAAAACTGTCATGCCATACTTGTAAAATGTAATCGTTGCCCGGTGTAAGACCGGTTATGGTTTTAACCGGACCGTGACCGAAACAGTCTATTTCCGTTCCGCCACAGGCATCCAGAACGGCGGCTTCAATGAGAGAACCGTTATTTCCACCGGTTATAATTTTAATACCTCCCGATGCAGGAGCGGTGAAGCTATAAAACAGATCATAGTTGGTTCCGTAAGAATCACAAGAAGTGTGTGAATATTGGCTTGCCGTTGCGTTAATTGTGGATTGCTGAATTTCGTTTCCGTTGCCTTGATTAAAGGGATATACCGGAAGATGCATGGCATTGCTGCAATCATCATTGGAAGGAGGTGTAAATTCTTCAAGAACAATGGAAAAACTTCCGACATCCGCCTCATCATGCCAAACCTGTAGAATATAATCTTGTCCGGGGGTTAAATTTTTAACTTTACGAATATTAGTCGTCTGGAAAAAACAAGCTATATTGTTTCCACCGCATTGATCATAAATGGCTATTTTGGAATATTGCCCATGTGTTCCCCCTGTTATTATTTTAACAGAACCGTTCGACGGCGCGGTAAAATGGTAAAACAAATCGTAATTGGGGCCTGTCGAGTCACAAGATGTCAGTGAATAAGCACTTGATGTGGCATACCGCGTATTTTGAACTATTTCATTACCGGATCCGGCATTTTCCGGATATACCGTCAATTGACGACTGTAATCGCAATTATTATTACAATAATAAGTAATGGAATCTCTTGATTGTAGGTTAGGGTTTTGATCGTTGACCACGGTAAATTGAACAACCGTTCCTTCATTATAAGGACCGAAAGTTAACGTGTCGGGAGTAGTAATTTGCCGGGATGTGCTTCCTTGGTCGTCGGAAATAGTGACGGAGTTGGCTCCCCCCAAATCGGTGACGGCTATTTGAACATTGAACCGGCTATTACTACAATCTCCCGATGTGCTTAAGTCAAATACGGGTAGATTTACCGGCCATGCAATACATGAAACGGTATTGGAAATAGCGGTATTGAAAGAATATTCATAATATTCCGTATTACTTACTTTAATTCCTATTGTTGCCGAGGCACCGTAGTCGAATTGCGCATCGCCGAAATCCAAATCGGCATAACGGAATTCCACCGTATTACTTCCTTCAAACAACACCAGCTCAAATGTAGCATCGCCCACATTATTGTAATGCGGACGATGATCCCATTGAATAATAACGTAACGATTGGGCGCCGTTCCTTTTACTTCCCAATAAACATTTCCCGTATCATCATCTATATCGTCCCAAAAAGGATAAAATCCGGGAAGGGCGGAATTGTCACTTAAATTTTGATTTGAATAGCCGATATCACTTCCTGTATCATTAAAAAAAACCGCGCCGTTATTTCCAACCCTTAAATCGGATGAAGTTACCGCCCCTAATGTAAAGGAAAAGGGAATTTGTATGTTAGATTCACCGTCATCGGATAAATTTAAGGCGGTCCCCGTAGAAGAGATATCCTCGAATGCCGAGGTGCATTGATCGCTAAATCCCTGTGCAAAAACAGTCTTTGTCACTAATACCAGTAATACCGAAAGGGAGATGATATTTCTTTTCATAAGAATTGAAATTTGATATGCCCCCAAAGATATCGATATAGCACTCGGCTAGAAAAATTTAATGAAAAACTTGCAAATTTTGATGGTAAATAAGAAATCAAAACATTATTACAAAAAAATATTAAAAATAAATGTTTGCAAAATAATTATTTTATTTTGTAACTTCGCAATATGAAATAAAAATTTCGAGAAATGATTATACCTTTAGGCATGTTCGGAACGCAAGAGATTATCGTAATTGCCATTATTGTTTTGCTTCTGTTCGGCGGGCGTAAAATTCCCGAACTCATGCGTGGCTTGGGAACGGGAATCAAAGAGTTTAAGAAAGCAACCAAAGACGAACCCACAACGGATAAAAATACCGAAAACTGAAAATCCTTAATCCGTCAAGCGGGCGGTTTGCAAAATAGCTTCCAATTCCGTTAGCATATTTCGCTTGAAATCGGCCGGAAGGTAAATAAATCCTTCAATGATGACGGCTCGGTTGTGTTTTTTGTCGGGAATAAGATAGTTCACATACGGACCTCCCATGAAATCGTTTTTCACTTCCCACAAACCCCGGCTTTCGATGCCTTCCGTTCCGGCTATTTTCACTTTCTTCTGAACCGGTGAGAAGCCTTGTTCCGTAATCATCCATGTATTCGGTAAAGGACCGGGAATATAACGTTTCCCGATGCTATCTCTGATTCGGGGGATTTCCGCTGCCAAACTATCCGAATTTTTTAACGGAATAGAATATAGCAAAATATTCTTGCTGCCGTCTCGCAAATCGTGACGATACCAGAAAAATCCGTCTTTAGCTACAATTTTTTTGTAAGTATTTGGAATTTTAATGTCGATATGTAATTGTTGTTTGATAGAATCCGTAGCTATAAAATCATTTTTTTTAAATCCCGATAAAATGAGCGCTTTTTCCATGGTCTTGAGCGAATCGATTATTTGTTCGGCATATTGCGCAATCAATTTTCTCCAGTCGGAAGGACTTTTTCCTGCAACCGTAACCACCAATTGCGGCGTGGCGAAAACATTGTGGCGAAAAGTTACTTTGCCCGTTTTTTCCTTTCGAAATTCCAAAACATTTCGTTGAATGAAGAAATTTTTATCGAAGATCGAGGGATCGATTTGATAAATGGAAAACAAAGGTTCGCTTTGGGGCAAAACATCCACTTCGCGGGCAAAATATTTCCGGATGGTATCACCCGTTTTTCCTTTCCATTCACTATCGGGGATAACCACCAACAATTGATTGATTTTTCCGACCGAACCGGGCTTGACGGGTTCTCCTTTTTGACAAGCATTCAATCCCAGCACGAGAACAAGCAAAAACAACACGGGTTTTTTCATGTTTTCAAAATTTTCAATTTTTTCCCGGGCTTAAGTTGATGGGATTTAAGCCCGTTCCAACGCATCAAATTTCGTACCGAAACCTTATATTTCCTTGCAATTGTCCATAAAGTGTCTCCCTGCTTTACCGTGTGATACAGAATATTGCGATTCGGTTTTGTTTTTCGAGCGGTATTACGATTTCGGGATGCATAAACGGGGCTTCTCGTATAGATTTTTAATTTCTGTCCCACTCGCAATCGTGTGCTGCGCATATGGTTCCATCGCATAATTTTTCGCACGCTTGTATGATAGCGTATGGCTATTTTCCCCAAATAATCTCCGGGTTTCACTCGATAAATTACATAAGTAGGCAAAGTGTAAAACTTAGGCAAAGGCTTTTCCCGTTTTTCCCATTGTTCCTTGATGTATGCATAAATGGTCTCTTCATGGGCGGCAAACAAGGCGGCCGCTTTATAAGGCAATCGAACGCCATATTGTTTATCCTCGGCATAAGGTATCATATTAAGCCTGTATTCGGGATTAAGAAACTCCAACTCTTCTTCCGTCACCGGCAATAATTCTGTCAATTGTTTGAAGGAAACCGTCGATTGAACCAAAATCGTATCGGTTTTAATAAATTCGAAGGCAGGCTTTTGCGGTTTGATACCATAGAAATCTTTAAATTCATATAAAAGCCAAACGGCTTGAAATTGAGGTATATAACCCGCCGTTTCCCGGGGTAAAAACGCCCTTAAATTCCAATAGTTTTTATAGCCTCCCGATCGACGAATGGCTTTAGTAACATTTCCCGGTCCCGAATTGTAGGCCGCCAATGCCAAATTCCAATCCCCGAATAAATCGTATAAATCGTTAAGGTGTCGTGCCGCCGCATCGGTTTCCAGCACGGGTGACATGCGTTCGTCCAAATACGAAGTCATTTCTAGCCCGTATTTTTTTCCCGTGAAATACATAAATTGCCACAATCCCACAGCCCCCATACGCGATTGTGCCTTCGGGTTTAATGCCGATTCAACAATAGCCAAATGCTTCAATTCATAAGGAATGCCGTAACGGTCAAATATTTCCTCAAACATGGGATAATAATAAGCTTCGGCCAAACCGAATAATTTCTCCAGATATTTTTTTCGTTTCTTCAGGTAGTATTCAACGGTTCGCACCAATGCCGGGTGATACACAATCTCCAAAGGCGACCGGGCGTTGAGTTGTTTTATTTGCAATTTTAAAACCGTTGTATCCAATCTTCTTTCAAACGGCAAACTATCCGGCACTTGTAACATGCTTCCGTCTTCGCCCGGAAAATAATAAGCGTTAACCCATAAACTATCGATTTTACGCAAACTGTCCGTATCCGTTAAATTTAATTGAATACCGGTTTTCCGTGATGCCCGGATTTCTTGCTTTATCAATGTATCTTGTATCAATGTATCTTGCTGTCCCCGCAAAAAATTGATTGAAATTAAGATCCAAATAAATCCTGCTAATCGTTTCATAAACATCATAAGCATCTTTGGCTTTAATATAATAACGATTTCGATCTCACTATCATTGTTCGAGCGCAACAATGCCGGGCAAACTTTTCCCTTCCAGCATTTCGATCATGGCGCCGCCTCCCGTGGAAATATAACTGATTTTGTCTTCCAAACCGGCTTTTTTCACTGCAGAAACACTATCGCCGCCACCCACAATGGAATATGATCCTCGAGCTGTAGCTTCGGCTACGGCTTCACCGATAGCATTGGTCCCTTGTGCGAATTTATCCCATTCAAATACTCCTGCAGGTCCGTTCCAAATGATAGTTTTGGAATTCAAAATTACATCCCTGATTTTTCGGATGGTTTCCGGCCCGATATCCAAACCTTGCCAACCGGCCGGTATTTGATCAATACTTACGATCCGTATGTTGGCATCTGGCGAAAAGCGATCGGCAATGACAATATCCAGGGGCAAAATAACATTCACGCCCTTTTCGCGTGCTTTGTCCAGGATTTGCTTTGCTTTTGGAATCATCTCCTCTTCGGCAATGGAATCTGCGGTTTCATAACCTAACGCGCGTAAAAAAGTATAGGCCATTCCACCGACAATAATCAAATTGTCCACTTTATCCAACAAATTTTCCAAAACTCCGATTTTGGATGAAACTTTGGCGCCGCCGATAATGGCCGTTACGGGATGTTCGCCTTCCTTTAGCGCCCTTCCTATTTGCTTCACTTCATTTGCCAATAAATATCCCGCCGCTTTTTTTTGGGGGAAAAACTTGCCGATAACGGCCGTGCTGGCATGTGCGCGATGCGCCGTCCCGAAGGCATCATTCACATAAAAGTCGCCCAAGGAAGCCAATTCTTTTGCAAAGTCTTCGTTACCTTTTTTCTCGCGCGGATCATAACGGAGGTTTTCCAAAAGCAAAACTTGACCGGGTTTTAAATGAGCGACTTTTTTTTGAACTTCCGCACCGGTAATTCCCGAAACAAAAGAAACTTTGTGTCCCAATAGTTGCTCCAAGACTGGAACGATTTGCTTTAAGCTGAATTGCGGCTCTTTATCCTTGGGACGTCCCAAATGTGACATTAAAATCAAACTGCCGCCATCATTTAAAATTTTTTTTAACGTGGGTAAAGCACGACGAATGCGTGTATCGTCCGTCACGCAATTGTCCTTGACGGGAACATTAAAATCTACCCTTACCAAAACTTTTTTCCCCTTAAAATTGAAATCATCTACGGTTTTCATTCGATTATCATATTAAAAAAAAGACAGGTAAATTTACGAAAACTTACCTGTCTTTTTCAAATAATCGATTAAATTTCCGTCCTATTCGTCTTGTCCCGTCGATTGTTCTTTGTTTTCTTTATCTTCATTGACAATGATAAAATCGGAACGGCGATTTTCTTGATGTTGCTCTTTAGTGCAGCTACCGCAAGATTTACATTCCACTTTGGGTTCTGTTTCTCCTTTGCCTTCCCATGTCAAACGCGATTCATCAATACCTTTGGAAATGATATATTGAACGGTTGCTTTGGCGCGTTTTTCGGATAATTTTTGGTTATAGGCTTTAGGACCGCGACAATCGGTGTGGGAAACAACGTGGATTTTCAGCTCGGGATGTTTTTTCATGGCTTCCACTACGTTGTCCAATTCAAAGGCGGCATCACGGCGAATATTCCATTTATCGAAGTCGAAATAAATGGGTTTAATATCAAGTTGTTCCGCGGTGATAATTTTTTCGATGGGATTAAGAACGATATCTACGTCCACTCCCTCGTCGTAAGTGCCGGCTACTTTGACTTTGGCATTTTCGTAATCGTTGGCACGACCTTCGAGGATTACGTCCTTGCCACCTTCGATCAGGAAGTTCACTTCGCCATCTTCGTTAGCGGTTTTGGTCCCCATCGGATTGCCTGCATTGTCGGTTAGAACGACCACGGCGTTGGGAACCGGTTTGCCCGTTTTGGCATCTTTCACCAATACGTTGATTAAAACATCGAATACGGGTTTGACGGCTTGCACTTCGTAAATATTAAAGTCTCCGTAGTTTTTGGAATCCCGGTTGCTGGCCATAAAACCTTTTTTTATCTTAGGATAGTAAATAAAGGTGATATCGTCTTTTCCGCTGTTGACGGGCACGCCGAGATTCCGTGCGCGGGAGAATTTGCCGTCAACAAATTTGGAAGCAAAGATATCGCGTCCGCCTAGGCCCATCCAGCCGTCGGATGAGAAATAGAGTGTATTATCGGTAAAATAAGGATAATCTTCACGCCCTTCGGTGTTGATTTCCGGGCCTAAATGAACGGGGTCGCCATAGGTTCCGTCGTCGTGAATATCGACATACCAGATATCGGATTGTCCGTATGTTCCGGGACGGTCGGATGAGAAATATAATCGTTTGCCGTCGGGCGAAACTGCCGGGAATGCGCTATCGAAATGGTCGCTGTTAAACGGCAGTTCGGTTACTTCCGTCCATTCCTTACCGTTCCATTTGGCACTGTATATTTTCAGACGGCTGATACCCAAGCTGTCTTCTCCCACTTTTCCGGAATAGTTGTTTCGTGTAAAGTAAACGGTTAATCCGTCGGGTGAAAAAGCGAAAGGTCCTTCGTGATATTTGGTGTTGACATCGCCCGGAAGTTGTTCCAAGTTGGAAACAACCCCTTCGATATAATCGGCTACGAAGATATCACCGAAAGGTTGCCCGTCCCACTTATGTTTTTTTGCCAAAACGCGATGCGATACGAAATAAAATTTATCATCTTTGATTTTAGCTCCGTAATCGGCGTATTCGGAATTGACGTTAGGCATTTCGTTTACAACGAATTTTTTACGGGTTTTGTCCAGAATTTTCACCAGATATCCCGGATTTTCTCTGTAGGCGATTGCGCGATGATCCGAAGGACGCATTTGAGCGAATTTTTCCAGCCAGGGTTTACTTTCTTCGTATTTACCGTTTGCTTTTAACATTTGTGCATAACGATAATATACTTCGGGGTCATCGGTTTTATTGATGATTTTGGCATACAATTTTTCGGCTTTTTTGGCATCAAAAAGGTGGTAATAGGAATCGGCCGCTTTACGAATAACGTATTCACTGTTATCGCCTTTGGAAATGGCTTTTTCATAAAGTTCCGCCGCTTTTAGGTATTCCAGCCGGTTAAAATATTTATCCGCTTTTCTGACTAGCGCACTTTTCTTTTCTTGGGCCTGCATAAAAGCCATTCCGGCTATCAAAAGGAAAATGCTGAGGTATATTTTTTTCATAATTTTCTGTTTTTTCGGGATTAGAAATACAACGGTGACATGAATGCTCGTTTTTTATAGGGTATCACGTAATTCAAGAACACTTCATGCGAATTGGGACCGAATAGTTTCATGTTGGAAACAGTCCGGTCGTAAGCATATCCGATACGTAAGTTTTCCGATACGGCATAATTAATCAATCCGCTGAAGGAATCGTTCAAGCGATAGGACACGCCCAATTCCAGTTTGTCATACATAAATAAATTGGCGTTCAAGCTCAATGCAAAAGGAGCTCCGATAGCTTGGTATGCCATAAAATGAGGCTTTAATTTGAAATTTTTATTTAAATCAAATACATATCCTCCTGTTATAAAATAGTGAATGGCATTTCCTTGATTCCAGTTGGTGCCTTCGTAGGCGTAATCTTTGGTATTGAGCATGGGCGCCGATACACCTATATAATATTTATCGGAATAAAAGAACAAACCTACACCGTAATTGAATAGATAGGTATTGATATTTTTGGTTAATAAAGGATCCCCGGGATCCACAGCTTGAAGCCGGGTCAAATCAACGCCCACTTTGTAAATTCCCGCATTGATTCCCATGGCCAGTTGATTGTTTGCTCCCACGGCTATTGTATAGGAATAATTTAAATTGGCACTCAATTGATCGGTGTAGCCGTATTGATCTTTGAAGGCATTCAAACCGACTCCCATAGCATCGCCTACGCGAGAATGAACATTAAAAGCATAAGTTTCGGGATGTCCGTCGAAACCAATCCATTGTGTCCGATATAGAAAACCCAGAGCCAATCCGTTCTTGATTCCGGTATAGGCCGGATTCACCATGTTCATATTATACATGAATTGGGTATAATGCGGTGCCTGTTGAGCCGCTAAGCTGCCCGAAAATATAACCGCTAAAAGTAAGATTAATTGCTGTTGATATCTTTTCATAATGAGTTTTTTTTAACGTATTATGTGAATCATTCCTTTCTTGGTTTTGCCGTCTTTCAATTCAATGACGTAGAAATAGGTAGCTGCCGGCAAGTCGTTTCCGTTTTTGTTTTGCCCGTGCCATTCGTCGGTATATCCGTCGGTTTTGGAATATACTTCGGAACCCCAACGATTAAAGATTTGAATTTTGGAAATACCTTCTTTCTCGTTCAAGTAATCCAAAACCAAAGCATCGTTTTTTCCGTCGTCGCCCGGGGTAATCACTTCGGGTATAATACATGCACTATTTTGGTAGTTTTCAATGGTTACTTCCGCTTCGGAAGAGCAATTTCCGCTGCTCACCACCACCGAATAAACGCCCGGTTCGGTTACTTCCAATTGAGGAGATGTGGCGCCGGTAATTACGGATCCGTCTTTAGACCACTGATAATTTAAGGTAACATTTTGAAAACTATCAATATTTTCCGGGGTGGCATCAAGGGTAATGGTTTCATTGGAACAGCGTTTTTGAACGGGTTCTCCCAAATTCAAAACCGGGGTGGGAACCACCACCACTTCCCCTTCGGCATATTCGGTAATATTGTTTCCATGACAATCATAAAAAGTAACTTCACACGTATAAGGCCCCAAATCACCGTTGGTGGCAACAACCAAAGAATCCGCATGTGCTCCCGGAACGGGGTTGCGGTTCGAATCATACCAAGTGATACTTAAATTGCCAATCGTATTGGCCGGCTTGAAAATCCAAGCTTCCGGATTGACCAAACTGTCAATTGTCCAAACACTCGTATTGCGGTTAACCAAAACACTTCCGGCCGTAGTTCCGTCGCCGGGATAATATCCGCACGAGGCATCTGCATTTTGAATCCCTAATGTTGCCAAACCGTTATTCCAATTGGAGCAAACGGGTTTATGACGCATGTGCACCTCTATGCTGTAATCGCTTTCGTTCAAAACAATTTGTTGGCTTGTTAATAAATCGGTACAACTGAATTGAGGCATTTCATAATAAGTAATAATAAATTTACGGTTGGGCGCCGTGCCTCTTAATTCGTATTTCATTTCGGATAAACCTTGAATTCGCCTGCCGGCATGAATATCATGATAAGCTCCCATAATAGAACCGTAAGAAATGCCATTAGCGTAATAAGGAAGTTCGATATTAGGAATCAATTGATAGGAATACAAGGGCCACGAGTCGTATTGCCCGGCCAGTGAAGGTTCGAAAATGATATCTCCGTTTGAACCTACTACAAGCTGCGTATACGGTTCTCCGAAGAAATAAAACGTAAATCCAATGTCTATGGCATCCGAAAATTCATCGTCAATCGCCAAAGGAACGCCGCCTTGCAGAACATCATTGGCATTGGTGAAATTAGTGTCAAAATTATACGTAAGACTATCGGTGACATATGCGCTTGTCAGCAACGACTGAATGTTTGTCCTCAAAACACCGTAATCCTCCGTATCACATACGGTATCATTTATCACTGTAACATGCTGCGCCCTCAAAATCAAGGGGTTCCATATAAACAGCACAAGTAATAGGGTTAAGATTCTTTTCATAATGTGTCTTTTTTATTTAAAAACAAAATTATACAATTTTTTATTTAATACAAATATAAATCATTTTAATTTTTTTTGCCAAGCTTATGCGGCATTTTTGATTTTTAAATTAGAACATTATTCCGTAATCCAAAAATGACTTTTGTCACAAAAAATACAAAATAATCCTCTTTCAACCTCAATAACATAGCCGGAACATACGAAGTGAGTGGAAAATAACATTCTGATATTCAATGCTATACAAAGTTTTCAACAACTGAAGGTAATAATTTGGGAAAATATGGGAAAATATGGTAATTTTGAAATCCGGAATGGTAACTTCCTGACGGTGAAAATTTTAATCGGCACATATAATGTTAAAATTGATGCG
This sequence comes from Flavobacteriales bacterium, assembly GCA_027066365.1. Lineage (GTDB taxonomy): Bacteria > Bacteroidota > Bacteroidia > Flavobacteriales > Flavobacteriaceae > JAADED01. Next base: position 35,929 of record JAMONV010000004.1, read on the forward strand.
CATGGGCGAATTTTATTGCCGAAAGGACTGCGTGTGCAACTGAAAGAATTCGAAGACGACGGTTTTGTGATTCGACGCGCCACTTTTTTTGATAATCTTGAATTGTATCCCAAGCGAGAGTGGGAACGTTGGATGCAACAAATTTTGCAAATCAAAAAAACATCCCGCGAAAAAGTCAAACTTATTTCCCTGATGAATGCGGGTGCACGTCTTATTATGCTGGATTCGCACGGGCGTTTGCAAATTCCGAAAGATCTCATTCAATTGATGCGATTTAAAAAAGAACTGGTTATCGCTTCCGAGGGAAATATACTGCAAATATGGGACAAAGAGACCTACGAGCGTTTCTGGGAAGAAAACAAAGACGATTTCGCCGCTTTAATGGAAAAATTACTTGACGAAGAGCCAAAGCATGACTAGGACAGGACACACATATCACAAACCCGTTTTGGCGCGGGAAGCCGTGGATGCCTTGATAAACGACCCGGCCGGTGTTTATGCGGATGTTACTTTCGGCGGGGGCGGACATAGCCGGTTGATTCTGGAACGCCTCAATGAAAACGGTCGCCTTTTTGCCTTTGACAAAGATGCGGATGCCTTGAAAAACCGTTTGAATGATAAACGGTTCATATTAATCCGTTCCGATTTCCGGTTCTTAAAAAACCAATTGCGATTTTATGGAATTAAAGAATTAGACGGAGTTTTGGCCGATTTAGGTATTTCGTCACATCAAATTGATGAGGCGCAGAGGGGTTTCAGTTATCGAACCGATGCCCCCTTGGACATGCGTATGAACCGCGAAGCGGAAATTTCCGCCTATGAAGTTCTGAATAATTATTCCGCGGAAAAATTGACGGAAATCCTAAGACTTTACGGCGAATTGAAAAACCCCAAACGCATTGCCGGGGCCATTGTCAATTACCGTAAAAACAAACCGATAAAAACCACGGGGCAATTGATTGAAGCCGTTCGAAAGTTTACCCCAAAACATCAACCTGCCAAGTTTCTTTCAAAACTGTTTCAAGCCTTTCGCATCGAAGTCAACGGCGAATTGGAAGCACTCAAAGAACTCTTACAACAAAGCGCCGGATTGATCAAACCCGGCGGAAAGCTTGTGATCATCACTTATCATTCCCTTGAAGACCGCTTGGTGAAGCACTTTATCCGAAGCGGCAATTTCGAAGATAATCCCGTGAAGGATTTTTATGGAAATATTACTAAACCATTCGATAAGGTGGGAAAAGTCATCATCCCCGGCGAAGCGGAAATCGAAGAAAATCCGCGTGCGAGAAGTGCCAAAATGAGAATTGCCGTTAAACGTTAAAATCCTTTTTCCGATGAATTACACACAATTCATATATAAACTTATCCGATTCGATTTCCTCACCAGCGGCAACGTGCTGAAAAAATGGTTTATGATCTTGGGAATTCTCATTTACACTTTGGCCAGCACATGGTTAAGCCATCTTTCGGAGGAAAAAGCCAAGCGAATATACCGGTTGAATTTGGAAAACCGCCGTTTACGCTCCGAATATGTTATGCTGAAAGCCCGCTGGATGAAAAAAAGACAACGCACCGCCGTTTATGATGCCGTCAAAAATCGAGGCTTCGTGATTCCCAAACGACAACCCGTTAAAATCATTGCCGGACATGAAAAGTAAAATCAATATTCATTTCAGGATTTATTTGTTGATTTTATTTCCGGCCTTGTTGGGAGCGGGTTTGATTTTCTTTCAATTATTCAAACTCGTCACCGTTCAATCCGCCTATTATCGTCAATTCGCACATCAATACAGCATCAAACGATTCAAAGTGAATCCCGAACGTGGTAAAATCTTCAGTGCCGACGGAAAGTTATTGGCTATTAATGTTCCCAAATACAATGTTTGGTTTGACCCCATGGTTGTAAAATCGGATAAAGATTATTATGCACATGTTCCCCCACTGGCACGCGGGCTGGCAAAATATGTAGGAAAAACACCGGCTTACTGGGAGAAAAAACTGAAAGAACGCCGAAAACAACGAAGACGGTATTTGTTCATCGGCGAAAATATTGATTTTCAAACCTTCAATCAAATCAAAAAATTACCTTTATTCAAACGCGGACGATTCAAAGGCGGTTTTGTTTACGAGTCCATTCATGCGCGGGAATATCCTTTTGGCGACATACTTAGAAGAACCATCGGGCGTTCCGATGAAAAAATCAAATACGGTATTGAAGGTGCTTACGACAAAATTTTGAGCGGAAAACCGGGTTGGCAACTCAAACACAAAATCAATTCCAAATACTGGAAACCCGTTAACGATTTTAACGAAGTTGACCCCGTTGACGGAAAAGATCTCGTGCTTTCCGTCGACATGCAATTTCAGGATATCGCCTATCAAACACTCTTGAAACAACTCCAAAAATACAACGCCGATCATGGTTGCGTAGTGATTATGGAAGCACAAACGGGTTTTATTAAAGCCATTGTAAACCTGGGACAAAAAACCGACGGAGCATATCATGAAATACGCAATTATGCAGTGGGAGAAAATTATGAACCCGGATCGGTATTCAAACCTTTTACTTTCCTCGCTTTGCTAGAAGACAATAAAGTTGATACCAACACCGTCTTTACTATTGAAAATAACGTATATCAATATTACGATTTAAAAATTCGGGATGCGCATCATTATGAGACACCCTTAAAAATGACCGTTAGTGAAGCTTTGGCTAAAAGTTCCAATATCGTTACGGTTATGATGACCGATAAATTCTACCGCCAAAACCCCGTAGCCTTTGTCAATCGTATCAGCGACGGATTCGGGCTGGGGAGAAAATTGGGTGTCGATATCAAAGGTGAAGCGCAACCTGTTATTCCTCACCCCGACGATAAAGAAAACTGGAAGGTCTATAAACTCGGTATGATGGCCTACGGTTATACCGTAAAATTGACACCCCTACAAATTTTGGCCTATTATAATGCTTTTGCCAATGGCGGTATTGTTTTGAAACCGCAATTCGTTGAAAAAATCCTCCATAACGGTAAAGAAACGCGGATCAAACCCGTAGTGATCAACCGTCAACTTGCCGGTAAAGAAAATCTTAACAAATTAGCTTTTATGCTCAGGAAAGTAGTCACTGAAGGCACGGCTACCAATCTCAATTCGCCTTATGTTGCTATTGCCGGCAAAACCGGAACCACACAAACGGAATATTGGACCGGAAACACCCAATATATCGCGTCATTCGCCGGATGGTTTCCCTACGAAAAACCACAATATTCCATGATAGTGGTCATTCATAAGCCCGATAAAAACATCGGATACTACGGAAATGCCGTTGCCGGCACCGTATTTCGCGAAATCGCCGAACAAATCCAAGGATTAACCCCCGACACCATATATGTAGCTTTAAAAAACAACTGAAACACATGTCAAAACTGCAACGATATATCATTGACGCATGGGAACCTTTGGAAATCAAAGGAAATTTACCGGTTGATATTATGCATGTTACGGATAATTCACGCGAAGTTCAGCCCGGCTCGTTATTCGTTGCCGTTAAAGGATTGACAATCGACGGGCACCGTTACATCCCTCAAGCCGTGGAAAACGGCGCAACAGTGATTATTACCGAAGAAAAAACCGAACTTCCGGAAAATATCGTTCAAATTGTCGTTCCATCCACCCGGAAATTATTACCGCGCTTGGCACAATGGTTCTATGGCAATCCCTCGAAAGAACTCAAGCTGATTGGTGTCACGGGAACTAATGGCAAAACTTCGGTTGTAACCATGTTGCATCGTTTGTTTTCCGCTACGGGACGTAAAGCGGGAAAAATTTCCACCATTGATATCCAAACCCCCGAAAAAAAATTTCCGGCAAAACAAACCACGCCCGGATTGCTTCAACTTTTTGCACTGCTACGACAAATGAAAAACGAAGGAGCCGAATTTGTTTTCATGGAAGTAAGCTCACACGGCATCGATCAAAACCGTATTGCTGGATTGGATTTCGCAGGAGCGGTATTTACCAACCTCACCCGCGATCACTTGGATTATCACGGGGATTTCACCCGTTATCGCGATACCAAGAAAAAATTCTTCGACCGGCTTTCACCGAATGCATTCGCGTTGGTCAATAAAGACGATAAAAACGGGCTCTTCATGCTTCAAAACACCCGTGCCAAGCGCTATACCTACGGCATTATGAATCCCGCCGATTTCAAAACCGAAATTTTGGAAATGGATTTCGCAGGAATGAAACTCCATATTAACGGAAAAGAATTATGGACACCCCTCACGGGGAAATTCAACGCCTACAACTTGACCGCCGTATACGGAACCGCTATCTTGGCCGGACTTGACGAAGAAGAAACAGCCCTTCATTTAAGCCGGGAAACCGGAGCACCCGGCCGTTTTGAAAGATTCGTTTCATCCGAAGGAATCGTGGCGATAGTGGATTATGCTCACACCCCCGACGCTTTGGAAAACGTGTTGAAAACCGTTAATGAAATAAGAAAATCAGGGCGGCAAATTATCACCGTCTTCGGTGCGGGTGGCAATCGTGATAAAGGCAAACGACCGCTCATGGGAAAGATAGCCGTAAAATACAGCGACCGCATTATCGTTACATCCGACAATCCGCGCACCGAAGATCCCCGCCAAATCATCGAGGATATTCTCGGCGGACTGGATTCAACGGAAAAATTACGAACACTCATCATCCCCGACCGCAGCGAAGCCATCAAAGCCGCTATTGCTATGGCCGGACCGGGCGATGTCGTATTGGTGGCCGGAAAAGGTCATGAAAATTACCAAATCATCGGAACGAAAAAAAAACATTTCGACGATAAGGAAGAAATTCTCAAAATCTTCAACCACTAAATTAAAAAAATATGCTCTACCATTTCTTCGAATACATCAATGCCCACTACGACATTCCCGGATCGGGATTGTTTCGCTATATCAGTTTCCGCGCCGCCGTGTCATTTGCAACGGCTTTGCTTATCAGTTGGCTTTTCGGGAAAAAATTAATTCGTATTCTTCGCCGTAAACAAATCGGGGAAACGGTGCGCGATCTCGGATTGGCAGGTCAAAAACAAAAAGAAGGCACCCCCACCATGGGCGGCTTATTAATCATCATTGCCACACTCATTCCGGTTTTATTATTTAACGATTTGACCAATATTTATATTCAATTGCTCGTTATTACATTATTGTGGATAGGTGCGGTGGGACTATTGGACGACTACATCAAAGTTATCAAGAAAAATAAAGAAGGTTTAGCCGGAAAATACAAACTTCTGGCCCAAGGACTATTGGGCGTAGTCATAGGCATTGCGGTATTTTTTCATCCCGACATTGTCATTCGCACCAAAATTTATCCTAACACAGCCGAAATTACCGAACACAAAACCGGTTTTCATCCCCCCGAAAAAAGTCTTAAAACCACTTTACCTTTCTTAAAACATAACGAAGTAAATTATGCATGGCTATTGCCTCAATCGCTCAGGCAAAATAAACTGTTGCTGTCGTTCATTTTCGTATTTATTGTAACCTTTATCATAGCCGCAGTATCCAACGGCGTAAATCTTACGGACGGATTGGACGGACTGGCGGCAGGGACTTCGGCAATAAGTGTGGGGGCTTTGGCCGTACTTGCTTGGATTTCGGGCAATATGATTTTCAGTAATTACCTGAATATCATGTATATCCCCGGTGTGGGAGAAATATCCGTTTTTTTGAGTGCTTTCATGGGTTCGCTCGTAGGGTTTTTATGGTATAACACTTATCCCGCTTATGTCTTTATGGGCGATACCGGAAGTTTGACTATTGGAGCGGTGATTGCTGTCATTGCCGTTTTTATCAGAAAAGAACTGTTACTTCCCGTTTTAGGAGGTATTTATTTGGCCGAAACTTTATCGGTCATTATCCAAACGCGTTATTTCAAATACACCAAACGCAAATACGGGGAAGGTCGACGAATTTTCAAAATGGCCCCCTTGCATCATCACTTTCAGAAATCGGGATTACACGAAAATAAAATCGTTGTTCGGTTTTGGATTGTCGCCATCTTGCTGGCCGTCATCAGCATTGTATCCTTAAAAGCGAAATAACATGAGAATGATACCGGAAAATCACAAGTACTACAGACGCAAGCAAAAGGCAAGTATCTCATTGGCACACAATCTTTTGCATCGTATCAAAACGAATAAGCCGCCTGCCTTCACCCAAGCCGAGAGCCGTCTGAAAACCGTACTGTTGCACCGGGGAATACGTTTCATTGACGACTGCGGATCGGCCAATGTGGACGCCGCCTATTTTACCCTGACGCGCACCATGAGAGATACCGTTTGGATTTTGTGGAACGACCATCCCGAAATCGCATTGGAGCATTTCGCTATGGATACCTTACCGCATTTGAAAGCCGTCATTGTGGCGGGACGTGCATTGGTCAAAACCGAAGTCTTGCTGGGAGAAAAAACGAAAGTTCTGGCGGCAAAATCCATGCGACAGGCTGTCAAGATTGCCTTGTCCGTATTGGATAGTGAAGGTGATGTAATTTTGTCGCCTGCTACGAAAAATATTTGGCTCTACGAAGACCAAAACGCTTTGTCGGTTGCTTTTAAAAACATGGCATACAGACTGTTGTAAAAATGAAAATAAAAGAAAGCTTGAATATCGATTTATCCCTCAACGGCGATCGTGTTTTGCTCGTTATTGCCGGATTATTGATTGTTATTTCCTTTGCGGCGGCATTCAGCACAAGCAGTAACATGGTCAACCTTTATCACCGTCATGATAATTTCTTTTATTTATTCAAACACACCGTATTGATCATCCTGGGATTGATGATTTTTATTGTAACCGTCAACATCGATACCGGGCGCTATAAAATTTGGGCAAAACCTTTGTTACTTATTACCATCGGATTATTGATTTATACCTTCTTTTTCGGTGTTGATCCTAACGGAACCGGTGCAAGACGCTGGATTAAGATACCCTTTGCCACCATTCAACCCTCTTTGATTGCATTACCCGTATTTATGCTTTACACTAGCGTTTTTCTGGATAAGATTAGAAGCCGGGATCACGATTTTCAATATGATTTCAAACAATTCTGGATATACTTTTTCGTAGTTCTCATGTTTATTGTTCCGCATAATATTTCTACGGGAAGTATTCTGGGACTGATGACGATCATTATCCTGACCATCGGCGGTTATCCGTTCAAAAGATTGTTGCTTATCGGTGCACTAATCTTAGGGCTGGGCGGGATTTATTTTTTGGCGGCTAAAGCTTTTCCCGTCACGATTCCCAACCGGTTCGAAACCTTGATCAATCGAATCGAACGTTTTTCAAAAGGCGAAGAGGTTTTGCAAACCAAATACGCTAAAGCGGCCATTGCCACAGGGGGTATTATTCGATTTGCTCCGGGGAAAAGCGTTCAAAAAAACCTTTTGTCTCAATCTTCATCCGATTTTGTTTATGCCATTTTAGCGGAAGAATACGGTGTTGCCGGAGCGGTTTTCATTTTGATTTTATACCTGGTGCTACTGGTGACCGTTATAGCCATTGCCATCAAACAGAAAGAATTTTTTCCGAAAGTGCTTACCATTGCCTTGGGTACGCCCATGATTTTGCAAGCATATTTGAACATGTCCGTCGGGACGGGACTAATTCCCGTGACGGGGCAACCTTTGCCGCTTATTAGCACCGGCGGAACCACTATTTTTATGACCGGTTGGATTCTCGGAGTTATTTTTAAAATCAGTATGAAAAAGTAACGGACATGAGCGAAAAGAAAATGACATATAAATTTATTCTTAGCGGTGGCGGCACCGGAGGACATATTTATCCCGCACTCAGTATTGCCAAAGCACTGCAAGAACAACTTCCGGGCAGTGAAATACTGTTTGTAGGCGCACAAGGGCGTATGGAAATGCAAAAAGTTCCGCAAGCAGGTTTCAAAATCGAAGGATTGCCCATAACGGGCCTGCAACGGAAATTCACAATGAAAAATCTGGTTTTACCGCTTAAAATAATAAAAAGTTTATCCAAAGCACTACAAATCATTTCGAATTTTAAACCGGATGCGGTGATCGGAACCGGTGGTTATGCTTCGGCGCCGGTGGTTTGGGCCGCTCAATTCAAAGGAATCCCTACATTTATCCAAGAACAAAATTCTTATCCCGGCATCACGAATCGTTTTTTGGGCAAAAAAGCCCAACGTATTTTTACGGCTTATCCCGAAGCCGCCCGGTATTTTCCGGAAAAACGTATCATGCTAACGGGAAATCCCGTGCGTCGGGAAATCATACGGCGCCCCGACACGGAAGCGGCTAAAAAATCTTTCGGGTTACCGGAGCGTTTACCCGTAGTTTTAATCCTGGGCGGAAGTTTGGGCGCAGCCGCCATCAATCGCGCAACGGCACAATGGATCGAAACGGAGCAACGAAACGATTTCGCCGTTCTGTGGCAAACGGGAAAACGGTATTACGAACAATATAAAAATCATGAGAACGCCCACATCAAACCCGTTGCTTTCATCGACGAGATGAGTGCGGCTTATGCCGCAGCGAATATCATCGTTTCGAGAGCAGGTGCGGGAACCGTTTCGGAATTGGCAATTGTAGGCAAACCCGTTATTCTTATTCCTTCGCCCAACGTGGCTGAAGACCACCAAACCCGAAATGCCTTATCGTTAAGCCAACGAAATGCCGCCGTTTTGCTACCGGAAAATCAAGTGGAAAAATTGGGAAAAATCATTCGAACCTTACTCGAAAATCCCGAAAAGGCGCAAAAACTCGCCGAAAACCTGAAAGCAATTGCTCGTCCTGATGCTACGGAACGTATAGCCGAAACCATCATCAAAACCGTTCAAAAACAATGAAACCTTACGTGCGACATATAACATTATGGTTCGTTTGGGCTTTATTAGCCGCATCCATGTTCATTTGGGCACGAATTGCTGTGAATCGGTTCGAGCGTTTTGCCAATCGAACCTTTGAAATTCGGATTCAACCTTCGAAACCGAAATTTATCGTCGAGAAAGAAATCCTTGATATATTAAAAAATCATATGCCGGATAAGGGCGAAAATCCCCGGACGAAAATCAAGGAAGCCGAAGCGGCATTGGAAGCCAATCCGTTTGTGGAAAATGCCGAAGTTTATTTCGGCCCCGACGGAATTTTACATGCCCGGATCGAACAAATCATTCCTATTGCCAAACTGGTTTACCGGGACGGATACGGTTATCTGGACCGGCACGGAAAACGCATCCCCGCATCGAAACATGCCGAAGTCAATTTACCGCAAATCGAACTAAGTCGCCACCAAAACCCTTCAACTTATTTCGTTTTGGCAAAAGCCGTTTACGAAGACGAAACTTTACGCAACAAAGTAAGAAAAATCAAACCGTCGCTCGACGGTATTCACCTAAAACTCTACGGATTTTATCCCGACATTTTGTTGGGAGACACCTCTAATGTCAAGGCGGGCTTGTATAAACTCAAGCTCATACAAGCCGCTTTGAAGCGAAACGGAAAAGCACATTTTTATAAACAAATCGATTTACATTACAAAGGTCAAGCCATTTGCAAAAAAAACTAAGGTCATGGAGCAACACAAAAACACGCCTGAAGCGAATCGCCTCAATCCCAGCCAAATCGTTGTGGCGCTGGACATAGGAACCACCAAGGTAACCGCCATAGCGGGAAAATTGAATCAATTCGGTCAAATCGAAGTAATCGGATTTTCCAATGTTTTTAACGTCGGGGTGCAGCAAGGAGAAATTTTCAATTTGTTGCAAACGAGGGAAACGGTCAAGCAAGCCATTCAGGATTTGGAGAAAAAAATAGGAATGAAAGTGTTGAGGGTGGTTTCGGGACTCTCGGGCAAACATATTCGCACTTATAAAACCCACGAAAACATCATTCGCGAAAATGCCGACGAAATGATTTTGGAAAAAGACGTGGAGCGCTTGCATAACCGAGCCAAAGAAGCTATTGCTTTGGAAGAGAACGAAGAAGTTATCGGGATTTTTCCGCAATATTACAAGGTGGATACTCATGGCAAAGTGAAAAATCCCGTGGGTATGATAGGCAAACGCCTCGAAGGTGACTTTTTGGTAGTTATTGCCAATAAGAAAAAAATCGCACTACTTTATAAAAGCATGTTGGAAGCGGGCATCGAACCCGTTGATTTGTTCTTGCAGTCCATGGCTTCGGCGGAAGCCACCCTCACCGATGCGCACAAGGAAGCAGGTGTGGTGTTGGTGGATATTGGCGGCGGAACCACCGACATTTTAATATACAAGGAAGGGCGGGTGCGATATACCGGTGTCATTCCCTACGGCGGAGATACCATTACCGAAGAAATCAGAAATACCTTTCAGTTATTACCCAAAGCGGCTGAAAAACTCAAAATTAAAGAAGGGCATGCCTATGCGGATACCGTTAGCGAACAAATTTCCATACAACTGGAAATGGAATGGGACAAAAGTGTTCGCCATATCAAAGCCAAAACCTTAGCCTATGTTATCCAAAATAAAATGGAGCTCATCGCATCCAAAATCATGGAAGCCATCACTGAATATAAACAAAATTTTCCGGGCGAAACCATTAATGCCGGATTGGTGGTGACGGGAGGCGGTTCACAAATGGGAAGCCTTAGGCAATTCTTGGAATACAAAACCGGGTTAACAACCAATATCCAAGGACCTTCAAAGCACATTACCACCATGAAAGGATTGGGAAAAATGATTGACCAACCTAAGTTTTCCACCTTGGTGGGATTGTTAATATTGGGATTGAAAGACCTCCAAGCCAACGGGTCGCGCTTCCAATATTTGGCTTATCCAGAAGAAATAAAAAATAATGCTATGGAAACGGAACCCGGAAATGCCGTTCAATCCGAAACCGTAAATGAACCGGAACCCGGATTTGAAAGCGAAATGAAAAATGCCAACGACGAACATGCGCCAAAACGTTTAGGCGGATTTTTTGAAAAATTAGATAGCTTCTTCAAAAAATTGGGATAAAAAGCAAAATTAAACGAAGAAGTAATAAAGGGAATTAAAGAAAATCGAATTGAATTGAAACGACCTACAAAAACCGTAGCCATGAAAAACGGACAATCTTTCGTAGAATTGGAAATCGAGCGCCAAATCGAGCAATTAATCAAAGTTATCGGCGTGGGCGGTGCCGGAAGCAATGCCGTCAATTATATGTATAGGCACAATAAATTGGATAACGTCAATTATATTGTCTGCAACACTGACAGCCAAGCCTTGGCGGCGAGTCCCGTTCCCGTAAAAATTCAAATCGGAAAAGAATTGACCGGCGGATTGGGAGCCGGCTCCAAGAAGGAAACGGGACAAAAAGCGGCGTTGGAGAATTTGGAAGATATTCGTCAAGCCTTGGGAACCAAAACCAAAATGCTCTTCATCACCGCCGGTATGGGAGGTGGAACGGGCACCGGTGCCGCCCCCGAAATAGCCAAATTGGCCAAAGAATCCGGCATTTTGACGCTTGGTATTGTTACCATGCCTTTTTTGTATGAAGGCGAAAAACGGAGAAAACAAGCGCTGGAAGGCATTCGTTCCTTACGCCAATATGTCGATTCGCTTATTGTGGTGGAAAACGAAAAATTGGTGGAACTATACGGCGACTTGGGATTTACCGAAGCTTTTGCCAAATCCAATGAAGTCTTGTCCAATGCCGTCAGAAGTGTTATCACCGTTATCACCAAAAATTATCTTATTAATTTGGATTTCAACGACGTGGAAACCATTTTGAAAGACAGCGGAACGGCACTGTTCGGTTTGGCGGAAGCCGCCGGCGAGGACCGTGCCCAAAAAGTGGCGGCGAAAACATTGGAATCTCCTCTGTTAAACAATAACAATATACGCGGTGCCAAAAAAATCCTCCTTTTGATTCGCTCGGGACGGAAAACCGCTACCGTAGGTGAAATTTCCTATATCAATCATTTTGTTCGTCAAGCTGCCGGAAATGACGTGGAACTGTTCATGGGATTAGGCGTGGATAATGAATTGGGCGACAAAATATCCGTCACCGTAATCGCTACCGGATTCCCCGAAAATGTTCAACAAGGACATATTACCGACGAAGTTCCCATTATCAAGCATTTAATTACCGACCACGAAGCCGGCGTCCGTAATGAAACGGTAAATGCCGACCGATTGTTTGACCTGCCGGAGACGGAACCGAAAATAATCCCGGAGGAAGCCAATTCCGAACCCGAAGTAGACGAATTTGATCAAGAATGGGCTCATTATAAGCAATACATAGAGGAAAAGGAAAAACAAAACCGGCCGAAAAAACCGGAAAAATCAAAACAGAAAACCGGGCAAAATAAACCCGGACCGGACGAACCGACACTATTCGATATCCATCCCGAAGAGCCGGAAAATAATAGCAACGTAGCAACGGAAATCAAAACGGTGAACCAACCAACCTATCAATCGACCGATGGCGAAGAACATCATATCGTCAGAATTTTTGACCGCGAAGAAGACGATATGAATGTGGAACGCTACGACGCACTCTATCGTGAACAACAAAACCAATCGGTTGATGGTTTGGAGCGGAATGCTAACAAAAAACAAAGCTTTACGTTGGAAGAAATCCAAACCAAACCTGACTGGGGATTTTTAAGCCGATATAATTACCGGTTCCGTAACGTTAAACCCGGCGAATTGAAAAAAGAATTTTTTATTCGGATCAATAACAACGGAACTGTTGATTTAAACGATAGCCATAGTTATATCAACCGGAAATTGGACTGAAAACCATACAAAAAACCGCTCTTTACCGGAGCGGTTTTTTTATTGAGATATTTTGTATAATCATTATTCCGCCGGCGGAATACGCAACACCTGACCGGGGTATATCAAATCGGGATCTTTCAGCATAGGCTTGTTGGCTTCGAAAATAACGGGATATTTCATGGCATTGCCATAAAATTCCTTTGCGATTTTGCTCAATGTGTCACCTTTTTTCACCGTGTAAAATTGAGCTTCCGGCTCCGGTTTAATTACATCCATACGGTCGTCCACTTCCGCAATTCCTTCGGTATTACCCACAACCAAAATGATTTTTTCTTTAGTGGCTTGATCGGGCACTTCACCGAATACCAAGGCACGATCCTCCACAATAACCACATTCAACTTTTCAACGGGCAGGTTTTGCGAACGAATGTATTCCATCAATTTTTGCGCCTTTTCAAAGTTTATTTCTTCAATGGATTTTTCCGGCGCTTTTTCGTGTGAACCGAAGAGTTTTTCACCGGCATCTTTGATAAATGAAAAAATTCCCATAATCTTTAAATTTTGAAGTTAGGCTCCAAATTTACAATTTTTTGCCGTTTGATACAATATAAGCCATTAGAACCGGATTTTGGCTTTTTTGTTTCCTTCCCGGTCATAAAAAATCCATTTTCCGCGCTTACGGTTTTGCTTATAATGCCCTTCGATTTTTATGCTTCCGTCGGGATAGTAGAAATAGGCTTTGCCGTTTTTCTTACCTTTTTTGTAGTAGCATTGGGCTTTTTTGACGCCGTTGGGACGGTATTCGATACATTTCCCGTCGGGGCGCCCGTCATTAAAAGTTACTTTCAGTTGTGGAACCGGTTTTTCCTTGTTATAATAAACAATCACTTCGCCATCGATTATTCCGTTCTCAAAAGGAACACTCATACGAATATTTCCCGACGAAAAATAAAAACGCCACAACCCTTGGGGTTTTCCGTTGTGGGCCATGCCTTCGGCCAAAAGATTTCCTTCCTTATCCCTCAAGCTAATTTTACCTTCGTCAAACCGATTGCCCGATGTCGGTAAAGTCTGAGATAAATTTTCTATGGTGGCATAATATAAGGTTTCGTCATCCGTATTACTTTCGCGCAATAGCTGATAACGAAGAAAAGCCGTCGAGTCGTGTTCCGCATTCAGGTAAGTATCGAAATACTGTCCGTTTGATTTGAATTTTAATTCGGCTTGGCTTAAACTACGCCATAATTTTTCATACCGGTTCAGTGTCTTTGCTTTGGTTTCGGTCAGCATGTTTTGCAATAGCGGGTAAAAGTAAGTCATATTGATATAGAGAGAAAAATTATGTTCCTCCGGTGAAAAGTTAAGAAAATTCGCTTCCGTTTCCGATTTTTCGACGGTGCGCGCCTCCGTATATGCATCTATCATTTGTTTTAAAATAGCATCCGATGCGGCGAAAACTACATAATTATCAATCATCGTAAAATAAGGTTCTTTGATGTTTTTCAGCATATCGCCCAGAAGAAATTTGAAGAAGTTTTTTTGGTGCAAATAATTGATTTTGAAGTTTTTGTATTTGTATGACTTGAATTTGAAAGGCGTTTTTTTCCGGATTTGTTCCGCCATATATTCCAATCGAGCCATGGCTTTGGAAGGATTATTCGTGTGAAGCAGTAAAACATAGTTATCACGGTAGCGCGCATCAAAAGCCGCCACGGCTATTTCATGTCCGATCCATCCGTATAAATCTCTGTCCAAATCGATTTTGAGCAATCGTTTTAATTGTTGTTCTTGCGATTTTAACGTCCGGCGCATATCCGGCTTCGATTTGAAATACACATTGCGAACGGATGACATGAAATCATAAAAATCATCAAAACCGAATGAAACGTAATACGCCGTTTGTTCGGGCAAAACCGATAATGCATTTTGTTTGCCGGGATCAATTTTCAAAAATGCTTTAAAATAGGAAGGTATGGTGTCCACCGTAGTGATCCCCTTTGCCAATAAATATTTTCCGTCTCGTTTCAATCCCAACCCGGTAAAACTCAACCGTTCCGTCCAACGAAAAGTCGATAATGCCCGGTTGTTAAAATACAAAGCAAGGAAACGCGGCCATTCCGAATAATTCAAAAAAACTCTCAATACACGGGAAGGTGTTTTCTCATAAACCAAATCAAATGATAGCCGGTGTTTGATCCCTTGATTTCTGTCCAAGAGGGATTGTCGCAAAATCTGATAGGAAAAAGAAAAAACCACCAAATTTTTCTCTGAATACAAATAAAGATTTTGGTTTGGTCCTGTGGGAATTTTCCAATAATTTTTCCCGTTTAAGCTGTGGCGTTTATACCTGAAACCTTTTCCGGCGAGTTTCAATAAATCCTCGATATTGACAGCATGTTTTAAATCAATCACAAACAAAAAATCCCAGTCGTTTCCCGCCGTGATATGTGCCGACATGAGCATAGGCAACCCTTCCACCAAAGATGTATAGGTTTTATTTTTAAAAAAATCGTCAATATTCATTTGCAAAGACTGATAATCTTCAAATCCGGGTGTTTGCAACAAGGCTTTCCAAAACGGATTATCGCGGATTTGCTCCCAAGCTTCCACCGGCTCATCCGTTTCCACCAAAAAAACCGCCCCGGGCGGAATTAAATCCGTCATTTCCGAAAGATTTTCCGGCGAATTTGTAAAAAAATGCCAAAAAATAATTCCAATCGTCAAAACGATAAAAACCGATAGAACCCAAACGGTTTTTTTCATAAAATTTTATTTTGTCAAATGTAACGAATTTCTCTATCCACTCAAAGTATTTTGGGGTAAACCGTTGAATCGTTAAACCGTGGAATCGTGGAATCGTTAAATCGAATATTGGATTTGCCGCTTTGTCTCGTTTTCCGTTTACCAAAACACTTTAATCTTTTCTCTTTTACCTATATGCACTCCTTCACTCCACTAAATCCCTCAAAGGAACTGTTTATTGTTCATTAGAAAATATTGACCGAGTGGAGTAGGTTAGATGAAGTTTCTTAAAATTGAAGAATTCTTTAGGTTTTCGAATAAGGATAAATTCCCAATCTAAAGATCCGGCGAAATGAATACCGAAATTCTACTTGGAAAATAAAAAAATAATTTGTTACTTTGCAATCCGAAATTTTGAAAAGCAAGCACCATGTCACAAATATGTGAAATCACCGGAAAAAAGCCCATGAGCGGGCATAATGTTTCGCATGCGCATAATAAAACGAAGCGTAAGTTTCATGTAAATTTGTTTAAGAAACGTTTTTACATTCCCGAAGAAGATCGTTGGGTAACGTTGAAAGTGAGCAAAGCCGGTTTGAAATTAATCGACAAAATCGGTATTCAAGCGGCTATCAAGCAAGCAAAAGAAAAGGGTTATTTAACACGTAAAATCTAAAGACCATGGCCAAGAAGAAAAAAGGAAATCGCGTTCAAGTGATTTTGGAATGTACCGAGCATAAAAACAGCGGATTGCCCGGAACGTCCCGGTATATCACTACGAAGAACAAAAAAAATACACCGGGGCGATTGGAATTGAGGAAATATAATCCTATTTTGAAACGTCATACCATACACAAAGAAATCAAATAAAAACGTAAAGTCATGGCAAAGAAAGTAGTTGCATCGTTGCAAGATAAATCCAAACGATATACAAAAGTCATTCGCGCCGTTAAGAATCCGAAAACCGGTGCTTACACTTTCGAGGAAAAAATTTTGAACGCTTCCGATGCCAAAGAATTTTTTAAGAAGTAAGCGGTGATTTAAGCCAGTCAAAAAAGCGGCCTTCCTCCGGCGGGAAGGCTTTTTCTTTTTTATTTCCTATTATGGTGCAGAAAATGATATATTTGCAATTTAAAATATTGGTTTTATGACTTACCGGACACACACTTGCGGTGAATTGCGATTAGTCGATGCCGGAAAAAGAGTGGTTTTGAGCGGTTGGGTTCGCAGACTAAGGGATTTGGGTTCAATGATTTTTATTGATTTGCGTGACCGGTATGGAATCACTCAGCTTGCTTTTGATGAATCCCGTTCCGAACTGATGGATGCGGCACGGAAGCTCGGGCGTGAATTTGTTATCAGGATAGAGGGGGAAGTAGTAGAAAGGGCAAGTAAAAACCCACAGTTGCCGACGGGTGATATTGAGGTTAAGGTGGAAAGTTTGGAGGTCTTGAATGTTTCTGAAATTCCGCCGTTTTTGATAGAAGATGAGACAGACGGAGGCGAAGAATTGCGCATGAAATACCGTTATTTGGATATTCGTCGCAATCCGGTTAAAAACAATTTGATTTTCAGGTCGAAAGTGACGCAAGCGGTTCGGAATTATTTAATCGATCGGGGGTTTGTGGATATTGAAACGCCGTATTTGATTAAGTCGACGCCGGAGGGAGCGCGGGATTTTGTAGTGCCGTCACGATTACATCCCGGGCAATTTTATGCCCTTCCGCAATCTCCCCAGACGTTTAAGCAACTATTGATGGTGGGGGGGATGGATAAATACATGCAAATCGTAAAATGTTTTCGTGACGAGGATTTGCGCGCCGATCGTCAACCGGAGTTTACGCAAATCGATTGTGAAATGTCCTTTGTTACGCGGGAAGACGTTTTGCGGACATTTGAAGGGCTGCTACGGCATTTGTTGATACAATTTCATGATTTCGATCCGGGACCTTTTCCGCGTCTTTCTTATGAAGAAGCGATGGAACGATATGGTAGTGACAAGCCGGATATACGTTTCGGGATGGAATTGGCGGATATTACCGCCGTGGCTCAAACGCGTGATTTCGGGGTTTTTAATCAAGCGGAATATGTAGGCGCCATTTCGGTTTCCGGAGCGGCCGGATATTCGCGAAAGCAATTAAATGAAATCACCGATTGGGTCAAACGGCCGCAAGTGGGTGCCAAGGGTTTGGTTTGGGTGAAATATCGGGAAGACGGAAGTTTTAAATCCACCGTGGACAAGTTCTTTACAATGGATGATTATCAAAAATGGGCCGAAAAAGCAGATGCCAAACCGGGTGATTTAATCTTGATTTTATCGGGCGACAAGGATAAAACACGTCGGCAGTTGGGTTTGTTGCGCATGGAAATGGCCGAACGCTTGGGATTACGAAAGCCGGATATATTTGCGCCTTTGTGGATTTTGGATTTTCCATTGCTGGAATGGGACGAAGAAACAGGGCGTTATCATGCCATGCACCATCCGTTCACTTCGCCTAAGCCCGAGGATATACATTTGCTCGATTCAACCCCTGAAAAAGTTCGCGCCAATGCCTATGATTTGGTTTTGAACGGAAATGAAATTGCCGGTGGTTCCATTCGAATTCATGACCGGAAATTACAGGAAAAGATGTTTGAATTGCTTGGTTTTAGCCGAGAAGAGGCGGAGCGGCAATTCGGATTTTTGATGAATGCTTTTCAGTACGGTGCACCGCCGCACGGAGGAATCGCATGGGGCTTGGATCGTTTGGTGGCGATTTTGGCCGGTAAAGAAAGTATCAGAGATTTTATTGCATTTCCCAAGAATAATGCCGGTCGTGATGTGATGATCGACGCACCGGATTATATTTCTCCCGAACAACTCAAAGAGCTTCACTTGGAAGTAAAATCCCCAAGTAAAATCAATAATTGATAAAGATTTTGTTTAATTTGAGAATAAAATATATTAATCTTGATATATTGTTTTAAATCTTTTATTTTTGCATGGTTTTTAACCGGATAGATTGCGTATTATGAAAAAGAGTATTGAGGCCAAGATTACGGGCAAGGTTCAAGGCGTATGGTTTAGGAAATATACCAAAGAAAAGGCCGATGAATTGGGAATTAAGGGATTTGTGAGAAATGAACCGGACGGGAGTGTTTATCTGGAAGCCGAAGGCGATCCGTATGCCATGCGGATTTTTAAAGAATGGCTTTTTGTAGGTTCGCCCAAATCCATAGTGGAAGGTGTTCAAATAAAAGAAGTACCCGTTAAGAATTTTAAGGACTTTAAGATTTTTTGAGGTATAAATAATTGTTTTTCAATTTATTGGAAAGAGCCTGCCGGTGGGTTAGGAGGATTTTTTTGATAGTAGTCAGTTCTTTTCCAAGCAAAAAATTCTATTTTATGCGCGTAATAAAAACGGAAAAGGAATGCTTATACCCGATAAATTTCAAATTTTCGATGAAGTTTCGCCATTGAAAGCGGTTATTTTGGGCCGTGCCGACAGCCCCGGACCTGTTCCGAAACCGGAAGAATGCTACGATCCCAAGTCGCTTCAACACGTTTTGCAAGGCTCTTATCCGAAGGAGGAAGACATGATTGAAGAAATGGAAGCCTTTGCAAGGATATTGCGAAAACACGATGTGACGGTTTTTCGTCCCGAACCCTTGGAAAATGTGAATCAAATTTTTACGCGCGATATCGGTTTTGTGGTGGATAACATGTTTTTCAAATCCAATATTTTACCGGATCGTGTAAAGGAGTTTCAGGCGATTATTCCTATTTTGGAAAAAATCGATCCGCTTAGTATTTATTACTTGCCGGAAGATGTGCATGTGGAAGGTGGCGACGTGATGCCGTGGAATGACTTTTTGTTTATCGGTACTTATCGCTATCCGGATTATCCGGATTATATTACGGCACGTACCAATGCGGCGGCCGTGGATTTTTTCCGGCAAATTTTTCCCAGGAAAAAGGTAGTGGCATTTGATTTGAAAAAATCCAATACCGATCCCTATGAAAATGCTTTGCACTTGGACTGTGTTTTTCAGCCGGTGGGTCACGGGAAGGCAATCATTTACAAGGAAGGATTTTTGGTGGAAGATCAATATGCGTTTTTGGTGAAATTGTTCGGTGAAGAAAATCTTTTTCATATCACCAAGCAGGAAATGTATGATATGACGGCCAACGTGTTTTCCATTAGCCCCGGTGTGGTGGTTTCGGATTGGCATTTCGAGCGTTTGAACCGTTGGCTTGAAGAAAACGGTATACAAGTAGAAAAATTATCCTACAGAGAGATAGCCAAGCAGGAAGGATTATTGCGTTGTTCTACGTTACCGTTATACCGGGAAAGGATGTGATCTTCATAAACCGGAAATTATTTTAACAATAAAAAATATCATTTGTCGGAATTTTTGTATATTAGTTGCAAAAAAAAGCGCTATGAAACTTCCCAAAAAAATTTTTCATTTGAAATTTTTTGTTTTTTTGACAGTATTTTTGGGATTGACCTCATGTGTTAAGAAAGTCGATATCAAGGCAATAGACGAATATGATCCGAAGCCCGTAATGGCGGGTTTTATCAGCAATAATGAAGGGTCGGAAGTTTTTTTATCCCGCTCGATGAAGGTTTATTCGCCCGTATCTCAAAATAATACAATGGATAGTGCTTCGGTTTATATTAAGGATGGCCAAACGGTTTTGTCGCTATTACAATGGGATGACGGCCGTTATGTATCTTCTTTTAACGGACAACCGGGAGAGGTTTATACGGTAGAGGCGGAGTTTGAAAACGGAGAAACGGTGAAGGCTCGTGTGGATATGCCGGAAATTCCTTTGTTAAGTGCTGAACAGATGCGGCTTGTACCGTTCAGAACGCAAGAAGATGTCGATGAGCTGTCGGATACGGTTTTGATCAAGGTACACTTCCGGTTGCAAGACCCTCCCGGACAGCATAATTATTATCAAATCATCGCAACAGGTCCCTATGGCGAATCAGTTTGCCCCGCCCTGAGCATAGATTATCATCATTTGGAACCGGGTCCGGCGGATCGTTCGGGTTTTTATTATCAAGGAACCTATTTTTTTTCGGATAAAGATATAGACGGACAAGAAGTTTATTTTAATGTTTATTTTGATCATCGTTACGTTTCATCATCATCCGATTATATGTATTTTCAAATCAGGCAGTTGAACGAGGATTTATACCGGTATTATTCCTCTTTGGTCAGGTCGGGGCAGTTGAGCGGTGTTGTTTTGAGCGGCACTTCCTCTTTTTCGGGCGAGAATATCTATTCCAATGTTGAAGGTGGACTTGGGACGGTTGGTGCCTACTCGCAGCGTAAGGACAGTTTGGAATGGGTAAATTAGAGTATGTGTTAAACTCTTCGGTTAAATTATAGCATGGAAAATATGAGAAAATACGGGTTTTTAGCGGCCTTTTTTTTGGTACAGATGCTTTGGGCACAGCGTATGCATGTGGCCGGCTATGTTTCCGATGCCCGAAGCGGGGAAAAATTGTTAGGAGCTCAGGTTTGCGAGGCCAATACGGGAATATGTGTGATAACGAACGAATACGGTTATTTTCATTTGAACTTGCCTATTCGCGACAGTATCCGGATAGGGGTGAGTTATTTGGGGTATCGTGATTGGGAAAAAAAGTTACCGGGGCATGTAAAAATCGATTTGGATGTACGGATGACGCCGGGAGAAAAGTTGGGGCAAGTGATTTTGGAGGTGAAAAGCAATAAGGCGCGGCCCGAACGGAGAACCGAAATGAGTCATGTCAGTTTGCGACCGGCAACGATAGAAACCATGCCCGTTATTTTGGCCGAACCGGACTTGATTAAGGCCATGCAAAAGATGCCCGGCGTGCAATCCGGGAGCGAATTGTTCGGTGGGATGTATGTGCGTGGCGGTAGTAATGATCAGAATTTATATTTGATGGATGATGTTCCGTTATATTACATCAATCATTTGGGCGGATTTTTGTCCGTTTTCAATACGTATGCCATCCAAAGAGCCGATTTATACAAGGGTGATTTTCCGGCCCGTTACGGAGGTCGACTTTCTTCGGTGCTGGATGTTCGCATGCGCGACGGAAATAAAGAAGAACATCACGGTGAGTTTTCCATCGGATTGCTTTCATGGAAATATAGCCGCGAAGGCCCTCTGGTGAAGGGTAAAAGTTCTTATTTCGTTTCGGGCAGAAGATTTATGTATGATTTGCTCACTCGTTTTATCGGAAAAATTACCTCGGGTGTGGCAGCCGGGTATACTTTTTATGATTTTAATGTCAAACTTAACCATGAATTGGATTCCCAAAATAAATTGTTTTTTTCCTGGTATTACGGCGACGATGCCTTCAGTATTCATTCCAAAGACGAAGATGAAAAGGAACGATTTCGAAGCGGGTGGGGTAATCATATGTTGTCTTTTCGTTGGAATCACCATTTGTCTAACGGCTTGTTTTCGAATAACACCCTTTATTATACACGCTATCGTTTTATGACCAAATTACTCTATAAAAATCGAAACGATAAGGACGAATTCAGATTTTATTCCGGTATTCGCGATATCGGTTTAAAGAGTGATTGGAGATGGAACTCATCCCTAAACGGGCGGTTTGATTTTGGTGCCGGAGCCGTTTGGCATCATTTTATCCCCGGAAAATCCCGTTTCAAAAGCACTATCGATAATATTGACACCACGTTGATTACTTATCATTTTTCGTCGGGTGAGATGTATACATATGCGCAATGGGAAAAGCGTTTCCTCGAGCGCCTGTCCGTTCGGCTAGGGCTGCGGTTATCCGGTCATTTAGTGCCGGAAAAAAGTTTTTTATCGTTGGAACCGCGCCTTTCGCTAAACTACCGTTTGTCGGAACATTTTTCTTTGAAAGCTTCGTATTCCGAGATGCAGCAACCTGTGCATTTGCTGATTTCCACCGGATTGGATTTTCCGGTGAGTCTGTGGATGCCGTCCACAACGAAAATTCCACCGGGCAGGTCAAGCATCGGATTAATTGGTGTGGCGGGGTCTAATCCTGACAATACTTGGGATTATACCGTTGAAACTTATTATAAGAAAACAAAAGGGTTGATTCATTACAAGCAAAATACCGGTTACCTTACGCTTTCATTCGACAAATGGGATAATTTGGTTTATCATGACGGAACGGGAAAAGCCTACGGAGTAGAATTTCTCATTCGCAAGAAAAAAGGAAAAATCACAGGCTGGTTCGCTTATAGCTATTCGCGTAGTTTTTGGAAATTTGACAGTATCAACCAAGGAAAACCGTTCAATTATTACTACAACCGGAATCATAACATCGATTTGGTATTTAACTATCAGCTCAAGCCGGGTGTAACTCTATCGGCCGCATGGAATTTCGGAAGCGGATTGCCCGTATCGTTGCCCTTGGGCAAGTATTATCTGCCGGTCGGGCCGGTCAATATGTTCAATCATGAAATATTAGCATATGAATTTTCGGGGAAGAATAATTTTTATATGAAACCGTATCACAGACTCGATCTTTCGGCCGTATTTGTCAAAAAGAAAAAACACGGCGAACGCATTTGGACAATCAGTATTTATAATGTCTACAACCGAAAGAATCCGTTTATGTATTTCGAATCCGATTTAAATCCCGATACGGGCAAAGAAGACCCCGGAATTTACCAGATGAGTTTATTCCCTATTATTCCTTCGGTTTCTTACACATATAAATTTTAAGAAACGACGGATATTTTCTAACTTTGGAAAAAATTTTTTCATGAGCTTGGCAACCATTCTGTTCATTATCGTGATGTTGCATTTGGTGGCCGGATTCGGTTATGCCTTTTATAAAATCGAATTCGGTGGCAAGAAAAAACAAAACCCTGAACCGGCGGATGAATAATCGAAAAAGAAGGGAGAAGCTATATAGTGCAATGCCTGTAATATTGCTGGCAATTGTTTTTTTTTCGGTATTGCGATCGGCTTTTCCGGTGGACGATACGGAATATTTGTCTTTGGATTATGCTTTGAAAATCCAAGTTGACAGTTTGGCGGCTCATGTGGAAGTGTTGGCTTCCGATTCCTTGGAAGGGCGCGAAACCGGCACCGAGGGAGAGTTGAAAGCGGCTTATTATTTGGCGCGGAAAATGCTGGAAGGAAACCTCGAATCTCCTTATGACGCCTTTATGCAAACTTTCGATATCGTGTTGCCCGATAAACCCGATGTAACCATTTCAACTGATTTTGAAACTTATTCCTTGGGGCACGATTTTTTCAGTTTTTTTCCGCATGACAGTATAGCATTTCATGCCGATGAAATTATTTACGTAGGCTATGGAATCGACGATCCCAAGTGGAACGATTATTTCTATCGTGATGTACGCGGAAAAGTGGTTTTGGTGAAAGCGGGCGAGCCGCGCGATCATTTCGGAAATTCCATTTTGACCGGCTTGCTTTATAAATCGGAGTGGGCGGCCGATCCTGTTCATGCCTACATTCTTAAGCGGAATGCCGCTTTGAAATACGGCGCCAAAGCCATGCTTTATTATGATCCGGACAACTTCTTGTTATTCAAGGAAATTTTCGATAAAATCTATAAGTCCAAAAAACAAGTAAGGAACATTCAAGTGGATTCGTTGTATGATTTTATTATCGGCACGAAGATGATGCAAGATATCAGCGGATACGAGAAGTTAGATTCGGTTTATTATGAAAACCGCCGCGATCGACATTGGAAAGTGCCTTTGGATATTCGATATAATACGCACGACGAAATTCTCAGTTCACAAAACATAGTGGCATATATTGAAGGCTCAGAAAACCCCACTCAATACGTTTTGGTTTGTGCCAATTTTGATCATTTGGGCAAAGCCGGTGAAAAAATTTTTCACGGCGCAAACAATAATGCTACCGGCGCTTCGGCCGTTGTGGAAATGGCCAGGGTTTTTCAAGAAGCCGCCGATGACGGTTATCCGCCCAAAAATTCCTTGTTGTTTGTTTTGTTTTCGGGGAGGGAAAAGAACCATATCGGCGCCAAGTATTTTTTGAAGCATCCGCCTTATCCGTTGACCAAAATGCTAGGTGTGGTGGATGTGGGAATGATCGGTTATGTGGATACACTCACGCGCAACCCCAATGATATTTATGTGGCTTTTGACGAACGGTTTAAGGATTTGATAAAAGATCTGAATCCGGTTAACAAAAGTCATAAGGGGCCCAATTTGACAGTGAAAATCAACGGAATAGAAAAGAAATTTTCCAATCCGGGTAAAGCCACCGATGGTGTGGTGTTTTATAAGAAGAAATTTCCGGTAATGAGTTTCTCCAATTGGTTATATCCCTTTAACAGGAAACCCGAAGATACACCCGATAAAATCACTTGGGATATTTACACGGCAAGAACACGCTATGTTTTTTTGGCGACATGGAGTTTGGCAAATCAATAAAAAAACTTTTTAAAATGAATAAACAAGATATTTTAAATCGAGCTTTGGAATGGACAAAACCTCCTTTCGACGAAGAAACCCGTCAAAAGGTGCGTCGAATGATTGAAGAAAACCCGGAGGAATTAGTCGAAAGTTTTTATAAGGATTTGGCATTTGGCACCGGTGGTATGCGCGGCATTATGGGTGTGGGCACAAACAGGATGAATAAATACACCATAGGCAAAAACACGCAAGGCTTGGCCGATTACTTAAAAAAATCTTTTCCCGGCAAGGAACTGTCCGTAGCGGTAAATTATGATGTGCGCCATCATAGCGACATTTTTGCCAAGATCGTGGCGGATGTATTGACGGCCAATGGAATTAGGGTTTTTTTATTTAAGCAATTTCGTCCCACTCCGGAACTTTCGTTTGCCGTGCGCTATCTGAAAACCGATGCCGGAATTGTATTGACCGCTTCGCATAATCCGCCGGAATATAACGGATACAAAGTTTATTGGAACGACGGAGCGCAAGTGGTTCCTCCTCAAGATAAGGAAATCGTTGAGGCTATTGCTAAAGTGGATTTTTCGACCATTCGTTTTGACGGTGACGACCATTTACTTACTTATTTGGACGACGAGATAGACAGGGCTTTTATAGAAGCGGCGGTGAAACACGCCACCTTTGGCGAACGCGATCGAAGCAATGTGAAGATATTATTTACCTCACTGCACGGGACATCCATTACCACCATGCCTAAAGCCATGGAGGCAGCCGGATTTAAGGACTTTCACATCGTGGAAGAACAAGCCAATCCCGATGGCGATTTTCCTACGGTGGATTCTCCAAATCCCGAAGAACCCGAAGCTTTTTCGATGGCATTGAAAAAAGCCGACGAAATCGATGCGGATGTAATATTGGCTACCGATCCCGATGCCGACCGTATTGCGGTGGCTGTTCGTGACCTTGCCGGCAAAATGCGGTTACTCAATGGAAACCAAACCATGGCTGTGATGGATGAATTTTTGATTAACCGTTGGCGCGAAGCAGGAAAGTTGCACGGAAAAGAATTTATTGCTTCCACTATTGTTTCGAGTGATCTTATCCTGAAAATCGGCAATGCGGAAGGAGTGCAGGTGAAACGCAGCCTGACCGGTTTTAAATGGATTGCTCAATTGATTCGCGAAAATGAGGGAAAACTGAAATTTATCGGTGGCGGCGAAGAAAGTTTCGGTTATATGGTGGGCGACTTTGTACGCGACAAAGACAGTATTACTTCCGGTTTACTGGCTGCTGAAATAGCGTCATACACCAAGGCGCAAGGTTCGTCGTTCTATGATTTTTTGACCGGAATTTATTTGAAACACGGATTTTACAAGGAAAAATTGGTCGCTTTGGTCAAAAAAGGCCTGGAAGGCAAAGCCGAAATAGACCGGATGATGGTGGAATTCAGAGAAAACCCGCCGGTTTATATAGACGGGAACAGGGTAATTAGAATCGAAGATTATTTAAAATCAGAAATTAAACATCTCGAAACAGGGGCAATAGAAAAAATCCAAGATATTCCCAAGTCAAACGTTTTGATATTTTATGCCGAAGATCGTACCAAAGTGGCATTGCGGCCGAGTGGAACGGAACCGAAAATCAAATTCTATATAAGCGTTCGCTTTCCTATGACGAATAAATCCGAATTGCCCGCCGTGGAGGTGCAAGCGGATAGGAAAATCGACAGAATAATTCAAGAACTTAAAATCGGATGATGGATCCGCAATTGAAACGTTTGTTGGGCTATACGAAGCCTTATAAATGGTATGTTTTCTTGAATGTTTTCAACAATGCCCTGTATTCGTTTTTCGGCATGTTGACATTTTTGGTTTTAAAACCCATGTTGGATGTATTATTCGGCGCTACCGTGCCTGGGGACGTTAAAAAACCGGTTTGGGAAGGTTTGAAGCATATCAAAACCTATTTATCCGATTGGATGACTTATTATTGGAGCGGATATTTGCAAAGCCATACGGCGGGTGATGCGTTAAAATTGGTGATAATAACGGTAATCGGATTGGTTTTTTTGAAGAATTTTTTCGGATATACAGGTTTGTTTTTCGGCACCTTGCTTCGCAATGGAATGTTGCGGGATTTGCGTTTGGAATTATATCAAAAAATAGAACATTTGCCGGTGGGCTTTTTTACGGACCGGCGCAAGGGAGACATTTTGACCCGGATCACGGGAGATGTGAATCAAGTGAAAAACGCGGCATTGGTGATTTTGGAAATGTTAGTGCGCGATCCGTTAACGATTGTGTTCACTTTGGGCGCCATGTGGTTTTTGAATACTCAATTAACGATATTTATTTTGATTTTTGTTCCTGTGAGCGGAGCGGTTATTTCTTTGATAGGGAAAAAATTGAAGCAACAAAATATTGAGCAACAGCGTTTGGCTTCGGAATTTTTGAGTCATACGGAAGAAACCCTCACGGGAATCAAGGTGATAAAAAGTTTTAATGCCGAAGATTTGTTTTATACGAAATTTAAAAACATTATGCAAAGGCTTTATCGTTCGATGAACCGTTTGGCAAACCGTCAGAATTTGGCATCGCCGTTGAGTGAGTTACTGGGCGTGATGGTTATAGCCGGAATTATCGGTTATGGTGGTCATTTGGTGTTGATCAAACATTCGTTGTCGGCTTCGGCGTTTGTGACTTTTATAGGATTGGCTTATAATATTCTGACGCCTGCCAAAAATATCGCCCGGGCGGGTTATGCGGTTCGCCGGGGAATGGGTTCGGCACAGCGGGTTTTTGAAATATTGGACATGCCGGTTTCGATTAAAGACAAACCGAATGCGGTTTCCAAGAAATCATTCGACAGTGAAGTGAAGTTTGAAAGGGTCTATTTCAAATATGAAGCGGATGAAGTGTTGAAAGATGTTTCGTTTACTATTCCCAAGGGTTCCACGGTGGCATTAGTGGGGCAATCGGGAAGCGGGAAGACGACTTTGGCCAATTTGCTGATAAGATTTTATGATGTGACGGGCGGTAGTATTAAGATGGACGGAATGGATATTCGCGATATAAAAATCAAAGATTTGCGAAGTTTGATGGCAATTGTCACGCAAGAGTCCCTTTTATTTAATGATACGGTCCGGAATAATATTGCTATAGCCAAGCCGGATGCTACGGATGATGAGATTATCAGAGCGGCAAAAATTGCCAATGCTCACGATTTTATCATGCAATTACCGCAGGCTTATGAAACCCAAATAGGTGAGGGAGGAAACAAGCTGTCCGGAGGACAAAAGCAAAGGATTAATATTGCCAGAGCCGTATTGAAAAATCCGCCGTTAATGATTTTGGACGAGGCGACCAGCGCATTGGACACCGAGTCGGAGCGGTTGGTTCAGGAAGCCTTGGATAAATTGATGAAAAATCATACTTCATTGGTTATTGCTCACCGTCTTTCCACCATTAAAAACGCCGATTTGATTATTGTCATGGAACACGGGCGCGTGAAAGAATCGGGAACACATGCGGAATTGATGCAAAAGAAAGGTATTTACCATAAGTTGGTGATGTTGCAATCATTTGACGATTGGACGGCGGATTGATCACTTGGTTTTTCGACCGAAGATCAATATAATCACAAGCGGTGCACCGATTAAGGCGGTAATGCTATTGACCGGTAAGATGCCTTCATGTCCCGGGAGTTGCGAAATCCAATCGGCGAAAACCATGAGGATGGAACCGGACAGGATAGTTGCGGGAATCATGTGTTGATACATGCGTTTCTGGAAAATGAGCATAGCCAAATGCGGTGCCGTGAGTCCTACAAAAGCCAAAGGACCGGTAAAAGCGGTTACGGTACCGGCAACGATTCCCGTTAATAGTATTAATGTTAAATGGATGCGATGCACAGGAATACCCATTGATAGGGCATAATCGTCACCGAGAAGAAGGGCATTCAAAGATTTTATCTGCCCGATGGAGATAATGATACTTGCAAGAATAATAACGGCCATGATGACGAGACCGTCTCGCCAGCCCAATTGTAGATTTCCCATTGACCAAAAGACGTATTTTTGAAGTTTTTTGGCCGGGGCTAAAAACGATAAAATGCTTAACAAACTTCCGGAAAAAGCACCTATCATGATACCGGCTACCAGCAATGCCACCGGGTCGTGTAATTTCCGGTAAAGCCACAAATCCAACAACAAAACGCTCATACTGCCCAGGGCCGCCGCTATGGTCAAGGAAAGATTTCCGGCATAAAAACCCAATCCCGAGCTTCCCAAGAGAATCAAAGCAACACCCATGCCGGCACCACCGCTTAACCCCAAAACATAAGGTCCTGCAATGGGATTACGAAATAAGCCTTGCACCCATAAACCGGAAAGGCCCAAACCGGTTCCCGCTAAAACGGCTGTTAAAATTCGGGGTATTCGCATTTTCCAGATGATGATGCTTTCGGTGGTGGCGGAAAAGGGGTGCAGAAGTGCCTGAAGGAATTTTTCTCCTTCGATAAATACGGACCCCCAGCGTAAATCAAAAAAAATCAATACTCCAAAAAACGCAAGTAAAACTGTCCATTTTATGCCGTAAGACCATTTTTTCCTAATCATAAAAAATCCCGCATTGCTAACAATACGGGATTAAAGGTAAAAAGAATTTCTCGAATTATTCTACAAGGAATTTTACGGCCGACCGGCTTGTTCCCGATTGGATGTCGGCGATGTAAATGCCGGTGGCTGCATGAACCGGAATTTCGATTCGTGTGCCGTTGACGTTTCTACGACTGATTATGGCTTTTCCGCTTAAGTCGTAAACATTGATTTGATCCAATGTGAGATTGTCGGGATTGAGAATAATCACAGTGTTTTCGTTATAAAATACATCCAAGCGGGTAGTTATGTTTTCTTCGGTTTTCAGGTCGTCGGCGGGGCGAAATACAAGATAGAAACGGTCGGGATAATCGCCTGCGGACAAGTTAAGTGTGAAATCGGAGGTCAAATCGATTTGATAAGTTTGGCCGGCCTGTGTGTCTTCAATGTAAATATTCGTTTGGGCGGGGAAATTGAGCAATTCGTCCAATCCGAAGGAAACGGTTCCGTCTTCGGTGGTGATGACGTGCAAGGGGATGCGTGTGTTGCGGTCTATGGACGGAATGGCTTGGATGACGAAATCGCGATTCCCGATTTTGAAGAACATATCGCCGTGATAAATGGTTGCTTTTGCATAAGCGTCCCAACCCCAATCGAAGTCGAAGGTGGCTTGTGGTCGAATGCCGAGCAACAATTGGCGTTTTCCTCCGGCGGGGTCGATGAAGTGGAGGCGTAAATCGGTTAACCCGTTTCGCATAAATACACTGTTGTTTCCGTCTTCTTTGATGAAAGCTCTTTGGGAGTTTTGAAGGGTTACGGTGCCTGAGCCACTGCTGCTGCTTTCGCGAATGACGAAGAAGCCTTGTGCTACGGGCACATAAGGGCTGGGGGTTTTGGTTCCTACGGTAGTGGTATTGGTTTGCCAGTCTTTGGCGGGAACACCACCGGTCAAGTTTCGTACGGCATATCCGCCGGTATAATCGTCGAGATAGTGGCTACTGCCGTTGACATGTTCCCAAAAATACAATGCGCCGTTGAATTGGTTTGTATTATCATTGATGAAATTGTCCACGCTCAATGCACTGGGATAAGGGTTCCCGATTAGGTAATCGTTACCGGCATCGATGGTAAAGCTGAAGCTTCCGTTATTGGGTAATCCGGCGAAAGTGTAGGCTTTAAATTCGGTGTTGCTTCCACCGGTTCCGGGGCGCGTGGCATTGAAAATATCGGGTCCTTTCATGGTATAACCGACTCCGGTGTTAATGGCATTCGAACTTCCGACATAGGTCCAGTAGCTATAGTCGCCGTCGGGGGAGTTTTCGAATTTCCAGATCCAGTATTCGTTCAGGTGTGCCGGATTTTGGCTTGAGTTTACATTGGCGGATCCGTCAGCGGTTTCGTCGTGTTCGAAGACGATGGCTTGGGGATTGTTGGGATCGCGACCGTCCATGAGGTTGTTAACTGTCCATGTGCCGCCGTTGTTTACCGGAGCGCACCAGAGGTTATACCAGTATTTATTTCCCGTTCCTATTTGATCGCGATATAATTTTCCCGAACCGGTAGGTGCCGTCGTGGCGGTTTGCAATAGTTGGGAATCGTCGTAGAGGCGAAGGTTTCCGTTCAGGGTTAATGTGTTGTTTACGTCCAATTCCAATCCTGATCCGGCGGGGTCTTTCACTTTGTATTCAAATTGCGAGGCATTATCGTTTACTTGCATGTTTTGTGCTATGGTTTTTACTTCTTGAATCACCGATGAAGAAGCTGAAGCGGGTTGATCAATTACGAGTGTTCCGTATTGATGTTCGTTATTGCCGCGTATATATTGATCATTGTTTCCCGTATAGTGGGTTTCTGCGGTGTTGCCGGGTGTCATGGTTCCGTCGTTGACGAATTGGGAACCGCCGAAATATACTTTTCCGCTTTCGTTTTTCCATACGGCTCCGCTGTTGTTTTGAATGTCCAAGCCATTGATCACCAAATAAGCGCCGTTGGTGATAACCACTTGTCCCGTGTTTGTCAATTGTGCATGGAGGATGCCGCCGATAATCAAGCCTAAAGGAAGAAACAATTTTTTCATAGCTTCTGGCTGTTTTATCATGTAAAGGTATAAAAAAATAAAGAAATAATAAAAATGTCCGGTTGATATTTCTAAACTTTTGAAACTCAAATCTTTGGTTGCGGCCGGTTGGTATTGAACGGGAGCGGTTTTTTGATTACCGGGGAGTTATTTCGCTTGTTTTTTTGTAAATTCGTCGAAAAAATTGCATGGAAAAGCAGGCGGAAAGTTGGAAATCGAAGTTGACGAAAATTAAGGTTTTTGTTTTTGATATCGACGGTGTGATTACGGACGGAAAGGTGTATGTGATGCCGGATGGTCAATTGACGCGGACGATTAATACCAAAGATGGTATGGCGCTGAAGCACGCCGTGAAGAAGGGTTATAAAGTGGCTGTCATAAGCGGGGGAAATTCCGGGAGTATCAAGGACAGATTGGCTTATTTGGGTATTACGGATGTATTTTTGAAAAAGGATGACAAGTTGCCTGTTTTCGAACAATATTTGAAGGATCATAATATGAAGGCTGATGAAACGCTATATATGGGCGACGATATCTTCGATATTCCTGTTTTGAAAAGAGCGGGTTTGGCATGTGCTCCTTCGGATGCTGCATGGGAAGTGTTGCAAGTAGCCGAATTTATTTCTTCCAAGAAAGGTGGCGAGGGGGCTGTCAGAGAAATTATCGAACAGGTTTTGCGTGCTCGCGGCGATTGGTTTTAGCTCATACAAATGGAATTCGTTTTCAGATTTTTGTCGGCGGTTAGGTGGAAAAATCTCTTGATGATTTTTTTGCTTTATGTCGTGTTTTATGAAAAATTCCTCAAACAATACGAGCGTTTTTCGGTTTTTGTATGGTTGATGCTTGCCGTAGTTTTGATTGCGGCTGCCGGTAATTTGGAAAACGATTTGTTTGATGTTCATACGGATTATTTTAACGGAAAAAACAATTTTTATCATGGGGAAAATGCTTTTTTACATAAAATCTTACCTTATATCATATACGCTTTAGGGCTTGGTTCGGCGACGATTTTTTTGGTATTGAAGCACAAAACTTTTTATGTCTGGTATTTTTTGGCGGTAATTATGTTGCTTTTTAATTATAATCACAGTGTTAAGAAAATGCCGGTTATTGGAAATTTGATTGTATCGGCGTTGTTGATGTTGTCGGTGTTAAATATTCCCGTGTTTTATGTTTTGCATTATAAGGCTCAGGTGGAATTATTGTTTTTGGCAATGTTGGTATTTCCGGTAAATATGAATCGTGAGTTGGCCAAGGATTTTGTGGATAGGAAAGGTGATTCCATGATGCAATATGAAACTTTGGCGGTGATTTCGCCTTCCAAAGCATTGCGTTTGATGTTTTTTCATTTGATTTTATGGTTCATGCTTTTTATTTTGTTTTTGTTGAATAAATACATTGCTGTTGAAGCCAAAATATTTTATTCGGTTTCGGTTGCCATGCCGTTGTTTGTGCATTTGATTCGTTTTGCGGGATCGCCTTGGTATTTTGAAAGATATGTGAAATTTTACAAGATGATTTTATTATTGGGTTTATTCGGAATAATTTTGATGTGATATGGCGACGGAAGCTTTTCAATTTGAGAAAATGTTATTGTTGGGTTCGCAATCGCCGCGACGCAGGGAGTTATTGGAAAAAATGCAGCTGCCGTTTCGTCCGGTTTCCCTTATTTTTGACGAACCGCCGGGGATTGACAATCCGTTGGAAATGGCACGCCGAAAAGCCTTGGCTTATAGTGCGGTATTGAAGGAAGATGAGGTATTGCTGACGGCCGACACGATGGTTTTTACGGATGGTAAAAAATTGGGGAAGCCAGCCAATCAATATGAAGCGCTGGATATGTTGGAAGGACTTTCGGGGCGGTGGCATAAGGTTGTAACGGGGGTTTGTTTGCGCACCAGGGATGATTTGCGTTGTTTCGAGGAGCAAACGCGCATTTTGTTTGGTGAATTGTCGAAGGAAGAAATGAATTTTTATGTATGCCGGTTTATGCCCTTGGATAAAGCGGGGGCTTATGGTATTCAGGAATGGATTGGGTTGATTGGCGTGGAACGCATCGAAGGCTCTTTTTATAATGTGATGGGCTTACCGACGAAAAAACTTTGGCGGGAATGGCTTAAAATTAATGATTATCCGCTTTCGCTCTGACGATAGGCACTTTGAATTGAACCGCTACGGGAAGACCTTTTTGAAGTGCCGGATCCACGGGGGGGAATAAATGAAAAATCGAATCGAATTTTTGAAGAAAGTTACCGGTTTGTTCGGGCAAAACGGAAAGTAGGCTGTCGGCGTGGAAATAACCGGCCGTATCGATTTTGATTCGGAGCCAAATTGTGTCGCCGGTGCTACTGTTCAAAAGGTCGGCTTTCCAGTCGTTAGTGGCGAGCTTGCGGGCTAATTCGTCGGTGAATTTTTTTTTGAAGCACCATTTTTGCATTTCGGGGGTGTAGTAATTTTCGCATCCGGGATAGAGTGGGAATTGCACATGAGAAGGGTTTTTGGCCTCATGTTTTTTGGGATTGGCATGAGAACAAGCCAGAAGAATAAAGACTGAAAAAAAAGCGATATATCGCATGAGAAAGTGGGCTTCAATCGGGATTTCAAAAATAGAGAATTTTCGTGGAATCGTGATACACTTTGTTATGATAACGATAATACGGATTTAGTTGTTATTTTTTTTGTGTTATGGATATATTCCATATACCTTTTTATTTATTTCGTATTTTTGACCAAAAGAACGGAATGAATCGTATGGCATCGGTGTTGATAGGAATGGGTTTGTTGCTTATATTTCTCGGGCTGCTCTGGTGGGCCTTCGGAGGTTTGTTTTCTTGGTTCGGCCGTTTGCCGGGCGATATTCGTATCGAAAGAGGTAACTTTTCATTGTATTTTCCGTTGACCAGCATGTTATTAATCAGCTTGATTTTGAATTTAATCGTTTATCTAATTTCAAAAATTTTTAACGGATGAGTTTAATTCGATTTTTATTCAGTAAGGTATTTTGGAAACATTTGTTGCTTATGATTGTGCTGACATTGTTTTTGGTGGTGGGAGTATATTTTTGGTTATTGTCTTATACACGTCATGGAGAGAAAGTGGAGGTGCCGGATTTGTCGGGTATGAAAGTGGAAAAGGCCGGGAAAATCTTGAAGAAGCGTCACATGAAATTGGTGGTATTGGATACGCTGGAGTATGATCCGGATTTGCCTGCGTTTTCGGTGCGGGATCAAAATCCTTCACCCGGGTCGGGGGTGAAAGAAGGGCGTAAGATCTATGTCAAAATCAATGCGGGAAAATATCGGATGGTTACACTTCCCAAATTACGCGGCATTACGTTGCGTCAGGCTAGAGCAACCTTGCACGCCATGGGATTGAAAGTGGGAAAAGTGGAGGAGAAACCGTATTTTGCTGAAGTGGTTTTGGATATAATCCGGGGAAAAGATACGTTGCGATCGGGTGATCGCGTGCCAAAAAATTCGGTGATAAAAATAGTGGTGGGATCCGGAGAAGAAGAATTTGAAACCGACACACTTCGGTCATCGACTGACAGTTTGCAAACCGGTGAAGAACAGCCATGAGTAATTTAGATGTGGATAAGGAACAGGAGCGGGACGATTTATATGAACATTATCGTTTTGAGGTGAGTGCCAGTCAATCGCCGGTGCGCATAGACCGATATTTGACGGCTAAATTGGAAGGGGTTTCGCGTAACAAAGTGCAAAATGCCGTAAAAGCCGGCAATGTGGTAGTGAACGACAAGCCGGTGAAGGTTAATTATAAGGTTAGGCCGGGCGATATAATCCGTTTGTTGTTGCCGTATGCGCCCTATCGCGAACTTTTGAAGCCCGAGCCGATGGATTTGGACATTGTTTATGAAGACAATGATGTGTTGGTGGTAAACAAACCTCCGGGTCTTGTGGTGCATCCCGCCCACGGGCATTATAGCGGAACATTGATCAACGGTATTATTCATCACGTGGAAAACCTTCCGCAATCCGGCGATGATGTAAGGCCGGGATTGGTGCATCGTATCGATAAAGATACGTCGGGATTATTGGTGGTGGCCAAAAACGAAACGTCCATGAACAAATTGGCCAAGCAGTTTGCCGAAAAAACCACCGAGCGAAAGTATATTGCTTTGGTTTGGGGAGATTTGGAACAAGACGAAGGAACCATTAGGGGGCATGTAGGCAGGCATCCGAAAAACCGTATTATGATGCATGTTTTTCCCGAAGGATCCCAAGGGAAGCATGCCGTAACTCACTACAAGGTATTGGAGCGGTTTCATTATGTGACATTAGTGGAAGTGACTTTGGAAACCGGACGTACGCATCAAATACGTGTGCACTTCAAGCATATCGGTCATCCGCTTTTCAATGACGCTGTTTATGGCGGTGATAAAATTTTGAAAGGAAGTACTTTTGCCAAATACAAACAATTCGTGGAAAATACTTTCAAGGTGCTACCACGTCAGGCATTGCATGCCAAAACGCTGGGTTTTACGCATCCTACCACCGGCCTGCGCATGCGCTTCGATTCGCCTGTCCCCAACGATATTCAAGCGGCCATTGAGCGTTGGAGACGATACGTATCGCAACGAACCTGATGATTTTCCGTCGCTTCAAGTATTTTTTCTAACTTTACTTTTTAAAATCAACCAACCATGTTCGACCGCCTGTTTATGAATATCCTTCGTCGAAGCGGGGATTTTTACAAGGTATTATTGGTATTGACTGCGGCGGCAATTTTGACGTATTTTTTTCCGGATAAATCCCGTTTCCCTTACCGTTATTCCGAAGAAAAACCTTGGGTTTATTCCGATTTGTATGCACCGTTTGATTTTGCCGTAAAAAAAAGTCCGGAACAATGGCAAAAGGAAGTGGATTCGGTAATAGCTTCGGCGCCGGTGATTTATGATCGATTTCCGGTAGATACGGCGGCTTTGATTAACCGGTTTTTTGCGCAAACGGCAAGTGAAGGAATCTTTTTGAATATCCAAGAAAAAAAACGAATAGCTAATAAGTTAAAAGAAATATACCGTCGCGGCTTAACCGATGCCGCCCCCGGTGAAAAGCCGGTTTTTGTTTTGCAAAACAAGCATTTGATAAGGACGGTGCAATATCCGTTTAGCATTCATAGCTTGAAACGTCAATGGATGACCAATTCCGTTGTTGATAGGCAGAAGGCAGAAAAATTATGGCCTGTTTTATTGGCTACGTTAAAACCCAATCTTAGAATCAATGTTCGATATACCGAAAAATACAAGCAAAATCTTTTGGAAAAGCTCAGCCCATACGAACGCATCGTTTATAAAGGCGAACGGATTGTTTCCAAAGGCGAAAAAATAAGGAAAGATCAGCTGAAAGTATTGGATTCGTTGAAGCAATTATTTGGAAAGGACATGCGAAACCGCCGGGTAATGTTAGCCGGTTTCGGGCTGTTGAGTGTTTTTTTATTCGGGCTCTTGATTTTTTATTTGCGAATTTTTAAAAAAGAGATTTATTATAATAATTCCGAATTGAGTTTAATTATCATTAATGTTTTACTGATCGGTTCGGTTTTATTTGTAATGCAACGTTATTTTCCGCAATATATATACGTTATTCCTTTTGTCGTATTACCGGTGATTATCAAAAGTTTTTTCGATTGGGAAGTGGCAATGGTGGTGTTGGGTATTTCGATTATGCTGATCGCCCCGGGAATGGGTTCGCCGTATGAATATGCTTTTTTACAAAGTTTGGCCGGACTGACCGCTATTTTGACCGTAACGGATTTGACCAAACGAAGCCGTTTGTTTATGTCTATGGCCAAAATTATTTTAACTTATTTTTTCGGATACATGGCCTTTATTTTTATTGTTTACGGCGAATGGAAATTATTTGATCCGTCTTATGCCGTGATGTTTTTGATTAACGGATTGTTGGCCGTGGCTTTGGTGCATGAGTTGATTTTGTTGTTTGAGAAAATATTCGATATCCCTTCGGATGTAGCGTATTTGGAATTGCTAAATACGGACAATAAATTACTCAAGGAATTGGCAGCTAAAGCGCCCGGAACATTTCAGCATTCGCTTCAGGTGGGCAATTTGGCCGAAGCCATTGCCAAAGAAATCGGAGCCAATGCATTGCTGGTAAGAGTGGCGGCCTTATACCACGATATTGGAAAAATGAAAAATCCCAAGTATTTTACTGAGAACCAAATTTCGGATTATAATCCGCATGATAATTTGAAACCTTCCGAAAGTGCAAAAATTATTATTAATCACGTGATTGACGGCATTGAAATAGCCCGGAAAAACAATATTCCGGAGCGTATTATCGATTTTATCAGGACTCATCACGGAACCGGACTGGTGAAATATTTTTTCCATAAAGCGCAAGAAGCAGGCGAAGGTCCCGATCCGGCCGATTATCGTTATCCCGGACCCAATCCTTTTTCCAAGGAAACGGCTATTTTGATGATGGCCGATTCCGTGGAAGCGGCTTCCAAGAGTTTGCAACAACCCACGGCAGCGCAATTGGACGATTTGGTGGATAAAATCATTGACGGACAATTGCACGACGGACTTTTTAATAATGCCGATATAACCTTGAAGGAAATCAATAAAGCCAAGAAGGTACTCAAAAACAAATTGCGAAGTGTTTATCATTTACGTGTGGAATATCCCGAATAAAATCTCTTGACCGGATGAAAAAATTATTATAACTTTGCAATCTGAAAAGGAGAGGTGCCGGAGTGGTAACGGAGCGGATTGCTAATCCGTGACCTCGCAAGGGGTCCCAGGGTTCGAATCCCTGTCTCTCCGCAAGAAAAACCGCCATAACGGCCGGTTTTTTTTATAAAAGATTCATTGAAACAGAGGGTCGCGTAGCTCAGCCGGATAGAGCATCGGATTTCTAATCCGACGGTCGCAGGTTCGAGTCCTGCCGCGATCGCCAAAATAACTGAAGTCATATTATGCATTATCATTTTGCGGAATCTTTGGAAGAAGCGCAGCGATTTTTACGTGAAAATCCCGCGGTTATGGTCTTTTTTTCCGATGAATCGTGTAATGTGGGCGATGCTTTGTCGCCAAAGTTGCAAGCTTTGTTGAAGGAACATTTTCCCGAAATGCGTTTTTTGGAAATCAACGTTCAAATGATTCCAGCGGCGCGCGGGTATTTCAATATTTTTGTGATTCCTTCGGTTCTTGTTTATTTCGACGGGCGCGAAACTTTGCGTTATGCACGCCATATTAATGTTTCGCAAATGGCCCCGGAGATCGACCGGGTTTATGATTTGATGTTCGGTTGAATCGCTACGCATTTGTTATATTTGCCTAAAAAAACCGATGTTATGATTACGAAAGATATCACCATAGAAGATTTGGTGGAAGATTATCCTTTTGCCGAAGAATATTTGCGTGTGCGCGGGATAAAATGCATTCGCTGCGGTGAACCGATTTGGGGCACCTTGGAAACAGCCTGCAAAGAGAAGAATTTCAGCGATGAAGAAATCGAAAAAATCGTAGAAGAACTTAATAAGATTGCCGCCGACCCTTCCGTTTATACTGCAGACGAACCCGATACGCCGAAAATCGAAACCCGGAAAATCGACAGGGCTAAAGAAAATTGACATTTTCCCGGAAATTGATTACATTTGTAAAAACCCCAGGAAGTATGAGTATTTTTGACGCGCTTGGCAGTGCCGAATATAAGCAACATGTCAGTTTGTTGGCCACGTTGATAAAAATGTCGGCTGCGGACGGAAGAATAGACGATTCCGAATGGAAAATTATCGAAAAGGTAGCCGAAAAATACGGATTTAACGAAGAAGCCGTTAAATATTTGAAGAAAAATTTCGATCGATATTCTTTGGATACGCCTTTTTCTTTGGAAGAACGGATTCAACAACTTTATGATTTGACCCGTTTGGCTTTTGCGGACGGTCATTTGGATTTTAAGGAATTGCGTATATTATTGCGATCGGTTTTGGGATTGGGATTTCCGCCGGATAAGGCCGAGTTGATTTTTGAAACCGCCGTGAATTCCGTTAAAAACAACGATTCCAAAGAGCAATTTTTTGCGTTGGTAAAAGATATTGTTAGTTCGTAGCGGCGGATGAGAGGAATTGTTTTGTTGATTGTTTTTTCTTTGGTTTTTTCTTGTAAATCTCATTCGGATTATGTTGCTGAGGCTTTACAACCGGCGGAAAAAGGTGATAGAATTTCGAGAGATTCGCTTGAAGCCTATTATCAGCGTTATATTTCGGCCGTTTCGCCGGGAAAGACTTTCAAGCATTACAGTGGTTTAATTCGTAAGGGAATTTTGTTTGATGGGGGCGATCGTTTGCCTGTGGAAATTACTGTAAATAAACGTCCCGTTTATTTTTCCGTTGTGGTAAAATTACAAGGAGCGAACCGGAAAATTGTGGAATATTCGGTTGATAGTTTGATTCATCCGCAAGGATTGAAGAACGAAGATCGGAAAAATATCAAACAAATGATTGTGCGGATAGCACAATGTCCCGTAGCGGGAATTTTTGTATATTTCGTTCAAAATCATTATACGTTTTTTAAGAAAGATAATCAATTGGCAGGTGATATCGAGACTACCGATTTATATACTTTTGACGGTGACTACCGGTGGGATTTTTATTTGGACAAAAAAACGGGATTATTGGTGAGATTGACGAAATCGGACAAAAACGGCATGCTATTTGCGATTGATTTTATGGATTTTCGAAACAAAAACGGATTGATGTTGTCTTATCATATGATTGTGCACGATAAAACGAATAATAAAAAATCTTATATTTGGAAAAAAATAACATTAAAACCATAAATTTATTTATCTATGAAAAAAACATTGATAGTTTTATTGGGATTGGTTATTAGTTTTGGCTTTGCTCAAGACAAAAAAGCCGAAAAAATTTTTAACCAATATGTTGAAGCCATTGGCGGTAAAGCCAAAATGGAAAAAGTTCAATCCATACTCAAGAAGTTTACTGCCAAGC
This sequence comes from Flavobacteriales bacterium, assembly GCA_027066365.1. Lineage (GTDB taxonomy): Bacteria > Bacteroidota > Bacteroidia > Flavobacteriales > Flavobacteriaceae > JAADED01. Next base: position 76,518 of record JAMONV010000004.1, read on the forward strand.
AAATGGGGCAGGAAATTCCAATGGAAATGTATGCGAGCCGAAAAGGTGAAATGTATCAGAAAATGAGCATGATGGGTATGGAAATGGTGGTTATGGCCATTAAAGACGGAAAAGGTTTTGTTTTGAATCAGCAAATGGGGTATGACGATTTGGATGAAGAAAAGCTCAAGGAATTTACCCAAAACATTTCCTTATTCGATATGGCCGAGAAGTATGATAACATGAAATTGGAATATGTGGGTCAAAAAGAAAAGGACGGGAAAAAGTACGAAGTGATAAAAGCCGTTTCCGATAAAGGGGATGAATCTTTCCTTTATTTTGATTCCGGGACACATTTGTTGAGATATGTTATAGTCAAAAGCGATCAAGGCGAAGTGGAAACCGAATTGAGCGATTATAAAGAAATCGACGGGATTAAGATTCCAATGAAGACGACCGTTAGAATGGGCGGACAGGTGGTTTCGGAAATTACAACGACGGAAGTGATTTTCAATCCCGGTAAAGATCAAATTGACGAAAATGCTTTTGTAAAGCCCGAATAATCCGTTTAGAAACCTTTTGCGATGAAAATTCCCGGTCATTTCGACCGGGATTTTTTAAAAAATTTTTTAAATCCGAAATTAATGCCTACCTTTGGCACAGATTAATTTTTATTTTTAGTATTATGAACATTTATGTGGGGAATATCCCTTATCGCTTAGGCGAAGAAGATTTGAGAGAAATCTTTGAAGAGTACGGAACGGTTGAATCCGTAAAAATCATTACCGATAAATTTTCGGGACGCAGTAAAGGTTTCGGTTTTATAGAAATGCCGGATGCAGAGGAAGCGAAAAAAGCTATCGAGGAGCTTAATGAAGCGGAAGTTGATGGACGTAATTTGCGAGTAAACGAAGCCAAACCGAGGGAATATTAATCATTTCCTTTTGAGAACGAGATGAAGCTTCGCCAAAGGCGGAGCTTTTTTTATAGGGAAAATTGCCGGAATAAACCTACCTTTGCAAATCCATGAAGATTGAGGTTTATAAACAGGAGTTTAAGACCACCTTTCGTTTGGCATGGCCGGTGATGGTAGGCTATGTGGGTCAAGTTTTGGTCGGTTTGGCGGATAATATCATGGTGGGGAAATTGGGTCCGGTAGCATTGGCTTCCATTTCGTTGGCCAATAGTACGATTTTCTTTGTAATGTCGTTCGGAATCGGTTTTTCGGCGGGGATTACGCCATTGGTATCGGAAGCTTTGGGGTTAAACGACCGGCAACGGTTACACAAGATTTATTGGAACGGTTTGTTGTTGAATATGATTATGGGTTTGGTTTTGGTGATTTTGATTTACGGGCTTATTCCCGTATTGAAGCATGCGCACCAACCGCCCGAAGTGCTGAAAACGGCGATACCTTATATTAAAATCGTAGCGACTTCGGTGTTGTTTGTGATGATTTTTCAGGCGATGAAGCAATTTGCCGACGGGATGGGTTATACGCGAATTTCGATGCATGCTATATTGGTGACCAATTTGATTAACATTCCGTTGAGTTATGTTTTGATATACGGTGTTTGGATTTTTCCCCGGTTGGAAGTGTTGGGTGCCGGTTTGGGGACATGGTTGGCGCGGTTGCTAATCATTCCTGTTTTCTGGTATTTTTTGGTCCGTGATAAGCGCACGCGTGCATATGTTATCAAGCGAGTGAAGCCGTTGTGGGACGGAGAACTTTTGAAGAAGATTTTTTCGTTGGGTTTTCCTTCGGGTTTTCAATCTGTTTTCGAGATGGGGATTTTTACGGCGAGTGTATGGTTGGCCGGCACTTTGGGAGCCAAGGCGCAAGCGGCCAATCAAATTGCTTTGCAGTTGGTTTCGTTGACCTATATGGTTTTTATTGGGTTGGGTGTAGCGGCGACAGTCAGGACGGGTTATCGTTTCGGAAAGAAAGATTTTAAGGGCTTGCGATTTGTGGTGAAAACTTTATTGGTACAAGCGGCATTAACCGGGTTTTTGCTATCCTTTGTATTTATTGCTTTTCGTCAAGTGTTGCCATGGATTTATTTAAGCAAGCGACATGGAGGCATGGATGTGCATGAAGTGGCGGAATTGGCGGCGGGATTGTTGATTGTGGCGGGAATTTTTCAAATAAGCGACAGTTTGCAAGTGAGTTTGCAGGGGGCATTGCGCGGAATGCAGGATATGAAAATTCCCGTGATGTTGGTGTTTGTTTCTTATTGGTTAATTGGTTTTCCCGTGGCATGGATGTCCGTTCGTTATTGGGGAGTTTATGGAATTTGGGCGGGATTGTTAACCGGATTAACCGTTGCTGCGTTTTTATTATTCCTGCGGTTTAATTATCTTTCCAAAAAATTTATTCGCTATGAAACAATTGCCTGAATTTCTCATTGCCGACAACAGCGATTATCCCGATGAAATTTATGTATTTCATACGCAATATCCGCGTTTTTTGCTTAATATCGTGACGGAAGAAGTGGAATGGATAGACGATATTTCAGAGAAGGAAGTGCAAGAAAACAAAGATGCTTTGATTGATTTGATTAACCGGGCGTTTTTGTTTTATGATCGGGAAATGGAGAAATACGAAAAAAATGCGGATTAAAACGGTGATTGTTTTAGGTGCAAGTTCCCGTCCCGAACGTTATTCGAATAAAGCCGTTCGCATGCTGAAGCGATATGGTCACAGGGTGATTGCGGTGGGGATCAGGAAGGGAGAAATCGACGGGATTCCCTTGCGCCGGGCAGGGGATGTGGAGGAAGAAAAAGTGCATACCGTCAGCGTTTATTTATCGCCGCCACGTCAGAAGGAATACCGAAAATATTTGAAAAAATGGAAGCCGGAAAGGGTAATTTTTAATCCGGGGACGGAAAACGATGAGTGGAAAAAAGTTTTAAACGAAGAAGGGGTTGAAGTGGTGGACAATTGCACATTGGTGATGTTGCAAACGGGATTATTTTAAATAACAATCATATCATAATCATGGGTGGAAAAAAGAAATTCAACAGTTTGGAGGAATTGGGCGGCTTGGTCTATTCTACCGGCATGGAAATCCGGGAAAATATCCGGAGGGAAGCCGAGAAAAATACGGTGATTAAAGCATATTATTCCAAGAAAGGCCGGGGCGGAAAAACGGCAACCGTTTTGAAAGGTTTTCGCATGCCCGACCATGAATTGAAGATTTTGGCCAAGCGTTTGAAACAAAAATTGGGGACGGGAGGCAGTGTCAAAAACGGCGAAATCATAATTCAAGGCGATATTCGGGATAAGGTAATACGGCTATTGGAATCGGAAGGATATACAGTGAAAAAAGCGGGCGGATAAGAAAACGGAATTTTATGTTGTCGAAACCCAGTGTGGCTTTTCTCTATTTGGATGATATTCATATCATTCCTCATTTTATTATGCCGTTGAAACGTTTGTATGAAAGCGGAGAGGTAGAGGTAATATTATATACCTATCGGGGAAAGCACGATTATTTATTGGCTCTATTTAATCGATTGAAGATTTCACCTCAAATTATCAGGTATTTGGATACTTTTGCATACCGGAAATTACTCAATCGTATCAAAAAACGGAAATATCCGAGTCATTATTATTTAATAAGGAAGCATTGGAAAGAATTGCTGGATCATGACGTTTTGGTTTTCAATGATTTAATTGAAGATTATTTATACGAAAAACGAAAGCAGAAAAGGCCTCGTTTTGTGATGCTTATGCATGGTGCCGGCGATAGGGCCTATATGATTGGCGAGGCTTATTCCCACCGGATGCGGCACTTTGATCTGATCAGTGCGCAAGGGGAAAAAATCAAGGAATTTTATTACCGGATGGGTATTGACGCCGGGCGTATTGCATTATGCGGTTATACCAAATTCGAACTGTTGCAGTATTTACCTCGAAAAACATTTTTTGAAAAATCCCGTCCTACGGTTTTGTACAATCCGCATTTTTCAAGGGATTTATCCTCATGGTATGATTGGGGGAGAGAGATATTGGATTTTTTTTACCGGAATAAACGGTTTAATTTGATTTTTGCGCCGCACATCAATTTGTTTAATAAAAGAGGTTTTTTGAATCCGTCGGTTATATCCGGGCATTATTGGGATGCGGAAAACATTTTAATCGATTTGGGAAGTCCTGCAGCGGTTCAGATGGATTATACACGCATAGCCGATATATATTTGGGTGATGTATCCAGCCAGGTTTATGAATTTTATTTTAATCCCCGTCCGGCTATTTTTTTAAATCCGCACCGGGTCGATTGGCGAAATGATATACATTACCGTGTTTGGCATTCGGGACCGGTGATAGACGAAATCGAATCGCTTGAGCATTTATTGAATACGGCAGGACGGTGGCATAAGGACTATTTGCTCGTGCAACGGGAACTTTTTGCATTCACTTTTTCCGAACCTCGTGAGGGGACGGCATCCGAATGTATAAGTAACAAAATATTGGATTTGATAGACGGGTAAGTTTAAGTTAGAATAAAATGGTTATTTTAGTGCCGTTTTTTAAGTAATCGACGAATGAGTGTAAAAATAGGTTTTGTTTATTTTGACAGTCCTCATATCGTTCCGCATTTTATCGGGACAGTAGCCGAATTGGTTCATCATTTTCCGGATGTAGACGTGAAAATATTGGTTCCCGAGATAAAACACGATTATTTGGAGAAAAAAATGAAGGAATTGGATATTCCTTCTTCGGTTATGAAGCCTTTGTCAACGTATTGGTGGAAAAAAATCGCCTATAGCATTCAAGGAAGAACCAAACCGTCCAATCGCTTTATTTTTTATAAGCATAAGGATTATTTAAGAAGTTTTGATTTGCTTGCTTTTAATGTTTTTAATCACATGCATATCAAGGAGATAAAAAATGACGGTGTAAAGTTTGTTTTTTTGATGCATGGAGCCGGTGACAGGCACTATCCGTTTGCACCGGAATACAAACCGTTTATCGAGCAATTTGATTTGGTGACGACGGCCGGTCCGAAAATAAACAGGATGTTTAAAGCCATGGGTGCGTTTCCTCACACCGAATTTAAAATTTGCGGTTATCCGAAATTGGACGTGGTTTCGGCCAAACGGGAAAAGTTTTTCGAAAACAATAACCCGGTGGTGGTTTACAATCCTCATTTTGAAAGGAATTTTTCTTCTTTTGAAGACTGGGGTTTGAAAGTTTTGGAGTTTTTTGCCGCCCATAAGCAATATAATTTGATTTTTGCCCCGCATATCAATCTTTTTAATCCCGAAAAACGGCTGGCTTTGAGCAGGGATACAATACCTGCCCGGTTTTTCGACAAAAAAAACATTCTTATTGATTTCGGAAGTGAGAAATCGGTAGATATGACCTATTTAAAATCTTCGGATATTTATTTGGGCGATATGTCCAGTCAGATTTACGAATTTTTATTGACCGGGATTGAGAAACCATCTATTTTTTTAAATTCCAAGCGGGTTTCTTGGGAAGGTAATCCGTTTTTTAATCATTGGCAACTGGGAAAAGTGATAGATGATTTTGAACAATTGGGGTCTGTTTTGGAAAAGGCGGAAAAATGGGTCGGAGATTATAAGGAAATACGGAAGCAAATGCTTGATGATACTTTTGATGTGAATCCGGGAAAGAAAGCGACAAGAAGAGTTGCAGAGACGTTATATGAGTTAGCACGAAGCCGATGAAGTTTTCCGCAAAACATAAGGTTCGTCCTTCTTTGATTATTTCCACCTACAATTGGCCCGAGGCGTTGAATTTGGTTTTGCGTTCGGTATTGCGGCAAAGTATTATGCCGCTTGAAGTGATAATAGCGGATGACGGTTCCGGCAAAGAAACTGCGGATTTGATCGAAAAATATAAACGCATTTTCCCCGTTCCGTTAAAACATATTTGGCACGAAGACCGGGGATTCCGGTTGGCGGCCATCCGCAACAAAGCCATAGGTGAAGCCGAAGGAAACTATATTATTCAAATCGACGGAGACACTTTCTTGCACAAGCATTTTATCAAAGACCATATCCGTTTTGCTCGACCGGGCGTTTTTGTATCCGGTTCAAGGGTTTTATTGGGAGAGAAATTATCTTCCGAGCTATTAAAATCCGGCAAAACAGACTTTTGTTTTTTTAATCCCGATTTGCGTAACCGTCATTATCAGTTACACCTGCCTTTTTTGACCGGGAAGTTGCTCCGTCCTTCGCGAGACATTAAAAAGGTTATCAAGTCGGTGCGCGGTTGTAATATGGGTTTCTGGAAAAATGATTTGTTGGCGGTCAACGGTTATAATGAAAAAATTACGGGCTGGGGAAGGGAAGATTCCGAGCTCAGTGCCAGATTGGTGAATCTCGGTTTGACCAAGATAAATTTAAAATTTTCGGCCATTCAATATCATATTTTTCATCCCGAAAACGATAAAACCAGTTTGAAAACCAACGATCAATATCTATGGAATGCAATAGAAAATAAGCAAATTTATGTTCCCATCGGTATTTATAAAAATCAAAAAGCAATCAACATAAATGATGCAAAGATTACCGCTATCATTCCAACCTTAAATGAAGAAGACCGTATCGAAAAAGTAATTCGATCGGTGCAGTGGGCGGATGAAATCCTGATCATAGATTCGTTTTCTTCAGATAAAACCTTGGAATTGGCCAGACAATACGGGGTTAGGATTCTTCAACGGGGTTTTGATAATTTTTCAGCCCAAAAAAATCATGCTATCGAACAAGCTTCTCACGATTGGATTTTTCTCTTGGATGCCGATGAACTTCCTACTTCGGAATTAATCAAGGAAATAAAAAATATATTACGCGTGGGCACCGAATGCTCCGCATTTTGGATTAGGCGGATTAATTTTATAGGGAAAAAGCGAATCCGCTTTAGTGGCTGGCAAAATGATAAATGTATCCGTTTGTTTAACAAGAAGAATGCCCGTTATAACGGTCGCTACGTGCATGAAGAAATTGAAACCGCCGGCCGGATATGTTCATTGAAAAACCCGATTCTTCATTATACCTATAAAAATAAGAAGCATTTTGAGCAAAAATTGGATTTGTATGCTCGGTTGAAAGCGAAAGAATGGGCGTTGAAAGGAAAAAAATACTGCTTTTTTCAACAATTGTTTCATTCATTATATCGATTTTTCAAACACTATATTTTGCATTTCGGTTTTTTGGACGGAAAATCGGGTTGGTTAATTGCCAATCACTACAGGATGACGATTTGGAAACGGTATGAATATTTAAAGCGGATAAGAAAAGAAGATAAAAAATGACGATATTGGATATTATCAAAACAGGCGGAGTTATTCTTTATCCTTCCGACACTTTGTGGGGATTGGGAGGCGATGCCACGCAAGATAAACCGGCTTTGCGCATCCGGCAAATCAAGGGTAGGGAAGCGGACAAACCTTTTATTGTTTTGGTCAGTGATTTGGATATGCTCCGGTCTTTGGTGGGAGAGATTCCTCCGGCGGTAATGAATGAAATGGAAAAAAGTATTCGTCCGTTGACCGTGATTTATCCACGTGGGTATGGAGTGAGTGCCCATGTGAAAGCCGCAGACGGTTCGCTGGCCGTGAGGGTTGTGAAAAAGGGTTTTGCGCGTGATTTGATTAGGGTGGTAAACCGTCCTTTGATTTCCACTTCGGCCAATTTATCGGGTCAACCGGCGCCGGCGTCTTTTGAAGAAATCCCCGAAGACATTTTGCGAAGCGTTGATTATGTCGTAAATTTGCACCGCTCAAAAACCGGCGCCCGGCCATCGCGAATAATCCGCTTCGACGAACAAGGGCGTATTCAAGTAATTCGTGAGTGAATGACGCTAGATTTGACCATCGTGGAAAGTGCCGTCGACCGCCCGCTTTTTCATAGCGTTATGCAAGTGGCGGAACGGCAGAACGTGAAGGTTTATGTAATCGGCGGGTTTGTTAGGGATTTGTTTTTGACGGGTATGATCAAAAAAGATATTGATTTTACTGTGGTCGGTGACGGCCCGGCTTTTGCCAAGGCGCTGGCGGAGGAATTGAAAGGCACGTCCAAAGTGGTCGTTTATCGCAATTTCGGAACGGCAATGTTTAAGCACGGCGATACCGTTTTGGAATTTGTGGGGGCGCGCAAGGAATCATACAACCGAAACAGCCGCAAACCGAAGGTGGAGCCCGGGACATTGGAAGATGATCTTAAACGGCGTGATTTTACGATTAACACATTGGCCGTCAGCTTAAATCGTGAGGATTTCGGCACTCTAATTGATTATTTTAACGGGTTGGAAGATATCAAGCGGCGAAATATCCGAACACCCTTGGATCCGGATATTACTTTTTCGGATGATCCTTTGCGTATGATGCGGGCCGTTCGGTTTGTGGCGCAACTGCATTTTAAATTGGATCCGTCGACCAAGCAAGCCATAAGCCGCAATAAGGCACGAATCCGGATTGTATCGCCCGAAAGGATTGTGGACGAATTGAATAAAATTTTGATGGCCGAAAAACCTTCCGAAGGATTGATGCCGATGTATGAAACGGGATTAATGGAAGAAATTTTGCCGGAGGTTTCGCGATTGCAAGGAGTGGAGGAAGTGGACGGAAAAACCCACAAGGATAATTTTTATCATACCTTGGAAGTGGTGGATAATATAGCCCGTGCCGATAAGGAAGGAAATCTATGGCTTCGCTGGGCGGCATTGTTACATGATATAGGAAAACCCGCAACCAAGCGTTATCACCCCAAAAACGGCTGGTCGTTTCACGGACATGAATTGGTGGGTGCCCGGATGATTCCAAAAATTTTTAAACGTTTACATTTGCCGTTGGACAGGCGGATGAAATATGTGCAAAAATTAGTGCGAATGAGTTCGCGTCCCATCGCTTTGACCGAAGAGGGCGTCACCGATTCGGCCATTCGACGCCTCGTGCATGACGCCGGAGAAGAACTCGATGATTTAATGACTTTGTGCGAAGCGGATATTACGACCAAAAATCCCTATCGCCAAAAACTTTATAAGAACAATTTGAAAAAGGTAAAAACCAAAATCATTGAAGTGGAGGAACGTGACAGGATTCGTAATTTTCAACCCCCCGTTTCCGGAGAACTGATTATGGAAACTTTCGGAATTCCTCCTTCGAAAACCGTCGGTGAAATCAAAGAAGCCATCAAAGAAGCGATTTTGGAAGGCGAAATCAAGAATGATTTTGAGGAAGCATTTCAATATATGTTGCGCTTGGGAAGGAAAAAGGGTTTGACACCCGAAAAATAATTTCCCGGCTATGATGCGATAGCTTTTCGTGGGCGTTTTTTTGAAATTCAATCGCGAATCTTTTTAATGCGATACCGGGCAAGTGAGAATTTTTTGCCTTTGTTCATCTGTCTTATCGAGTGGGTTTACATCCGCAACGGTTTCCGCTATCGAATGGTTCCGGCTATGCATAAAGCATGCAAGATATCGGGGTAACGGTATATCAAAGAATAGGTTGCGAGAAAAATCAAAATTAAACTAAAATTATTTCTTTTAATTAAAAAAATAATTAAATTTGCATCAAAGTTATTGGCGCGATATGATTGTATCGAATTTGTTGAGCTTATTGGCAAACATACTATGGCTTAAAGTATTCGGGCTTACAAGCGGTGCGGCACTGATTCTTTCCATTTACACACATGAATACGGGCATTATATCATGGCGAAACTTGCGGGGTTAAATCCTAGTAGACCGGGATTGATTCCCTATTTGGGCGGATATGTTTTGTTTGATGAACCGAATAATCAAAACGAATTGTTTAAAGTGGCGATAATGGGACCTGTTTTCGGCGGTGTGCTGGGTATAATAAGTTTATATTTATATTTGGTTTTTGATGGAGTATTTTTTTATCGATTGGCAATAATTTCATTGATTTTGAACTTGTTCAACCTTCTACCTTTTTCCATTTTAGATGGCGCCAAAGTCTTTATGGCTTTGGGTTATAATAAATTGGTCTTATTGGTGAACACCGGGTTGTTTGTATACTTTGTTTTAAAAAAAGAATATTTGCTTGTGGTATTTGGGGTATTAGGATTTATATCTTTTTATTATTACCGTTTAATTAGGGCGGAAATAAAACCCGTAAGAAAGGAAAACAGGCGGTTGGGTTTGCTTATTTATGTGCTTTTGGTTATTATTTTAATAATTCATTTTTGTTTTTTGGTGAGCGAAAACAAATATATTTTCCTTAGTTGCGAATTCGGGTGAAAATCTTCGGATAACATCCGAGAAATCGTACGTTTTGCGTCGAATCTCTTCGTTTGAATCGGGGTTTATTTGTAATATTGTTGTGGATTTTGTATTTTTTTTATTTTTGATTATAAGCGCTGGGATTATTGTGAATTTAAACCCGAGCAGCAGCACGTTCGGTTGTTTTTTCTCTCGTAGAAAATCTTTAATATTGCAATAGATTAAGTCAAAATACATGAAGTTCAAAATATCGAGAGAGTTAAAGAGTGCCGTATTTGCCATATTGGCGCTGATATTGTTTTTATGGGGATATAACTTTTTGAAAGGCAAGGATTTGTTGAAAAAATATCATACATATTATGCGGTTTTTGATGATGTGAATGGTATTGATAACTCAACTCCCGTAAAATTGCAAGGCTTGCCGGTGGGAAGTATTCAAAGGATGAAATTCAGGGAAAAAGATCATAAAATCGTATTGACCTTGAATATTGACAGCGAGTATTTTATTCCGAAAGACAGTAAAATCAAAATCGAAGGGAGCGGGGTTTTGGGCGGCCGCGATATGGTGCTTTCGCTGGGTTTTTCGCCGGAAGCGGCCAAAGACGGTGACACTTTGCAATCCGTTAAGGCGGGTGGATTTTCGGAGCTTATCGGAAATGCACAGCAACAGCTTGAGGAATTGGTTTTTAATACCAATAAACTTATCAAGAATCTGAATGAAATATTCAATGAAGCCAATAAGGCCAATTTATCCGCCACTTTGCTCAATGTAAAACAATTGACAATGGAATTGCGTTCGTTGACGCGTGAGAGTAAAATTTTGATTTCGGAGAACCGGTCAAGTATTCGCCGGACGATGCAGTCATTGGAAGCGACGGGAAAAAATGCGGAGGAAATTACGACTCAATTGAAGGAAGCGGATTATCGAAAACTGCTGGAAAACCTGACGAAAAGCACCGAAAATTTGAATAAAATTTTGCAAGATTTGCAAGCCGGCAAGGGAAGTTTGGGCAAATTGACCAAGGACGAAGCGCTCTATGAAAATTTGAATAAGACGACGCAAAGCTTGAATGCGCTTTTGGAAGATTTGAAGCGGAATCCGAGGCGTTATGTCCACTTTTCGTTATTCGGCAAGAAGGATAAGAAAAAAGAATAATCATGCAATATTGGGATAATCTGATTTTTATTGCGGTTTTGGCGGCCGGAGCGGGTTATTTCGTTTATCATTTGAAGAAAACCGTTCGTAACATAAAATTGGGAAAGCCCTATGATCGTTCGGATCGCCCCCGGGAGCGATGGCGCAATATGTTGTTGAAAGCCTTCGGGCAGAAGAAAATGTTTAAGCGTCCGGTTCCGGCATTGTTGCATTTGGCGGTTTATTCGGGTTTTATCATTATCAATATCGAAGTAATCGAAATAATTATTGACGGGATTTTCGGGACACACCGGGTTTTGAAATTCCTTGGCGGTTTTTATAAATTTCTAATCGCTTCGTTTGAGATTCTGGCCCTATTGGTAATTATTGCCGTGACGGTTTTTTGGATTAGGCGTAATGTTATCAAGTTATGGCGTTTTCAAATGCCCGAGATGGAGGGTTGGCCAAAACGTGACGCCAATATGATTTTATATTTCGAATTTATTTTGATGACGGCATTTCTGACGATGAACGCCGCCGATTATAAATTGCAGTTATTGAAATACGGGCATTATTTTTCGCCGGAGGGTATAACCGGAAGTTTTCCGGTGAGTCGCTTTCTGGTAGATGTTTTGCCGCAGGATCCGTCCTCGTTGGTATGGATAGAGCGAAGCATGTGGTGGTTGCATATTGTGGGCATTTTGGTGTTTTTGAATTACCTGTATATTTCGAAACATTATCATATTTTATTGGCATTTCCCAATACGTATTACGCCAAATTACCGCCTTTGGGTAAATCAGATGTGTTGGAAAGTGTTAAACGTGAAGTGGAATTGATGTTGGATCCCAATGCCGACCCTTATGCATCACCGGAAGGAGAAGAGACGGCGGAGCCGGAACGTTTCGGTGCCAAGGACATTTTCGACTTGAAATGGATCAATATATTAAATGCATATACATGCACCGAATGCGGACGTTGTTCGGATGTTTGTCCGGCCAATAGCACCGGGAAAAAATTATCGCCGCGCAAAATCATGATGGACGTACGCGACCGCGTTGAGGAAGTGGGTCGTAATATCGATATCAATGGCGGTGTTTTCAAAGACGACGGAAAATCTTTGTTCGATTATATTACGAAGGAAGAGATTTGGGCCTGCACGACTTGCAATGCATGTGTCGAGGAATGTCCGGTGGAAAACGATCCTTTGGATGTAATTATCCAACTTCGCCAATATTTGGTGATGGAAAAAAGTGCTGCGCCGGCGGAATTGAACATGATGTTTACGAATGTGGAAAATAACGGAGCACCTTGGCAATATAGTCAAGCGGACAGATTAAATTGGGCGAACGAATAAATAAGAGGGAAATATGCTAAAACGAATTAGGAAATTCGGCAGAAAGATTATTTATCGCTATAAAAAACGTTATGAATTGAATGATGTGGTGGATGCGTCGGGTAAGCATTTGAGTCCTGTTTTACCGAAGGAAATCATGAATTTTTTGATCGACATTGACGGAACCATTTGCGATGACGTCCCTAACGAAGAACCGGAACGCATGAAAACGGTGGAACCTTATCCGGATGCATTGGAAACGATAAACAAATGGTATGATCAAGGGCACATTATTACCTTTTTTACGGCACGCACGGAAGCACACCGGAAAATAACAGAAGATTGGTTGAAGAAACATGGATTTAAATATCACGGAATCATTTTCGGAAAACCGCGTGGCGGAAATTATCATATTATCGATAACCATATTGTTAGGGCGACGAGATATAAAGGAAAATTCACCGAATTGGTGGAAAAAGAGGTGAAAATTAAAGTGTTTAAAGAATAAAAAAAAATCGAGAACAATGGCGGAAATTCAAGTCAAAACCATGGCCGAATGGGCGACGGAAGGAAGAACACCGGAATATTTATATTGGGTGGGATGTATGGGCAGTTATGACGACCGCGCCAAGAAAATTACGCGTAGCTTTGTCCGTTTACTTAATGAAGCGGGTGTGGAATTCGGGGTGTTGGGAGAGGAAGAAACCTGCTCGGGTGATCCGGCAAAGCGAGCCGGAAACGAATTTTTGTTTCAGATGCAAGCCAAGATGAATATCGAAACGATGAATGCTTACGGTGTAAAGAAAATTATTACCACTTGTCCGCATTGCTACAATACTTTCAAAAACGAATATCCGGAGTTGGGCGGAAAATATGAAGTGGTGCATCATTCGGAATTACTTGAACGGCTTTTGGCAGACGGAAAAATCAAACGTGAAAAAAATCCGTTTGCTTCAAAAGCAATAACTTACCACGATCCTTGTTATTTGGGACGCGCCAACGGGCAATTCGATGCGCCGCGTAATACTTTAAAATCGGTGGGAATTGAGATTCGGGAAATGAAACATAACCGCGAAAATGCCGTTTGTTGCGGGGCCGGCGGGGCACAAATGTTTAAGGAAGCCGAAAACCAACGAGAAGAAATTTTTGTTTATCGAACACGCGAAGCGCTTGAAACCGAACCGGATGTTATCGTAACGGCATGTGCCTTTTGCAATACCATGATATCAGACGGAGTGAAGCATTTTAATAAGGAACACGAAATTAAAGTTTTGGATTTGGCTGAGATTTTGACTGAAGGAAAATAATTCACATCTTAATTTTTCCCGGAAATAGTGAAGAAAAAAGCCGGGAGCTGTTTTTATCAAACCGCATAATTGCGAAATTATTGTCTTTACAAACCAAAAGTGATACTATGGTAATATCCCCAAAAGTGTGTAAAGTGGCTACCGTAAAAGCGATAGGCAGGCAACGAAACGAGTGATTGTTGAGAGGTTTTTTTTGTTAAACTTCATGGAAATAATATAATCTTGGCTTATTTTTTAAAAAAAATAGAATGTAAAAAATAATAAAGCATCAAAACTAAAGCCATTAGATAAAATGAATATTTTAATAGTTTTTTTCTGTAGGATTTTATTTTTTTCTTTTTTTTTTCGCCATCAGGTAAATTATTATTTTCTATAGTTTCAATTTTTTTGTTAATTTTTATATTTAATAGAAATCCTCCTACAAGGTAAACTAACACAGTAAATAATGCTAAAAAAAACTCTTTATTTTCATCCATATCTTTATTTTTTAATCATCGGTTAAATAATCCTTAAAATCATCAATCATATTAATTATTTGTGATGTTTTTTCTATTTCTTCCTGAATTTCAGACTGTTGATTGTTTATTTCTTTTAGTTTATCTTCGTCTTTAATTCCAGACTTCATTTTTTCTAAATTTCCATATTGTTTAGTCAAATCCAAAAGCTTATTTTGATTTTCTTTCAAATTATTATCCAAAATATTCATAATCTTTTTTTGGTCATTTTCATCCATCATATTATATATTAATTTTGCTAATGGCTTTCCGGAAGTAGCCCATGTATATGAACCTTCCATAGCAAGAACTGCTTCTGCTCCAATGCCTACATTAGCGGATGCTCCGGTTTGATCTAATTTATAAGTCTCTACATTTATGGTTCTATGTATGGAACCCGAATATTTTAAGCCAGGAGTTATTGATCCAACATATGAAAATCCCCAACCTTTCACATCATCTATACTTGCCGTAGGATAGAAAGTGCCTCCAACACTTGCAGAAGCACCAATAGCCAATCCGGCACCACCGCTCACTGAACCGAATACTCCAATATCATTATTTTTAAAGTCCAAATAAATGCCGGATGAACCGGAAATGGTCAAAAGTAATGAACCTCTCACACCTCCATTCAATAAAAGAACTTCCAACCCTTCCAATTCCCTTGCATCAATCACCCTGTTCTCACTGTAATTATACACGCCGTTATACGGATACTTCTCCGCCAAAGGTCCACACTCATAAACCGCCCGATGGCGTAATTATAATTGCGGTATTTAAAGCTGTCCCAATTTAAATCCAAGTCCGTTTGGCGCTCTTGTTCTTGATACCAATACTTATACCGCCCCGCCACCACTTGGGGTGTAAAGATTTTGTCTTCTTCGGCTTCGGTGTATTGGATTTCGTGTTTTTCTTCGTTGTAGCCGCGGTGCAGGAGGCCGAAGGGGTAGTAGTGGCGTTCTTGTAAAATTACGGCTTGTCCGTTGTCGCGGGTGAGGCTCATACGGAGGTTGCCCAAGTGGTCGCGTATGTTGGTTACGTAGGCGAACTTGGGCGGGTCGCCGCTTGTGATGCCTTCGGGATATACTGCGCTTACGTAACCTTCGGCGGTGGGGATGAACATGAGCTTCCAATCGTATTGCACCTCACCAATATAATCAAATTCGTATTGATATCCAAACAGGTAGGCGGTGCCTTTTTTGCCGGTGGGAGTTTCCACGTATTTATACCATTTGTTGCCGAGGGCGTCGTAGGTGAAGGAAATTTCTCCGTTATTAAATCTTACCTGTGTAGGCAGGTTCATGTGGTTGTAGCGGATTTCGGTGATGCCCTTGTTGTTGTCCGTAATCATATTACCGTCGGTATCGTAGGTGTAGTCGTTGAGGCTGTGGTTGGGGTCGTCTTTGAATCCGAACTCGTTGGCGGTGTGGTCGCGTACGCCGAGGAGGCGGTTGGGGTTGGCGGGGTCGTATTTGTATTGCAAGTTGTCGATGTCAATGGTTTGGTTTTGCAGTTCGAACAATCCCCATCGTTCCACGTCCTGTATGTTGCCTTGCTTGTCGTAGGAGAGGGCCACGTCGTAGGATCCTTGAAGGTTGCGGTTTTCGTTGGTGAACTCGGCGCTTGTGAGGCGGTTCAATTTGTCGTATTGATAGTCGTATCGCCGGGTTTGGTTGTCGGACGCGCTCCACCAACGTTGGGCGGAGATGTTACCGTTATACAGGGGTGTTTGTCCGTTGTCGTAGAGCAGTTCGAGTTCGAACATTTGGCTTTGCTGACGGGTAAGCCATCCGCGGATATTGTATTGGAAAGAGACGGATTGGAGGTTGTTGTCGATATTTTTTTGGCGGATTTTACCGAGTTCGTCGTAGGAGAATTCGGCCAGTATGGTTTCCACATGATTTTCCACCCTGTGGCGGTGGCGTAGCAGACGTCCTTGAGGGGTGTATTCCAAGTCTTCTACGGTTACGATTTCGTTCAGTTCCGGTGTCATTCGGTGGCAGGTTTTGGTTTGAAGGATTTTTCCTTCAAAGTCGGTGGCGTGATGTTGTTTGTGGTATAGGTTGCCCCGGTGTTTTTCCGTTCCTATTACGGCTGCGGTGGGGTCGTCTTTGTAGAAGGTGAGTTCGGTGTAATGATCGGTACTATATGCGGATTTCAAAATCCTTACCCATTGCCCGGTGGTTAGGCCTTTGAGATTTCCGTTTGCTCCGGTGCGGACGGGTTGGTTAAGGATTTGGGCGGGGATTTGGTTTTGCGGCCAAAAGCGGTAATCGTCATAATAGGTTATAGTCAAAATATAATAATCCTTATCGGGGAAAGATTCGGAGGTATAATAGAAATCAATATTTTTTTCTTGCATGGGGTCCGATACGGGGGCTTCCGATATCTCATGGTTGTTGATCGTGCGCTGGATTTCCATTCGGGTTCGGGCGTTTACCGTGGCGGGTTTGAACACGGTCATAATGGGGCGGTTGAGTCCGTCGTATTTGGTGATCAACCAGCCTTCGTTGGAGGTATTGGTAAAAGGTGATTTCACCGGCCCTGTGGCGCGCAGGCGGTCTAATTTGTCATAGGCCATATATTGCCAACGTATGCCGGGTAGTTTTTTGGCCACGAGTCGGTTACGGCTGTCATACACATATTGGTAGCAGAGGTTATCCAGCACGCTTTGGGTTATGTTGCCTTCGGCTGCCAAGGGCGGGATGACATAAGTGAGGTTTCCGTATCGGTCATATACGTAGTAGGTATCCACGTTACCCTGTGCGGTGGTTTGTCGTTTGAGGACGATTCGCCCGTCTTTGTCTTTGAATTCGATGGAGTTTCCGGTTCCGCCCAAGTTGTTGTTTTCGTCGGCGGTGACGAATTTGTAGAGGCTTTGCGGGGGGTAATATCCGCGGTCGATGAGGGTGGGGATGTATCGGTCGGTGGCGGCGTTGTATGTTTGGCTGACGTCGAACATTCGGACTTCGTTGGCGGTATTGGTGTCGTACCGGTATTTGATTTCGTGTCCGTTGCCCAAGGCCCAGGTGTCGCCGGGTGCGGCTTGGAGGAGCGGTCGGTTCAGGGGTGAATTTTCCAAGAGGGTTTCGGTATAGCAGACGGAAGTTCCGAAACGGTTTTGGTAGTAATTTTGAGTTTGGATTCCGGCATTCGGCACAAAATCCAATCCGGGTGTGGGGTCGGGATAGGGGAGGAATTTTTTGGTTTCGCGGCCGTATGCATCATATTCGTGATGCAGGACGATGTTGTGTCCCGAGGCGCTCATGCTTTGTTGGATTTCCTGTTCGGGGCGTCCCAAGCCGTCGTAGTATTTGACGGTAACGAAGGCTTGGTTTACGGATGGCGAAGCAATGGGTTGCGTGGTGGGGACGCGATAGATTTTTTCCTTGATCCAGTTGTGGTCGGGGGATTGGGCGTGCAGGAAAATCGAAAGAAAAACAAACGAAATGATAGCTGTGGTTTTCATACTCGTTTATTCTGTGATTATGTTAGTTTTTGATGATTTTAATGCTGTTTTCCATGTCGTCGGCAGTGACTTTTACGATGTAGATTCCGGGCCGGAGTCCTGTCGTTTTCAGGGGGATGATGCGTTGGCGCCGGATGTTGAATTCATCCAAAATATGTCCGTCCAAATCGCTCAGGATGAGGTGTCCTTTTTGGTATTTTCGTCCGATGACGATGCGTGTGTAATCTCCCGCCGGGTTGGGTACGGCTTCCAAGGGCAGGGGTTTGCGCAGCGGTTTTTCCGGGTCGGCAATTTTCATAATCAGGAAGTCGGCATCGGCCGTAGGGCTGTTCCACGGTTTGGTGGTGCCCGTCAGGACGTATCCGCCGTCGCGTAGGGCTATTATGCGTTGCAACACATCCTTGCCCGGCGTTCCGAAGAACTTTTCCCAACGTTTTTTTCCCTCGGCACCGGTTTTGAGGAGCCAAAAGTCGTCGTTACCTTTACCGCCGGGTGTTTTGATTTTTTTCAACGGGCTGCCGGTTCGTGTGGCATATCCGCCCAGAATGAGGCTTCCGTCGTCGTTGACCAGGATGTCTTGTAATATGTCTTTGTGCGAGCGGTCGAAAGTCTTTTTCCAAAGCAGGTTTCCCCGTTCATCCCATTTGACCAATGCCATGTCGGTTTGGGATTTGCCTTGGTTTTCTTTGGTTACAAACCCTCCGGCGAGTATTCGGCCGTCTTTGGATACGGCCAAGGCGTAGAGTTCATCGTTTCCTTCGCCTCCGAATTGCCGTTGCCACAGTATGTTGCCTCCGGGTGACAGTGCGATGATCCACCAATCGTTGGCGCCTTGGGTATCATACGTTTTGTTGTCTCCGGCCTGTGAATTGGAATAACCGGCAAGGATGATTTGTCCGCCGGGCAGTTCCACCAATCCGGTGAGTATATCGGCCTGCTTGCCACCCAGGGTTTTTTCCCATTGTAGCCGGTAATTCGCATCTAATTTGATGATCCAATAATCGGCATTGCCGTAGGAGGGGCTGTGTTTGAGTATAACGCCGGGCATACGTGCCAGGCTGTCGGCACTTTGAATGCTGTCGGAATAGCTTACGGCACCAATCAGGTATCCGCCGTCGCGAGTGCGTAGCACCTTGACGGGATAATCGTTGGCTGCGCCGCCCAATACGAGTTGCTTGGTTTCCTTGCCGGTGATGTCTATTTGTATGAGCCAAATGTCGTCTTGGCCGATGTGCGGCACTTTTTTGTATTTTCCTTGTCCGCTACTGCTGGATGCCGCCAGCATATAGCCGCCGTCTTGTGTGTTGGCAATGCAGCGGAAGATGTCATTTCCTTTGCCGCCCCATACGCGCGTCCATTCTTTGCGGCCGTCTTCGTCGATTTTGGTTACAAAGGCATCGAACATGCCCAAATGTTCCGGCACGTCACCCGAAGCGGAAAAACTGCCGCCCACCATCAGGAATCCGTAGTCCAGGGTATATAATCCGTCGTAGAGGTATTCGGCGTGTTTGCCGCCCGTTTGGGTTTGCCATATTTTTTGCTGGGCGGGGAGCGGGGTCGTCATTAGCAAGAGAATCCAAAATATTTTTTTCATAGCGAGATTTTTACGGATTTATTGGTCTTTGTAATGATATTCGTATTCTTTGATGATGTTTCCGTTGCTGTCTTTGATGAATTTGAGGCGGTTGAAGGCGTCGTATTCGTAGTAGAAAATGTCTCCTTTTTCATCTACCGAAATGCTCAATCCTACCAAGGGTTTATGAACATATAGTTCAATCGATAGTCCCTTATGGTTTGTTATGAGGATGTCGCGTAATTGTAAAAGTAAGTTTAACACCTCGTTGTTTGAAACGGTTTCCCAATTTAAACGGTTTATTTGATTTATAATTCCGGCGGGTAATTGTTCGTAGGAAATTCCTTTAATTTTTGCAACGGGCAAGCTTTGTTTATATCCCCATATATATACCAAAGGAGTGCCGTTTCCCAATTTCATTTCAAGAGGATTGCCTTTAGCGTCGTACCGGGTAAATCTTGCTCTGACTTCCAAGGGATTATTTCCTTTGGAAAGTTCGATTCGTTCTGGAACTACAATTTGATTGAATGGTAAGTAAGGAGGAGAAATGTTTTGAAAAAAGTTTTTCTTTGTGGAAAGCAACCTATTGTCCACAAATGTTTTGCTGACTATTGGGGTACTAATTTTATGTTGACGTAACATTACACAAATTGGGTCGTTTTCATTGCCCGGTGTCCTGCAATAATTAATGTTATTAGGCGAATGAATATATTCCGTTTCGGTTATGCGGGTTGTGGGATCGTGTAGTATTTCTTTTTCGATTCTCGACGGCAAACCGGCCGAACCGTTATCATAATAATAACGTTCTATGGTTTCGATATTACCATTTGAAAAATATTCAACTGTACGCTTTTCTTTAATATTAAACCAGTATGAACCTGTAGAATATATTCCTATTTCTTTATGAAATGATACAGGATCATTTGCGCAACTTCTCGCTCTGATTTTTTGTCTGTGTAAGTAATTATATGTAACATGTGATTTTAACGTATCTAAAAAATAAGAATATGATTTTTTTTGAAGTATATTTAAGTTAGAATCGAAAACCCGCTCTTGCAATAAGGTGCCGGCATTCCAATCGTTATTTGTAGAAGTTCTTGTTCCAAATTCAAACAATGGAAAAATATTACGCTTTATAAACCTTTTTTCCACGCCTCCTTGTTCAAAATGATCTCCTCCGTAACTTATGGTTACATATTCGTAATTTTGTCTATCGATGGTATATTTGGTATCCGTTAGTCCTGAAAGATATACATCTGTGTAAGCCACGTCAACGGAACAAACAGTGCCGGGACAAGTCAAATACTGCACACTTGTGTTTTCAAGTAGTAAAGGTATGGGCCTTACCAAATTAATGGATTGAGACCGGTTAATATTTGGCAAGTCGGTATAATAGTATCGTTTTACACGTGGCGAGGTGTCGGAAGAATTTTTATAAGTATAAATACGCTTGATGCGTAGCGGTACCTTTTCATATTCAAATTCATCGATGCCGCCGGTGGGATAAATGATTTTCCGAAGCGCACCTTTCACCGCATAATTAAAATCACTGCTGCGATCAACAATCCTGTCGGGAAAAAAATTTTCCAACCCCGGAATTAAACCGTTGTTATCTAATTTCCCGTTGTAATATCCGTAAACATCAACGGCGTAAAATCCATGGGTTGGTATCGGGAATCCTTGCATGTCATAATACTCGAAACGGTAGGCATTGTCGCCGAAATTAACTTCCGTTAGAAATCTGTTGTCATAATATGAAAACGTGATTTCTTTAACCAATGTCCCTTGAAAATTATAAACTTTCATTAAGCTCAGTTTCCCGGCATTGTTATAAATAAATCTTATGCTATCACCGCGAGAGGACGTAATTCTTTTGACTCTTAGATAGAAATCTTGTTCTACTTCAATATTTTCTCTGGGTATAAACCGATTCCATATTACTCGCTTCAATTGGTATTCACAAACATCGGATGATGGATTTATTCCGACTTTTTCTTTTATTTCCGAACGTGAAAAGCCTTCAATACTATTATAAACTTGATGAAGCTGAGGATTTACAATGACAGTATCGTAATCAAAAATTAAAAAATTTCCTTTAGTGTCTCTAACTTCTCTCAAGTAAAATTCTCGAGGATATATGCGAAATCCTATAATTTTATAATTTCCAAAGCCAGTATAACCGGTACCTCCAAATGTAAATTTTGTCCCGATTTCATCGAATAAAGTAATTTCTCCAATCGTATCATTCAAATTATTGTAATTAATTTTTAAAGTTCTATTTTGCTTCACTAACCGTGCTTGAAAATTTTCATCCAGAAAAAAATTTCCCGTAAAGCCGAACGATTTACACCTGAATAGATCCACTTCGGAATCATTTCCTACCAGCGTTATATTCCTCACGATTTCTTCGTAAGTTGCCGAATCGGAAATAGCGGAATGATACCAATTCGCATCATAATGTATGGCTTGACCCGGAGTTAATTCATCCGGCATATCATTTAACTCTCTTACAATCAGTCCTCCCGCTTCCAATTGCCAATTATACCCTGTTAGGCCGGAAGGCTGACCTACTTTTATTCCGTTTCCTTGGTAAGTCAAAGTAATAGGCAATGTTATTTCACCTATGCTTAACGTAAATAAATTTATACCCGGCATAATCAAACCCGAAGATTCATTGACGGGAACATCCGTATGTTTTGTAAATTCAAATGCGATGGGGTTAGGAGGCGTATGATTGGGTAAAAAATCTTCAAATGATGAAATTCCGTTCCCTCCGCCACCCGGCGGAACATCCCTCGATGATGTATTCTGATTGGAACCGGTATTTTGAGCTTTTGATGAAAAAACAACGAATAAGCTAAAAGGCCAAAATACGTACTAACTTTATCATTTTTTTTACAAAAATAACTATTTTTATGTATATTTTGACTTGAACAACACATTGAATTTTCAACAAAATTTTAATATTTTGTGTTTATATCCCTGCTTTTGTCAAAAAATTTAACGTCTGGGGAATTAATGAATTCCCTGTCTTCTTCCAATTTTAACAAATCAAAAAGCTAACCAATAGCTTAGCAACCGATTGTATTTCGGGCAAATTCTGCACTTTTTCCACCAAACCAACAAAAAGTGCTTTATCGACAGGCATTTATAAAGAAAAATAAATAAAAAACCGCGGTTATTTTGTTAAAATCGGAGCATTACTCCCGCTTGTCTTCTTCCTTCGTATTTTCCTTTTGACTGCGTATTTTGGTGTATTCCAAAACGTATTCACTAAAATAACGCCATTTGGCCTTATCGGCGGGATATTTTTTGATGAACTCCTTACAATCTCCGAATAATTTGACATAATCTTTTTTGAAATCTTTCTTTCTAATGTAATAGATTTTATCTCCTTTTTTTACATAATAAGATTTTTCAAGGCCTCCCGCCACGGTCATCATCCCGAATTGAACGCTGGCGGTTTTATGGGCGTGCGGATCACCGTACACTTCCAAATAACGGTCAAATCCGGGATTTAGCAATTGAACCAAATAATATTTCGGGGACTTTTTGTTTTTTAACGATATCTTCAAACCGCGCAGCAATACCGCCCCATTTTTCAGCATACTGTATTGGGTATCTTTTCGTTGGATTTTATAATAATTGGTTACAAGATCCAAAGTTTTCATCGCTTTATCAAAACCATGCGGATAAGCATACATTTCTTTTATTTTACTAGCGGGAAACTCCAATACCTTGCCGGATTTTTTTTCCTTTAAAAATACGGTTTGAATAATCAATCCTTTTCTTTTCAATTTCTTTAAAGTTCCTTCCACCTTCGTGCCGTCGTTTAATATTAATAATACCGGCTTTTTCCTCGAGAAGGTTACGTAATTGCTTTGAAACAAATCTTTTCCCGCTCCCGTCATTTTCTGAGCCGATGCACTGTAATACAGCAAAAATAAAATGGAAGTAATAAATAATTTTTTCATATAATTTTTTTCCAAAAATAAAAAAAATTTATTTTAGTCACACTTTAAAACTTTACTTTAATCCCGGTTTAATATTTTCGCTAAAGAATTTTTTCGCAATATCTATTACCAACCCCAAATAACAGGGGGCAAAAAACACTTTTTTTTGAGTTCTTTTTTAATTTTTTTTGAATTAGTTTAAAATTGGTGGCTTGCACGGTGATTTTGGCAATAAATTTTTTTCCCGGCTTGTTTGTCGTGTATTTTCCCCGAATATGCAAAAATTTTCTCCGTCCTTTCTTTTCCGGGCAAGCTTGCAAAAAATCAACGTTTTACTTCGTATTTTCAGTAGAAGAAAGAGTTTTTAATGAAGTCCTCATCATCTATAATGAACATAAAAAAAAAGAGCTGTCCGTAAACCTTCAGACAGCTCTTTTTTGGGAATAGGCGCATTTTATTTCTTCTCTTTATATCCTTCAGGAAACTGGATGGCCAATACGCGGTTTTTCGGCTTGGCTAAATATTTTTTTGCAACTTCCTGAATATCTGATGTTTTCATTCTTTTTACTTCGGTTTCATATTCAAATATACGGCCGGGATCCAGGTTCAAATAATCCGTATCGGACAAATAATCCGTCCAAAAGCTATTGGTTTGTTTGTCTTCTTCAAACTTCACCAGCCAGCTTTTTTTGATTTTATCCAAATCTTCTTGCGTAGGGCCGTTATCGATAATTTTTTGCAGTTCTTCCATGGAATGAGCGGCCAATGTACGCGCATTATCCGGTCCGCAGGGAAAGGTAATACTGAAACCGAAAGTTTCGTGTGGTAATTTATTCATTCTTCCGCTTGCACGAATTCCGTAAACGCCGCTCTCCGCCTCACGAATGCGTTCAATCAATTTATTGGTCATGATTTCACCTAAGGCTTTCAAATACATCTTTTCGCGCGGTGAATATTTCGTGGAGCCGTAGTAGTTGATAATCACCATACTTTTGGGATCTTTTCCGGCATGGAAAATAAATTCATTGATACCTTTACGTTTATAATCCGGATAAGTTTTAAACTTGGACGGCAATTTTGAGGAAGGCAACGAAGCGATATACGTTTTGATATAATTTTCCAATTGAGCTTCGTCGAAGTTTCCTACGATATAATAAAAGAATCCTCCGGCACCGTCAAACAGCTCGCGGAATTTGTCATATGCCAGTGAATAATCCTGAATGTCGGCGATTTCTTTGGTGGGCAATGGAGGAATATAACGCGGATCTTTTCCGTTTAAATATTCATTGTAGGCCATGATAAATTTCATTTGCGGCGAATTGGCAAAATTCATCATGAAAAGAACATTGCGATTAAACCAACTTCCGAAGGCTTTTTCGTCTTTATTCGGTTTTGTAAAATACAGATATTGCAATTGCATCCAAGTTTCCAAATCCTTCGGGCGTGTTTCTCCTTGAAATCCTTGGCTCGTATTATCGACAAAGAAATGAATATCGGCTTTTTTTCCGGTCAAAACTTTCTTCAATTCGCTATTGCTCAATCCGTTAACTCCGGTTTCGGGCACGCCTCGAATGGCCAAAACCGTTTTCTTCAATTCTTCATTCGAAAAAACGGAATTGCCACCGAATTTAAAAGCCAAAATCCGCACTTCGTCTTCTTTGAAATCGGTTTTTTTTGCGGTGACTATGGCGCCGTTATCCAAATAATAGGTTTTGGTTCCCAAAGCTTCGTTTGTTTCGGTGCGAATGATTTTTCCCGGCTGTGGTTTTGCCTTCATTAAGGCCAAAGCGGCTTTTTCTTCTTTTTGTTGCGCTACTTTCTCGGCATCAATACGGTCGATTATTTGTTTGACTTCCGTTTCTTTTACGGGCGGGTTGTCCGCTTCGCCTTTGCCCGTGATAATCACCACCCGATTGTCGTCATGGATAAATTCTTTGGATAGCGCATTGACATCGCTTAGTTTGATTTGAGGCAGGAAATATTTATACATATCATATTCCCATTGCACGGAAGGAATGGGTTCGCCTTTGGTAAAATGATTGATATATTGCCAGACTAAATTTCTCGATTCGGTGGTATTACGGTTATTGTATGCTTCCTCAACATTGGCAAGCATTTGTTTTTTGGCGCGCTCCAATTCCTGTTGTGTAAAGCCGAATTCCTTAATTTTCTTATGTTCACGCAAAATGGTTTCCAGAGCTTGTGTTAATTGATCCGTATTCTGTGTCAGGGCTGTAGTGGAAAAGACTTCTTTCGTTACTCCGATAAACAAACCGTGATCCACAAATGCAAAGGAAAACGGTGGGTTGTCGCTTTCTTTAATTTCGTCCAATCGGTTTTGCAACATGGTGGAAAACAAGCGTGTTTTGAGATAATTCACGTAATCCTCCACCGTTTCGTCTTTCTTATAATCGTCCCTGTCCTTATAAATCACCTGAACTGTATTTATGTTAGCTTCGGGATCGGCGGCGGTGGCGATTAAAGTTTCCTTATGATTGGGCACAGGGTAATATGGGCGCTTGCGCGGATTTTCCGCAGCGGGAATATCGGAGAACATTTTTTTGATTTTTCGCTCCACTTCGTCCGGATCGATATCGCCCACAACGAAAATCGCTTCCAAATCGGGGCGATACCAATCTTTATGAAAGCGTTTCAGAGCGGAATAGGGGAAAGTTTCCAAAATTTCTTTTTTTCCGATAGGCAATCGTTTGGCATATTTCGAATCTTTTAAAGCCACGGGGAGCCATTTTTGCATCATTCGCTTCGAAGCTCCCAATCGCATACGCAATTCTTCCAACACCACGCCGCGTTCTTTGTCGATTTCTTCGGGGGTGAGATTGGCAAAATAGGCCCAGTCGTGAATCACCAAAAGACCTTTATCCAAATTTTCCGGTTTGTCCAAGGGAATAGGCAGCATATAAACGGTTCGGTCGAATGAAGTGAATGCGTTTAAATCGGCACCGAACCGGACACCCATTTTTTGAAGAAAATCCACCAATTCGTTCTTGGGAAAATGCTTCAATCCGTTGAAATTCATATGTTCCATAAAATGTGCCAAACCTTGCTGATCGTCATCTTCCAAAATCGATCCCACTTTCAATGCCAAACGTAATTCCACTTTGTTTGCGGGCTTTTTATTTTTCCTAATGTAATAGGTCATGCCGTTTGGTAATTTCCCGATTTTCACTTGATCGTCTACGGGAATATAATCCTTCCCTGGACGCTGAACCGGAGACTTCGTTTCCTGAACGGTTTCTGTCGTTTCTACAACGGTTTTCCGTTTCGATTTACATTGGGTCATAAACATTGCAATTGATAGCATTAAAAAAGAATAAGCGAATAATTTTTTCATATATCGAATTTTTAAAAATTTTCACTGTGAAATATAACGATTTTTTGCAAAACATATTTCCCGGTTAATCCCATTTAATTGCTCTCACGGGACTGATACGGGTAATTATCGCCACAGGCAACAACATTAAGATCAAAACGGATACCAAAACCAACAAATTCAATTCCAACCAATGCGTCCATGTTAAAAAAAGCGGGGCGATTTTTACGTAATAAATTTCGGGGTTTAATCGAATAAATCCGAAGCGATTTTGTAAATAAACGATAGCCAAGCCCAAAATATTCCCGAAAAACAGCCCGGAAACAATCAAATAGGCTGCTTTTAAGAGGAAAATCTTGCGCAGCGAATTGTCTTGGGCGCCCAAGGTTTTCATAATACCTATGAATCGTGTTCGTTCCATAATCATTACCAGCACCACCGTAGCCATGTTTAATGCCGAGACAAAAATTAAAATGACAATAATAATTATGATATTAAAATCAAACATATCCAACCAATCGAATAAATAAGGATTGAGATCCTTCAAACTCATGGCGATTAATTCGGGATCCAACGCTTCGTTTAAGCGGTCGACCGTATTTTGCACTTGATTGAAATCCGGGGTCATTATTTCAAAACCACCGGTCAATGTATCGTTCCAGCCGTAAAGTTTTCGAACCCGGCGCAAATCGCCGATAACATAATTCCTGTCGTAATCTTCAAATCCCGTCTCATAAATTCCCGCCACAAAAAAGCGCCTCACCAGCGGATGCGAAGCATTTCGGCGAATAAAATAAGCCAAAACCTTATCACCGGTTTTCAGCTTCAGCCGGTTAGCCAGCCATTGAGAAATCAGGATGCTGTCCGCTGATTTGCCTCGCCCGAAAGCGGGGATTTTCCCGGTTTTCAAATAAGGTTTAAACAATCTCCAGTCATAAGCCGAATCAACTCCTTTTAAAATAATACCTTCAAAATCATCACCCTTTTTCAACAAACCTCCTATGGTGGCGAAAGGAGCAATATGCCGAACCCCTTCCACATACCAGTTTTTATATCCGTTACCGGGAATGCGAACCGGTTCCAAGGTTAATTGCGAATGATTGTTATTGTATGGCAAAATCAATGCGTGCCCCGAAAATGCCGCTACCTTTTCCTTAATTTTACGTTGCAAACCTTTCCCCGCCGCCACCGATAGCAACATCACCAAAATACTCAACGCGATGGAACCTATGGCAATTTTTACAATCGGGCCGGAAAGCTTATCTTTGTTTCCGTGAGCTTTAATCAATCGTTTGGCAATGAAAAATTCGTATTGCAAGGTGTCCGTTTTTCCGTTTCTCAAAATTACGATTTTCTTGTGGATTGTTTCCTTCATTTTCCATGCATGCAGTAGTACGAAAAAACAATCGGCGAAATCTGGCCGGCCATTCATCGAAGCACGGGATACGGTGATCCTTCCGGGCATTTTTCAAACCGAAAAATATTTCCCGCTTTTGCGGAATAAGTCCGTCGCCATTGTTGCCAATCAAACTTCGCGCAACGATACGGTTCACTTGGTGGATTTATTGCTGAAAAACGGCTTTGAGGTGGTGAAAGTTTTTGCCCCCGAACACGGTTTTCGCGGACGCCACGATGCCGGCGAAAAAGTGGAAAACGTGCGCGATCCGAAAACCGGCCTGCCGATAATTTCCCTCTACGGCAAACACAAGAAACCCACCCCTGCTGACCTAAAAGACGTGGAAGTTATTCTGTTTGACATTCAAGACGTTGGCGTGCGGTTCTATACTTATCTTTCCACCTTGCATTACGTTATGGAAGCCGCCGCCGAAAACCATATTCCCGTTATCGTCCTTGATCGCCCCAATCCTCACATCGCCGAAGTGGACGGTCCTGTAATGAAACCCGAGTATTATTCGTTTGTGGGCATGCACCCCGTTCCTATCCTCTATGGGATGACCATCGGCGAATATGCCCGCATGATCAACGGCGAAGGCTGGCTCAAAAACCGAATCCGGGCGGATTTGACCGTTATTCCCGTTAAAAACTATACACGCCGAAGCACCTACGTTTTGCCCGTTAAACCATCGCCCAATTTACCCAACCGTCAAGCGGTTATGTTGTATCCGTCGCTTTGCTTGTTCGAACCCACGGATATCAGTATAGGCCGCGGCACCGATTGGCCTTTTCAACTTTACGGTTCGCCCGAACTCTGTCCGTCGGATTTCAGTTTTACGCCCCGGCCCGATGCCGGCGCCAAATATCCCAAACATCAAGGTGAAAAATGTTGCGGGAACGACCTGAGAAATATCCAACCGCCACACGGAATTTATTTGGGTTGGATTATAGAAGCCTATGCCAAATATAAAAACAAAGAAAAATTTTTCCGCAAAGGATTTGAACGTATCGCCGGAACAGTCGAACTACGCAAACAAATTCAAGCCGGATTATCCGCCGGCGAAATCAAAAAAACCTGGCAAAAAGACTTGCAACAATTCATGAAAATCAGGGAAAAATATTTGATTTACGAAGAATAAAAAAATCTTCCCATGCAAAAAAAAATCCTTATCATCAACGGTCCCAACCTTAATTGGCTCGGCAAAAGAAATCCCGGAATCTACGGCAGCGAAACCTTTGACCGGATCCTTGAATGTTTACGGCAAACCTTTCGTGACATTCGCATCGATTATTTTCAATCGAATCACGAAGGCGATCTCATAGACCGTCTGCAAGAAGCGGAATTCCAAAATTATACAGGCATTGTTTTTAATCCGGCGGCCTACACACACACTTCCATTGCCTTGCGCGACACGGTGGAAGCCATGGATACACCCGTTGCCGAAGTACATATTTCGAACATATATAAGCGGGAAAAATTCCGTCGGATTTCTTACCTCGCAGACGTTGCGGTTTTTTCCGTTATCGGACAAGGAACAGGCGGCTACAAAATAGCCATTGAAAAATTACTTCAAAGCCAATATTAATTCTCCTCCTATTGCTTACTCATGCCTTCGCCCGGTTGATCAAATCTCTTCTTCGTTATATTCACCTTTAAGCTTCAAATAAACCAAGGTTTGTGAGAATAAGATCAACGGATATGCTACAAAAATACCCGCAAAAAACGCCACTATGCCAGCAAGCATTATAACGGCGGCCAAAATAATAAATAAAATCAATTGCAGAACGTGAGGTTGTGTTAACTTCCAGCTATGTTCGATGGCTTCTATGAAATTATCACCGTCCAAAATAAAGTATGCTACAAACATCAAGCGAATAGCCAAATAAAGTAGGGCAACCAAAAAAAGCAAGAATAACATCTTTCCCATCGAAGAGGCAAAACCGAAAATGGATAACGACAAAACACCCAATACGGCAGCAGATAGCATAAGCGAATATAAAACATAATTAAGGATCACCCCGATCGTAACATATTCCGAAAAAATGCCTTCAAAAGATAATTTCTGCCCCCTGAAAACAGCCAAAGAATAACCGATTAAAAATAAAGCCAGAATAAAATTCAATACATTAACCGTTAATTGAGCAAGCATACCTTTGTGACCGGTTAGTGGGATTAGAAACATAATAACGATAAAAACCGCACCGGTAACCAAAATGTGTTTCAAAAAATCTTCTTTTAATTTTTCCCAGGCTTCCCGGATAATGTCAATTGCATAAATTTTTTTCATAATCTGAAATTTTTTGTTTATTGAAAGATATAATTCTTTTTCGAATTTTACATGCAAAATTAAAAAGCACACGCATTCGTTTGGTTTCATTAATTTTGTATCATGTTAGAAGCTAAAAAATCAACCGTTCAACCCGTTTTACTCCCCGTTTTGCAAGAAAAACAAGTGCAATTGTTCGTCAAACGGGAAGATTTATTACACCCCCATATTTCCGGTAATAAATATAGAAAATTATTTTACAATTTGATTGAAGCCCGCAAGCTTGGCCACGACACGTTGCTTACTTTTGGCGGTGCATTCTCCAATCACATTGCCGCAACGGCAGCGGCAGGAAAAGAATTCGGCTTTAAAACCATAGGTGTTATTCGTGGAGAAGAATTCTCCGAAAAACCGGAACTAATCCGCCTGAATCCCACGTTAAGCTTCGCCCAAAACCAAGGAATGCAATTGTTTTTTGTTCCCAGAAAAACCTATCGACAACGCAATACGAAACCATTTCAAACGCAATTAAAACAAAAATTCGGACGATTCTATCCGATTCCCCAAGGAGGCACCAATCTTTTAGGCGTCAAAGGCGCTAAGGAAATTCTTCAAAATACGGACATCAACTATCATTTTATTACCGTTGCCGTGGGAACCGGCGGAACCATGGCGGGATTAATTGAAGCAAGCCGTATCGGGCAAACCGTTCTCGGATTTCCCGCACTCAAAGAAAATTTTCTGCATCACGAAATTAAAAAGTTTACCCCCAAACAAAATGGGCAACTCATTCGTGATTATCATTTCGGAGGCTTTGCCAAAATCAACCGGGAACTGATCGATTTTATCAATGTATTTTATGAACAAACACACATCCCCCTCGACCCGGTTTACACCGGAAAAATGCTTTACGGCGTTTTGGACATGATAAACAAAAATTATTTTCGTCCCGGAACCCGTATTTTGGCTGTCCACACGGGCGGACTCCAAGGAAACGACGGCATGAATTTCCGGTTAAAAAAGAAAAACCTTCCGCCGCTTCAAATTCCTTCTTTCTATTGATTCGGCTTGGATTTTTCTTCGTTTTTATTCGCCGTTCCCTTCTTCTTCGATTGCAATTTCGCTTTCATTAATTTTACCGCCTCTTTATTTTGTTTGGCCCCCGAAAAATCGGGATAAACTTTCAATGCTTCGTCGAAATATTTCATGGCTAAGTCCAAATTATGCAAGTCATACGTCACCAATCCTAATAAATTGTAATATGCCGCCTTCAAAGGAACCTGTTCAAATTGATTGTTTGTTGTCGGGAAACGAACGACCAGGTCCGCCGGAAATTTTTGATCCTTAAACGAGATTAAGGTTGTGTAAGCCTCTTCGATACGTTTTAACAAATATTGATTCCATGCCAGACGATAACCCACAGCGGCATTTCCGGGCATTAATTCGAATAACTTTTCCAAACTCGCAATCGCTTTCTTTTGATCTCCCAATTTCTCATAAGCCGTTGCTTGCATTTCCAAATAACGCTTATTTTCGGGCTGTGTGCTCAATAATTCGTCGATTAACGGTAAAAGCGAAATATATTCTCCCGTTCTGAAATACAATTCCGCCAAAGTGTCCTTGTATGTAGAATGCTCCCCTTCCAGTGCAATCAAATGAAATAGAGCCGTTTTATATGCTCCTATGTCATTGTATGAAGCCGCTTCTTTCAAAATTTTTTTCTCCAATTCGATCATTTTATCCTTGGTCATCTTTTGGGACCAAAGCGTTGAAAAACCTAATACCAAAAAAACGAAAATCACTTTTTTCATAGCTAATAATTTTATTTTGTCCCAAAGATAACTATTTATCGGTAGATAAACTGCCGGTTTCCGCGATTTCTTCGAATAACGAACAGTGAATGAAATTTTGATTAAAAACAAAAGGAATTATTTCAAAACAGTTATTTGAAATAGGTATATCAGTTGGTTTCATTATGGAATTTTTACCGATTTTGATATTTTAATTAAAAAACTTATTTTTATCCCCCGGTAATAAAAATCAAAATTTATGGACTTTACACTAAGCGAAGAACATATCATGATACGTGACGCCGCTCGAGATTTTGCCCGGGCGGAACTACTTCCCGATGTAATCGAACGCGATATTCATGCCAAATTTCCCGCTCGCCAAATAAAATTGATGGGCGAGATGGGCTTTATGGGCATGATGGTTTCGCCCGAATACGGCGGTAGCGGAATGGATACGCTGGCATACGTTTTAGCTATGGAAGAAATCGCCAAAGTGGATGCGTCCGCCGCCGTGATTATGAGTGTGAACAATTCTTTGGTTACATGGGGATTGGAAAAATTCGGCGCCGAAGAACAAAAACAAAAATATCTTGTGCCTCTTGCAACCGGTGAAAAATTGGGCGCTTTCGCATTGAGTGAACCCGAAGCCGGAAGTGATGCCACCCACCAAAGGACAACCGCTATCGATAAAGGTGATTATTATTTGCTCAATGGCGTTAAAAATTGGATTACCAATGCCGGCCATGCCGATATTTTCCTCGTGATCGCCCAAACCCATCCCGAAAAAGGACACCACGGTATTAATGCTTTTATTGTGGAAAAAGGATGGGAAGGATTCGAAATAGGTCCCAAGGAAGATAAAATGGGAATACGAAGTTCCGATACTCATTCATTGATTTTTCAAGATGTAAAAGTACCTAAAGAAAACCGCATCGGAGAAGACGGTTTCGGATTTAAGTTTGCCATGAAAACCCTCGCCGGAGGACGTATCGGAATTGCCGCACAAGCACTGGGTATTGCACAAGGTTCCTTTGAGCGGGCGCTTCAATATGCCAAAGAACGCGAAGCCTTCGGTAAACCCATTATTCACCACCAAGCCATTGCCTTCAAACTGGCCGATATGAAAACCCGCATTGATGCCGCTCGCCATTTGGTATGGAAAGCCGCTTGGGACAAAGATCAAGGCAATGACTACAACCTCAGCAGTGCCATGGCTAAATATTATGCCGCCGAAACGGCCATGTGGGTAACCACCGAAGCCGTGCAAATCCACGGAGGTTACGGTTATGTGCGCGAATACCATGTAGAACGCATGATGCGTGACGCTAAAATTACACAGATATATGAAGGAACCTCCGAAATACAACAAATCGTCATAGCTCGCGCAATAGCCAAAGAAAAAATTCGATAACCTTTGTCTTGCGGTGCGCTTGTAAGCCGGGGTTTCCGCTAAACCGTTTAATCGTGTAGCGAAGCCCCGTCCCGCCCGTGAATTTCCTTGAAGTGTGAAGAACGAAACCGGAAAATCCGGTGCGGGATGGAATCGTTAAACCGTTGAACCGATTAATGACTTCGCCGCACTTTAACCTTTTTTCTTTTTCCTTCGAACGTTTATATCAATATTCTTCCTCTACGGGTTTTAATTCGAATTCTTCCAAGAACTTGGTAGTGTAATCACCCGAACGAAAACGCGGATCCTCCATTAATTGGCGGTGAAAAGGAATTGTGGTTTTTACGCCTTCAATCACAAATTCATCCAATGCCCGTTTCATTTTGGCTATAGCTTCTTCCCGTGTTTGAGCCGTCACGATTAGCTTGGCGATCATCGAGTCATAATAAGGCGAAATCGTATAACCGGCATAGGCATGCGTATCAATCCTGACGCCATGTCCGCCCGGTGCATGAAACGAAGTGATCTTTCCCGGCGAAGGACGAAAGTCGTTAAAAGGATCTTCGGCATTGATACGGCATTCGATGGAATGCAATTTGGGGTAATAGTTTTTTCCGGTGATAGGGATTCCGGCTGCCACCTTGATTTGTTCGCGTATCAAATCGTAATCAATCACTTGTTCGGTAATGGGGTGTTCCACTTGAATACGCGTGTTCATTTCCATAAAGTAGAAATTTCGGTCCGCATCCACCAAAAATTCCACTGTTCCCACTCCTTCGTAATTGATGGCTTCAGCCGCTTTAACGGCCGCTTGCCCCATATGTTCGCGCAATTCTTCGGTCATAAAAGGCGACGGCGTTTCTTCTAGCAATTTTTGATGGCGTCGTTGAATGGAACAATCCCGTTCGGATAAATGTGCCGCTTTCCCGAATTGATCGCCGATAATTTGAATTTCGATATGCCGGGGATTCACAATTAGTTTTTCCATATACATTCCGTCGTTCCCGAATGCCGCTTTAGCTTCTTGACGGGCTGTTTCCCAAGCTTTTTTCAGTTCTTTTTTCGACCAAATAGCGCGCATTCCTTTTCCGCCTCCTCCGGCAGTTGCTTTCAGCATTACGGGATAGCCGATTTCATCGGCTAATTTCTCGGCTTCTTCATAAGATTCAAGAATACCGTCGGAGCCGGGAACCACGGGAACGCCAGCGGCTTTCATCGTGGCTTTTGCCGTAGCCTTATCTCCCATTTTATCTATCATCTCAGGCAGGGGGCCGATAAATTTGATGCCGTGATCCAAACAAATTTTGGCAAATTTGGAGTTTTCGGCCAAAAAACCGTATCCAGGGTGTATGGCATCGGCGTTGGTAATTTCTGCTGCGGCAATGATATGCGGTATGTTTAAATATGATTCGTTGCTCGGTGCCGGCCCGATACAAACCGCTTCATCAGCAAAACGCACGTGTAGGTCGTTGGCATCGGCTTTGGAATATACCGCTACGGTTTTGATGCCCATTTCCTTGGCGGTGCGAATGATACGCAAAGCAATCTCACCGCGATTGGCTATGAGTATTTTCTTAAACATAGGCATTACAAATTACATGGGTTCTACCAAGAACAAAGGTTGATCATATTCCACCGGCGTAGCATCTTCCACTAAAACTTTGACGATTTTTCCGCTTACTTCCGATTCAATTTCATTAAACAATTTCATTGCTTCAATCAAACATACCGTATCACCCGGTTTTACAATATCGCCCACTTCAACAAACGGTGGTTTATCCGGTGCCGGACGACGATAAAATGTGCCGATGATTGGTGCTTTTATTTCCACGTATTTGGAAGTATCTTGCTTGGCTTCTTGCTTAGGTTCGGTGGATGGGGCTTGCGCTTGAACCGGTTGAGGAGCCGCCACAGGCGGAACAACAGCAGCGGGTAATTCGGATTGTGCTACCGTTGTTATTTTTACATCAGGCGTATTTTTTATGATTATTTTGAATTCTCCTGTCTCTAACTTTACTTCGCTAACGCCCGATTTGGAAACGAATTTTATCAAATTTTGAATTTCTTTCAAGTCCATATATCCTGTTTTTTGGGTGTTTCAACTGGCAAGGTAAAAAAAAAATCGCAATTTAAATATGAGAAACGGCTTATTGATTGCGGTATAATGTATTGAAAATATCCGGTTATGATTTGTTCCGTCCGTATCTTTTTGATTTCCACCTTTCGAATGATTTGTCGTTTTTTCGCAATGTGTAGCGAACCAACAAATATCTTCACCCTAAACCGCAATGGGTTTCTCGGGATAAATGCATTATAAAACAAAAAAGTTCAAATATAAAAATTCTTGCTCCGTGTAGTTACGGAACAAAACCGGGTATTGCCGCTTTGTTTTTATTACTCCTGTCCTGCTTCGGGATCGTAGAGCACTTTACCGCGGTAATACAATTTGCCTTCATGCCAATGTGCACGGTGATACAAATGTGCTTCACCGGTTGTAGCGTCTATGGCGATTTGAGGTAACCGCAATTTGTAATGGGTTCTGCGCTTATTTCTGCGCGCCCTGGATTGTCGTTTCTTAGGATGTGCCATCGTTATATATTTTTATCGTTATCCAATAGTTTTTTTAATGCTTCCCATCGCGGGTCGATGAAAGTTTTATCATCGTTTTCCGGCTCTTGACGATTCGTATCCGGTGAAACATGCTTCATCGGAATACTCAATACGACCATTTCATAAATCGCTTGCGCTAAATTGTAAAACGGAGTTTGATACGGCAAAATAATCAATTCGTCGTTGTCATCATTATATTCCTCGCCGAATTTCAATACAAATGACAACTCACCGTCCACCTGTTGCATATAAGGCAAGCCGGTTAAATCGTCGGGTAATTCCACTTGCCCCGTTGAACGCAAATGAAAATTGATCAGATGGCCTCTTTTCTCCGCCACTACATTAACGTCAATTTCGGCGTTGTCGAATTCGTCATAATCGAACCGGTCAAAGAACGATTGATCCAAATGGTATTGAAACCGGTGCACTCCGTCTTCCAATGCACTCAATTTAACGTCGTATGTGCGATCCGGCTTTTTCATTTATCTCTTCCGGTCTCTTTTCGAGCATGCAAAGTTACAAATTTTCCCTGAAAAAATTGTCGAGCAGAACTCCTTTTTCAAACATTCATTTCCAATAGTTCCTCCAACACTTTTCTGTTATCGAGCAAGCGGGGAACTTTGTGTTGGCCGCCTAATTTTCCTTTCTTTTTGAGCCAGTCGTAAAACAGCCCGGGGCGGGCCAGATTTAATTTGAGCGGTTTCAAGGAAATATTGCCGTGACGTTTGGTATCATAGTCGGAATTGATTTGTCGCAAAAATGCATCCAAATCGGCGGCGAAACTTTCGGGATCGGAAGGATTTTGCACGAATTCAATCATCCATTCGTGATAGCCCGGTCCGTTGGCATCGGGAAAAACCGGAGCCACGGTATAATCTATGATTTCAACTCCATGTTTGGCGGCCGCCTTCGCTAAAGCTTTTTCGGCATTGTCTTGTATGACTTCTTCGCCTACTATGTTCAAATAATATTTGGTGCGTCCGGTCAATTGAAAACGGTAGGGACGCATGGAAGTAAAACGAATGGTGTCGCCGATAATATATCGCCACAATCCGGATGAGGAACTGATCACCATGGCATAATTTGCACCGGTTTTCACTTCGGCTAAAGGAATTACTTCCGTGGAATTCAATTCGCGGAAATGTTCCATAGGAATGAATTCATAAAAAATATCATAATCAATCGTGAGGGCAAAATCCGGATTATCCTTTCTGTCCTGCAAGCCGAAGAAGCCTTCGGAAGCGTTATAAATATTCATGTATCGCAAAGGCTTGCCTATCAGGCGCTCGAATTGCTTCTTGTAGGGTTCAAAGCGAATACCTCCGTGAAAAAATACTTCCAAGCGCGGCCATAATTCCAATAAATTTTTCTTGCCCGTGAAATCCAAAATTTGCTTCAATAAAATCAAATACCACGAAGGAATTCCCAAAAAACCTCGAATATCCTGTTGCGAAGCTATCCGAACGATTTTATCCAATTTTTCTTCCCATGCGGGAATGAGCGCGGTTTCTTCGTCGGGAATGGAGCGCATTTCAGCCCAAAACGGCAACAAATCAATCATAATTCCCGACAAATCGCCTACAATACTGCCTTGAGTCGTAGTTTGAACCGAGCCTCCCAATTTAATGACCTTTCCACTGAGTAATTTGCTATCGGGATAATTTTGCAAATAAAGCATCAGCATGTCTTTCCCGCCCCGGAAATGACAATTTTCCAAGATTTCAGGGGTAACGGGAATATATTTATTTCTTGAAGAGGTGGTCCCGCTCGACTTGGCAAAATAGTGCACACTTCCGGGCCAAAGCACGTTTTCCTCGCCTTCCATCATCCGCTCGATATAAGATTGTAAACCCGCATAGTCGGTCAACGGAACGATTCGGCGAAAATCTTCATAAGATTCGACTTGTGTTAATCCCGATTGCCGGCCGTAAACGGTTTGTTTTCCTCTTTCCAATAAATATTGAAATTGCTTATGTTGCAAAACCAACGGATCGCGTTCATATTTTTTCCATTCATTCTGACGTTTTATCAAAAACAATCCGGCCAAACCATTCAATACGGGACTAAACATTTTCTTATCTTTACCGCATAAAAGTAGGGAATTTTTATGAAAATCGAAACCGTGTTAAAAAAAATGGATAGTGAACCTGTCCAACCCGTTCGCTATTTCCTTGATTTGGGAGACGATTTCTTTATTCTCAATTCTGCAATAGGACACAAGATATTAATTCGTCACACGGGTTATCAGTGTAAAGCCTGCGGATCCGACGAACCGGTTTACCGGATGGGATTTTGCCGCAAGTGTTTTTTTGAACATCCCGCTGCCGGCGACTGGATTCTTCATCCCGAAAAAAGTACCGCCCATCTGGGCATCGCCGATCGTGATTTGGTATTCGAACAAAAAATGCAACTCCAACCGCACTTGGTTTATTTGGCCAAAACCTCCGGCGTAAAAGTCGGCGTAACGCGCAAGAGCCAAATGCCTACCCGTTGGATCGACCAGGGCGCCGAAGAAGCGCTCCCTTTCTTGGAAGTTCCCAACCGTTATTCGGCCGGAAAAGCGGAAGTAGCGCTCAAAGCTCATCTTGCCGACAAAACCTCCTGGCGCGAAATGTTAACCCCCAAGTCTCTAAAAATTAATCTCTACGAAGTATTGGAAAAAATTCAACCGCTGATTCCGGCTGAACTCAAAGACTATCTTATAGAAGACCCGGATCTCTTCCGCTTCGAATATCCCGTGGAAAATTATCCCGAACGCTTGCATCAAATCAAATTGAATATGAACCGGTTTGAAGGGCGGCTAACCGGCATCAGAGGACAATACCTGATTTTTGAAAACGGCGGAGTTCTGAATGTTCGTAATCATGAAGGATATATGGTTGAATGGGAAATTTTATAATATGCAAGACATTTTAAAAAAGCACGGTTTTTTTTATTTCATCCACTTATGTATTTAAAATGTATTATGGAATTTTAAGCCCGGTATAAAATCTAAAAAATAAAATGTATTTTTGTCAAAATCCAAGATCCGGACTATGGCCGTAATCGATCACATACGAAATTTTTCCATTATTGCGCATATTGACCACGGCAAAAGCACTTTGGCCGACCGCCTGCTGGAAATGACCGGTGCCGTATCCGATCGTGATATGAAAGCGCAAGTGCTGGACGACATGGAACTGGAAAGAGAGCGCGGAATCACCATCAAAAGTCACGCCGTTCAAATGGACTATGAATTCGAAGGAAAAAAATACAAACTCAATTTGATTGATACTCCCGGGCATGTGGATTTTTCCTACGAAGTTTCCCGGGCCATTGCCGCTTGTGAAGGCGCATTGCTCGTGGTGGACGCTTCGCAAAGCATTCAGGCGCAAACCATTTCCAATCTCTATTTGGCCTTGGAACACGACTTGGAAATCATTCCCATTGTCAATAAAGTGGATTTGCCCGGCGCCAAACCCGAAGAAGTAACCGACGATATAGTGGAATTAATCGGTTGTGATTATGAAGATGTCATTTGGGCTAGTGCCAAAACGGGCGAAGGAGTGGACAAAATCCTGGAAGCCATCGTTAAACGTATCCCGCCCCCGCAAGGCGATCCCCATGCTCCCTTGCAAGCCCTGATTTTCGATTCGGTGTATAACCCCTATCGCGGCATTGAAGTGTATTTCCGTGTGTTTAACGGAAAAATCCGTAAAGGACAACATGTAAAATTTATGGCAACGGGTATCGAATACGATGCCGAAGAAGTGGGTTTCCTCAAGCTCAAACAACAGCCTGCTCTTGAAATCGGAACCGGCGACGTGGGATATCTGA
The DNA here is from genome assembly GCA_027066365.1 of Flavobacteriales bacterium. GTDB lineage: Bacteria > Bacteroidota > Bacteroidia > Flavobacteriales > Flavobacteriaceae > JAADED01. The sequence goes on from JAMONV010000004.1 coordinate 116,578, forward strand.
TCTCCGGAATTAAAGACGCTCGCGAAGTGAAAGTGGGCGACACCATTACCGATGCCCGAAACCCCACGTCCAAACCCATTGAAGGCTTTGAAGAAGTCAAACCTATGGTATTTGCCGGTCTTTATCCGGTGGACACGGACGATTACGAAGATTTGCGAACGGCTTTGGAAAAATTACAGCTCAACGACGCCAGCTTAACCTTCGAACCCGAATCTTCGGCGGCATTGGGTTTCGGATTTCGTGCAGGATTCCTAGGCATGTTGCACATGGAAATTATCCAAGAACGATTGGAACGGGAATTTGATATGAATGTAATCATTACCGTGCCCAACGTCCCCTATCGTGCCTACACAAGAAAAGACCCCGAACGTGCCGTCGAAATTCACAATCCCTCCGACTTGCCCGATCCGGGGGTGCTGGACCGCGTGGAAGAACCCTACATACGCGCTACCATCATTACCAAAGCCGAATTTGTGGGCAACGTAATGAAACTCGCCATGGACAAACGCGGCGAAATAAAAAACCAGGTTTATTTGACACCCGAACGGGTGGAACTGACCTTTGACATGCCGCTGGCCGAAATAGTCTTTGATTTCTACGACAAACTGAAAACCGTTTCACGCGGCTATGCCTCCTTCGATTATCACCAAATCGGATTTCGACCCTCCAAGCTCGTTAAAGTTGATATTTTGTTGAACGGCCAACCCGTGGACGCTTTGTCTGCCCTAGTGCACAAAGACCGGGCCTATGAAATCGGACGGAGAATGGTAAGCAAATTGCGAGAACTTATTCCCCGGCAGCAATTCGACGTGCCCATTCAGGCCGCCATCGGATCCCGCATTATCGCACGCGAAACCGTAAAAGCATTGCGTAAGGACGTCACCGCCAAATGCTACGGAGGCGATATATCCCGTAAACGAAAACTTTTGGAAAAACAAAAGAAAGGAAAAAAACGCATGCGCCAAGTGGGGAAAGTGCAAATACCTCAATCCGCTTTCATGGCCGTTTTAAAGCTGAAAGATTGATTTTTAAACAATCTTGACAAAGCATTTGGAATTTACGGATATTTGTTTAACTTTGCAAGGAGTGAAGGGGTGAAAACCGCCTTAAAAAAAGCATAATCAAAACTGACATATGTCATATTTACGCGAAGGATATCTTTTTATATTTACGACAACATTAAAGCTAAATACTATATTATTATGAAACACTTGAAATGGTTAGCCCTCACAGTTGTGGGCGTGGCTGTTTTCCTGTTGGGAACACCACGATTGCAAGCCCAGAAGACGGTGGATGGCGTTATGAAAGAACGCGGTCTGACCGAGAAAGACAAGCTCGCCGCGGTTAAAACCTTCATGCCGCGTGGAGGTCGCGACGAGTATTTTGGTATCGTAGGAACGGGTAACTCCGGAACCATGATCGTTTACGGCGTTCCCTCCATGCGTATTTATAAATATGTGGGTGTGTTCTCACCCGAACCTTGGCAAGGTTATGGATATGACGACGAATCGCAATTGTTGTTGAAAAAATCCTCCTTGGATAACCGCATTCCTTGGTACGGTGACATGCGATTCCCCGCATTTTCCGAAACCAACGGAAAATATGACGGTAAATATGCATTCTTTACCGACGGTGCCAACGCACGTATTGCACTTTTGGGTTTGGATGACTTTGAAACCAAACAGGTTTTGTCCAACCCTATCATGAACAACCTCTTCCCTCAAGCAGTGGTAACGCCCAATACCGAATACGTAATCCAAACGGGTCAATATCCGCATCCTTGGGATAACCGCGTTACCGATATGGCTCAGGCCAAAAACGCATTGACTTTCTGGAATGTTCACCGTATCGAAAAAGAAGGTGAACATAAAGGACGTATCATCAAAGAAAAATCCTTTGCAGTAGAATTTCCCGCCTATCAATTGGATTACAACGATGTCGGAAAAGGCGATACCGACGGATTATTCTTCGGATTGGCATTCAAAGACGGCAAATCTTATGTATATGTGATTGACTACAAAAAAGCCGTTGCCGCCGCCAAAAAACAATTCAACGACTTTGACTATGTACCTTTCGACCAAATCAAAGGAGCGGTAAGCTTTATCGAACTGCCCGCCAAGGCCAATACCGTAAAAGCCAGCCCCGACGGAAAATATATCGTAGTGGCTGCCGATAACGTTTTGGTATTGGACGGTGCCAAAGTAAAATCCAATTTGGGCAAAAACTATAAAGCAGCCGATGTAACCCACAAATCCATAGCTATCGGAAAAGGCGTGGTGGACGTAACTTTCGATTACCGCAAAAACATTGCTTACGCATCGGCACACGACGACAGCAAAATCGTTCGTTTCGATTTTGATAAAGGAGTGAAAAAAGATGAAATAAAATTGGACTTCAAACCTTCCTACTTGACCACTCCGCAAGGTTTGTCCGGCGAACCTCATTCCAATTATTTGATTGCCGTTGACAAGGAAGCATACTTGAAAAATCTTCCGAAAACGGGTCCCGTTCGTCCGAGCATTCAACATTTGATCGATATTTCCGCCGACGACGAAATGGTCGACCTCTACACCATGACATTGCCGCAAGCTAATGTTTACGGCAACGTATTGATTTTACGTACCACCATTAAGCCGATTATTCGTTATCCTACCGGAACCAACTCCCGTACGGGTGAACCTTCACCTTTCCGTGCATTCGCCGGTCAGGAAAAAGTGGAACGTAAAGGAAACCGCGTACACGTGTTCGGAACATTGATTCGTTCTCACATCACACCCGAAATCGTGGAAGTGAATGAAGGTGACATTGTAACCTTCCATTTGACCAACCTCGAACGAGCCGAAGACGAAACTCACGGTTTCACTATCGATACATACGGTAAACACGGTTCATTTGAACCCGGTAAAACCGCTTCCTTGACGTTTGTAGCGGATCGTCCGGGCGTATTTCCTTATTACTGTACAGAATTCTGTTCGGCACTCCACCTGGAAATGGAAGGTATTCTGTTGGTTCGTCCTAAGAATAAAAAAGTGGATTTGGGTAGTAAATTCAGCACTTTGCAAACCGGAACCGGTGGCAAAGAAGCTTTGACCAAAGAAGATTTGGCCAAGTATAAGAAAGACTACGAAGAAAAAATCAAAGTTATTAAACAAACTGCCGATGTTATCAACGGTGTGGTTAAATACTTGAAAGAAAACCACTATGAAAAATATCCTTATGTAAAAGCTTTGGTTGAAGATGCCGTAGACCAGCTGAATAAAGGAAAATTTGCCGAAGAAAATTATAAGAAATACGCTAAAGAAGGCAAGTGGAAAGATGCTTTCCTCTGGGCGGAACAATATTGGCAATATCAAGTGAAAGCGGCCGACGTAGGTCTTCGTGCTAAGAAATTGTTAGACGAAAAATTAGGTAAAGAAGAATAATCCAAAATGAAAATCATTATGAGAAACAAACATAAAATCTGGTTCCGTATTCTTCCGGTAACCATAAGCCTTTTGGCTCTTGCTTTCTTCGGCACTAGCTGTGAAAAAGGCAAGAAAGCCGAAGGCGGAAAAGAACAAACCAGCGCGGTGGGTGCTCCCCGCGGTAAAGAATCTTTCCAAGACGTGGTGAAACGTCGCGGGTTGACTGAAGACGACGTTTTGGCAGCCGTCCAAACCTATACACCCGATAACCTGAAAGACGAAGGTGTCGCTGCCAACTCGGGAGGTCAGGAAGGTAACTTGCCTACCTATGTTTTCCCTTCCATGCGTTTGGTGAAGTATACACCCATTAACACCCGCCAACCCTATGCAGGTTTCGGATTTTCGGAAGAAACCTATAAATTATTGAAAGACGGTTTTATTGATGGAGCCGAAATATTGTGGGGTGATACCCACCATCCCGGATTCTCCGAAACCGACGGTGTTTATAACGGTAAATGGTTAGCAATTAACGATAAAGCCAATCCACGTGTTTATATTGTAGATTTGCGCGATTGGTATGTCAAACAAATCGTTCAAAACCCCATTTTCCGTTCCGATCACGGTGGTTGCTTCTTTACACCCAATTCCGAATATATCATGGAAGCCTGCCAATATCCGGCGCCGTTTGACCGTAAATTCCACGAATTGACCGAAGAAAATTTCAAGAAATATTGGCGAGGCGGTTTGACCTACTGGAAATTCGATAATGAAACCGGTAAGGTGGATTTGTCCAAATCCTTCACTTTTGAATTCCCGCCTTATACACAAGACCTTTCGGATGCCGGTAAGGCGATGTCGTATGGATGGGGCTTCACCAACTCCTTCTGTTCGGAAATGTATTTCGGTGGTATTGAAGCCGGACGTCCTCCGTTTGAAGCCGGATGTTCTTCTCGTGACGTGGACTACCTGCACGTGACCAACTGGAAAAAAGCCGAAGAACTCTTCAAAGCCGGTAAAATCGGTAAGAAAGTTATCAACGGAATGCACGTAATTACCATTCCCGAAGCCGTTAAATACGGATTGCTCTACTTGATTCCCGAGCCCAAGTCGCCTCATGGTGTGGATGTGAGTCCTTGCGGTCAATACATCATTGTTGCCGGTAAATTGGATTCGCACGCTTGGGTGTATGACTTCAAGAAAATCCAAAAAGCCATCGAAGAAAAGAACTTTGAAGGCAAAGACGAATTCGGTATTCCCATTATTGCTTTGAAAGCCGCTTTGCATAAATCTGTAGAAGTGGGGCTCGGTCCTCTGCATAACCAATTCGATAGCCGGGACGGCGTGGTTTATACTTCCATTTATGTGGATTCCCGTGTAACCAAATGGGATTATAAGAGTGACGACCCGGAAGGTAAAAAATCGGTTTTGGCGTATGTTCCTTCTCACTATAACATTGGTCACTTGGTATCATATCACGGTGATACTAAGAAACCGCGCGGTAAATACTTAATCGCACTTAACAAACTATCTATTGACCGTTTCAACCCGGTGGGTCCTTTGCATCCTCAAAACCATCAGTTGATTGATATCGCATCGGATCAACCGCGTATTATTTATGACATGCCTTTGCCTATGGGTGAACCGCACTATACGGCTATGATCGGTCGTGATGTATATGAAGCCAATACATTGGATGTTTATCCGGTTGGAACCGACATTACAACCATGAGCAAATCGCCGTATGCCGTGGGTGAAGGTGAAGAAAAGGTCGAAAATAAAGGCAATACGGTTGAAGTATTCGGTTATATTAAAGACGGAAAAGTAGTTCCCGGAGATATTAACGTAAAACAAGGACAAGATGTAATCATTCACTTAACCAACTTGGGACAAACCCCGTTTGATCATTACGTATACGAAATAGCATCCTACGACAAGATGTATCCTTATGCGCCGGGTGAAACGGCAACATTGAAATTCAATGCCGAAAAGGCGGGTGTATATCCGATCTTGTTGGATGCACAAAACAGCCCGAGCAAACGACAATTAGCCGGTTACTTGACGGTGAGCTTCGATCAAGCGGCCGAAGCCAAGCGAGTTCAAGCTTATGCTGACCGTATCAAGTGGGACCAAAAAGTTCAAGCCTTCAAACCTTCGTCCATCGAGCTTAAGAACATGCTTCCGGGTGAGATTGAATTCTTGAACTACGGATGTAATGCTTGTCACAAGTTCGGTGAAGACTTCAACGGTCCTGACCTGCTCATGGTTCACAAACGCCGTAGTAAAGAATGGTTGAAGGATTGGATTCTCCACACCAAAAAACATTACAACGATCCCGATATCAAAGCTTTGGCTCAGAAATTCAAACTCTATATGCCTGATCAACATGTAGATCCGAAAGATGTGGATAAGCTTATCGAATACATGAAAGCTAAGTCCGAGCAATACGTAAAAGAACAATCCGGAAAATAAGCCCGGAGTAGAATGAACGAAAAACCGCTCCGACCCGGAGCGGTTTTTTTTGTAAAAGACATATTGCAAAGGGGTATAATGTATCGGAAATTACACGATATTTGGTAAAAAGGTGCGGTTGTAAAGGAAAATAAATGCGATAAAGCAGTTTATTAAAAAAAAATTTTGATTGGGCTTATTTTCGTATCTTTAAGGACCGATTAATCATTGATATTTATCAGAAAATAAATCATATTTGTAAAAAAATTTTAGTATGAAAAATCAAAATAAAGTATTTGGAATTCTGTATCGTATTTTGGCTCTTATCGGGCTGGGTTTGATTATTGCGACTTATTTTGTTCCCGAATGGTGGGTGGCATTGCAAAGTCACCAATACCCCAAGTCGATGTATCCGAAGGGAATTCGGATTGAATTTCGTTACAATGGCGTTTATAACGGTTGCCAAGGCGTTCGTGAGCGTGAAGAGCTGGCTATGGATGCCGGTGCGGATTGTTTGATCGAGATGAATAAGATCAACCATTTTATCGGTATGTATCCTATCGTTCAAGGGGTAAACGATTGGTTGGAGGTTTCGGAGAATAGATTTACGTTTGAAGATACGCCTACGTTGGAAAAAATGCTCAAATTGAATCCCGGTATCATGAAAAAAGTGGATGACCATACGTTGGAATTAACCAACGATACCATTATGAAGATTCATGCGCCATATCCGCTGTACGCTGCCGATCGCATTCCCGATGCAAAAATTCCTGGCGCATTGAAGACCTTGGATAAAATTATGCGCATTTCTCATTATTTCTTTGTTCTTTTTGCCATTTTAGGGTTGGCGTTTATTTTCGTTGGCAAAAGAAAGCTGACTTGGGCGGCAGTTTTAGCGGCATTAGCTCCGATATATTTTCTGGCTATTTACATTTATTACCTTTGGTGGTATGGTCACCATTTGGGTTTGCACGGAGGCGGTGCGTTTAGTGGTATCAAACCCTTTATGCCAACGGTTTTGGGAGAAGGAAAAGTGGCGCAGTTTACCACCGAATCTTATCCCGATATAGGGTTTTATTTGGGTATTGCAGGAATGATATTAATGTTTATTGCCATTGCATTCAAAACCAAATATGTCGGAAGTTCCCGCAATGAATCGGGTTTTAACAATTAAAATGAAAAAGGTTTTTACATACCTTATATTATTATTTGTATTGCGCATATCCGCCCAGGTGGGCGGATATGCGCCGGGATTAAAAGATAGTGTTCCGGGCGCACCGGAAGGTGCGCCCCGGATGGCTATCCAGCCATTGCTCGATAGTTTGAAACCGGGTGATACATTGAAATTGAAGCCCGGCTTTTATGAAGGGCCGGGGTTTATAACCGTCCCCAACGTGGTTATTGACGGCCAAGGTCATGCGACGGTTTCGGGTATGCATAAGCGTTCGGTTTTGTATATTAAAGCCGAAAATGTAACCGTTAAAAATTTGCATTTGATTGATTCGGGCAATTCGCCCGACAAAATCGATTGCGGGGTGAAAGTGGTGAAATCAAACGGCTTTAAGGTCATAAACAATCGTATGGAAAATACATTATTCGGTGTGGATGTATATTGGTCGGAAGGTGGGGTAATTTGGCATAATGATATAACATCCATAGCTAAAAACACGAAAGGGATGAAGGGCGATGCCATTCGTTTGTGGTGGTCCAAGCATAATATGGTAAAAGAAAATTACTGGCATCAGGTGCGGGATATGGTGGTTTGGTATTCGGAAGATAATGACTTTATCGGAAATTATGGAGATGGGAATCGGTATAGCATTCATTTCATGTACTCCCATAACAACCGGATTTCGTTTAATTATTTTATTAATTCGTCGGTAGGTGTTTTCTTGATGTATAGCGAAGAGACCATTATGAACAATAATGTTATAGAAAATTCGCAAGGTGTAACGGGCATGTGCTTGGGAATGAAAGAAACTTCGTCCAATCAGATTTTGGATAACCGTTTTTTATATTCCGCGCGGGGGATTTATATTGATGTTTCTCCGTTTGTTCCTTGGAAGAAAAATACGATTACGGGAAATGAAATTGCCTTTTGCGGCACGGGTATAGAGTTTTTGAAAGATCAGGAGGGTAATTTGTTCAGTGACAACCTTTTTCATGATAATTTACAACAGATTTATATCCAAGGAGGCGGCACCGCCAACCGTAACAAATGGATTCACAACTATTGGGACGATTATGAAGGATTTGATAAAGACGGTGATAATATAGGTGATTTTCCATATCGATTATACGAGTATCACGCGCGTTTGTGGCGCTTCAATGAGAACGTGAAGTTTTTCTACGGCTCGCCTATTTTGTCCTTGTTGGATTATTTGGAGAAATTGGCACCGTTCTCAAAACCGCAATTTGTTTTGAAGGACAAAAAGCCGATTTTCAACATGGAAAAATATATGAAGGAGAATAAGAAATTTGAAAAATTATATTGATATGTCCACCGGAAAACAACAATTGAACAGGCGTCAATTCCTGAAGGCATCGGCAGCGGCGGTGATTACGTTGTCGGCGGTAGGGAGCTTGGCGTTTTGGTTAAAAGACAAATCGGACGTAAAGGATAAGGGATTTTTGCGTCCGCCGGGAGCCATTCCCGAGGAAGATTTTCTATTTGCCTGTATTAAATGCGGGTTGTGCGTTCAGATTTGCCCGGTTCATGCCGTGAAGTTAGCCGATTGGGATACGGGTTTGTCCTACGGCACACCGTATATCGATCCCAACGTTCAAGCTTGTGATTTTTCATGTGATTCGATACAATGCGCGGAGACTTGTCCCACGTCGGCATTGCATTTTCCGGTGTTTCGCAGTGCCGGCGAAAAGGCGGTGGAAGAATTATATAAGCAATATCCCAATCGCAAATTACCGCCGAATGTAAATCCGTTTGTGGTGCAAATTCATGCCATGAAACGTGCCTACAAATTAGGGGTGGCTAAGGTAAATGTGCAACAATGTTTGGCATACCACGGTCAAGGTTATAAAGGTCCTTTAACCAAGCATAGAGCGAAGATGCGTCCTCCCGGAAAAGGCGACCGGATTTATACGGATGAAATCACCGTAGACAGGAAAATATGCGACCTTTGCGTGGTATATTGTCCGTTGCAAGAGGACGCCATTGTATTGAAAGACCAAGGCGGAGGAAAATTCCTACCCGAAGTTTTGGACGGATGTGTAGGATGCGGTGTATGTCAAATGGTATGCCCTACGGAACCTAAAGCAATTGTGATAGAACCGGAAGAAAACCCTAAAGTTTGAAATTATGGCATTCATATATGATTTTTTACACGGAGATAAAAGGCGTAAACCCTTGCCTGCCAAGAAAAAAGACGAGCTTCCCCACGTGCGTCTGGGAATGACCTATAAAGAATGGCACGATCAAGCCAAAGGAAGACATACCTGGCGAAACCGCCGCTGGGCCTTTTTGATTTTTATCAATTTGTTATTTGTTGTTTCTTTTACGTTTGATTTGGGATTATTGGAAGGTTCATTGAGCGGGTCGCGTTTGCTGGGATTGTATTTGATGGATCCTTTTAACTCGACACAGGAATTGGCCATAGGCGCCACCAAAGGATATATTCCGCATTTGACCACCAATTTCTGGACGGGATTTATAACGATTCTCGTATTTTATTGGCTGGTGGGAGGCCGTGCCTTTTGTTCTTGGGTTTGTCCCTACCATTTCTTTGCGGAATGGGGTGAAAAATTTCATGATTATTGGATAAAAAAACGCAAAATCAAAGAAAAAACTTACGATATTACCGTAAAATATGTTTTTTGGATAGGTTTTATTTTACTGGCGTTATTGACGGGAGAATTGGTATTTGAGAATTTAAATCCGGTGGGTATATTGTCCCGTTCGATTATATACGGACCCGGTTTGGCGTTGATTTGGGTTGTCGCCTTGCTGGCTTACGAAGTGATAGGAGTAAAACGTTTTTGGTGCCGTTATGTCTGCCCCATAGGCGTAACTTATAGCTTTATCGGTGAATTGTCGCCGATCAATATAAAATTTGAACTGGATAAATGCGGGCATTGTCGAGATTGCCAAGATGTATGCTTGGTGCCGCACGAGCTTTGGTTTGTTAAGAAAGGAGCGGCCACACGCGAAGTGCATTATACGGGAGGCGATTGTACCAAATGCGGATTGTGTATCGATGCATGTCCCGGCGGTTCATTGAGCTATGGAATTCGCGATTCCGATCTTATATTTAAAAGCTAATGGAAAAGAAAACCTTGATAGAGATTAAAAGTTTGGTCAAGCGCTTCGGAAATGTCCGGGTAATTGATGATTTGACCTTGAATTTTTATGCCGGCGAACGTGTGGCGCTTATCGGACAAAACGGAGCCGGAAAAACCACGCTAATCAGGAGTATTTTGGGTTTATACACTTATGAAGGCTATTTGCGAGTGCTAGGCTCGGAACCACGAAAACACCGGCAAAAAATCCTTATGGAAGTGGGTTTTGTTCCGCAATTACCACCACCGTTACGAATGACTGTGACAGAAATACTCGATTTCTTTTCCCGGATTTTCAATATCGATAGACAAATTTTTATCGATTTGGCCAACCGGTTGAATTTGGATATTGAAAAACATATCAACAAACCGTTCCTGAAGCTTTCGGGAGGAATGAAGCAAAAACTTTTGGTTTCTTTGGCCTTGGGACATCAGCCGCAAATTCTTTTAATGGACGAACCTTCGGCAAATTTGGACCCGGAAGCACGAAAAGTATTTTTCGCCATGCTGAAGGAATATCGTCCGGATTCATTGATGATTTTGAGTAGTCACCGAACCGACGAAATCAAAGGTTTGATTAATCGAGTGGTGGAGATGGATTTGGGAAAAGTTATTTTGGATGAACCTTTTGCCACTATTGAAGAAAATCTCGAATCTAAAAAACCGTAAAACCATGAGAAAGTTTTTATTGGTATTGTTCGTTGTTCTTTTGGGGTTAATTTCATGTTCGCATGAAGTGGATTTCAGTCCGCGCAAGCCGAATTATGACCGGGATGTGTGTTTTGTTTGTAAAATGGGGTTGGACAATCCCAAGTATAATGTTCAGGCAATCAATGAACACGGCGATGTGCGTTGGTATGACGATATCGGATGTTTGGCGGAAGATATTCGTGATATGGATTTTAACAAATGGAAGGGTCGAAAATATAAAATTTGGATTGGTGATGCCGAAACGGGTGATTGGATTGATGCCGAAAAGGCTTATTACCGCTTTGGCGACGAAACCCCCATGGGTTATGGTTACGGAGCTTTAAAAGATAAATCCGAAGCAAAACCCGGAGATACATTATATGATTTTGAAACCGTTTTGAAACGCATTGCCGAAGGGAAAACCAAGCGCGAAGAATTTATAAAAAAGAAAAAAATGAACGTTAGCGGCGGTGAAATGAAATGCGGAAAAGGTAAATGCGGAGCGGGAAAATGCGGTGGTTAAACATATCTATGATTTAAATATGATTAAAAAAGAAAGGGGAAAATGAATAAAATTCGGAATAAAAATTTGTGGGAAATATACCGTATTGATATCAAACAGAATTTGCGAAGCAAGTCATTTTGGTTATATACCGTTTTTTTTGCTTTGTTTGTAGCGGTAATGTTTATGACCGGAATCACCGAGTCGCAAGTGATAGGATTCGTGGGATTAAGCCGTTTATTGGTGACATTTACACAAGTGAGCATGGTCATTTTGCCGATATACGTATTGATTTCCACGGTTCGGTCTTTGGTAGGCGACAAAGAGAACGGGGTTTTGGAATATACCTTGGCACTTCCCCTTTCTTTTTCCACTTATTTTTGGGGGAAATTTTTGAGCCGCTTTACGGTGATTTACCTTCCGGTATTATTTGCTATGGTAATGGCGGTGGTTTGGGGAATATTCAAAAGCTTGGAAATTCCTTGGGATTTGTTTTTTCTTTACGTCTTTCTGCTGGCCTCGATGATTTTCTTTTTCCTCGGCTTAAGTATGTATCTCTCGGCCAAAAGTCGCACACAAGAAAACGCTTTGGGAATTTCTTTTATGATATGGATTTTTTTGGTGGCATTCATGGATATTTTGCTGATAGGAATTATGTTGCGCTGGCGTGTTAACCCCGAAGCGATTATTGGGGTGGCACTGTTGAATCCGTTGCAAGTTTTCCGCACCGGAAGCTTGATTTTATTCGACCCGAAACTGACGGTGATGGGACCGGTATCCTATTATATTCTGGACACTGTAAGCCGGGAAACCTTTATTGCTTTTTCTTTGCTTTATCCGGTAATTTTAGGATTGATTTTCGCTATTCTGGGTAATCGCTATTTTAACCGACATGACGTGGTTTAGAAGTACGGTTCGCTTGGTTCTTATTTTTTCTCTACTACTGATTTTATTATTTTCGGCTTCGGTGTCATGTGCCGGAGAAAAAGAGGATGCCGGGTTTTATGACACCACCAACCTGAAAAAGGTTGCCAATTTTTTGTCCGAAAAAGAGCGAAAAGCCATTATCGAGGCGGATAACGGATTGAAAACCGTTAAAGGATTCAAAGCTTGGCCGCAAGACGGCGACGATTTCCGAAACGAAATCATGGATACGATTTTCTGGGAAGACGTATCGGTGCGCAATGCCGATTTTCGAGGTGTTACCATGCGTTCGTCGGATTGTTCCCATTCCGATTTTTCCGGATCCGATTTTCGCGCATCGGATATACGCTGGACAGAATTCGATTATTCTTTCTTGCAAAATTGCCGCTTCGATCAAGCTAAAATGTTTCATGTGAAAGTGAATTTCGCCGATTTGAGCGGTTCGTCATTCCAAGGAACCAATATGTTCGGGATGGAAGGCGAGGGAACCCGGTTTTTGAAATGCGATATGCGAAATGCATTGATGAAAGACGTGGAATTTATCAATGCCGATTTTACGCATACCAACGGATTGAAAGCCCGGTTGATTCGTGCCGTATTGAAAAAAAGTGTTTTGGATTCCACGAATTTCGCTTATGCCGATTTCACCGGCGCGCAATTGGACGGCGCTTCCTTTAAAGGAGCCACACTCCGCCATGCCGACTTAAGCGGTGCTCAATGTTACCAAACCGATTTTAGCGGTGCCGACCTCAAAGACGTCAATTTCTTTAAAACTTATTTGAACGAAACAAATTTCAAAGGTGCTAAAAACATTCCGCCCGAATTGAAACCCCTCATCAACGAAAAAGGTCTTGCTACGGGCATGATTCAGGATTTGAAATACAATAAACGAAAACATTGATGAAACATCTACCGGCTTTAATTATATTATTGCTGTTTACATCGCTTTCCCTGCCCGTTAAAAGAAAAGTATGGAAACTGGATACGGGAAAAAGTGAAGTGTATTGGCATTGCGACAAACATTGGGGCTATACGCATTTTAAGGACGGTCAATTATATATGGATGATGCGGGAAAACTTGCCGGGCGCTTCGATTTTGACATGCAATTGTTTGAAGTGAAAGATTTGGATGCCAAACAATACGGAACCGCCAAAGTCATTCTGGAAAATACCCTGAAAAACGAATTTTTTGAAATTGAAAAATATCCCGATGTCTATTTCATACTGGAAGATGCTTGGCCGTTAAATGACTCTCTGTTTTTGTTTCAAGGCGATTTGACCATGCACGGCAATACGGTTTGCATCCAATTCCCGGGAAAAATTTTTCGCCGGGGCGATACCCTCAAATGGGAAAGTAAAAAATTTATCATCGACCGCACCGATTGGGGCATTTATCGTCTTTCGCCTTCACATCCTTACCCCGACGACGAACACGGATGGACCGTTACCGATACGGTTGAAATAAAAATTAACTTGTCGTTTTTTTAGCCATAAAAAAGCCGCCCTGTATTAACAAGGACGGCATTAATTTTCAGAAAACCCTAAAATTTCTAGTTTCCGCTCTTTTTAATCAAGCCGGTCAAAATGCCGGCAATTTTTTTTGCGTTTTGAATATCGCGTGCTGCAAATATCATGTCTTTTCTATAAGGTTGAATCTTTCCGTTTTTATAATATTTTATGATTTTAGCCGATTGTTTGGTGCTTACCGTCACTTCGACCGTTTTTCCGGAAATTTTAATTTTAACCGAATTCGGATTCAGATCATTTAATCCGATTTCATAAATATATTCGGTGCTTGATTTGGATGTTCCGGTAACTTTTTTTAGTCTAATTATGTTATCTTCGTCAAATTCAAGGATTTGTTCAATGGTTTTGCTCTCATTTTCCACATTTCCCGTATTTTTGACGAGCAAATTTTTCAGGGATGAAACCGTTAGTTCTTCAAAATCATATTTTTTCTTATTCTTACTTGCACATTTTTTTATGGCATTCTTGAACATACGAGTAAACACTATGGCATCTTCAGCCTGATTGACATAGATGAACATTTTTGAACGGTAAGCTTGGGTTTTGCCGTTTTCAATATGGGCAATAAATTTATTTTCAGCCTTAACGGGTAACAAAATATATATTGATGTGCCGTTAGCGACATACCGGATGTTTTTGTTATAAAGATCTTGTAATTCAACCCGGTAAATATGTTCATAGGTTTTGCCTTTTTTGGTTTCGGTGAGTTTGTATTCCAGCAAGCAATTTCCATTTAAATGCTGTTCTAATGTTCGGTCTTTCAATTGAACGGTTCGGTTGTTTTCATTGAATTTTTCGATAAGCTCGTTAATAGAATTGGATTCGGGCAAAAGATTATCTATTTTTTTTTCGGCGTCTTTAATCAAATCATCCAACACTTTGCGAAAATCACGTGCCAATTCCACATCATCGGTCGCAATGAAAATACTTTTTACATAACCTGCCGGATTTCCGTCTTTCAATGTTCGAATTAATTTATCACCAGAGGAAGTTTCCACTTTTAAACCGAAAATATTATCCTTAACAACAAATTTAATCCGTCGCGGGTGCAAGGTGGCCAAATGAAAGTGATATTCCTTCGAACCGCTTGATTTTTTTGCTTTTATTTCTTGTTTAAAGATTAAACTACCGGGGAAGTGATCTTCATCCCATGCCTGAGTGAAGGTTTTATTTTCTCTTTGTATTTCCGTTGCGTGATTTTTTAACCAATCGATTCTCTCTGCATAGCCGTTTAATTGAATGCGTGATGCAGCCGACTTTTTGGCCGGTTCTATCAAGGCTTTGATTTTTTTTGCCAATTCCCGCGCATTGTTGATGTCCGTAGCGTAAATTTTCAATTGATAAACATACTTCGGCGATCCGTTATCATAGATTTTTTTAATAACCCTTTGTTTGGCTTCGGCCATCGGTTCCAAGACAATTACGCTTCCTTTGGTTCGCGGAAGTAAAGTATGCTTATCAATATCGGCGATATTGAAAAGATATTCGGTTGTTTTGGATTTCCCTTTGCTATCCGTCTCCGTTATTCTGAGTAGTAAAACACCTTGGTCCAATGGCTCCAATGTTTGTGTGATTTCTTTTTTTTCGGCATTGACCGTTTGAAGTGCTCCGGCAAAATCATCCAATAAAGTTTGAAAATTTTGCGAATATACCACCGGCGTGATAAAAATCAGTAGTAATAAACTCAGTTGTTTCATAGGATTGATTGGTCTTTATTATGCAGTTAAAGTTATAACTTTTAGTCGATTTTTAAAAGAATGAAAAAAAACCGCCTGCAAAAGCGAGACGGTTTTTTTTATAAGTCATGATTCATTAGAAGCGCATTCCCACCATAAGGAAAAATCCTCTGTTTTTGACTATGTGTTTGAAATTCTCTCCTTTCGGGATAACCGAAATATTGGCAAGGCCCAAATCGTATCCGATACCTACTTCAAAATTATTAAACGTTAAACCGCCTCCTATCTCCATTCCGAAATCAAAGGGTTTAAATAGATTTTTTTCTTCATCGTTCCCGAATAAATGAGTTACGGTATTGGTGCTGGTTTCATTATCGTCCTTATATTTTTCCACTAATTTACCGCTTAATCCGAAACCCAAATATACTCCTCCGCGTCCGAACAATTTCATTCCGTCGGAAATTTCATAAGCATATTTATAAGTGACGGGAAAGTATAGATAACTCAATTTTGCTTTTGTTACGGATTTTTCACTATCATCAATAACTTTAAATCCTCTTTGCACATAGCCTAAACCTATTTCAAACGAGCTATTGTCATCAATAGTGGCATCGTAGTAGAAGGTAAGCATAGGACCGGCAAGTGATCGATAAGTTTCCTTGTCCGAATCACCACTGAATTCACCTGAGTATTTAACCTCGTTTTTTTGATTGGCAAAATTCAAACCGAGTCTTAGGCCGAATTGTGCGAATCCCGTTTGTCCGGTGAGTAATACAGCTAACAGAATAATTGGTTTTTTCATAATATTAATTTTTAAGGGTTAATGTTTTCCGGTGTTTCTGTAATTTCGGCTCAAATGTAGGACGATTTAATTTAAATAAACATAACGTAATGAAAATTTGCTTTTTTTTGATGAAAATCAAACTTAAATAATTCTATTCGCCATTATCGGTTGTTTTTCAGAGTAATTTTCAACCAAATATTTCGATTTTCTTTTTCTTACTTTATAAGAAATAGGGGCTAAGAGATATTAGAAAAAAAACAACATGATATTTGATTTGTAAAAAATAATTTATAAAATAAGGTTGATTTTTAAAAAATAATCATCGTATCATAAAAATTTGGTTGAATAATTTTATTTTTTTAAATTTGAACCGGAAATTAAAAATGCAATCAATATGGTGCAGAATCTGGATATGATCAAAAAAGTATATGCTTCTATACCCGAGCGTGTAGATGCGGCGAAAAAAATTCTCGGTCGTCCCATGACGCTTTCCGAGAAAATTTTATACAGCCATTTATGGGAAGGAATGCCCTCTCGTGCCTATGAACGCGCCAGGGATTATGTGAAGTTCAAAGTGGATCGCGTTGCTATGCAAGACGCCACCGCTCAAATGGCGCTTTTGCAATTTATGCTTGCCGGCAAAGACAAAGTGGCCGTGCCCACCACCGTTCATTTGGATCATCTGATCCAAGCTTACATGGGCGCCGATAAAGATTTGCAAGAAGCCATTAACCGAAACAATGAAGTATATAACTTTCTGGAATCGGCATCGAAGCGATACGGTATCGGTTTTTGGAAACCAGGTGCGGGAATTATTCATCAAGTAGTGCTTGAAAATTATGCTTTCCCGGGCGGGATGATGATCGGAACCGACTCGCATACACCCAACGCCGGCGGGCTCGGCATGATTGCCATTGGTGTGGGCGGTGCCGATGCGGTGGACGCTATGGCCGGAATGCCATGGGAGCTGAAATGGCCTAAATTAATCGGTGTGAAGCTTACCGGAAAACTCAGCGGTTGGTCGGCACCTAAGGATGTGATTTTGAAAGTAGCCGGAATCCTTACCGTTAAAGGTGGCACGGGAGCCATTATAGAATATTTCGGGGAAGGTGCAAAAAGTATTTCCGCAACGGGTAAAGGAACCATTTGTAATATGGGTGCCGAAGTGGGGGCTACCACTTCCAATTTCGCATACGACGAAGCCATGGAACGATACTTGCGTGCCACCGGGCGCAACGAAGTGGCCGATGCCGCCAATGCCATTAAAGAATACCTGCAAGCGGATCCGGAAGTGTATGAAAATCCCAAAAAATACTACGACCAAGTCATTGAAATCAATTTGGACGAATTGGAACCTCACCTCAACGGTCCTTTTACGCCCGACTTGGACACGCCCGTTTCGGAAATGAAAAAACGAGCACGCGAAAACGATTGGCCTTTAAATCTCGAGTGGGGGCTTATCGGTTCGTGTACCAATTCATCCTATGAAGATTTGTCACGTGCCGCTTCCGTAGCCAAGCAAGCTTTGGAAAAAGGTATCAAACCGAAAGCCGAAATCGGTATTAATCCGGGATCGGAACAAGTGCGTTATACCGCCGAACGGGACGGATTCTTGGATATTTTCGAAAAATTAGGCGCTAAAATTTTCACTAATGCTTGCGGACCTTGTATCGGACAATGGCGACGGGACGATGTGGCCGATCAGCACAGAAATTCCATTGTTCATTCCTTTAACCGTAACTTCGTGAAACGTAACGACGGCAATCCCAATACGCATGCCTTTGTCGCATCGCCCGAAATGGTTATGGCACTGGCCATCGCCGGAAGACTGGATTTTGATCCGCGCACCGATACTTTAATCAATGAAAAAGGCGAAGAAGTTCGTTTGGAAGATCCATCCGGTTGGGAATTGCCTCCGAAAGGCTTTGAAGTGGACGAGCCGGGCTTTATCCCGCCCTGCGATGATTGTCAAGATACGGAAATTATCGTTAGGCCCGATAGTGAACGTTTGCAATTACTCACTCCTTTCCCGGCATGGAACGGAGACAACATTTATGATGCACCGCTTTTGATCAAAGTCAAGGGTAAATGCACTACCGACCATATTTCACCTGCCGGACCTTGGTTGAAATACAGGGGACATTTAGACCATATCTCCGATAACCTTCTTTCCGGTGGTGTGAATGCTTTCACGGGCAAAACGGGTGAAACTAAAAATCCCTTAACAGGAAAATACGAACAGGTTTCCAAAGTGGCGCGTGACCTGAAAGAAGCCAAATTGCAAAGCGTGATTGTAGGTGACCATAACTACGGCGAGGGTTCCTCGCGCGAGCATGCCGCTATGGAACCGCGTCATTTGGGTGTGATTGCCGTCATTGTGAAGTCTTTTGCCCGCATACATGAAACCAACTTGAAAAAACAAGGGTTGTTGGCGCTGACTTTTGCCAATGAAAACGATTACGAGAAAATTCGTGAAGACGATCGTTTCAACTTCGTCGATTTGAATGAATTTGCACCCGGTAAACCTTTGACCGTTGAAATTATTCATTCCGGTAAAACCGTGGACATTATCCAAGTAAATCATACCTATAACGAAGAACAAATCGAATGGTTCAAGGCCGGAAGCGCGTTGAACTATTTGCGCAAACTTCAATCGATGTAACCGGATATTTGGTGTGGTAACAAAAAAAAGGACCGCCGGACAGCGGCGGTCTTTTTTTGTTCAATCCGAAGAAGGAGATAGCTTTATTTCGGTCGGAATGAAACTTGTTCCGCCAGTGCGTGCGATAAGTATTGGGATATCGTTTCCCGACCCGCCTAAAAAAAAACCTGCCGGGATGGCAATTAATTGTCACGGTTATATGAGAAAACCTTATTCCTGAGGGTTTTCGTTGAGCAACCGGTTGATTTTTTGCATATCAGGTGTGATGATAACTTCGATGCGGCGGTTTTGTGCCCGGTGTGCGGGAGTGTCGTTGGGAACGACGGGATGATATTTGCTACGTCCGGCGGCAATCAGACGCTTGGGATCGATATTTTTGTTTTTTAGAATTTCCCGTACAACGGTTGTTGCCCGCTTGACGGAAAGATCCCAATTATCTTCGATGAATTGATTGCCATGGTAGGGAACGTTGTCGGTGTGTCCTTCAATCATAATTTCCAAATCGGGGTTATCGGCCAGTATGCGCGCGATTTTGCGGATGGCGTTCAGGCCGTTGCTTCGCAATTTCCAACTTCCCGAATCGAAGAGCAATTTGTTTTGCATGGAAATGTGAATTTTGCCGTCTTTCATTGTGACCGAGAGACCTTGTTGTTTGAATTCGTTCAGTGAAGCGGAAAGACTTTCTTTCACTTTGTTGAGTAAGACGTCTTTTTCATGGATGAGTGCTTCCAAGCGGTTAATTCGGGCGGATCGAGCTTCCAGTTGGGTGCGTAGTTTTTCCAATGTTTGTTTTTCTTCGGTTAGTCGTTTTTCTTTGGCTTCCAATTCCCGTATTAATTCCCGGGTTTTAATGGATTGTGCTTCCAATGCCGCCGAACTTTTTTGGGTTAGGGCGTCGTAGGAAGCTTGGAGGTTTTTGTATGCTTTTTCGGTGGAATTGTAGAGTGCCTGCAGGGTTTGATGTTCCTTTTTTAGGTTTTCCAATTCGGTTTTGCAGCGTTTATAATGGGTTCCGAATTGAAGCGAAGCGTTTTTCAGACTGTCGTTTTCTTCTTGCAAATCCATCAGATTGGCATGTTCGGTGTTGTATCGTTCTTGCAGTTCGTCGAATTTTTTCTTGCTTACGCATGAATGGAGAAGAAAAATCATTACTAACAGACTCGACCATGTTTTTTTCATAACCTTTTTATTTTATAAATATTACGCTTAAAATTCCCGTTGCGATGGCCAATTTTATAGTCATATAGGCCGGTTTATAATTTTTTTTCCGGTAAAAAACATAAACGGCACTCATGAGGAAAACGTAGAAAAGTAAATAATATTGGACAAACCGGAAGGGTGTTTGTTTCAGTATAAATAGAATCGAGGGTATGAGTAATGTAAACAATCCCGTTAAAAGGCGTTTGTAGGCCTTTTCGTTCAGTTTTGTTAATGCCGTTTGGATGTTTCCCGCCACATCACCTTTGATGGTTAAATGGTTTTTGATAAATTCTTTAATTAATAAGGTGAGGAAGAATAACCACCCGCCTGAAATAATTAATGTATCCGCTTTTTTGAAGAAGAGCATTAGTCCGAAAAACGGGTAAAGGATTAGGAGACTAACGCTGATTTCATGAATGAAAGCTTTTTTTTGCCATTTGTGGGAATAGAGCCAGATAAGTAGTAAATATACGCTGAAAAATAAGACGGCTTTTAATGAAATCATGGATGCCGAAATCACGCTCAAGGCATTGAGAATGAAATACAAGTAGAGCTTATTTCCCGTTGACACATTACTTTCCAAAACGGTTAAGTGAGGTCGATTAATCAGGTCGCGTTTGCGGTTATAGAAATTATTGATGATGTATCCGGCCGCAATGGCAAACGAGGTAGCTAGAAGCATGTAAATAAATCTTTGTTGCCATAGAATTTCTTTGAAAGAACGACCGGGTTCGAATAAAAATTTGGCCGTGAGCAATTGTGCTATCAACAGTGCCGTAACATTTTGAAAACGGACACTGGAAAGCAGAGCCGCCAGTTTAATTTGAATAGAAGATGACATTAAAATCTGTAAATCACTTCCAGTTTGTAATCTTTGAGCTCTTGTTTGGTTTTTTCGAAGTCTTCCGTGAAGCCTAAAATATAACCTCCGCCGCCCGAACCGCATAGTTTCAAATAATATTTGTCGGACTTCAGACCTTTTTGCCAAACCTCTAGCAAGTTAGTGGGAATCATAGGGGTAAAATGACGGTAGACCACTTGTGAGAGTTGTTTCACGTTGCCGATAAGGTTTTTGAAATCGCCTTTGAGGAAATCTTGCACACAGACATTTGTGTGTTTGATGAATTCTTCCTTCAATACTTTTCTAAAGCCTTCGTCTTTGAGTTTTTCCATAAAAATTTGCACCATGGGTCCTGTTTCGCCGGTTTTACCGGAATCGATAAGAAATATGGCACCTTTTCCTTGCGGGTTTTCTTTGGGGGGTATTCCGGTGGGTTCCAAATCGTTTTTGGAATGGATTAAAATAGGCACGCTTAAATAGCTGTTGAGTGGGTCTAGTCCGGAACTTTTTCCGTGAAAGAAGTCTTCCATGGCGGCAAAGACGGATTTCAGGTGCAAGAGTTTTTCGCGTGTGAGGTTTTCGAGCACCGAAATTTTATTTTTGGCATAGCGTTCATATACGGCTGCTACGATTGCGCCGGAGCTGCCGACGCCGTATCCTTCGGGTATATTGGAATCGAAATATAGCCCTTCGTCTAGGTCTTTTTTAAATTCTTTAAAATCGAGCTGTATTAAGTCGGGTTGTTCCCCGGCGCGTTGCCGGAGGAAATGGTAAAATTTTCTGAGGCTTTCATTAGACTTTATGACTTTCGGATTGTCAAGTTTACCTTTTTTCAATCCTCCTTTGTAGGTATCGTAGGGGATTGCCAGGCCTTTGGAGTTTTCGATGATGCCGTATTCACCGAAGAGAAGAATTTTGGCGTAGTACATAGGGCCTTTTTTCATAACCGGAAATTTATGCAAGCAAGTTAGTAAAAAAATAAAAAATCCCGCCTAAGTAAAGACGGGATGGAAATGTCCATGGTATTTTTGTTAGTTGCAATTGTCGTAGGTAACCTCCATGGTATTGGTGGCATTTCCGCGATCATCGGTCGATTCGAATGAAGTCGGGAAATTTTTATTGTTGTATGTGATTGTAGTGAGTTCAATATCGGTGGACGGATTGGTCCCGTATATATGTTTTTCGTAACGTGTTACGTTATTGACACGGGTTTGGGGGTAGGTTTGTGTGGATACATTATCAAAAGCTCGTTTGCCGTCATCATATTCAAACATGTATTCTTCTTTTAGGGTGTTCATGTCGGCCGTGTCATAAAGTTTGATATTGGTTACATTATCACCGGTATAGGTGAGCACTTCGGTTTCGTCGGTGGGGTTGGCACCGTTGTTCCATAAGTCATAATCCTGAATTCTAATTTGTGTTACTTTGTCATTGTTGTAGGAATAACTGATGGTCCATGCTAAAGAGGAATTACCGTTTTGAAGCAAAACGAGTTCCCGTTGGGTGGTTTTATCGTTTTGTATGGTGTAATTTACTTTGGCTACGACTTGCCCTTGGATGAGTATATCGATTCTGCTTAACAAGCCTTTGGTTTCGTCTTGATAAATATAATTGTATCTGTATGAAGTTCCATCGGAAAAATTTCTTACTTTATGGTCAATCAGGTTTTTTCTGTAAAAATATGTAGTCGATTCGTTTTTATTAGGATCGGCATGATCGGTGTAGTTAAGTGACTTGGGTAAGCATTCGTAAGTTTGTTCTTCTTCGTTGTTTTTTTCGTCGTCTTTGTTTTTCTTGTTGCAACCGGCGGTCAAAACGGATGTAATAATAATCAGGTAGAATAACTTTTTCATGGGATAAAATTTTCGGTTTTAGTTGCTACAAATATAGTGAATTTTATTATAAGATTTCGTCTTTGATGATTTTTATTTCGGGAAATTGTTTGGCGAATGCAATGGCGTTTTGCAGGTCTTTTTGTGGAAAAATCAAGTGGAGATTGGCGCCGGCATCCAGTGTAAAATAGAGTTTTGCATGGGTTTGTTTACGGAAATTCCATAGTTTCAAAATCATATCGAGCGTTTCGGGTTTCATGAGGATATAGGCGGGATGTGAGCTCATCATTAGGGCGTGCAGGGTAAGGGCTTCTTCTTCGATGATTTGTCCGAAGGTTTCCGTATCGCCTTGTTGTAAGGCTATACTCAATTTATCCAATTGTTTTTTCACCGATTGTATGCGTCCGGGTTTGAACGGGTGATTATCAATCAATGCATGTCCGCGGGTGCTGGAGACGGTTTTGGTAGCCGTATCCAAGAGGAAAATCCAATCGTGCATTTGATGAAAATCCGGGTGAAGGGGGAAAGGAAAATCGATGGCATAAAGGTCGTTTGAGCCGGGGATGGATTCGTGTTTTCCCCATATTTGAATGCCGGATGCTGTGCTTCGGGCGGCACTTCCGGAACCGAGTCGTGCCAGGAATGAGGTTTTATAAGCAAGAAAATCACGGTTGATGCCGGGGAACAGGTATTGTTCCAGTTGTATGATTATTTTGGCCAATGCGGCAAATCCGCTGGCGGATGAAGCGATTCCGCTGGAGTGGGGGAAGGTGTTTTTGCTGCGAAAAGTCCATTCAAAGTGATTTAAATAAGGTGCATATGGTTCTATACGCTTAAAGAAAATTTGGATTTTTTTTTCGAATTGTTTGTTGCGTTTTCCTTCGAAATAAAATTTGAAGGTGATTTTTTCGGAACCGGAATTGGAGCGGACGGCTTCGGCTTGTGTGACGGTTTTGCTTCGGCTCAAGGTAAAACTAAGTGAAGCGTTCATAGGAATTTGAAGTCCTTTTTTTCCCCAATATTTGATCAAAGCGATGTTGGATGGTGCTTCGGTTTTGGCACTCCAATTGCCGGGTATTGAATCGAGTGTACGATGAATTTGGAAATCTTCTTCGGTAAAATGAGCTGGCATGAGCAATTTTATTAATGCGTTCAAATTTACATGAAATATGCCAATGTGAAAGCCAGTATAACGGTGGCGAATTTTTTTAGCCGGAATTGGTGTGATCGGTCGCTTTCAAATAAAATGGTTGTGCTGACATGGGTTAATACACCCGTCACAAATGCCGAAACCAACGGGGTGTTTTGCTTAAGCGCTTCAAAATGTTCTCCCGCCCATGTGCCCAATGGCGACATCAATGAGAAGGCTATTAGAATTAGAAGGGTTTTGGTGAGGTTTCCGCTTTGCATGACAAAAGCGGTTAATACCATGGCTATGGGAAGTTTATGGATCAATATGGCGTGTAAATAGGCATGCGAATGCAATTGATGGACGGGGAGTCCTTCGGTGAATGCATGGAGGAAAAGACCGGTTATGAGTCCGGTGCGAAGCGATTGGAATTGCCCTTGTTCGTGCCCGTGTTCTAGCCCGTGTGAGAAAAAATCCAAAGTGAGCTGAAAAATCAGCCCTGTCAACAGAAACAAGCCGGTTGTTTTAATGCCGAAGGTTTGATTTCGGTAGATTTCCGGTAGCAAGTGAAAGACAATGACGGCGAAGAGATAAGCGCCGCTGAAGGTTAGCAGGAATTTGTGAAAACGGTTGTTGTTTTTCAGCAGGAATGTGAGTGCGCCACCGGCCAGTACGCTTGCCGTGAGGAGTAAATAGTCTGTCATAGTTCGGGTGTTTTAAGTTTTTCGTAGTATTCGGCAGCTTGATCATGTCTGAATCCTTGCGGATAATCCAACAAAATACGTTTGAAATAATCACGTGCTTTGGAGTAGTCCTTCAAATAATCGGCAAAGATAGTACCCAAGTGATATAAGGCTTCTTCACGCAGGGTTTTTTCGGTGGGATATGTCAAAATTTCATTCCAATAATTGACGGCAAGTTGATATTGTGCCGTTTTTTCAGCGGCTACGGCTTGCAGGTATAAAATATCGTCATAGATTTTTTGATTTTTGAAAACGGATTTCAGACTGTCGGCTTGACGGATAAGTTTTCGGTAATTTCGAGCGAAAAATTCAAAGTAAAGTTTCGAGAAAGCTTTTAGTCCTGCTTGGATGGTATCACCCGGTTTACGGTTGGAGATGATAATAAAGTCCAATAGTAATGCATCGTTGGCGATATTTCGGTCGGCGGCTTTTTTAAGGGTTTTGAGGGTGCGGTGTGCCCAGTCGAAGTCGCCTTCGAGGAAGGAAGCCAGTCCTGTTTTGTAAACGGCCCGGTATCCGGTTTCGGTGTAGGGATTTTCTTCTTTAAGAAGCGTGAATTGAATGGCGGCGCGGTCAAATTGTTTTTGAAGCAATAAAATATCGCCTTGCATTTCTTTCCACCGGGCAATGTATTTTCCGGCGGAAGTGGTTCGAATCAATGAATCGAGAAATTGATAGGCTTTAGGGTATTGTTTAAGTTGCAAGAAAGTTTCGGCGATTTCACGGTTGATTTGTTGGCGTAATTGAAGGTTTTGGATTGTAGTGGCGCGTTTTTTCCATTGGGGTATCAATTCGTTTAGTTTTTGCGGGTTGTTTCGGTTTAATTCTCTTTCGATACGTGTTTCCAGGACCTTGATTCGTTCACCGGTTTCGGATTGGTTGTTTTGTGCTTCTTGTTTCAAAAAATCCAATATTTGGCGGGCGGTTAGGTAATTCCGGTTATCGAAGGCTTCTTGAGCCAGATAAAATAAATCGTTTTTTCCGGTTTTGCCGCGTAAATAAAGTCCTTTGGCTTGGATGAAAGCCTGTTTAAAATTATTTTCTCTGACATATAGCCATTGCAAAAGTTTCAAATAAACCGGCTGCGGATTGTTGGTAATTTTTCGAATGAGAACGGTTTTTAATTGCCGGTTGTAGCGATTGGCCGGATTGGTCGTAATATATTTGCTTAGGTTGGCGGTAACATATCGAAAATAGAACGGTTTGCTTTCGGCCGCTTGAATGAAGGTTTCCATCATGGGTTGGAGTTGACCTTGTTCTGCGTATATTTCGGCCATGTCCAAGTAAGCAATTCCGGGATTAAGGGTTACATATCGGGATAATATATCCAAGGCTTGATTGTAGTAGCCGTAATTTTTGAATTTTCGTGCCACGGGTAAAAAGTCGGCGCGGCGGGTTTGAAGTAATTGATCGAGTTGCTTTAAAGTTTTGCGGGCACTTAGACTATCTCCGTCACGTATGGAGGCATGATAGGCGTCGACCAGAAAGACGGCATTTTTATATCTATCATAAGCTTCGGTGGCAAAACGCCGGGCTTTATTGAAATCTCCTTTGTAAAAATAAATTTTCAGAATGGCTTGATAGACATCATAGCGAAAGTTGCGTTTTTGATACCATTGCATAAAAATCGGATAAGCTTTTTCATATTCTCCGTCTTTTAGGTAAGATTTAGCCAAGGTCAGATTTTGGGCCGTAACGAATTGTAGCCCCGCAATCCATCCGATAAGTAAAGAGTATATGAGAAATTTTCTGTTCATTTGATTGGTAATCAATAAGTTGTGAGTTTTGGCATACGCTTTGTTTTTATTCCGTTGAAATCCAAAAAAACATGATTATGAATTCGCAAGAAAGATACAAAATCCTGAAAGAAAAAGCCAAATCTTTATTACATAAAGGAAGTTTAAATGATTATTTACGAGTATTGCGTGAACTGGCCGGTCTGGAACAACAGATGGAAGTTGCTCCGGTGCATTGGAATTAATCGTGTTTCCGACATTTGTTCTTTGCGTTTTCCATGTAGAGTCTAGCATATTTTGTTCGGTCAGGTTGCCATGTGTGCAATTTATTTTCAAGCGTGTTGGTGATTTATGTTTTTCTAAATTGTCTATGCGGTTTTTAAACTATCTTTGGATAAGGTTAGTTTTATATCGATAAAATTTCAAGAATATTTTTTGAATATTAAAGTTTGCTAAAGTTCCGGTGAAAATTTCAATCCCCCGGCAATCAAGATTTGACTTATTGATTGGTTTTTTTTATCTATGATTGCGTGGATAAATTATTAATAATCAATGGTATAATTGGATTTTTCCCGGGTTATTTCGAACCGCCGCATTTTCCGTTTCCGCATTTGTTTTTACCTTGTTTTCCTTTGGGTAAGGGGAGTTCATAGATAGCTTCGGCGATTTTTTGCAATTCACTGTCGGGATAGTTTAAAGCTGGCATGACATTCCAGCGTTTAACGGCTCCGGGCATAAGTGCTTTGGCGGCAGAGGGAGTTTTTACCCATTCGGTGATTTTTCCGATAAATGTTTTTTTATCGGGATAAGCTTGTATATAATGTTTTTTGACGCCGAGCATGGGTGGCGCAAGCATTTGATCATGCGCCTTTTCGCCGGGTTTTTCCGTATGGCAGACATAGCAACGTTGTTTAAGAAGTGTTTTACCGTCAGATGCGAGTTGCGGTTGGGAATTTTCCTTGATGGCAACCGTGGATTGATTTGAAGAATGTGTGGTGCATGAAACTCCCATTAATCCGGTTACTAGAAAGAAAAGTATTTTTTTCATTATAGTGGGATTATCTTATTCTGAACAAAGATTGCATATAATACGGTTAATTATTATGACAATTGTCAATAAACATTTTTTTAGACGTTGGTTTTAAGAATGGTCTATCTTATTAATGAGAAATGACCTTTAAAAATCGAATGGCCGGAGGATAGTCTGACTTTAAACCAATAATCGTCCGCCGGTAATTTTCGTCCTGAAAAGTCTCTTCCGTCCCAAGCTTCGATATTGGCCCGAAGTTTTGCCACTAAAGCTCCATATTTGTTATAGACCGGTATAACCGGGTTATCTTGCATTAAGCGATTGTGTTTAATCGTCCGATAGTCTTTAATTCCGTCATTATTGGGGGAAAAATATTTGGGGAATTCCAGTTCATACTTGATTGTGATGTGGAAGAAAGATTCGTCATAACAATTTATCGAATGGGAAGTGTTCGCTTCATAAATGTATAACGTCATTGAATAGAAAATGGAGTCGCCGGGGAAATAGGCTGTGCCTTGACCCATTGTTGCGAAATAATAATTGCCCGTATTCAAATCGGGGAGTACGTAATAATTAATGGTATCCATATCCGGTAAAATATCCACTTGGGGTGTTGGCGTTACGGTTACATGGAAAGAAGTGGTATCGGCACAATATCCGTTTGTGTTAACAATGTATTCGTTTGCCTTATTGTATCATAGGGCTTTAAAAAGACCGGATTTCCATTTTGCAGAATAACATATTGTCCGTTTTGGATGAAAGGTAAAACATATTCGTCACAAACATCCGCATCGGGCAAAGTATCCACGGGAATTTCTTCTTTGCCGTTGTAACTAATGTACCAGCCGTCGTTGTTTTTAAGAGAATTTCGTGCATTTTCAGCCCGACAATATTTACTGTAACCGCCGCCTAATGGAACGTTTGAATGATGTGGTTGACTTTGCCATCCGATAAGCAATGCATCGTAATTTTGGGTTGAAAGAGTTAAACATTCCGTAAGCGGAAGTCAATGAATGTATATCCCATGAATCTAAATTTTGATCGAAATTGCATGCCCTGGCAAACATAAAAACCATATATCTTACATTCCCGGTATTCCAGTTTCCGGTGGGTTGATTAAAATTGCGGGCAAAAGCAAATATCATTCTCATATTCCATACATGAGAAACATCCCAAGTATTTATAGGTTGATTAAAATCATAGGCATTTTCAAACATACCTTCCATTCGTTCGGCCAAAGATACGTCCCATTGATCCAAAGGTTGATGAAGATGATGACATCCAAGAAATGTATTCACAAAATTAGTTACGTGTGAAACATCCCAATGATTAATGTTTTCGTTAAATACTTTACAATAAGCGAAAGCTTCATGCATGCTGGTTACCAAGGATAAATCCGGTGTGCCGGTTGCATAAAAATGCATATTTTCACATCCGTAAAAGGATATCCAAAAACTTCTGAATTGAATGTCGCTCCATTGGTCAACGGAGAGTATTTTTTTGCATCGGAAGGGTTTTCGTCATTATAGAAGTAAAATCTTGGAAAAATTCCTCTAATTCTTATAATATAAACTCCGGGTGTTCCGAAATCGTGTGTTATTTCACCGGTGATATGAAGATCGTCAAAAACCCCGTCGTTATCCCAATCCACATCATAATCGTAAGAATAAACTTCATTATAAGGATTGGTTTGGGTCGTATAAGCGTGGATGGTTATGCAGGAATTAATACCCCCGGATTATCCGTTTTCCAGGTGGTTATTTGTCCTTGAGTGGAAATCATTTTTAAAAATAACAGTCCGAAGAAAAGATATTTCATAGAAATTTAATTTAAAATATTAGTGTAATTAAATTTTTAAATGTATGGATTTGATCGGAAAACAATAGCCTGTAATTTCATTGAAATTCTGGCAATTTTCATTAAAGTAGAGGAAGAATTAAATATTTACGGCTGAAAATACGGAATGGTTTTCGGCAGTTGAAAAGGACGGAGGAAGAATGGGATGCATCGAAGGTAAAAAATCAATAGGCAGGAAGTTGCGTCCGTTGGCTATGCCGGATGATTTCATTTTACCACCCGGAAGCACATTATTTGCACTTGTTTTTTGGCAGGAATTGGTAATTTAAAAGAATCCGGTTTTTTTGATTATGGGAAAATGTCTAAATTTAGCGTTGTGAAAAGAACCTGATTCAAACACTTAAGCTATGACCGATATTTTGGAACAATACATCCGGGATGTTCAGGATTTTCCGAAGCCCGGGATTGTTTTTAAGGATATTACGCCGCTTTTGGCAGAACCGGAAATTTTTCGACTGGCTTTGGATGAATTGCTGCGCTTGGTGCCGGACCGTATCGATAAAGTGGTGGGTATTGAATCCCGCGGATTTATTTACGGTTCGCTTTTGGCCGAACATTTGCATGCGGGTTTTGTTCCGATTCGCAAGCTGGGCAAATTACCATATAAAACTTTCAGTCAAACATACGATTTGGAATACGGAACCGATACACTCACCATGCATATCGACGCCATCGGGCCGGGAGAAAAAGTGTTGATTCATGACGACGTGTTGGCTACGGGCGGAACCGCTCTTGCCGCCGCCAAATTGGTGGAACAAGCGGGTGGTGAAGTCGTCATGTTGAATTTTCTTTTGGAATTAAGTTTTCTGAAAGGTCGCGAAAAATTGAAAAATTATAACGTTACATCATTAATTCAATACTAAAAATAAGCCTTATGCATATTGCCATTGCCGGAAATATCGGTGCGGGAAAAACCACTTTGACCACACTATTGGCCAAGCATTTCAAAATGGAGCCGCACTATGAATCGGTGGATACCAATCCCTATTTGGAAGATTTTTACAATGATATGAAGCGTTGGTCGTTTCATCTGCAGGTATATTTCCTCAACAGCCGTTTTCGTCAAATTTTGGAAATAAGGAATTCGGGAAAAGACATTATTCAGGACAGAACCATTTATGAGGACCGGTTTATCTTTGCGGCAAACCTGCATGCCATGGGTTTGATGTCGGACAGGGATTTTACCAACTACACTTCTTTGTTCGATTTAATGGAATTATTAGTCACGCCGCCCGATCTTCTGATTTATTTGCGTGCTTCCATTCCTACTTTGGTTAAGCAAATTCATACGCGTGGACGGGAATACGAAAAATCCATCAATATCGAATATTTAAGCAAGCTTAATGAACGTTATGAAGATTGGATACGGAATTATGATAAAGGTAAGTTGTTGATAATCAATGTGGATAATTTGGATTTCGTGAACAATCCCGAAGATTTGGGAACGGTTATAGAACGTGTTGATGCACAAATTCACGGTTTATTTTCATGAAAAAATTTTTATTGATCAATCTGTTGATTGAAGGAGTCATTTTCGCCTACGGGGCGTGGTTGCATTATGTCAGGCACGATAGCCGGTATCATTTTTATTTCGGATTATTTACGTTTCTGTTCTTTTTGGTAACCATGCCGGTTTTCCTCTGGTGGCGTTATAAGGATAAGGATTTGAGCGCATGGCAATTTCGCAAGCCCGAGAAATAGAAATTTTCGATTGTAAAATCAAATTTTACTTTCCACGCTATTAAACATAAACCGGTATTTTGCTTTCTAGGCGTAATGAAGAGGAGGCGCTATTGAGTATCGGGTGTAATAATAATAAATTCCGAGCGTCGGTTTTTGGATCGGATAACGTCGGGACATTTCCGGCAGTCTTTTATTTTACATGGTACGGCCGGTTCTTTTTCACCTACACCTTCTGCGGTGATACGTGAAGGATCAATACCGTTTTCCACGATGTAATTGCGAGTGGCTTTTGCTCTTGCTTGCGATAATTTTAAGTTGTATTGGTCGCTTCCGATACAATCCGTATGGGCTTTGATATGAATTTTGATATCGGGATATTTTTGTAAAACCGTAATAACTTTTTCCAGTTCAAGGGCGGCTCTGACGGTAATTTCCGCACTTTTATATTTGAAATAAATCGGATTTAACCGAATTAATTTACCTAAATCGGTTCCTTGTTTCATATATTCTTTCTTTGGAATTCCGACTTTGATGGAATCCCGGCGTGCTACGATGGCTTCTTTGGCACTTCCTTTTTTGATATAATCGGATTTGGTGAATGCGTAGATATCGTCCATGCCTTTTCCTCCGTCGCGATTTGAGGCGAAATAACCGATGTTGGTTTCAGGGTCGATATAAATGGAGAAATCATCTTTTCCGGTGTTGATCGGCGGACCTAAGTTAAGCACATCGCCAAAACTGCCGTCTTCTTTGATTTCGGAAACAAAGATATCCAACCCGCCGTAGCCGATTTGTCCGTCGGAGGCGAAGTATAACTTGTAATCACTGCTGACGAAAGGGAATGATTCGCGTTCCGATGTGTTGATTTTAGGGCCTAAGTTTTGCGGGTAGCTATAAGAATTATCATCATAGATTTCCACATACCATAAATCCGATTCGCCATAAGTTCCGGGCATATCCGAAGCAAAATAGAGTCGTTTGCCGTCAGGGCTTAAAGCCGGGTGGGAATAAGTGAAATTGTCACTGCAAAAAGGCAATTTTTCGATGGTTTTCCACTTGCCGTTGATCAATTCCGCACGAAAGATTTTCAGCTTATTGACATCGTTTTCATCCACATTGAGCTTGTTATTGAAATAATCGGTGCGTGAATAATACATGGTTTTTCCGTCTTTAGAAAAAGTGACGGATGCTTCGAAGTAATTGGAGTTAATATCGCCTGCAATGGGTTTGGGGTAGCTGAATTCCGTGGGGGTTTTCATTTTACTGACGAAAAGATCCGAAAAAGGTTTTCCGTTCCATAAATAATCTTTGTAACCTTTGGGTTTATGTCCGTTTGAAGTGAAAATAAGCGATTTGTTTTGATAAATTACCGGGGAAAATTCCGAATTGGGCGTGTTGATTTTATCCAAGGATTCCACTTCGTAGCTACTGTATTCCAATTGGATATCGTTGTCATAGATAATATCCGCTTTTTTTTGTAATTGACGAAGGCGGATATTGTCGTTGATCATTTCGTAATATTGCTTGATGAATTTATTTCCTTGCTCGGCATGTCCGGTGGCTTTCAAGGATTGTCCGTATCGGAAATAATATTCGGGTTCTATTTGGATACCTTCTTCAAAAAGCAGTTTATACCATTTGACTGCATTTTCGTATTCGGCGGTTTTAAAATAAGAATCTCCCAGTCGTTTATATAATTCGGCACTACGAAGCCCACGTTTATAAAGTTTCAAGTATATGTCGCGGGCTTTGAGGTATTCGTAACCTTCGTAAAGTTGGTTGGCTTTACGTAGCTCTTCTTTTCCTTGTGCATATATATTTTGCAGGCTAAAGTTTATTGTTAAAAAGATTAATATGAACCGAAACAGCGTTTTTTTCATAGACGAAAAATTAGAAAAATCGCGGTGACTGGAAGCGTATGTTTCCTTGTCGTGTTTCAAAACTGTATTTGAAGAAAATTTCATGCGATCCGTAGTTGTATTTTCTGATGGGATGAGTGTCTAAATCGAAAGCATAGCCTATACGGAATTTATCGGCAATGGTTGCGCCGAGCATAAAGGAAAAAGCGGCATTAAGTCTATATGATAGCCCGGCTGAAAATTTGTCGTGAAAACGCATATAAAAACCCAATTCGGCGGCAAAGGGTAATGATTGTCCGTAGCGCAACAATAATGAAGGTTGAAGATAAACATTATAGCTCAAGGGGAAATTTGCGCCACCGTTCAAATAGACTAGGGGAGAGTAAACGGTGGTATAATTGCTGCTGCTTCCGACACGTTTTTCCGGGGTAATGTTAGGAGATGAAAGACCTATAAACCACTTGTCCGTGAATAAAGTAACTCCCGCTCCGGCATTGAAATAAGTGATTTTTTTGGCTTCTTCAAGGTAGGTTTCGCCCGGGTCTTTGATTCTAATTTTGGAGGGATCATAGCTTAAATATCTGATTCCTCCGTTTAAGCCCAAACTCATGTATAATTCGCCGGAGAGGTTAAACATATATGAATAGTATCCAGCGGCGTTGGTTAAGCTTTGCGGCCCGTTGGAATCGTAGAAAACATTCGCCCCGAAAGCCGATTTTTCCAACGGATATTCGAAGGAGAGCATTTCGGTGGTAGGTGCACCTGTGAATTGCAACCATTGCGAGCGATGCCAAACGAAAATACTTCCCTTTCCTTCGACTCCCGTGTTAGCCGGATTAATAAACATAGGGTTTTTGGCGTATAATGTTTGTAAGGGTTCATATTGACCATGCAAATAGAATGCCAAAAACAGAATAAATGTTGCTATGTAAAATCTTCGTGTTACCATACCAAATAAATATAACCGGTTTGCGTGTGTTTTTTATTGTCGTTATCGTAGTATTCCAAAATGTAGTAATATGTTCCAGCCGGGAGTGTTTTCCCGTTTTTGTCGATTCCCTCGAAGCGGGTGTTGACATTGTCATAATCGGTTCCCGTCCAAATTTCATTTTGCCATCTGTTATAGATGCTAACGGATATGCCGTGGAAATATTGGATATAATCCAAGTGCAGATAATCGTTTTGCCCGTTACCGTTGGGTGATACGGCATTGTAGACGATGATACCGTCTACGGAATTGGGGTCGGTATCGAGGTAGTCCGGTGTACCGTCGTGATCGCTGTCACGTGCATCGGAAGGATCGCCGTCGCCGTTATCATCGGGGTGTTCATCGGCGGTAGGGATGCCGTCGTTATCATCGTCGTTATCCAAGTAATTGGGAATGGTATCGCCGTCGGTATCGTCGTTGGTGGGGTCTCCGTCTTGGGGGTAGTTATGTGGCAGGGCTACATCTTCGTTGACGGTATGGATTCCGTCGCCGTCGTCGTCTGTATCGTGATAGTCGGGATTTCCGTCGCCGTCGGTATCTTGTGCGTCACCGGGATTTCCGTCGCCGTTAAGGTCGGGGTTTTCGGCGGCGGTAGGGACGTGGTCGTTGTCGTCATCCGAGTCTTGAGAATCTTGGGTTCCGTCGCCGTCCCAATCGAGGATGGTATAGTTGATTACGCCGCTGTCGGGCGAAGTTTCCAAGCTGTCCACCAATCCGTTCGTTCCTACGGGTCCGTCGACTCTTCCGTCGCCGTTGGCGTCGGTTCCGTTGTGTCCGGCTTCGTATTCGTCGAAGATTCCGTCGCCGTCGCTGTCCAAATCGAGGAAGTCTGGTGTTCCGTCGCCGTCGGTATCGTAGCCGGGTTCGATTTGACCGTTGTTATCACCGACAGAGGCGTCGTTGTCGTTGTCATCGAGGTACACGGGAACGCCGTCGCCGTCGGCATCGGTTTGCGGATTGGTTCCGCCGGTTTCATCCGTATCGGGAATACCGTCGTTATCGTCGTCTAAGTCGTTTTCATCGTAAATTCCGTCGCCGTCGCTATCCACGCTGTGGTCGTGGTCGTCCAAGTAGTCGGGGATGCCGTCGCCATCGCTGTCCACGGCATCTGACGGATTTCCGTCGCCATTAGGATCGGGATGTTCGTCGGCGGTAAGAATTCCGTCATTGTCGTCGTCGGTATCGAGGTAGTTAGGTGTTCCGTCGCCGTCGGTATCGTCGTTGGTGGGGTCTCCGTCTTGGGGGTAGTTATGCGGCAGGGCTACATCTTCGTTGACGGTATGGATTCCGTCGCCGTCGTCGTCTGTATCGTGATAGTCGGGATTTCCGTCGCCGTCGGTATCTTGGGCGTCACCGGGATTTCCGTCGCCGTTGGGGTCGGGGTTTTCGGCGGCGGTAGGGACGTGGTCGTTGTCGTCATCCGAGTCTTGAGAATCTTGGGTTCCGTCGCCGTCCCAATCGAGGATGGTATAGTTGATTACGCCGCTGTCGGGCGAAGTTTCCAAGCTGTCCACCAATCCGTTCGTTCCTACGGGTCCGTCGACTCTTCCGTCGCCGTTGGCGTCGGTTCCGTTGTGTCCGGCTTCGTATTCGTCGAAGATTCCGTCGCCGTCGCTGTCCAAGTCGATTCTGTCCGGTGTTCCGTCTCCGTCGGTATCACCGGTTTCTTCCATATCGGGAATACCGTCATTGTCATCATCGATATCTTGATAATCCGGAATTCCGTCGTTATCGGAGTCGGTATTGTTATCCACATCATCCAGATAATCCGGGATTCCGTCAAAATCGGTGTCCCATGCGTCGGCGGGATCGCCGTCGCCATTGGGATCGGGATGTTCGTCGGCGGTAAGAATTCCGTCATTGTCGTCGTCGGTATCGAGGTAGTTAGGTGTTCCGTCGCCGTCGGTATCGTCGTTGGTGGGGTCTCCGTCTT
>JAMONV010000005.1 GCA_027066365.1 Flavobacteriales bacterium
ACCGGCCTGTCATCCCGACGAATGTCGGGACGGGTTCGATGACAGCGCAAGAGATCGTTGAGAAAAAAAATGGTGCGGTAGTTCAGTTGGTTAGAATACCGGCCTGTCACGCCGGGGGTCGCGGGTTCGAGTCCCGTCCGCACCGCGAGGTGCCGTCTTGTGAGAAGACGGCATTTTTTATGGAATATTACGTTTACATAATTTATTCGGAGTTTTTCGATAAATATTACAAAGGCTATACGCGCTGTCCTTTGTTGCGTTTGCGTGAACACAACGAAGGGCGAAGTAGTTATACGTCTTCCTATAAGCCGTGGCGTTTGGTTTATTTGGAGCGATTTTCAAGCAAGCGCGAAGCTTTAATACGCGAGCGTGGTATAAAGAAGTTCGGCAAGGCACAATTGCGCCGGCTGATATCATCCGCGAAAAATTTGCTCAACACTCCCGATTTTGAATTACAATGTCGTTGTTTAGTTAAGAAATGACCGGTTGGGAAATGATAGATAAAAACCGGCCAGTCATCCCGACTTTCGTCGGGACGGGTTCGAGTCCCGTCCGCACCGCGAGGTGCCGTCTGGAATATACTATTCAAAAAAAAACGGTTTTTAAAAGAAAAACAATTTTTATGTTTGTTTTTCGTTTTGAAGTAAAAATATCTTTATCTTTGTCGCAAAATTTTTTAAAATGTTCAATTTGAAGGAAGTCCTCACCGCATCTATGGTGCTTTTTGCCGTTATTGATATTATAGGAAGTATTCCTGTGATTATAGATTTACGCAAAAAGGTTGGACATATTCAATCGGAAAAGGCAACGCTTGTGGCAGGTGCTTTGATGATTGCTTTTCTTTTTATTGGCGAGGAATTACTTAAATTAGTAGGAATTGATGTTCAATCTTTTGCCGTTGCCGGTTCTTTTATTTTATTTTTCTTGGCCATGGAGATGATTTTGGGGGTTCGTATATTTCATGACGACGAGCCTGAGACCGCTTCGGTGGTTCCGTTGGCTTTTCCGTTGATTGCCGGTGCAGGAACGTTGACAACGATTTTGACTATCAGAGCGGAATATCACACACTAAATATTGCAATTGCTATTGTTTTGAACATGATTTTTGTTTATATGGTTTTGAAATCGTCATTGAAAATCGAACGCATTATCGGGAAATCCGGTATTAATGTAGTCAGAAAGGTTTTCGGAATTGTCTTATTGGCAATTGCCGTAAAGTTGTTTGTTGGAAATATAAAGTTGATGTTTTAGTTTGTGAATTTTTGTATATTGGCTAAAAATTACACCTTATGAAAAAGAACATAGGAATAACGGATAAGTGGATTAGGTTGATTATCGCCTTTTCTTTAGTTTTGTGGGTTTGGTTTGATAATTCTTTAAGTCAAAAAACACAATTCATTATTTTGGCTGTGGCATTTATAAGCGCTTTGACTTCTTTTTTGGAGTTTTGTCCGTTATATTTGCCTTTGGGTATTTCAACACGAGAAGAAAAAGAATAGTTTTTGTGAGAAAAATTTTTTTTTTTATCTTTGCATCGCTTTTTGAAAAATAGACCCATGGTGTAACGGTAGCACTACAGATTTTGGTTCTGTCTGTCCAGGTTCGAATCCTGGTGGGTCTACGGAAGCGGCCTGTAACGGGTCGCTTTTTTATTTGGAATAAATTGGTCAATTTTGCGTTTATGAAGTGTATGAAGCAACTTTTCATTTTATTGGGAGGATTGATTTTTTTAGGGGGATGTAGTGAAACCGCAAAAAAAAATGAAAGTCAGAAGGAATTGATGCGTTTGAAGGAACCTGTGTCGATAAAGGAACCGGAATTTTTTTTGAATTTTAATTTGGATAGTTTCACTGTTGAAAAGGCATTGGTGCAATCCGGGCAGACGCTGGGTAATTTATTATACGATAAAGGTTTTGATACGAAGCAAATTTATCGGATAACACGCCGTATCGATTCTTTTTTTAAGGTTAAAAATTTAAAAGCGGGGCAGGAATTATATTGGATTTTGAAGCAAAAGGATACGCTTGAGCCGGTTTTTATGGTATTGAAAGAAAACGATGCTTTTTATAGGATTTTTTCATTGGATACTGTAGAAAAACCGTTTTACAAAGAATATCATATTCCATTGACGGAGAAAGAGAAAGAGATTTCGTTGAAGATAAAAAATTCGCTTTTTGCCGATTTGGAGAAGGAGGGGTTAAGCCCCGTTTTGGCATTAAAATTATCTGATATTTATGCTTGGACGGTGGATTTTTTCCATTTGAAGAAAAATGACGGGTTTAAAGCCGTTTATAATGACGTTTATGCCGATACAACCTATATGGGCGTAGGCGAGATCAAGGCGGCCGTTTTTTATCATTACGGGGATACGTTATATGCTTTTCGTTACGAATTCGATACACTTAATCATTTGTATGATTATTTTGATGAAAAGGGTAGAACATTGCGAAAGCAATTTTTAAAATCGCCAATAAAATTCGGACGCATCAGTTCCCGTTATTCGATGAGGCGATATGTGAAGATTTACGGTCGTATCAAACCTCACTTGGGAACCGACTTTGCGGCACCTATAGGAACCCCTATTATGGCTACGGCAGACGGAGTGGTTGTTAAAGCCGCTTATACGCGAGGCAATGGTAATTATGTAAAAATCAGGCATAATTCCACTTATTCAACGCAATATTTGCATATGAGATCGTTTGCCAAGGGTATTAAACCCGGCGTGCGAGTCAGGCAAGGGCAAGTGATCGGTTATGTTGGAATGACGGGATATACTACCGGCCCGCATGTTTGTTATCGTTTTTGGAAGAATGGCAAGCAAGTGGATCCGTTTAAACAAAAATTGCCCGAAGCCAAATCGTTGGATTCCGCTTTGCTGGGTGATTATTTTCGTTTTATTGAACCTTTAAAACGACAATTGGATTCTATTCCTTTATAATTTATAATTAAACGGATATGAAAAATATTTTTGAGACTAAAGCTTTTTCCGAACTGAAGCGGGTGGCATCGAATTCGGAGGATTTTTCTTCAAGTTTAGATTATTTTATCGAACATGAACGCTATGTTTTTGATTTTAGCCGGATGAAAATTCCCGATGGTTTTTTTCAGGTTTTTGAAAATGCGGCACAAGAATTGGATTTGCAAGGTCAAATCGAGGCAATGTTTAGGGGTGAAAAAATAAATGTTACCGAAAATCGTCCGGCGTTGCATGTTGCTTTAAGGGCGAAACGGGATGAAGATATTCGGGTGGAAGGAAAAAACGTGGTGGAAAAAGTTTATGAAATCAAGAAGAAAATCAAATCTTTGGTCGAACGTTTTCGTAGTGGCCAAATGCATGGCATAACCGGGAAAAGGCTCAAAACGGTTGTGAATATAGGTATAGGAGGTTCATATTTGGGACCACTCACCGTGACGGAAGCATTGCGAAGACATGATGCGAATGTTCGGTCTTATTTTTTATCTAATGTAGATGATTGGCACTGGCGGGATATTTTTCATAGGATTAATCCGGAAGAAACCTTATTTGTGATTGTATCCAAATCGTTTGGCACTAAGGAGACATTGATGAATGCATCTATGTTGAAGGAGAAATTGGAAACCGTTTACGGACGAGGTATTGTTGAGAAACAATTTATTGCCGTAACGGCCAATCCTGAGAAAGCGGAAGATTTCGGTATCAATTCTTCCAATATTTTTCCTATGTGGAATTGGGTGGGAGGAAGATTTTCTTTATGGTCGTCTGCGGGAATCGCCATTCCATTGACCTTGGGTTATGATGTTTTCGAGCAATTGCTGGAAGGCGCCAACAGTGCCGACCGGGATTTTCGTCATATGCCGTTCAAGGAAAATCCTGCCATCATTAAAGCGGTTTTGAGTTTCTATTATATTTATTTCAAGAACGCTCAATCGGAAGTGTATGTTCCTTATCGTCAAAAGTTGGCTTATTTGCCGCTTTATTTGCAACAATTGATGATGGAGAGCTTGGGAAAAAGCGTAAGACGCGATGGCCGACCGGTCAATTATCCGACCGGAAATGTGATTTGGGGCGAGACGGGAACCAATGCCCAGCATTCTTTCTTTCAACTTTTGCACCAAGGAACAATGACTATTCCGGTGCATTTTATCGGGAGTTTGGAAGAAGGAGAGAGCATGGAACCGAATCGAACTTTTCTCTTAGCCAATATGTTATCCCAGGCGGAGTCGTTATATTCGGGGAAGACTTCCGGTGATTTGTTCAGTTTTTTTGCCGGCGGACGCCCCGGTGATATCTGGTTGGTGGATCGATTTGATGCTTGGCAATTAGGTTATATGTTGGCGGTTTTTGAGCATCAAACCTATGTGTTGAGTTTGTTATGGGATATTAACGCATTTGACCAATTCGGAGTGGAATTGGGAAAAATCAATGCCGACCGTATTTTTGAAATACTCAACAATGACGGTTTGTATAAAGATTCACCGCTTTATCGGTTTATTTTGAATAGGCTTTGATTTAATCGAAGAGTACGCCGTATTTTCGTGCAATGCGTTTGGCTTCCGGCGCCCATTTTTTCAGGTTTTGAATTCGATGTTCGTGTGAGGGGTGTGTGCTTAAAATTTCGGGCGGTTGATTGGGATTTAATTTCATCATATTATACCAAACTTGAACGGCGGCATCGGGATTGTAGCCGGCGATGGCCATAATGATTTGCCCCATTTTATCGGCTTCGGCTTCGTGTTTTCGGCTGAAAGGAAGCATTACACCCAAAGTTGTTCCGTAGCCATAAATTGCCAGCCATTTTTGCCGTTCCGGTTCCGGGGCATTGGCCGTGGCTAGCATGGTTAGGATTGCTCCGAGATTTTGTGCATACATTTGACTCATACGTTCCGCCCCGTGATTGGCCAAAGCATGAGCGATTTCGTGTCCCATTACGGCGGCAATTTGGTCGTCGGTTTTTGTTACTTTTAATAAACCTTCAAAATATACCACTTTTCCGCCGGGCATACAAAAGGCATTCATCACCGAGTCGGCTACCAGGTTGAATTCCCATTGATAACCTTTTAAATCGTCGGACCAACCTTGAGCTTTATAATATTTTTCCACGGCGGAAACCAGTCTTTGACCGATGCGTCGAATACGTGCTTGTTGCACTTGATCCTTGGAAACGGGATGCTCCTTTAAAAATTGATCGTATTGAGCAAATGATGCCGGAAAAATTTGGGAATTTGGCACCATGTTGAATTGTTTTCGCCCGGTCATTTTGACTGTCGTGCAAGAAATCGCCAATAATACCGATAGTAAAACGAAATTAAGTCTGAATTTTAACATGGCAGGATATTTTTGCCTTAAATTTACGAAAAAAAATAAAAACCGCCTTGGCTATCAAGACGGTCATACATTTTTTGAGTAAGCTTTAGCGCCTGATTATTTTTTCTGAAATTTGGCGTATTTTTTGCGGAATTTGTCAATACGACCGGTAGTATCAACCAATTGCATTTTTCCGGTATAATAAGGATGTGAAGTGCGGCTGATTTCCACTTTTACCAACGGATACTCAATACCGTCCACTTCAATGGTTTCTTTGCTTTCGGCTGTCGATCGCATGAGAAATATTTGACCGTTGGACATATCTTTGAAAGCCACAACACGGTAATTTTCTGGATGAATTCCTTTTTTCATGATATTCGTTTGATTTAATCCGGCTGCAAATTTATAAACTTTCAACGAGATTTCAAAAAACAATACTTTAGATTTTTGATATGAATTACGATGCCAAAAATTTTTATTACGAAAGTAAAACAAAAACAATAGATGAAATTGAGTAAAAAAGTGATATATGTCATTTTTTGTTTTTGTCAAAAAATCTTATATTTGTAATGAGGTGAAAAGATTAATCGCCATATTGTTTTTGACGGTTTTTATGTCGGTGCTGATGAGCCCGGTGGCTCCTTTCGTGTATGCTTATGTGTACCATCATTTTATAGAAAAACAACCGCAAATATACATTAAAGCGAATTGTAGAGAACAAAAAATACATACGGATCCGTATCTGGAAGCTTTGCTGAAGCGGGTTTGTAAACAAAAGAAAAAAGAAGCGCCGAAAGTGCCCGTTTCTTTATTTCAAACTTTATTCGTTAAAAATTTAATATCGCATACGGTTTCCTCATATGCGGTGGAGCTCTGTTTGTCTATAACCATTTCCGATTTTGTTCCGGAAGTTCCCTACGATGCTTATATCCCGGGGCTTTTCCGTCCCCCTTCGATTAAAGTTTAAATATTCCCGTGGATAAGTATGTCCGGACCTTAACTTTCAGGTTCCTTTCGGGTAGAATCTGTGGGTTGAATTGGTTGTAGGGATACGAAATCCACAGCATATCCAAGTGTTTCATAAAATCATAGTATAGTATTTAGCTTAATAAAACATTGAGCTTTAATCGAAACAATAAAATAATAAGTATTTAGCTTAAAACCTAATAATCGAATTGCGGCATGTGCCGGAAATTGAGCGCCATATTATTAATGTTGATATACGGGACGGAAATACTGGCTCCGGCCATGCCGTTTCTCGATTATTATTTGCGAAAGGATTATATCGAAAAAAATCTTTGTATCAATAGGGACAAACCGGAAATGCATTGCCATGGAAAATGTCATTTGAAGAAGGAATTATACATGATTATGGAAGATCAATCGGACAAATCTGATCCCGCAAAAAAACAAGCCGTACCCCAAAGAATTAAAGAATACGTTATCCGAAGATATTCAACCGTTAGATTCGTTTATACGGTCGATCAAATCGATGAGTTGGAATTAAAACCTGTTGTTCCGGATGACTTAGGTAAGCTTTCGGAAGGATACAGGAATGCGATTTTTCACCCGCCGCCTTTTTCCGCTTTTGTTTGACATATAGTTTTCTCTTTGAATTTGTTTGAAGAGAAATAAATGTTTCATGCCTATGATCCGTCAAATGCCGGCATGAAAAAGGATTGAATTAAACAAAAACGGAAGAATTATGAAAAAAATAGGAATGATTGCTCTGCTTATTTTCCTGCTGAACGGATGGGCGGTAAGAGCACAAAATAAAATCTTAATCGAAGGAAAAGTGGTGGATGCCGGAAGTTTAAAACCGGTTGCCAAGGCTTGGATTTATTCGACCGAAAGTCAAATACAAGCCGAAACCGGTAAAGACGGAACTTTCCGTATCTATGCCATACCCGGTGAACTTTTAAACATTTATGCCGAGGGATATAAGCCGGTGTCGGTGAAGGCGGTCCGGAACCCGGTGATCAAATTGGAAGCCAATATTATTGCGCTCAATGAAGTGGTTGTTGAAGCGGATCCGCTTCGTGATCCTATTCATTCAACCGTCGTTTCCGATGCCGAAAAACGTGTGAGTCAGCCGCGTAATGCCGCCGATTTATTCAAGGATATTCCCGGCTTTACATTGCAAAAACGAAGCGCTACGAGTTTGGAACCTTCCTTGCGTTCGTTTAAGTATGACCAAATGAATATCAAATACGACGGAGGTTTCAAAATCGTCAATGCTTGTCCTAACCACATGGACCCGGTCACCGCTCATGTTATCCCCGAGGAAGTGGGGAAAATCGAGGTTATTAAAGGTCCGTTTAATGTGCGTTTCGGTCAAACTTTCGGCGCTGTGGTGAATATGATTACGCGTAAGCCGGCGCCCGACCGTTTCGGTTTACACCATACTTTGCAAACCGGTTATGAGACTAACGGTAATAATTTTGTCGGCCGTACCGAAATAATGTATGCCCGAAAGAAATACGATATAGCCTTTAATGGCGAATATCGCAATTTCGGTGATTATACGGACGGCAACGGGAATATTGTTCCTGCCGGTTTTCATGCAGTGGATTATTCGTTTAAATTGGGTTGTAATCCCAAGGATGACAGTCGCTTATTGATTGACTGGAGGCAAAATTTTACGCGTGATGTGAAGCATGCCGGTCTGCCTATGGATTCGCCTAAGGATGATAGCTATTTAATCGGTGTGGATTATCGCACGGAGAAATTGCCCGGCAAAATCAAAGCCTGGCAAGTGAAAGCCTATCATTCCTACGTGAATCATTTGATGACTAACGGTTACGGTATGCCGGATCCGAGGCCCAACTATCCCGCCATCGATGCACGCACGCCGGTATATTCCATGACGCATGGAGGCAAACTCGAAGTGGAATATCAACCGAAAAAGGATTGGCTTTTCTACGTAGGAACCGATGTGGACGCCGTAGCGCGCGACGGTATTAAAAAAGTGGTGATAAATAATAATCTCAATACCGGAGTGCCTCTGAATCTGCCTATGGTAAAATACA
Organism: Flavobacteriales bacterium; assembly: GCA_027066365.1. Classification (GTDB taxonomy): domain Bacteria; phylum Bacteroidota; class Bacteroidia; order Flavobacteriales; family Flavobacteriaceae; genus JAADED01. The sequence continues at coordinate 8,314 of JAMONV010000005.1, forward strand.
TGAAGGTTTGGCAAAACAGCCAAATCAATGATTTCGGTTTCTATTTGCAAATGTCGTGGAAACGTAATAAGGAACAAGTGATTACGGCCGGATTGCGTGCCGATTATGTTTGGGCTATTGCCAAAGATCCTGCACCGCAAATGCTTCAAATATACGGGCAAAAAGCCGCCGATGCGCAAACCGATTTGGTTTTCAGTGGAAATATCGGCTGGAAATATCATAAGGACGGACGGAATATTCAAGTGGCTTTCGGGCGTGGAACACGCACACCCAATATGGCCGAACGTTATATTTACCGTTTTATTATAGGTGAAGATTCAAGAGAATACATCGGTAATCCGTTCTTAAAACCGGAAGTGAACAATCAGGTTGAGATTTCTTATACCCGAAATTGGGAGCAAATTTCCTTGGGAACGGACCTGTATTATTCCTACTTCCAAGATTATATCGTGCCCGTATTGAATTCCGCTTTGACACCGTCCACGGGATCATGCGGACGAGCTCCAACGGCACCCAAGCAGTTTATCAATGTGGATGCCTATCAATACGGCTTTGATATTTATGCGATTTTTCACCCGGTAAAAGAATGGAAATTTAAGTTTGATTATTCCTACATTAAAGCGTATAATCTGAGCTTGAACGAACCGCTGGCGCAAGTCAATCCGCCGGTCGCTCATTTACAAGTGAAATACGAGCAGGACAAATATTGGATTGATTGGCGTGCCGAATGGATGGCTGCACAAAAAGATTTTGCGCCTAGCTTTGGTGAAACCGAAACGCCGGGACATTTGACCTTGGATCTGCGTGCCGCTTATAAACCGGCTAAGCATTTGATTTTCGGTTTGGCGGTAACTAACCTAACCAATGCCGCCTACTATTATCATACCAATTTCCGGTACAGGAATGCGGTGGAAAACACCGGGAATTTCATTTATGAACCCGGAAGAAATTTCAGTTTTATGTTAACCTATAAATTCTAACTCAAAACAAAAAAAAACAATTAAACCATGAAAAAAATACTTTTAGCTTTGATTATGATAGGTCTTTTTCTTACGGGATGTGAGAAAAACGACGACAAGATTGTGAACAAGCATGAAGATGCTTGGGGCGATGTAATCGTGAAAAAGATGAATATGATGGGACAAACCAAATACACCCTTATGATCTTTGCCGGGGGTGAAGGTATTGTTGCCGGTGGTAGTACCGTGACTACTCCCAATGGCGATGTATACAACTTCGAAACTTTTTGGGCGGGTGAAGGAATGCTCCGTTCCATGGAAGCGCCTGTTCAAAATACTTATCCCGCAACGGGTGAATATGTGTTTAGACTCAAATTCAATGACGGAGAAGAAGTAACGGTTAAAGATGTGGTTGAAAATCGTGATGTGGATGTACCCCGAATTACCATGGTTTACGATTCCATTAATCAAACCATTGATTTGAGCTGGCAACCGATTAATAATTGCGATTTAATTTGCATTAAAATGACCGATTTGAATATGGCGGCTTCAAAACCTTACTATAAGGTGCCGCAATTACCCGCCAATACAACGCATCATACCATCCATATCGACGGTAGCAACGGTTGGTTACGACCCGTTTCCGAATTGCAAGACGGAACGGAGTATTGGGTGGTTGTTTCGGCAAAGACCGTGGAACAAGGAACCGAAGTTTCCGGAGCCAGCCATGATTTTCAAACCAATGCATGCAATAAAGTGAAAGTGCGTTACGCGGAATAAGTATTCAATAAAAACAGCAATACCGGAACCACCGTAAAACCATGAGACTTGGGGAAGTTGAGTGGATTTAAACCGGTCCGGTATTGCTTTGAATACCACTACAATTCAGTGGCATTTTAATTTTCAAAATTATGAAAAAAATCTTACTAATACCATTGCTTCTTTTGGTAAGCCTTCCTGTCTTCGGACAGATTCAAATATTTCAATCTACCGTTTCCGATGCCGAAACGGGGGAAGCTTTAGCCGGTGTTAATATTTATGATCAATCGACCGGCGCAGGAACGATTACCGATATCAACGGTAAATTCGGTTTAAAAGCCGAACCCTCTGATCAAATCGTTATTCATTTCTTGGGATATGAAGATCAAAAATACAAAGCTTCGGAATTACCAGGAAATATAAAGCTGAAACCCAAGACCGACCAATTGCAACAAGTAGTTATAACGGCAAGCAAAGAACGCCAACAAAGAACGCAGGTGCCGGTGGCTATTACACAAATTTCTCCCGTGGAATTGGAACAAACCAATCCTATTAACCTTGAAGAAATAATCAATAAAGTGCCCGGCGTAATGATGGTGGATTTGGGTAACGAACAACATTCCATGGCTATTCGTCAGCCGATAAGCTATAAGAGTGTTTATCTCTATTTGGAAGACGGCTTGCCTATTCGCGCCACGGGTGTTTTTAACCATAATGCGCTGATAGAAATCAACCGTGCCGCTCTTAAGTCCGTGGAAGTTATCCGGGGGCCTTATTCCGCACTATACGGTAGCGATGCCATTGGCGGCGCGATAAACTTTATTACCAAAGATCCCACCGCTTTGCCTCTTTATAAATTTTACGGAGCAACCAACAACTTGGGATATAGTAAAGCCGGTGTGCTGGCTTCCAACACTTTCGGCAATACGGGAATGCTCGGCATATTGGAATATTCCGGCAGGAAAAACGGTTATCGCGAACATTCCGATTATGACAAGGCCTCGTTTTTCTTCAAAATGAAAAATAAAATCGGTGACAAAGCCTACCTAAAAACCTCGATTAACTTTATTGATTATAAAACCGATATGACCGGCGGATTGGACAGCTTGCATTTCTACACAAAGGATTATGTGTCGCAGTATACGTTCACTTACCGTAAAGTGAAAGCATTGCGTTATTATACCCAGCTCGATTACCGATTGAACGAACATAACCGGATGAAAGCAATGGTTTTCGGAAGATATAACGACGTAGCCCAAAATCCTCATTATCGTATCAAAGATATCAGAGGTACATCCGATAGGGCAAAAGGCGAAATCAACGACAATAAGTTTTGGAGTTTGGGAACCGTAATTCAGGACCAATATACCGATGGAAACCTGAAATTGATCATGGGTTTGAGCCTGGATTATAGCCCCAATTCCTATGAATCCTATTTTATCGAAGTGCATAAAACCGATGACGGTATTTATGACGCTTATGTGGCTACCGATTCGCTTTTGAGTTGGTATGATGTGAATCTTTTGAATGTGGGGTACTATACAAGTGTCGCATATAAATTTTCGGATTATTTCAAATTATTGGGTGCTTTTCGTTATGATAATATCAATTATGACTTTAAGAATTACTTGGATGCAAGTGCTTATTCCGGTGCGCTCGATTCCAAAAATTCCTTCAATGCTTTTACTCCGCGTGTAGGTTTTATCGTTAAGGTGGCGCCCGAATTGAGATTTTATGCCAATTATAGTAAAGGCTTTCGTCCGCCCGAAGTGGGAGAATTGTATCGCGGTGTGAAGGTGCCTGTTTTGGAACCTGTTTATTACGATAATTACGAAGGCGGAACTTGGATTAGTTTATTCGACAATCATTTGAATTTGGATTGGGCTTATTATTATTTGAAAGCCGAAAATGAGATTATTTCCGTTCGTTTGCCCGACGGATCGCGCGAAAATCAAAATGCCGCCGAAACCGGGCACAAAGGTTTGGAATTTAGCATTCAATACCTTCTTAGCCCCGAGTGGTCGGTTCGATTGAACGGCGCCAAAAGTCAACACAAATTCTTGGTTTATAAGCCCAAGCAAAACCAAGATTATTCGGGAAATATCATGCCGGGAGCACCCGAATGGGTTATGAACGGAGAGCTTAAATATCAACCGTCATTCTGGAAGGACAGCTATTTTATTATCGAATGGTTTCGTGTATCGCCTTATTATATGGATTTAGACAACACGATGAAGTATAACGGATATCATATTTTTAATTTAAGAACGGGCAAAAAATTCGGTAATTTCAAACTGTGGTTCAATGTGTTGAACCTAACGGATAAATTGTATGCAACATCGGCTTCGTATAGTTGGGGACGGCAAAGTTTTCGTCCTGGCGAAAAACGTTCCTTTAATGTGGGAATGACATATATCATTAAATAAATCGATTCGTTATGGGGCCCTTTACCCGGAATTCGAGGGTTGTTTGGTTTGTTTTATACTATACTTCGGTAATTTAAAACAAGGCGTTCTCATCTCAGTATATATTTCCGGGAAGGGCCTTTTTTAAATGAATGAAATCATGCGAAAGTTCAATTTGCTCATTTGGTGTTTAATTTCGATATTACCAGCCGGATGTCGGTATGCGAATAAACCGAAAGGAAAAATAAAAAATCAAAAAATCACGCCCATTCAAGCTTTGACTTTACCCGGGGTGAATTCCGAAGGCCCGTATTTGTTTGCCGGAAAGGGAATTCTAATGATTAATTGGACCGAATGGTACCAAAATAAATCGAAGAATATTTTAAAAATGGCCTTATTTAACCCGCAGACGGGAAAATTCGGTGAGGCAAGAATAATAAAGCCTTCCAAAGGTTTACAAATGCATGCCGAAAGCATGGCCAAGGTGGGAATGACCGCCAAGGGAATTTTGTATGCGATTTACAGGAAAAAATCACCTGACGATCATTCGAGATTCGGTGGAAAATTGTATTATACTATTTCCAAGGACACCGGTAAAACGTGGAGCGACGAGCTTTTATTGGTGGAAGATTCTGCCGCCACGAGCTTGAGCTTCTTTGATTTGGATTTGTTGCCCGACGGCGAGCTGGGAATAATTTGGTTGGACAACCGCAAACCTATTGATTCCCTGCATAAAGGAAAAACGCTTTTTTTTGCCAAAACCGATGGCGATAAAGGTTTTACGGGTTTCAAACCTATTGCGGGATCTACTTGCGAATGCTGCCGCACGGATATTTATACCGATAGCAAAGGACGAATTCATGTGGCGTATCGTAATATAATCGAACCGGACGAACCCGGATTTGACGGAAAAGCTGACATGGAAATACGGGATATGTTTTATTTATTTTCGGCAGACACGGGAAAAACCTTCACCAAACCTGTCCGGATAGGATATGATAATTGGCATGTAGCGGGTTGCCCGCATACGGGCCCTTCCTTGGCTTATAACGGAAAAGTTCTGGCGGCCGTTTGGTTTACCGGCAAACCGCATGCCGAAGGATTGTATTTTGCTGTCAAAGAAGATACTATGAAGGGTTTTTATCCGAAGGTTTCGATCGCTACCGAAGGGCGTCACCCCCAAATGATTGCACAAGGTAAGCGTTTCTTTGCCGTTTATGAAGAATATTACGAAAAAAACGGAAAGGGTTTTTATAAAATCGTCTTGAATGAACCGGATGGTTTTAATTTCGTCGATAAAAGATTTGCCGGCAACATAACCGGTAAAATGCCGGGGAAAACCACGGAAATCAGTATGCCCGAAACCCGGAATAATCATCCGGCTATAGCTTTAACGCCGCATAATAAAAAACTGGTGGCATGGGTCAATACGGATACGAGAAACCCAAAGATTATGTATCGATTGTGTTATTAATAATGATTTGGCATGAATATTGATAGTAAATAATCATGTTAACTTAAAAATAATAAAAAATGAAAAAATTAAGTGTGTTATTTGTAGAGGTTTTAGTGCTTATAGCTGGCTTGACCGGATGTAGCCGAAACAACCGTCCCGCAGGAGGAGAATTAACCGAAGAAGAAAAAAACGATTTACTTTTTCTGCGTGAAGAAGAAAAACTGGCGCGGGATGTTTATTTGTATGCTTATGACAAATATGCTTTGCAGGAATTCGCTAATATTTCTTCGAGCGAACAGCGTCACATGGATGCGGTAAAGGTATTGCTCGATAAATACGGATTGGAGGATCCGGCTAAGCCCAATCGAGGAGAATTTAGCGACTCCACGCTTCAACAATTGTATGATAATTTGACGGCTTTGGTGGATAGTTCTCAAATCGATGCGTTGCGTGTGGGTGCTACCATAGAAGATTTGGATATTAACGATATTCGTGAAATGAAAGAACGAACCGGAAAAAGCGACATATTGAACGTTTATAATCGTTTGGAATGCGGTTCGAGAAATCACATGCGTGCTTATTATTCCGCATTGGAAGCATTGGGCGTAATCTATGTTGCGCAATATATTTCGCAGGACGAGTTGGATGTCATTATCGGTAGCACCAACGAACGCTGCGGACGGCAATAGGCTTGTGTCGTATATTTAGGGTGTTTTCCTCGTAAAACCGCTTCCGTTTGGAGGCGGTTTCTTGATGTTTGGCAGGGAAAAAAATAGTGTATTACTATAGTTTGCTAAAGTAAGCCTTAAAAATTACTTAGCACTGGCACAAATAAAAAACCTTCCGTCAGCAGGAAGGTTTTTGCAGAGCCACTCACGGGACTCGAACCCGCGACCTGCGCATTACGAATGCGCTGCTCTACCGGCTGAGCTAAAGTGGCTTATGAAAACAACGCGTTCACTCTCTCGGACAATCCTTCCAAAGTCTTGTCGATTTCCGCATTGATTTTTTTGAAGTAAGCTTTTTTGTCTTTTTGTTTACGGTGTGCATTCACTTTGTTGAGGGCTTCTTCGTATGCGGCATAAATTTCGTTAATCAACTCGTCGGTGTTGTGTTTGCTGTCTTCATTTACAATCTTGAATAACAATACTTGTTCCACCAAGTCGCCGAATGCATATTTCAAATCTTTTTTTAAATCTCTGATGCTTGCCATGGCATTAAATTTACTGCGGTGCAAATATACTAAAAAATGTAATTGAAATTAAATGCACGAAACGGTTTTTATTCTGCAGTCAAGCTTGTAATATAACGGGTATTATAACGTTATTTATAAAAAGTAAAATGAAGTATTTAAGTTGGATTTTAGTTTTGTTGACGTTTTTTGCTTGTAGTCAAAAACAAGCGGATCACGGAGCGTCGCCTGTTGTTAAAAACGTTCATGTGAATGGGAACGAACAAATGGAAAATGAGGTTTTGAAGGAACGCATGCTTATTCGCCATGCCCGAATACGTATCCATAGTGAGCATCCGGAAAAAGTGCGCGCCCGGTTATTGGAGCAATTAAAGCGGCAAAACGGTTATTTGGTGGTGGAAAATAATAATGATTACGGTTCATATCGAAGTATTGATTTGGAAATGCGTATTCCGGCTTCGTCGTTGATGTCATACATAAACTGGATTTCGAAAAATTTTTATGTAAAAAACAAAAATACTTCAACACAAGATATCACGCCCGAATATATCGATACCGAAGCGCGTTTAAAGAACAAAAAAGCACTGGAAATCCGTTATTTGGAATTGCTAAAGCAAGCTAAAAATGTGAACGAAATAATGCAAATTGAACGGGAGTTGGCCAAAATCAGGGCGGAAATTGAAGCGGCGCAAGGCCAATTGAAATATTGGCGGAAGCAAACCGAATATGCTTTGTTGAGTGTGACAATTGAGTCCGGCAAACAGCGGCATAAACATTTCTTCCGCGATATCACCGTAGCGTTCAAACAAGGTGCCGGATTATTCTATGATTTTTTGGTAGGATTAATTTATTTGTGGCCGTTTCTTTTGATTGTATCGGCAGTATTGTTCGGTTTTAGAATTCGCAGGCGAAAAAACTAAATAAGATTTTGTTTTAAAATATCGGTTTTGCGCACCACTTCGCGCCATTCCTGTTCGGGTTGACTGTCTTTCGTGATACCGCCGCCGGCATAAAGTTGTAACCGGTTTTCGGAGATTTTCATATTGCGCAAATTGACAAAGAGTTTGCCGTTTACCGGGCTTAAATGTCCCGTAAAACCGGTATAAAACGCGCGGTCATAGCCCTCGATTTCCCGAATGTGCCGGATGGCTTTCGTTTTGGGAAGTCCGGCCACGGCCGGCGTAGGGTGAAGACCTTTGATGATTTTGGAGAGGGTTTTCCGGTCGGGGTTAAAGAGAAATTGAAAATCGGTGCGCAGGTGGATCAGGTGACCTTGACGGATTTCGTAAGGTCCGTCGATGGAAAAAGGGTATTGCCAGGCAAGAAGTTTATTTTTGATAAATTGTGTGACCAAATCTTGCTCTTCGATTTCTTTGGCGGTCCATTGACGCTTTTCTTCGACAAATTTGGTTCCGGCAAGGCTGTAAACCAGTCCTTGGTTGCCTTGGTATTGCAATAAAACTTCGGGAGTGGCGCCAAGCATGGAGAAGTGTCCCGGCCAATGCCAATAATAAACGTAGGAACCGAGATATGCGGATGCGATTTTAAAATAAGTATTCCAAGGGTCGAATTGCAGGATTTTTGCCGTAAATGCAGAGCTGATAACGATTTTTTGAATTTCACCGTTCCGGATGATGTCAATGGCTTTATTGACCTTCCGGATATGTTGTTGTGGATTGGGTTTGTTAAATATCAATCGATTATTCGGATTTACCCATGCGGGTTGGTCAATGATGTGATGTTCCGTTTTGGTTTCGGGAAAAAGAATAACGGTGTGTTTTTTTAAGTCGAATGGAGCCAAATAATAGCCGGCTTCTTCGATTTTTTCGGTTTTTCGAATATGTTTCGGGTCGATAGTGATCAGATGAAACGGGTTTTCATGGGGATTGCGATAAATCACAAAAGCTTTCGCACGGGTTTGTTCTATGATTTCCGAGAGGTTTTTCATTGCTCGAGGATGATGTTGGTTAATTTGGCATGTGCAATTAATTCATTGTTTTGATTACGGATTTTAATTTCCCACAGGTGAATTTTTTTTCCGATGTGGATGGCAGTGGCTTTGGCGGTGATTTTACCTTCGCGTACGCTTTTGAGGTGATTGATTTGCAAGTCGATGCCGAGTGCTTTTTGTTTGGTTCCGTCAATAAAAAGATAAGAAGCGGTGCTTCCCACACTTTCGGCCAATGCCGCGGAGGCGCCGCCGTGAAGCAGTCCCATGGGTTGATACACTTTGGGGCCGACAGGCATTTCGGCGGCCAAAAAGTTTTCGCCGGCGTCGATGAATCGAATGCCCAAATATTCCAGCATGTTGCCTTTGACGATTTGATTATTCAGGAAGTCCAAGAGTTGATTTTTTTGTTGCATGTCGGTTTATTTTATGTATTTTTTCCAAATTTTCCATGCTTCCCAAGCTTGATAGACGAGCATTTTCAATCCGTTTTCCACCCGGGCGCTTCGTTTTAGTCCTTCGATGAGGAAAGGCGTTAGCGGCGGGCTGTAAATGACGTCGAACAAATAGTGGTTTCGGCTTATTGCCTCGTAGGGAATGTTCGGTTTTTGCCCGGGAAATTGTGCGCTTCCCAGCGGTGTGGTATTGATTATTAAACGGTGCGATGCAATAATTTTTTCATTCAATTCATCATAGGTCAAAATGGATTTTGTTTTTTTTCGGCTGACGGTTTGTGCCGGGATTTGTAATTTGTTTAGCGCGTGTTTTACGGTGGAAGCCGTGGCGCCGTTGCCCAAAACGAGTGCTTGCATTTTATCGTTCCCGGTAAATTCCCTGATGGCTTTTTCAAATCCGGGAAGGTCGGTATTGAAGCCTTTCAGATGAAATGGGGAGGTGATAACAATTGTGTTCACCGTGCCGGTTAGTTGTACCGCATGATCCGTATCTTTAATTTTTTCGGCAAAAAATTGTTTGTAAGGAATCGTTACGTTAAAGCCTTTTAAATAGGGTAAATTCTTAAGGTTTTTCAGCCATTTCCCGGGATCGGTTTCGTCGAAGAGTTCATATCGACAATCGCATTTTTCGACTTGAAAAATATTTTGAAAAATAAAAGGTGATAAGGAGTAACCTATGTTTTTTCCGATTAATCCGTACAGATTATTTTTCTTCATTTTCCGTTGTTTTTTCAAGGACAAATACCAAAAGCATTCCGGTTAGAAACATCGTTACGGCCCAAAGAAATTGCGGATTGTCTTCGTAGTGCCAAGGAGCAATATTCAAACTTTCGAGCACCATTTCTTTTCCGTTTACGGTGGCGGTTTTCAGTATTTTTTTCCATGGCCAAACCTTATTGAGCGAACCGGCCATGAAGCCTGCCAAGGTGAATAGGGTAATATGCGGATGGTGTGCAAATAACCATTTGAGGAAACGTGAAAATAATAAAAGCCCGCCCACAACACCCGATGAAAATATCAGTAAAACGGCAAATCGGCGTTGATTGACGGCATTTAAAATGTAAGCATACATGCCTAAAATCACCAAGATATAACTTCCCGAAATGCCCGGCAGAATCATAGCCGTGCTGGCAATGGCGCCTGACAAAAAAATGAATAAACGGGATGGGCTATGGTGTTCGGGAGCAAGTGAGGTAACCCAATAGGCCGAAGCTGCACCTATGATGAAAAAAGGAATGCTTGAAAGGCGGATTTTTCCGGATTCCTTCAAGATGAAAATTATACTGGCCAAAATCAATCCGGAAAAGAACGACCATAACGGAATGGGAAAGTGTTGGAGCAAAAACGTAATGAGTTTGGAAAATAACAAAACGCTTGTCAGGATTCCTGCCCCCAAACTCAAGAGAAAATTGCCGTTAATTCGGTTCCAAAAGCAAGCGATTCGCCCTTTCCAAAGACATGTTAACGAGTTTTTTCCGATGGCGCCGATAGAAAAGATCAGTTTTTCATAGATTCCGGTAATTAAGGCCACGGTTCCGCCCGAAACCCCCGGAATCAAATCCGCCATGCCCATTAAAATTCCTTTTACCCAAATGGTGGGATGAAAACGTAGTAATTGCCATAATTTCATGCGGCTAAATTATGGAAAATGAACGAAAACAAGCCTGTTTCAACGGGATTTTATTCCGAATAGATTTTATCGTGCAAATGCTTGTATTTTTCCAAAATCACTCTGCGTTTCATTTTCATGGTAGGCGTCAAATGTCCCGCCTCAACCGACCAGACTTCTCCGGTGAGTTCGAATTTTTTAACGCGTTCCCATTTTCCGAATTGTTGATTGAATTTTTCGATTTCCCGCCCGATTCGTTCAATCACTTTGGGATGTGAGGCTATTTCTTCTGGGTCCATATCATCGAAGTTCATATCGTGGCGCTTTGCCCATTCTTTAATAAAGTCGAAGGCGGGTTGCACCAGTGCGGCAGGCATTTTTTGTCCTTCGCCGATGACCATGATTTGTTCGATAAACGGTGATTGTTTCATGGCGTTTTCGATAAGTTGCGGTGCGATATATTTTCCGCCGGAGGTTTTGAACATTTCTTTTTTCCGGTCGGTGATGCGGAGCATACCGTCATCGTCGAGGACACCGATATCACCGGTGTGGAGGTAACCGTTTTCGTCGATGGTTTCGGCGGTTTTTTCGGGATCTTTGTAGTAACCTTGCATAATGTTGGGTCCCTTGGCCAGAATTTCACCGTCTTCGGCGATTTTTATTTCGGTGATGTCGATGGGTAATCCCACCGTCCCGATTTTCCATTTGGAGTTAGGGGAATTAACGGAAATTACACCGGAGGATTCGGTTAGCCCGTAGCCTTCCAGAATATTGATTCCGGCGGCGATAAATACACGTTGCAAGCGGGGTTGTAAGGCGGCGCTTCCCGAAATGATATAACGGATTTCACCGCCTAATGCTTCGCGCCACTTGCTGAATATCAGCTTGCGTGCCAATTTAAGCTTCATGTTATAAAGAAACCGGGATTCTTTTCCGAAATCGAATTCTTCACCTGTTTTCACCGCCCAGAAAAACAAGGCTTTCTTAATGCCGCTCAATTCCATTCCCTTGGCGATGATTTTGTCATAAACTTTTTCGAGTAAACGCGGAACGGCAGTGAAAAGATGCGGCTTAACCTCGCGAATATTATCGCCTATCTTGTCGATACTTTCGGCAAAATGAATCTCAAATCCGCCATATAAATAAAGGTATATCAACACTCTTTCAAAGATATGACACGAAGGCAAAAAGCTAATTATTCGTGTGGGTTTCGGTAATTCCGGAACGCGTTTAAAGGCCGACATGACGGTGCTAACGATATTTTTATGCGAAAGCATGACGCCCTTGGGACGCCCCGTGGTGCCGGATGTATAAATAATTGTAGCCAAATCGTTTTCGTCCACACTTGCTTTGATTTTTTCCAATTCATCCTGTAAGCTTACGTCTTCGCCCAGTTGCAATACTTCGTTCCAATTTTTTGCACCTTCCACACGGTCAAAGGTGTAAATTTCCTTGAGTGTAGGCACTTTATCTTTGATGCTCATGACTTTTCGATACAGTTCTTCGTCGCCCACAAAAGCATAATTGACCTCGGCATGATTAAAAATATATTCGTAATCGGAAGGAGAAATAGTGGGATAAATGGGAATATCTTGTGCGCCCAATTGCGTTATGCCTAAATCCATGGCCGACCATTCCGTCCGGTTTTGATGTGCGATCAAAGCGATTTTGTCGTTTTTCTTTACGCCCAACCGCATTAGTCCGCGTGAAATTTTTTGAACCAAGTCATAGAGTTCCTCGGTTGAAGTGCGCTTCCAATGGCCATTGTATTTTGTTACCATGGCTTTGGGAGTGGGAAATTTTTCCAGTTGATAGGGGACAAAATCAAATACGCGTTTTATTTCCATAATACATGTTTTTTTAAATCAGGCAATAAAAATAATGGATTTTTTTCTGTCTTCAAAAACGAATTGAAAATTTTCGGATTTTATGAAATAATATAAAAAATTTTCAAAGAAAAGTATCGGATAATGTCTTTTTTTTATGCGCATGAATTTTTGTCGTGTAGAAATCGGTTTTTAATGATTAACTTTGAAATATAATTATTGATTTGTGATGAATCTTGTTGAAAACGTAAAAACCGGTTTCGAGGGTGGCCGATATTGTGGAAATGATCGGCGTTTTGACCGTTTTTTCGGTATTTTGATGGTTTTTTATTGCTATTTTTATGGGAAGAACCGGAGATTAGACGGCAATATTACGCTTTGCGGCAGCATTTGGGGAAAGTGATATTATTGGGGGTGGAAATATTGATTTGCCCGGCATTATAGCTACGGTGGTGATGGATCCCACGATAAAAACCGTAAGTATTTTGGGATTGATTGTGCTTATTCGGACTTTGACGAGTTTGTTGCTGGAGGTGGAAATTACGGGCAAATTCCCATGGCAATCAAAGGGGAAAAAGTCATGATAATTTCCAAAATATTTATTGGCGCAAATATTATTTTAGGGTGGCATTTCTGTTCAATAGCACCATGTCGGCCAGTACGAGAGCGGTCATAGCTTCCACGACGGGGACCGCACGGGGACAAACACAGGGGTCATGGCGTCCTTTTCCTTGAATGGTAACGGGATTTCCTTGGCGGTCGTAGCCGGGTTGATTTTGCATGATGGTGGAAACAGGTTTGAATGCCGTTTTGAAGTAAACGGGCATGCCGTTGGAGATGCCACCTTGAATGCCTCCCGAACGGTTGGTTTTTGTAGAACCGTCGGGATTGAATAAGTCGTTATGTCGGCTGCCGGTTAGTTTGGTTCCGGCGAATCCGCTTCCGTATTCAAAACCTTTGACAGCGGGAATGCTGAACATGGCTGAAGCCAGTCGTGCTTGCAATTTATCGAATAAAGGTTCTCCCAACCCGGCCGGCGGATTTTTGACGACGCAAATGATTTCACCGCCTAGTGTATCACCTTGTTTTTTAGTTTCGAGGATGAGATGTTCAAAAGCTTTGGCCATTTGGGGGTCGGGGGTGCGCACGGGATTTAGGTCGATGAGGTCGAGTGGAAGTTCTTCCCATGATCGATTCAGATGTAGCGGTCCTACGGCGTGTACATAAGCTTTGATTTCCACTTGGGGAATAATGTGTGCGGCAAGGGTGCCCGCTACGATTCTGGCGGCGGTTTCCCGTGCCGAAGCACGTCCACCGCCGCGCCAATCGCGGATGCCGTATTTTTGTTCGTAAGTGAAATCGGCGTGGGACGGGCGGTAGGTAGCTTTGAGGTGTTCGTAATCTTGGCTTCGTGTATTACGGTTTTCAATCAGGAAGGCGATGGGGGTGCCCAAGGTTTTTCCTTCAAAAATACCGGACAGGAATCTTACTTCATCGGGTTCGTTTCGCGAGGTGGTTAACGGGGACTGACCGGGACGCCGTCGGTGGAGATTCCGGCGAATGGCATCGAAATCGATATCGATGCCTGCGGGCATTCCGTCCAGAATGCCGCCCACGGCTTTGCCGTGAGATTCGCCGAATGAAGTAAAGCGTAATATGCGTCCGAAGGTATTGGACATGGTGTTTATTTTCCGCTAAATTTCGGTTTGCGACGTTCTATGAATGCTTGGGTACCTTCTTTGAAATCTTCCGTGGCAAAGGCTTGTCCGAACAGGCGGTTTTCCGTTTTGAAACCGTCTTTGCCGTATGCCGCATTCACCGCTTCGATGGCAAGGCCGATGGCGGCAGGTGAATTTTTTAAGATTTTTTCGGCCGTTTCCACGGCTTTGTCAAGCAGAAGTTCCGGCGGAACCACACTGCCGACCAAACCGTATTCCAGCGCTTTTCGGGCGTCGACAGGTTGTGCGGTAAGGATCATTTCCATGGCGCGTCCTTTTCCGATATGTTGCGCCAGCCGTTGGGTGCCGCCATAGCCGGGAATAACGCCCAGCGAAACTTCGGGTAATCCCAGCCGGGCATTTTCCGAAGCAATACGAATATGACACGCCAGGGCCAATTCCAATCCGCCGCCCAAGGCATAACCGTTAATAGCGGCAATGACCGGGGTGTGCATTTGTTCCAAATAGTCAAACAGGAGCTTGTGTCCTTTTTCCGATAAGGCCTGTCCTTGTTCCGGAGTGAAATGCATAAATTCCTTGATGTCGGCGCCGGCTACAAAAGCTTTTTCACCGCTCCCCATGATAATGATTGCCCGCACGGGGGTGTTTTCCGCCTCTTCTAATGCCCGGTGCAATTCTTCGATGACGGCGGCATTCAATGCGTTGAGTTGTTTCGGTCGGTTGATTGTGATAAGACGAATATAATCGGATATGTCTTTCACCAAAAGATACTTGAATTTCATAATCGTTCTTTTTTGGGTATAAAGATAGTAAATTTCGTTCCCTTTCCGGCGTGTGTTTCCACTTGAATGTTTCCGCCGTGGCTTTCTATGATTCTTTTGACGATGGCCAGCCCGAGCCCGGTTCCGCCCGATTTGGTAGTGAATTTGGGTTCGAAAATATGTTCTATGGTTTCTTCGTCGATGCCGGTGCCGTTATCTTCCACTTCAATTCGGATGAGGTATCCCAAATCGCTCATGCGCACTTGGATTTTGCTTGCTTCGGCTTGAATGCTATTTTTAATCAAATTGACCATGACTTGATTGATACGTGTTTTGTCGAAATAGGTGTAAATATCTTCGGGACAATCGCAAGAAGCTATGTGCCCGTATAGCATAACGGCTTTTTGGATGGTGTCGGTGAGATTGTCGTATTGCAGTTTTATGTCGGAGATTTTGGTGAAATCGGAGAAGGTGCGTGCGATACGGTCCATGATATCGATTTGTTCGATGAGCATGTCGGCGAACTCTTGGAGTTTTTCTTTTTGAGCGGGATCGGCGGGGTTGTAGGTAGCCGTGAAGTGTTCTATGCTCAAGCGCATGGGGGTCAAGGGGTTTTTGATTTCGTGTGCCACTTGTTTGGCCATTTCTTTCCAAGCGGATTCCCTTTCGGCTTGAATGAGTTTTTTCCGGCTTTCGTCCAGTTTGTCCACCATTTCATTATAGGCGTCTACCAAGGGTTTGAGCTCTTCCGGGATGCGCGAGAGTTCAATTTTTTGGTTGGATAAAATATCGGTTTTTTTGAGTTGTTCCCCGATGATATTATGCGATTTGGTGATAAATTTGGATAGATAAAACGATGCGAAAATAGCGATGATAATCAGAAAAATATAAACTTGAGCCAGTCGCTTGAGGAATTCTTTCATTTCGCTTTCATAAAATTTGGATTTGCTCAAATAGGGGATATGTAAAATGCCTAAGGGTTTAAATTTGCTGTCGGTAATGATACTGTAAGCGGAAATATATTCGCCGTTTAAACCTTTTCGATAAATTTTCAGGTTTTTGTCCGGGGATTTATACAAACTGTCGAGAATTTGAGGCGGAATAATGTTCATGACCGTATCTTTTCCGAAACCCAGCAGTGAACTTGTGAGCAAGTGTCCTTCGAGGTCGTATATTTCCAAATTAAGATTATGTACATTGGCGATATGATGGATTTCTTCGTTGAAAATGAGCGGAAGATTTTTGGTGGTTACGGGATAGGTCGTTCGACGCAATACCAATTTTACCGATTCTTTCAAGGCGCGTTCTTTGCGTGCCAAGCGTTTTAAGTTATAATCTTTGGCTTCTTCTTTATATTGAATAACGGAAATGACGATGATGATTAAGGAAGATAAAACGAGAATTCCCAACATGGAAATAAAAATCTTATAGCGAAGGGAATTGGTAATATGTTTAAATAAACGGTTTTTCATAGCTTCAAAGTTAGGGTTTTTTAAATTTTTTTTATATTGCCCTTGAAAAATACTCAAAAATCAAGTTTTATGAAAAGAACCTACGCATTTTTCCTAGGATTTGTTTTTATGTTGAGCGCTTATGCCCAACAGATAACGCTCAAAGGTAAAGTGACGGACGAAAAGCAAATGCCATTACCCGGAGTGAATATTTTGATCAAGGGGACGACAACAGGAACCGTGACGGATATGGACGGGAATTTTAGCCTGAAAGTGCAAGCATTGCCCGTGACTTTGGTTTTCAGTTTTATAGGATATGAAAAAACCGAAAAAAAGATTAGTTCGGCAAAGGGAAATATTTCGGTGATGTTGAAACCCACCACAGAAAGCCTTGATGATATTGTGGTTGTGGCTTCCAAAACCAAGGAACGCCTTCGGGAATCGCCCGTTACCATCGAACGTATGAGCCTCAAGGAAATCAAATTTGCCAGTGCACCCACCTTTTATGACGATTTGGGAAATTTACGCGGGGTGCAAATGAATACGAACAGCTTGACTTTTCAGGCACCCAATACACGTGGTTTTGCCACTTTTGCCAATAACCGTATGTTACAAATCATTGACGGTGTGGACAACTCTTCGCCGGCGTTGAATTTTCCTTTGGGTAACCTTGTAGGAATCAGTGAATTGGATGTGAAAAGCGTGGAATTGCTTCCCGGAACCTCATCGGCATTATACGGTGCCAACGCCTTCAACGGCTTGATTTATATCACAAGTAAAAACCCGTTCCGCTATCAGGGTTTGAGCACTATGGCCAAATACGGGTACACACGTCAAGACGCCGCCGGTGTCAATCCCATGTTCCAAGTAGCCGCACGTTATGCCAAAGCCTTGAATGAAAAATTCGCTTTCAAATTAAATTTCTCATACCTTCAAGGCACCGATTGGTTTGCCGTGGATTACCGCGATTTTGATCGAAGTTTTATCAATGAATCCAAAAAAGGCAACCGCCAATCGAATCCTTCCTACGACGGATTGAATATTTACGGCGACGAAGTTGCCACCGATATCGATTTGAGCGCCTACGGATTGGGTGTAATCCGTGTTTCAAGAACAGGATATAAGGAAACGAACCTTACCGATTATAAAGCCAAAAGTTTAAAAGCTGATTTCTCATTGCATTTTAAACCCAAAGGACAAGACGGTGCCAAGGAATTGGTCTGGACTTCAAGAATGGGAAGCGGACAGACCATTTATCAAGGTTCAAACCGTTATGTATTGAAGGATTTTATCATTCATCAACATAAATTGGAATGGCGCGATAAAAACTATTTCGTGCGCGCTTATTTATCCTCCGAAGACGCTGGCAATAGCTATGATACACGCTTTGCCGCATGGAATATTAACCGCAAATGGAAAGACGACGTATCCTGGTTTACGCAATATGCCCAAGCTTATGTTTACAGTCGTATGAACGGTTTGAATGAGAACCAAGCCCATAAACAAGCCAGAATTTATGCCGATCAAGGGCGTTATGAACCCGGTAGTGACGAATTTAAAAAAGCTTTCAACGAAGTTGTATCCGACCCCGATTTCAAGAAAGGCGCCAAGTTTATCGACAAAACCACGCTGTATCACCTGGAAGGAAATTATTCGTTTAAACACCTGATCAAAAACGCCGATATTCAATTGGGCGCTTCGGTAAGAACCTTTAAACTCAATTCCGAAGGAACCATTTTTACCGACAGGGATAGCCCGATTTATATCAACGAACAAGCGGTATTTACGCAATATATTCAAAATCTGTTCGATAAACATCTGAAAATCAATGCATCCCTTCGCTTAGACCGTCAAGACCAATACGACCCGAATATTTCGCCCCGGATTGCCGTTGTTTATATGCCCGACGAAGAACGTCAACATGCTTTCCGCATTGCTTATCAAACCGGTTTTCGCAATCCGACCACACAGGATTTGTATATCGGACTGGATTTGGGATTTGCCACCTTGGTGGGCGGCAGCCCTAACAATTGGGATCGATACAGCGAAGAACGCTTGGATAATCAAGGACAAACTTATACACTCACCGGACGCGACGCTTATGAAAATTCCTACACCGTGGAATCACTTCAGAAATTTTTGCAAACCGGCAACCCCGCCGATTTGAAAGCCGCCGACGTGCAACCGGTAGGACCCGAACAAATTCAATCCTTTGAAGTGGGATACCGCGGCCCCATTACCGATAACGGCTGGACGGTGGACGCCGTTTTCTATTCCAATCGCTACAATAATTTCATCGTCGGTCAAAGTGTTATCGCCATTCCTTCTTCTTACGGAAACGTGCACGATATGACCGGATTGAATGCGCTAGCCAAAAGCGCTTACAAGCCCATGGGTACCTTTACCAATATCGATGCGCCCATACGATCTTTCGGATTCGACCTGAATTTGTCCAAAACATTCAATGGCTATCGTTTTAACTTCATTTACGATTATACCAAAATGAATTTTAACAAGAATAAATATCCCGGATTTAAAACTTATTTCAATACACCGGAAAATTCCTTCAAAGTGATGCTTTCCAATACGAATGTAAAAAACAATTTCGGTTTTAGCCTGGCTTATAAATACATGGGCGAATACTATTGGGAATCGAGTTTTGCCGACGATAAAGTGCCTGCTCACAGCACCGTGGATGCCATGGTTAGCTATCAATTACCCCAATATAACATGATTTTCAAATTAGGAGGCACCAATATCTTCGGGCCCGATTATAAAGTAGCGCCCGGAACCGGACGTGTGGGAAGTATTTTCTACTTTTCATTGCTATATTCCCGTTGATTATTTCAAAAAGAACAATGCTCAAAGCCGTCTTGCGTTTTGCGGGACGGCTTTTTTCGATTAATTTTGTTTGAAAATATTTGAAAATGAACTTGCCGTATTCCATATCCAAGTTGAAATTTACGGACACCGGACAATTTTTTTTAATGGCCGGTCCTTGTGCCGTCGAAGGTGAGGAAATGGCGATGCGCATTGCCGATCGAATCGTCAAGATAACGGAACGTTTTCAAATACCTTATATTTTCAAAGGTAGTTTTAAAAAAGCCAATCGATCGCGCTTGGACAGTTTTACCGGTATCGGTGATGAAAAAGCGCTGAAAATTCTTCGGAAAGTAGGCCGCACTTTTGATATCCCCGTGCTGACGGATATTCATTTGCCATCGGATGCGGCTATGGCGGCGGAATACGTGGACGTATTGCAGATACCCGCCTTCCTGGTTCGGCAAACGGATTTGGTGGTGGCGGCAGCCCGAACGGGATTGCCTGTGAATTTGAAAAAAGGGCAGTTTATGTCGCCCGGAAGTATGCGTTTTGCAGTGGATAAGGTGCGTTTGAGCGGAAATGAAAAGGTGATGGTTACTGAACGCGGTAGTATGTTCGGATATTATGATTTGGTGGTGGATTTTCGCTCGCTTCCCGAAATGCGCCGTTTTGCACCTGTGGTTTTGGATATCACCCATTCCTTGCAACAACCCAATAAGGCTTCGGGCATAACCGGCGGTCGTCCGGAATTAATCGAAACTATTGCCCGCGCGGGTGTGGCGGCCGGATTGGACGGAATTTTTCTGGAAACACACTATAATCCCGGAGAAGCCCGTTCAGATGCCGCCAATATGTTGCATTTGGATTTGTTGGAGCCGCTTTTGGAAAAATTAATTCGAATTCATGAAGCGATTCGGTAAAAAATCGTATCCCGGGTGGTTCCTGGGAATTATATTGTTTTTGATGTTTCCCGGTGCCACATATTTTTATTTACCTTCGCTGTTGGCGGAGGTGCGCAATCCGGTGGCGGCATGGTTTAATCCATCATTGAAAACCGTAACAAAACCGGACCTACGAGCGGTGGGGATTGCGCATTATGATCAATTCAAATGGCCGGTGGATGATAGCATTCGCTTGGCGGGATACATTTGTTTTCCCGAAGGAATACCCAAAGGAACCGTAATTGCTTTGCACGGTTACCGGTCGAACAAGAACCGTTTCTTGCCTGCGGCAGGTTATTTTACGAAGGACGGATGGAATTTTGTGGCGGTGGATTTGCGCGGTCATAATCAAAGCGATGGAACGAAAACGGGTTTTTCTTATTATGAACGTTACGATATTTCGGTAATGATGGATTCGTTGGAGCGAAAACATTTTCCGCGCCCCTATGTGTTGTATGGCCATTCCATAGGTGCGGCCACGGCGGTTTTTGTCGCCGGACACCGTCAGGATATCGATGCGTTGATTCTGGAAAGCGCCTTTGATGATTTCTCCAACCTTATTCCTAATTATTGGAATTATTATGCTTCGAAACATATACCT
This sequence comes from Flavobacteriales bacterium, assembly GCA_027066365.1. Classification (GTDB taxonomy): domain Bacteria; phylum Bacteroidota; class Bacteroidia; order Flavobacteriales; family Flavobacteriaceae; genus JAADED01. The sequence goes on from JAMONV010000005.1 coordinate 29,179, forward strand.
TTGCCAAACGATGTGTGTAATGCACTTTTTGCCCGGATACAATTGCCATTGGACAGTTTGCGACCGGTGGATATAGCGCCTCGAATACATGTTCCGGTTATACAAGTGCAGGGCATGCAAGACCGAAAGGTCAAACCGGAGCAAGCCGAATCTTTATTTAGGACCTTCGCTACCGACCGGAAGTATTTTATTTCGATTCCTCAAGGGAATCATAACCGGCTTTGGCTGCCCGATGAAAAGAATTACTTTCGCACTTTGCTTTCCCGTTTGGACAGCTTGATGGAGGAATCCACGACGGTTGCTTCAGAGAATTGATAATGATGAACCCTGCTTTTTTTGCCAAATTCGGAATATTTTGATGGTTTTGTCGAGCGTTTAATGCAGGAATGTTATTTCTTAATTTGCTTGATTTTTGTTATTTTAGCCGTTAAAAATGAAGTGAAATGGAATTGCCCTATGCCGAACCTTATAAAATCAAAACTGTTGAAAAAATTTACCGGTCCACGCGAGCGGATCGCGAGCGATGGATTAAGGAAGCCAAATATAATTTGTTCAAACTCAAAAGTCGCCAGGTTTTTATCGATTTACTCACCGACAGCGGCACCGGTGCCATGAGCGACGAACAATGGGCCGAAATGATGCGCGGCGACGAGTCTTATGCGGGTTCACGTTCCTACGATTTGCTACAACAAACCGTTGAACACCTCACGGGCTACCGGTTTTTGATACCGACCCACCAAGGCCGGGGCGCCGAAAACGTTCTTTTTTCCGCATTGGTCAAGGAAGGAGATTTGATTCCCGGCAATATGCATTTCGACACCACCAAGGCACATATCGAACTGCGTAATGCCGTTGCGGTGGATTGCACCATCGACGAAGCCTATGATACGGCACATTATCATCCCTTTAAAGGGAACATAGATTTGGATAAATTGGAAGATGTTTTTAAGAAAAATCCGCGCGAGCGAATACCGTTTGTCATTCTTACCGTTACGTGTAATACGGCCGGCGGCCAGCCGGTGAGCATGGAAAATATTCGCGGGGTTTCGGCTTTATGTAAACAATATGGAATACCGTTGTATTTCGATGCGGCGCGCTTTGCCGAGAATGCTTATTTTATCAAGAAACGCGAGCGTGCTTACAAGGATAAAACGATAAAGGAAATCGTGCGGGAAATGTTTTCCTACGGCGACGGTATGTTGATGAGCGCCAAGAAGGACGGCTTGGTGAATATCGGCGGTTTTATAGCGTTGAATGACGAGGAAATCTATCGCAAGGCAATTGTTTACAATATTTTATACGAAGGATTTATCACCTACGGCGGTATGGCGGGTCGCGACATGGGAGCCTTGGCTGTGGGCTTGGACGAAGCTACCGAGTTCGATTATTTGGAAAGCCGGGTGGAGCAGGTGCATTACTTGGGACGACGCTTGATGGAATTGGATGTTCCGGTGCAGCAACCCATTGGAGGGCATGCCATTTATTTGGATGCCAATCGGTTTGTGCCTACCATTCCGCGGGAGCAATTTCGTGCACAAGCTTTGGCGGTGGAATTGTATATCGTAGGCGGAATACGGGGAGTGGAAATCGGAACCATTATGGCGGATCGCGATCCCGTGACACGCCGGAATCGTTATCCCAAGCTGGAATTGGTACGTTTGGCGATTCCGCGTAGGGTATATACAAATAATCACATGAATTACGTAGCCGAAGTATTGAAAAAGATCTATGATACGCGTCACGAAGCCAAAACCGGTTACCGGATCGTTTACGAACCGCCCATTTTGAGGCATTTTACGGTGGAACTGGAAAAAATATAGCGTATGAAAAACAAAAAATTGATCGTTTGGCATAATCCGCGATGCCGGAAAAGTCGCGAGGGATTGAGAGCGGCGGAGGCAATGGCCGAAGCCAAAGGTCTGACTTTGGAAATCCGAAAATATTTAGACGAACCGCCCAAGGCTGGGGAATTGAAAGCTGTATTGAGAAAGTCGGGGATGAAAGCCGACGAAATTTTGCGTAATCAAGAAAAAATTTGGAAGGAAAATTTTAAGGGAAAAACGTATTCGGACGACGAATTGATTGCAATCATGAGTCAATATCCGAAACTGATAGAGCGTCCTTTGGTGATCTACGGAGATAAAGCCGTTTTAGCACGACCGGCGGAAAATATCAAAAAACTGTTCGAATGACAATCAGTCAACTGCGCTATCTTATAGCCGTGGCCAGGCACCGCAATTTTACCAAAGCGGCCAAGGAAGTATATGCTTCTCAGCCTACATTGAGTACACAAATCAAAAATTTGGAGGACGAATTGGGAATCATCATTTTTGATCGCAATAAAACACCGATCGGAATTACGCCCATAGGTGAAAAAATTATCCAACAGGCCAAAAAAATATTGGCAGAAAGCGATCGAATCAACGAATTGGTGCAATATGAAAAAGGTTATGTTGGCGGCGATTTCATATTGGGTATCATTCCGACGGTTTCACCGACTTTGCTCCCGCTTTTTCTCAAAACTTTTGTAAAAAAATATCCGAAAGTAAAATTGCATGTTCAAGAATTAACCACGCAACAAATCATCGATGAATTGCTGGATAATACATTGGATGCGGGCATTGCGGCAACGCCTTTGGAAAATCCCAGAATCCGGGAGCTGCCCTTGTATAATGAACCTTTTGTGGGTTTTATTCCCGAAGGACACAGGTTGTACGGTAAACCCAAATTGCACGATGAAGATTTGTTGGTGGAAGATATTTTGCTTTTGGAAGAAGGCCATTGTTTTCGTGATAATATATTGAATGTATGTAAATCCAGTTTGCCGGAGGATCAACCGTATTTTTTGGATACGGGTAGTTTTGATACGTTGATTAAATTGAGTAAAGAAGGAATGGGTATGACGCTTTTGCCTTACTTGCACACATTGGATTTGTGTGAAGAAGACAAGAAATATTTGAAAAATTTCGAGAAGCCGGAACCTGCCCGGGAAGTCAGCATTATTTACAATCCCGATAATTATAAAAGGGGAATTGTAAATGCTTTGGAAAAAACCATTCGTGGAATTATCAAAGGTTTGATAACTTTTTATGATGTGCGTGTGATTAGTCCGTTGCCACCGAAAAATTATTCCTAATGAATCAAAGTTCATACGAAATTGCCTGCCCTTGCAAGGGGGTTTTAATTATTATGTTTTCGATTTTATCGGCCGGATTGTATGTTTTGTCCCGTTATGTATGGTATGGGTCCTATGACTGGAATGACTTCTCTTTGTTTTTGATGAATAAAACTTTGGCATTTTCGGCAGTGATTATGCTGTTTTTGATGAGTGTTATTCCTTTTAAATTGAAAGCCAACAGGAGTATTGTGGGAATTATTACTTTTTATTTGCTTGTGGCGCATATTATTTTGGGTTTGCTATTAATTCCTTCGGAATATTTTAAGGTTTTTTTTGATGAAACGGGTATGCTGAAGGGACGCTACGGATGGGCTTTGTTTTTCGGTGTTTTGGCATTTGTGACGGCCATCATTCTTCAGCAAGGATTTTATATGAAAAAATCGTCAAATTATCCGTTCAGCTTTTTTTTCAGAACCGGGATTTTAGTGTTTTTTATAGCCACTTTATTACATATAGCTTTAATTGACCCCGATTTTACGTATTGGAATAATCCGAACAAAATTCTTATTCCCGTTTCGGGGCTAGCGTTTGTGTTATTGATAATGAGTTTTATTATCGGTTTAATACGTCGGATTAGAAAATATAAAAAGACGGGCAAATGATTTTGCGGGAATTAACACTCAATCGATTTAAATCGTTTGAAGAAGCCCATTTTCGTTTCGGCGCTTTGATGAATGCTTTCACGGGGAATAACGGAGCGGGCAAGACCAATATTTTGGATGCCATTTATTTGTTGGCATTCGGCAAGTCTTATTTCAATTTGCGATTAAGCCAATTGATTAATCACGGACACGATTTTTTTTCGGTGAAGGGTGTGTTTGCCAATGATCAAAGTGAAGAGTCGATTTTGATTAATTATCGCAAAGGCGAAAAGAAAACCATCAAACGCAACGGCAAAGCTTATGAAAAATTATCGGAGCATATTGGGTTGATTCCTTTGGTGATGATTTCGCCTTATGATCGCGATTTAATCAGTGAACGCGGCGAGACGAGGCGAAAATTTTTGGATAAATTGATTGCTCAATTCGATAAAAATTACTTGGCGGATTTGGTGGCTTATCAACGCTACTTGACGCATCGAAACAGTTTGCTGAAGTATTTTGCGGTCAATCAGACTTTTGATGCGGCCACTTTGTCGGTTTATAATGAAAAATTGGTTCAATACGGTAATTCCATCTATCGCAAGCGGAAGGAGTTTATGGAACGTTTCCGTCCGTTTTTGGCGGAAAAATATCGTTGGTTGTCGGCTGGATCGGAGCAAGCGGATGTTCGTTATCATTCGGCTTTGGACAAACATTCCTTTGTACAATTATTGGAAGAAAACCTTAATCGCGACCGTTTGCTGCAATATACGTCCGCCGGCATTCATCGCGACGATTTGATTTTTGAATTGGACGGCTATCCGATCAAGCATTTCGGCAGCCAAGGCCAGCAGAAAAGTTTTTTGATTGCTCTGCGATTGGCCGAATACGAAATGTTGAAAAACCGGAAGCAAACAGCACCTATTTTGTTATTTGACGATATTTTTGATAAATTGGATGCTCAAAGGGTGGAAAAAATCGTGCGCTGGACTGAAGAAGGAAGTTTCGGGCAAGTCTTTCTGACCGATACACATGCTGAACGGATAAATCGGCTCTTCAAAAATATCAATGGTAAAACGGAAATATTTCCTTTATGAAAGACGAGGATAAAAATACGCACAGTTTTAAGGAATTGGCGGATCAATTACTCAATTCACCGGGCTTTAAGGCACGCTACACGGCTGCACGTGTCAAGGAAAGTTGGCGTAGCCTGATGGCGGATAATGCCATGCATTATACTTCGGGATTACGCTATCATAAGGGTATTTTGTATGTCCATATCACTTCGGCGGCATTGCGTGACGAATTAAATCGCGGAAAATCTTTGATTATCGATTTGATAAACAAAGACTTGGGAGAACAAATTCTGAAAGACATACGTTTCTTATGACTATGCCTTTGAATTTGCCCAATGTAATCAGTCTATTGCGAATCGCGAGCATTCCTTTTCTCGTGATTTTGGCGCACAAGGGCAGGGAAACGGCTTTCTTTTATTTATTTTTGGGTGCCGCTTTTTCCGACGTATTGGACGGTTTTATTGCGCGTCGATTTAATCTCAAGACCCCATGGGGAAGCCGCTTGGATTCTTTCGCCGATTTTTTGCTCTATATGGCAACGCTCTACGGGATTTACTTGCTCAAATGGAATGAGTTCGGGGAATATCGCGCTTTGGCGGCTTTGTTTTTGGTCTTTTTTCTCTTGCCCGATTTTTTTTCGCTAATACGATTCGGAACGGTTTCACATTTACATTTATATTCATGGAAAATCGGTGGTGTGCTGCAATTCGCTTTTATTATTTTCTTGTTTGTTGAAGGATTTAACGATTCATTTTTTATATTGGTTTGGGTATGGACGCTCTTGGCCTTTTCGGAAAATATGATAATCCAATTTTTGGCTCGAAAGCCTTTGGATAATGTCAAAACCTTTTTTTGGTTTTGGCGCCAACGTCAAGCCGGAAATATTTAAGTTTTCGGTTTTCAATAGCAAATCCGGCAACGACGATATCCTCTTTGAATCGCTTCGCTTTCGGGAATTCTTTTGATGCTGTGTTTGCATCTGCCGAGTCCTCGGCAATACCTGTTTCTGTGGTATGCATGAGACGTTCTGCTGACGCATATATAAACATAGCTTGCCGAAGGAGACTGAAGGGAATATTTTTCCGTTTTAAACGGTTGTGCGGTTGAAATGGTGAAAAATAACACCAATGCGAGCAAAATTTTAACGGTTTTCATAATATTCGGATTTTTTAATATGATGAATTTTTTCGATTAGTTCCCGGTAATATACGCGTTCAACGGTTATCTCATACTTCCCGCAATAGACAATGCGATGGGTGACGCGGTCGATTCGGTGAAGGTTAGCGATATACGACCGGTGGATGCGAAGGAAGTTGCCGTTTGGCAAATTTTTCGGTAATTGCTTGAGGTTCATTGAGATGAGGATTTTTTTGTTTTCATTCACCATATACGAATAATTATCTTCGGCTTGGGTATGGATAATTCGGTCGAACGGAAATTTAAACCATTCAAATCCGGACTTGACAAAAGTATAATCGTTCTGGATTTTTGTGCCAATTCAATGGCTTTTAGCAAATGTTCGATGGTTTGATTCAATTGACCTTGCAAGTAATAAACTATACCAATATTATTTTCGATTCGTGCCGATTCGCCGAATTGTTTTTTTCGGTTAAAAACGGTTTCGGCTTTATTATACCAACGGATTGTTTCCTTGTATTTTCCTTGATAATCTTCGATAAGCCTTTGCAGAAAATAAGCTTTTCCCAGCCAAAACGTTTTCTTTGTCCGGATGGCGAAGTTTATGATTTTCCGTGCATAGGCAATCGCACTGTCCGCATGTTTTTGCGCCAAGGATTCGGATTTTATAAAAAACCGTTCAATCCGGGAATTAGCCTTGTCTTGTGCAAGGCCATTCCGGAAATATAGAATAAGTACGGTGATTGAAACGAATTTTTTCATCCGGTTTTTTCTTGAAAAGAATCAATGTAAATTTACAAAAAATCCAATATTTTTTAAATATAAACTATAGATTTTATTTTGACGGGTAACTTTTTTTATTTACCAGGATGTGGAAAATTTTTCATAAAAATTTTACTTAAATTCGCAATTAAAATCCGGTAACCTATGTGTCGTTTGATATTTCGATTGTTTTGGTTCAATTTCTTGTTATTTTTTGTTTTATCATGCGGTTCCCGTTACAAGGAACATTATCGTCGTTTGATTTTGAAAGACCAGTCGGGGAGTTTGTGGGTTTTGAAACGTTTTTCCAAAGATGGTAATTTGATTCCCGTTGACACTTTTAAGGCGGAAAAAGGAGATTCGGTTTACCGCTATGCATTGAGTGGACCGCAATTATATTTTATTACGCAGGGAAAGCGGCTCTATCCCGTTATTTTGGGAGAAAGCGACGTTCGGATATATGCAGACAGGCAAAAGGTTGAAATGTCCGGCGGTATGTTTAATAAACGATTATCGGAATACCGGAAACGATTGGATAGCTTGAATCAAGTCAAGAAGGAATTGTTCTATCGATTGCAATCGGCAAAAGCGCCGGAAAGGGATTCTTTGCGGAAGGCTTTTTTTGCAACGGACAGTTTGGCAAAGGCAGTTCGCCGCGAGGTGGCACAAAACGATAAATCCATAGTGGGAGCGGTGGCTTTAACCGATATTACTTTTGAACAAATGCCGAACTATAAGCAAATTTTCGACTGGTGGCAAAATTATCCCGAACAAGTAAAGAAAACCGATTTGGGAAAATTTCTGACGGCGAGGATTAATAAGGCTTCCGTGGGTGCCGTGGGCACTCGAGCCGTTAATTTTACGGCGCCCGATCCGCAAGGCCAATCCGTTTCTTTGTTTTCATGCATGGGTAAAGTTACCGTGGTGGATTTTTGGGCGTCATGGTGCAAGCCTTGCCGGGCAAACAATCCGCATTTGGTGCGATTGTATAAAAAATATCATGCCCGGGGATTGAATATTATAGGCGTTTCCTTGGATAAGCGTAAGGAAGCTTGGATTCGTGCCATAAAACAAGACGGGCTGGATTGGTATCAGGTTTCCAATCTGCAAGGTTGGCAAGAACCGGTCGCAAAAATGTATAAAATCACCTACATTCCGCAAACTTTGATTTTGGATGACGAAGGTATTATCCGGGCCAAAAATTTAAGAGGCAAAGCCTTGGAAGAAAAAATCGTTGAATTGCTTAACGAATAGACGAATGGATGCCGGCGTATTAATTCATACCTTTGCAAAAAAAAATTCATGAAAAAAACCAAGATAGTGGCCACATTGGGCCCGTCCGTGGAATCCTACGATATCAAACGTCGAATGGTGGAAGCCGGCGTGAATGTTTTTCGTATTAATTTTTCGCATGCGCGCTATGAAATCGTCCGGGAACAAATCGAGCATATCGAGAAAATTCGTAAGGAGACGGGAAAACATGTGGCGGTTTTGGCCGATTTACAAGGCCCCAAATTGCGTATAGGTAATATGCCGGCAGGTGTCGAATTGAAAACCGGCGATACGTTTGTTCTGACCAATGATGATTCCCCGGGAGACGATCACCACGCTTCGGTGGGTTATAAAACCTTGCCGGCGGAAGTGAAACCCGGTGAATTGATATTGTTGGATGACGGAAAAATTCATTTGCGTGTAAAAGAAACCGACGGCAAAAGCCGGATTTTGACCGAAGTGCTTCAAGGCGGTCCCTTGAAAAGCCACAAAGGATTGAATTTGCCCGATTCCGAAATTTCCGTTCCTTCGGTCACCGAAAAGGATAAGAAAGATTTGGAATTCGCCCGTCAAATAGGCGTGGATTGGATTGCCTTGTCTTTTGTGCGTTCGGCCAAAGACATATTGGACTTGAAGGCTTATCTTTCATGGTTGAATGATGATACGCCGGTGATTGCCAAAATCGAAAAACCCGAAGCAATTCGGCAACTGGAAGAAATTATGGATGTGGCGGACGGAGTGATGGTAGCGCGAGGCGATTTGGGAATCGAAATACCCATTGAGCAAGTACCCTTATTGCAAAAGAAAATAGTTCGATTGGCCAAGCGCAAAGCAAAACCCGTTATTATTGCCACACAAATGATGGAAAGCATGATAGAACAATTGCTTCCCAGTCGTGCCGAAGTGAATGATGTGGCCAATTCCGTTATCGACGGCGCTGATGCCGTTATGTTATCGGGTGAAACGAGTGTGGGGAAACACCCGTTGGAAGTCATTCAAAGGGTGAGCAGTATTATACGGTCGGTGGAGGAAGGGGTGCGTTTTTCCGGAGAGAAAATTTTACCTTCCAAGTCCGATTCACGATTTATCACCAAAACCATTTGTTTCTATGCCGCCGAAACGGCATTGGATATCGGAGCCAAAGCTATAACCACTTTGACGGCTTCGGGATATTCCGCCGCTCAGGTGGCTTCGCACAGACCGCCTGCGCATATTTTGGTTTTTACTCATAATAACCGTATCTTGAATCGATTAATGCTATATTGGGGGATTTATACCTTTTTTTATGATAAAATGGTATCCACCGATGAAACCATTCGCGACATAATCAACATGATTAAAAAAGAAAATTTCGTATCACCGGGTGATTTTGCCATTAATTTGACTTCCATGCCTTTAACCGAAAAAGGAATGGTCAATACCTTGCGTATAACCAAAATCGATTAAATCGTTTCATGGCCAGAGAAATCGAACGAAAATTTTTAGTAAAATCGGATGAATACAAGGCTTTGGTAACCGGAAAATTGTATTTGAAACAGGCATACCTGTGTTTTGATCCGGTAGTGAGAGTGCGCATTGCAGGTAAAAAGGCTTTTTTTGCCGTAAAATCCACAAGTAAAAACGGCGGATTAACACGTGACGAATGGGAATGGGCAATTTCCGTTCGGGAAGCTTCGGAATTGATGAAACTACACAAAGGGAAAATAATCGAGAAAATTCGTTATATTATTCCTTGGGAAAATCATGTTCTCGAAGTGGACGAATTTATCCGTCCCGTGCCGGATTTGGTGTTGGCGGAAATCGAATTGAACAATGAAACCGAGCATCTATCTTTGCCTGATTGGATAGGCGAGGAAGTAACGGGAAAGGAAGAATATTATAACGCATTTATGTCGAAGCATGGCTAAATTGAAGAAAGTATATTATTGTCAGAATTGTGGTGCACGGCATAATCAATGGCTGGGACGTTGTCCGGTTTGCGGTCAATGGAATACGATTGTAGAGGAGGTGGTGAACAAGCAGGCTGCCAAACAAGAACGTTTGTTGCAAGGAAAAATACCGCGTCCGTTGCGTTTGAATGAAATTGAGGCCGGGGGTGAATATCGTATTAAGAGCGGAAATAGTGAATTGGATCGTGTTTTGGGGGGCGGAATGGTACCCGGTTCGGTTGTTTTGATAGGCGGTGAACCGGGAATCGGAAAATCAACATTGGTACTGCAAACCGCTTTGCAATTGCCGTTCCATACGCTATATATAGCCGGAGAGGAAAGTCCGTCTCAAATCAAAATGCGTGCGGAAAGGTTTCCCGGTGAAGGAAAAAATCTAAGTCTTTTGCCTGAAACCAACGTGCAAAAAATCTTGACCGTTGCCAAAGAAACCAAGCCTGAAATTATCATCGTTGATTCCATACAAACACTTCATTCCGATTTGATTGATTCGTCGCCGGGGAGTATGTCGCAGATTCGCGAAACGGCTTCGGAACTTATTCGATTTGCCAAGGAAACCGGCACGATAGTTTTGATTATCGGTCATATTACGAAGGAAGGAATCATCGCCGGTCCCAAAGTGCTTGAGCATATGGTGGATACGGTTTTACATTTTGAAGGAGACCGTTATCATCAATATCGTTTATTGCGGAGTCTTAAAAATCGTTTCGGCTCTACGCATGAATTGGGAATTTTCGAGATGACGGGAAACGGCTTGCAAATCATTGAAAATCCTTCGGGAGTGTTGTTGACTGCCGGCGGTATGAAGACGGCGGGAAGCGTGGCGGCCGTCACCACTGAAGGAATGCGAAGTTTTGTGGTGGAAGTGCAGGCGCTCACCGGGAAAGCGGTATACGGAACGCCACAACGTTCGGTGACCGGTTATGATCCCAAGCGTTTGAATATGATATTGGCCGTTTTGGAAAAACGCAACGGAATTCCGCTTTCAGGCCATGATGTTTTTCTAAACATTGCCGGCGGTTTTCGTCTCTATGATCCGGGTTTGGATTTAGCTGTGGCGGCAGCGGTATTGTCGTCTTTTACGGAAATAGCCGTTACACCCGGAACGGCTTTCGCGGGAGAAATCGGATTGACCGGAGAAATTCGCCCGGTATCGCGAATTGAACAACGTATCTCCGAAGCGATAAAAACGGGATTCGATCGAATAGTGGTTTCGACGCATCAACCTGTTAATGCTGAAGATTTTAAAGCGGAAATTACTTCTATCACAAACATCGCCGATTTAAAGCGGTGGTTTGCTTGAAGCTGTATTATTTTCCGGGGCATTGTGCCGCTACCGACGGATCGATATTTTTATTGCCGTAGTTTTTATCGAATGCTTCGGCAAATAAACGAGCCAATTTTTCTGCTGTTTTCTTGTAAGCCTTTTTATCCTTCCAAGTTTTTTCCGGTATTAATATTTCGGATGGAACGCCCGGCACTTCTTTAGGGATATTCAAGTGGAACAGTGGATCATAGGTATATTCTACGTTTTTTAATTTTCCGGATAAAGCGGCATCCACCATGGCGCGGGTATATTTCAAATTGATTCGACGGCCGGTTCCGTAGGGCCCGCCCGTCCAACCTGTGTTTATCAAATAAACATCCGTTTGATGTTCGTTCATTTTTTTACCGAGCATACCGGCATAAATATCCGGATTAAGTGGCATAAAGGGTTGACCGAAAAAGCGCGAGAATGTAGCTTGGGGTTCCGTTACACCGGTTTCCGTTCCTGCCAATTTGGAGGTGTAACCGAGTAAAAACCATAGCATGGTTTGTTCGCGGTTGAGTTTGGCAACCGGCGGTAAAACACCGTAGGCATCTGCAGTGAGAAACAAAATGTTTTTAGGATGTCCGCCTGTGGAAGAGGTTTTAATATTGGTCAAGTAACGAAGCGGATACGAAGCACGGGAGTTGGGTGTGAAACGCGGATCGAAAAAGTCGAATTTCCCGTTGGGGTAAATCATGGCATTCTCTACGATACTTCCATGGTTTCTATAATCGTCCCGGTGCATGACCGCACGGTAAATTTCTGGCTCTTTGGTTTCGGTGATATCGATCATTTTGGCGTAGCAGCCGTTTTCAAAGTTGGCAATGCCATAATCGCTCCAGCCGTGTTCGTCATCACCCAGCAGTTTTCGTTTTGGATCGGCCGAAAGGGTAGTTTTTCCCGTTCCCGAAAGTCCGAGTAATAATGCCGTGTCACCTTCTTTTCCTTCATTGGCCGAACAATGCAAGGGTAAAATATTATGGAACGGAAGCAAATAATTCATAACGGTAAACAACATTTTTTTCATGCTTCCCATGTAGGCCGAACCTATAATAACACCGATTTTTCGTTCGAAATCCATAGCAATGGCCATATCGGTGGTGTGGCAGGGATTTTTTTCACCGGCACGCCGGACGGCCAATTCCGAATCGGTTAGGGTTCTTAATCGACCTTCATATTTGCATGAGTCTAATTTTTGATACGGAACATGAAGCAAAATGAATTGTTCCTTGGCGAAAATGCTTCGGTCGATGTTTTCGGGCACCGGTCTGAACATGTTATCCGTAAACAATGCGGCCAGCGCATGGGTGGTGACGGTTTTTACGGGAAGCGCAAAGGAGGGGTCCGCACCGATAACGCGTTGGGTTTCGTATAATACGGGTGCTTCCGACAAGTAGCGAAGAGCATCTTCCGTAAGCATATTGAAGGTTTCCCGGTCAAGGGGAATATTGTTGGGAGAATCCCAGTCGACATATTGCGCCGTTTTTTCGTCTTTTACGATCAATGTGTCCTTCGGGCTTCGCCCGGTGGATTCTCGGGGTGTCCATGTAGCCAACGCTCCGCTTTCGCTGATAATGGCTTCGCGATTGCCGACCGCTTCTTCGATCATAAAACTTCGCGAAGGATTAATATGGGTTTTATTTTCCAGTTGTTTTAAGTGCCGCAGTATGTTTTGAATGTCCATAATAGCAAGGTCTTTTGCGCAAAAATAATGAAATATGCACGCCAAGTTTAATTTGGCGTTAAGATTTTGCCGGTTTTATGATATTTGTCAATAAAAAAACCGCTTGCTATAAAAGGCAAGCGGTTTTTCGGGGATGAAATCCCGAACGGTATTCAAGAGGTTTTTTACATCATAGGCATTCCACCGCCCGGCATTCCCGAACCGGCGGGATTTTCTTCTTTTTTCTCTATCAAAGCGCTTTCGGTGGTCAGAATCATTCCGCCGACTGAAGCGGCATTTTCTATGGCGATGCGCGTTACTTTTTTGGGATCGATAATTCCGGCTTTGAGCATGTGTGTATATTCGCCGTTTTTCACATTGTAGCCGTAGTCGTCTTTGTGTTCTTTTACTTTGGCGACAACAACCGACCCGTCTTCACCGGCATTATTCACGATTTGGCGAAGCGGTTCTTCCAATGCTTTTTTGATAATTAACACGCCGGTTTTTTCGTCTTCGTTGTCGGTTTTAATTTTTTCGAGAGCTTTTTGAGCGCGTAGCAATGCCACACCACCTCCGGGAACAATTCCTTCTTCAACGGCCGCACGTGTAGCATTCAAGGCGTCTTCTACTCGATCTTTCTTTTCTTTCAATTCCACTTCGCTAGGCGCACCGACGTAAAGTACGGCTACTCCGCCGGCTAATTTGGCCAGACGCTCTTGCAATTTTTCACGATCGTAATCGGAAGTGGTTTGTTCGATTTGTGCTTTGATTTGTTTGATGCGTGCTTTGATGTCTTCTTCTTTTCCGGAACCGCCAACGATGGTGGTATTGTCTTTGTCGATGGTTACACGTTCGGCTTGACCTAGCATGTCTAGCGTAGTGTTTTCGAGTTTGTATCCGCGTTCTTCGGTGACATAAGTTCCGCCTGTCAAAATGGCAATATCTTCGAGCATGGCTTTACGGCGATCACCGAATCCGGGAGCTTTCACGGCGACCACTTTTAAAGTTCCACGTAGCTTGTTAACTACCAAGGTAGCCAATGCTTCGCCGTCTACGTCTTCGGCAATAATCAAAAGCGGACGACCGGTTTGAGCTGTTTTTTCAAGGATGGGAAGCAGGTCTTTCATCGTGCTGATTTTCTTGTCGGTAATCAAAATCATCGGGTTTTCCAAGACTGCTTCCATTTTGTCCGGATCGGTGATGAAATAAGGAGACAGATATCCGCGGTCGAATTGCATACCTTCCACTACGTCCACATACGTATCGGTTCCTTTGCTTTCTTCCACGGTGATTACACCTTCTTTACCTACTTTGGAGAAAGCTTCGGCAATCAGGTTTCCGATGGTTTCGTCGTTATTGGCCGAAATGGTGGCCACTTGTTTGATTTTTTCGGTATCGTCACCCACTTCAATGGCTTGCTTAACCAAATCTTCCACTACGGCTTGAGTGGCTTTGTCGATTCCGTGTTTCAAATCCATAGGATTGGCGCCTGCGGTAACGTTTTTTAAACCTTCGCGCACGATGGCTTGTGCCAATAGGGTAGCCGTTGTCGTTCCGTCACCGGCCAAATCGTTGGTTTTGGATGCTACCTGTTTGACTAATTGAGCACCCATGTTTTCATGCGGATCTTCCAGTTCGATTTCTTTGGCAACCGTTACACCGTCTTTGGTGATTTGCGGTCCGCCGAATGATTTGTCTATGATTACGTTTCTTCCCTTCGGTCCCAATGTAACTTTCACGGCGTCGGCCAATGCGTCAACACCGCGCTTGAGACCTTCTCTTGCTTCGAAATCGAATTTTATTTCTTTTGCCATAGCGATTAAATTTTTTGTTTTTGATTTTCGATTGCTCTTTTGCACAAATTGTGCCATTAAAAATAACAATGTCAGTTTGTCAGGTTGCGGATATTCGATTCAAAATTTCTGTCCCCGTTTTGAAGGCTAAACGGGTGGTAATGAGGGATTTTGTAGGTTTGAACCGCTATTGTGAATATTTCTTTTTTTTTGACTGACATTTCCGTTAAATAATATAATCATTAACCTTACGTTATTATCATGTATAAGTGAATAAAATGACTGTTGCCTATGAGTAATGATTACGCTGTTTTTTATCGTCGACGTGAACAAAGCCGTTTGGATGCCAAAATTCGTTACATTCAATGCTATTCCAAGGCTTTTCGGAGTGTTTATGTTTCTTCGTTGCGACAAAAATTGATTTATTTTGTCAATTGAGATTACTTTTCGATTGCTGACGGATGAAATTTTGAAACACCAGCCGGTTATTTGATTAAAATTTTTGCGGCTGAAAAGATTATTTTAAGCGAAAGCTCCATAGTTTTTCGAATTTTTGTATTTTAGGATTTATAATCAGGCGGCAATAGGGGATTTCGGGGTGATTCTCAAAATAGTTATGATGGTATGCTTCGGCCGGCCAAAAGCGGGTGAATATTTCCAGTGAAGTGACTACGGGTTTGGGGTATAACGGGGATTTGTTGAGTTCCAGAATTTTGTTTTTGGCCGTTTCCAATTGCTTTTCGTCCCGCCAAAAAATTACGGAGCGATATTGTGATCCGATATCGGCGCCTTGCCGGTGTGCTTGGGTAGGATCATGGGTGGAAAAGAATATGTCCAGGATTTCATCAAAGGAGATTATCGAGGGATTGAAGTCGATTTTAACTACTTCGGCATGTCCGGTTTGTCCGGTTTTGACGTTTTCGTATGATGGATTATCGAGCCAACCGCCACTGTATCCGGGTTCTACATGGAAAATGCCTTTGACACGTTTATAGATTGCTTCGGTGCACCAAAAGCAGCCGCCGCCCAAGATCGCTGTTTTTACGGATTTATTTTTCGATGGCATTTTCGTTTTTTTTGATAAATGTTTCATACAGGTAGGTGAGTGTAAAGGTAGGGATAAAATCGCTTCCGGGAAGGATCTCTTCCAAAAAACTAATGGTTCCGGAAATTTTTCCAATGGTGCCGGGATACATTTTCATGAGTAAATAGGCTGATAGGGGCGCCCAAATAACGTCGGAAAATTCCCCGATTCCCGGGATGGTGAAACTGAGCAACCCGATTCCGTCCAACAACAGGTTGAGCAAGAATTTTTTCGGGCTGAATGATGTCGATTGCATGATCAGAAATCTTTGTCGCGACAAATATATTCAAATTTTATTCCGGAAATAAGGACAAAATAATTGAAGAAAAAAGCGTATTTTTGTGAGTTATGGAAAAGGAGACAAAAAATATCGATTATAAAGCGGGAGATTTTTGTGCGCCCGGCTTAAATTGTGCTTCGTGTGCCAAAGCCGGAATTTGCGATTGGAACGGTGTTAATAAATTGACGGTATTCGATATTTTTTCCGGCATTCCGCAACCGGATACGGGAAATTTTTTTCCTTTCGTCGAGGTTCGTTTCAAGAATACACGTAAGGATTTTTATTACGGTGGCGATCGTTTGTGGTATGTCGGGCAAGCCGTAGCGGTGGAATCGTCCACCGGAGGTTATGACGTGGGAATCATTTCCGCAATAGGCGAAACGGCACGATTGCAAATGCGTGAACGGGGGGTGAAACCGGACGAGGAAAGCCTGAAGAAAATCTATCGTCCCGCCACGCAACGCGATTTGGATATATGGAAAAAATATCGCGAAAAGGAGGAATGGACTAAGTTACGTTCGCGCGAAATCGCCAAAAGCTTGGGTTTGGTAATGAAAATTTCCGATATCGAATATCAAGCGGACGGCAGCAAGGTAACCATTTATTATACGGCGGAGGACCGGGTGGATTTCCGCGAATTGATTAAGATTTTGGCCAAGGAATTTTCCACACGAATAGAGATGCGCCAAATCGGATACCGGCAGGAAGCGGCACGTCTCGGCGGATTGGGGAGTTGCGGACGTGAATTGTGTTGCTCTTTATGGATGACCGATTTCAGAAGTGTTTCTACACAATCGGCAAAATATCAGCAATTGGCGATTAATACTTCCAAGTTGACCGGACAATGCGGAAAATTGAAATGCTGTTTAAATTTCGAATTGGATTCCTATAAGGACGCCTTGAAGGAATTTCCCGACGAGAATTTAATATTGCAAACGGAAAAAGGCGAGGCCAAATCCATGAAAATCGATGTGTTCAAGGGACATATTTGGTATGCTTATACGGAAGGAGAAAATCACCTGTGGTATAAACTCAACTTGGAACAGGTAAACGAAATTATGGAATTGAACAAGCGGAATTTGAAATCGCCTTCCTTGGAATCTTATGCCGATGATTTGAAATTGGAGAAATCCTTGGATCGAATTATTACGTCGGATAGTCTGCTATCCGATAATATTAACCGTTTCGACGAAAAGAAAAGGAAAAAGAAGAAAACGAAAAGAAAAAAATCAAAAAACAAACCGGACAAAGCAATGAAGTCCGCGCAAAAAAAGCAAGGAAATGGTCGTAACCCTAAGCAGTCGAACAAAAGGCGCCGTTCTTAATGCGCTGATTGTCATTTTGTTACTGTCCTCGTGCAAACGTCCGGAATTGCCCGAATTTGCAAGAACGGAATTTTTTAAAGGCGGAGTTTGGAACAGGGGTGCGCGGGTCCGGTTTGTCTATAAACCTGTAAAGACGGGGAAAAAAAATGTGTTTATTTTCCTTGAAAATACAAATGACTATCCGTATAGTAATATTTTTATCATAGCTAAAATGCAACATGGCGGTCAAGTAGCAGTCGATACATTTGAATATGAAATGGCCGAAGGAACGGGGAAATGGCTGGGAAGGAAAGTGAAAAATACATATGAAAATTTATTTGTTTATAAATTGAACTGGCCTGTGAAGGATACGACGCAAGTTGTTTTTGAACTGGAACCGGCCACACGTCGGGTGGATAAAATAGAAGGGGACATCCGCTTGAAAGGTGTGGCTTCCGTTGGCATCATTGTTGAAGCGGTGAAACAAAATTCCGATAATCCATGAATCGAGTCGAAAAGAAACAACATAAGAAGAAAAAAAATAGCGGTTACGGGAAGTATTTATTCCGTTTGTGGATGCTGTATTTTGCCGGAATCGGCTTTGTTTTTCTGATTTTTTGGATGGCCGGCAAAGGATGGCTTGGCTATATGCCGGGATTTGAGCAATTGGAAAATCCTAAAACCGATTTGGCAACGGAAATTATTTCGTCCGACGGGGTTACGATAGGGAAGTTTTTTCACCAAAACAGAACACCCGTTCAATATAAAGATTTGCCGCCTCATTTGGTGGATGCTTTGGTGTCTACCGAAGACGAACGTTTTTATGATCATCCCGGAATCGATATCAAATCCACCACGAGAGCGGTGGTTTTCCTTGGAAAAAAAGGGGGAGCGAGCACACTTACGCAACAATTGGCCAAACTTTTATTCCATCACGAAGGTTCCAAGAATATTTTGAAGCGTATCAAGCAAAAAATCAAGGAGATTGTTATTGCAGCCAAATTGGAACGTCAATATACCAAGGAAGAAATCATTGCGCAATATCTGAATACTTACGATTGGGGTCATCAAGCGGTGGGAATTCGTTCGGCTGCACGGATATATTTCGGAAAAGAACCGAAAGATTTGAGTCTTGAAGAATCCGCCATGTTGGTGGGAATGTTAAAAAATTCGTCGTTGTATAACCCGATTCGTCGTCCCGAATTGGTTAGGAAGCGCCGGAATGTGGTATTCAAACAAATGTATAGAAACGGATTTCTGACTGAAGAAAAAAAGGATTCATTACAAAAATTGCCATTGAAATTGAATTATCAACCGGAATTACATAATACGGGAATAGCCACTTATTTCAGGGAATATATACGGCAATTTATGAAGAAATGGGTGAAGGAAAATCCCAAACCGGACGGTAGTTATTATGATATTTATGCCGATGGATTGAAAATTTATACAACCATTGACTCCCGTATGCAAACCAATGCCGAACGCGCTGTGGCCGAGCATATGAAAAATTTGCAGCGGGAATTTTTTCGCCAAGGCAAGCAAAACAAAACTTTTCCGTTTGTCAAGTTGAGCCTCAAACAAATCGAAAAATTAATGGAGCGCTCCATGCGTAATTCCGAGCGTTGGAAATCATTGGCCAAAGCCGGAATGAACGAAGATTCCATCCGGCAAAGTTTTTTTGAAAAAACGAAAATGCGTATTTTCTCTTGGGGCGGGGATATCGATACGGTTATGACGCCGTATGACAGCATTCGTTATTATAAATCCTTCTTGCACGCGGGATTGTTGTCGATGGAGCCATCCACGGGTTTTGTTAAGGCATGGGTGGGTGGAATTAATTTTCGTCATTTCAAATATGACCATGTTTATCAAGGAGCGCGTCAGGTCGGATCCACATTTAAACCCTTTGTTTATGCCACGGCCATTGCACAAAAACATTTGTCGCCTTGTGATACTTTTCCCAATACGCCATATACGATAAAAGCCGGCCGTTGGGGATTGCAAAAACCATGGTCGCCCAAGAACGCCGGCGGGCAATACGGCGGTTGGATGACTTTGAAGGAAGCTTTGGCCAATTCGGTGAATGTAATTACCGCCCGTTTGATTGATATGGTGGGGCCGCAACCGGTAATCGATTTGGCCAAGCAATTGGGAATCAAAAGTAAAATTCCCTATGCGCCTTCCATAGCGTTGGGAACGCCGGACATTAAATTGATTGAGATGGTGGGAGCCTTCAACGGTTTTGCCAATCAAGGACAATATATCGAGCCGGTTACCGTTTTGCGGATTGAAGACAAAAACGGACGTGTATTGTATGAATACAAGCCGTTTACGCGTGATGTCCTGAGCCCGCAAATGGCATACGTGGTGACAAATTTATTGGAAGGCGTCACACGCTACGGTTCTGGCGCAAGGCTTCGCCATGCTTTCATGGCTAAAAACCCTGTATATAAACGTATTATCACCGGATACCCCTATCGATTTACCAATCCGATAGCCGGTAAAACGGGAACCACGCAAGATCAATCCGACGGTTGGTTTATTGGCTACGTACCGAATTTGGTTACCGGTGTCTGGGTGGGCGGTGAAGACCGTTCGGTGCATTTTCGCAGCATTCAATACGGTCAAGGTGCTTCCATGGCTTTGCCGATTTGGGCACTGTACATGAAAAAAAATTACGCCGACAAAGAATTGGGCATTTCCGATAAACCGTTTCCCAAACCCGACGGAATCCCCGTTAACTTGAATTGTGATGACAATCAAACACAAGAACAAAATAAACCCGAGGAGCAATCGCCCCTAAATGATTTGTAATCATGGATTTGCATAGACCGAATAAGCATGCTTTCGATCCGGAAGCATTGGAATTTGAAAAAAAATTACGCCCCGTCACCTTCGACGATTTTACGGGTCAAGAACAAATAATCGAAAACCTGAAAATCTTTGTAGAAGCCGCCAATCGCCGGGGTGAGGCATTGGATCATACGCTGTTTCACGGCCCTCCGGGATTGGGAAAAACCACCTTGGCACACATTCTGGCCAACGAACTGGGCGTGTCAATCAAAACCACATCGGGCCCCGTATTAGACAAACCGGGCGATTTGGCCGGGTTGCTTACCTCATTGGAACCGCGCGACGTATTGTTTATCGATGAAATCCACCGCCTTTCGCCGGTGGTGGAAGAATATCTCTATTCGGCAATGGAAGATTACAAAATCGATATTTTGATAGAAACCGGTCCCAATGCCCGTAGTGTGCAAATCAATTTGGAACCTTTTACCTTGATAGGGGCCACCACCCGTTCGGGATTGCTCACCGCCCCCATGCGCGCCCGTTTCGGCATCAAAGCCCGCTTGAATTATTACGACCGCGAATTGCTGGCCGAAATTATCAAACGCAGTGCTTCCATCCTGAAAGTGGCCATTCATGACGATGCCGCTACGGAAATAGCCCGAAGAAGCCGGGGTACACCCCGAATTGCCAATGCATTATTGCGCAGGGTAAGAGATTTTGCGGAAATCAAAGGCGACGGCACAATCAATTTGGACATTGCCAAGTATGCCTTGCAAGCCCTCAACGTGGACGAATACGGATTGGACGAAATGGACAATAAAATTTTGTTGACCATTATCGACAAGTTCGGCGGAGGCCCCGTCGGGTTGGGAACTTTGGCCACGGCGGTGGGCGAAAACGCCGAAACGATCGAAGAAGTGTACGAACCTTTTCTCATTCAGGAAGGATTTATCAAGCGAACGCCCCGCGGAAGGGAAGTAACCTTGAGGGCTTACGAACATTTGGGACGAACACCCGGGGGGACGCAAGGGCGTTTGTTTTAAAAAAGGGATTGATGAAAAAAGCGGGACTTTTATGGGTTTTATTATTCTTTTGGGTAACCGTAAATGCCCAGCAATTATCCGCCGGTTACGGTATGTTTGAGATTTCCGCCCGTTTCGGACTTTATAAGGGAAGCGGTGTCTCCTATACCCACGTGTTTCCGAACCGGTTTTTTTTGCAATCGGGGTATGCGTTTTTGCATAGACCGGCGCAAAACCTTCCGGACGATTTCGAGGGTTGTCCGCCGCGCGATTTGCTTCAATCTTTTGAACTTACTGCGGGTAAATTATTTCCTTTGAATGCCTTCGGCACTTTCGGATTTCATTTGGGTGGCGGATTTTCGATAAACCGGTTTTCGGTACGTGAAAATTTTAGCTATGTGCAACGTGGTTTCAAAGACGATTCGGTTAATTCTTTCTTAGGTTTGGACGGCGGTTCGTCCTGTCGTTCCAATTATACATCGGATGCCGGGAATTATCTTCGCCCCGGTTTGATTTTTAATCCCGGCTTATATTTTCGCTTCTACAGGAAATGGTCTATGGGGCTTACTTCGGGCGTTCATTATGCGGACCGGCGGTTTCTTTTTTATCTTCAGACAGGAATCGTTTATAGTCCCGCAATAAAGAAAAAAGAAGATGGCCCCGGCCGGAAGGAAACCGGCAAACCGTCCTCGACCCGGAATAGCATTTTTGTAAGCATAGGAAACGGCGCATCCTTATATTCCCTGCAATACGACAGGGTGTTCGGCCCTGCATTACGCCATTTTTGGGTGTCCGGAGCGGGTTTGGGATTTGCTAAATTTCGAGGTAAATCGGTCGCGGTCTGCGCTTTGTCTTTAACTAAAGCATTTAATTTTTCGGGCGCCAATCATTTTATCGAAACGGGTGCCGGAGTTTCGTATGCGCTTCACGGTCCGGCGTTCCTTTATCCCGTGTTGGGTTACCGCTACCACCGGCGCTACAAACCTTACGGATTTCATTTTAAACTTACCGCCACTTATCCTTCCAACGAAGTGGAAGATTATTTTCCCTTGCCTTCTATTTCATTTTCCGTGGGTTTTGGATTTTGACAGGTTTTCCGGACCAAAGCACGGGCATATCCGGTTTCGACGAGTAGTAATGCTATGTAAGCGGTTGCAAAAAAGAACGTAACGGCCTTAAAATTCTTTACCTCCGCCCAAGCCAAAACAAAAGCGAAAAAAAGCCCGGAGAAGATGATTTTCAATCCGCCGGCAATCAAATAAACAAAAAGAATTTTGAACTTATTTCGCCGGGCGGTTACATACAAGCTCAACATAACCGCTCCGAAAACAAACCAATGATAAAACAACATCAACCTAAGGGCACCGTTGTCCGTTTTGTTGAAATACGACGTAATGAAGTAAAGGATTGCCGGGATAATGAACCCGGAGATCGTATAAAAAACCGGTTTTTTCATTTGTGCCGTTTGCCGAGCGTTGAATAAGTGTGCATAAGCGCCAAAAATACGGCTATTAAGCTAAAAAGCATGGTAAACCAAGGAATTTCCAACGCTAATTTTTTATCGAGCCAAAGTCCGGATGCTACGCCCAAGCCTATGATGGCAAGCATTTCAAAGGCAATTCCCGAGAAGTAGGCCAACCGTTGTGCCCGTTCAGCCGGCTTTTTGTTTGGATTCAAGTCGGGTGGATTTAGCGGAGGTCATTTCGCAAGTGGCGTTGAATTCGGCGCCTTGCTCCACGGCCAGTTTTCCTGTTTTGACGTTTCCTTCGATTTTGGCCGAACTTTTTATGCTGAGCAGTTCTTCCACGATTAAATCTCCCGAGACTTCACCCATAATTTCGGCTTGACCGGCTTTAACCGTGCCGGTGAGCTTTCCGGTAGAACCGACTACCAATTTTCCCGATGTCTCGAAATTTCCTTCAAAAATTCCGTCGATACGAAAATCTTCTTGCGATACGATATCGCCTTTAATACGGGTGGATTGTCCGAAACGGTTGGGTTGTTTGGAAGCTGATGTTTGGCCGTTTTTCTTTTTATCGGAAAACATGATTTATTGTTTTTTTGAGTTAGGTGTAATTTGTTTGGTGAACTGCAAATTTATGTATTTATTTCGTGAAATGACGAATGTTTCGGGTAATTTGCAAGCTTTTTCGATGAGTTTTTCCCGGATATATTCCGCCGATTGCGGGCTTAGATAGGTTCCGCTCAACAAAAAGACGGTTTGGTCGTCAAAGCGGTCGGTGAAGAAATATTTGCTCGAGGCTTTTTCTTCTTCGAAAACGGTTTGAAGGCATTGCTTCATTATTTGAATTCCACTAGTGTCTTTAAAGACGTGTACCAGATAATAAGGCGGTTCGTCTTTGGGTTTGTCGTATTTGATTTTCAGAACTTTCAGTTTTTTTATTAGGTCTTTGGCGTGGTCGGTATAAGTGCCTTCGGGGTGTAATTGAATCAGACGTTCCAGTTCGTCGATATAGGCATCGATGCCTTGAAGTTTTCCTTTTGTTTTGGCCGAAAGAAGCAGAAGTTTGGGTGCGTCGGGATGGTTTTTGAATTTGTCGTAGGCACTTTCGGTCTTGGACAATGCTTCGCTCCACTTGCCTTTTTCGTAGGATTGATAAGCATCTTGGAATGCTTCCAAAAACGCTTTGGACGAGTTGGCTTGTTCGCTTTCGGGATTTTGAATAAACCGGGTAAACGGACTGTCGGGAAAATCTTTTTCCAATATGTTTTTCATTTGCCCGGCCGGTTTCTCACGTCCGGTTTTGGTATAAATTTTATATAACATGTAGTAAGCCTGAGCTTGTTGTTCGGGGTCGGGACGGGATTGTAAAACGGTTTTGAGATTCTTTTCGGCCAGTTCGTATTCTTTAAATTTTTCGTTGGCATAGTTGATGCCCAAATACAAATGCGCTTTAACGATGAGTTTTTCGATGCTGTCGATTTCTTTTTCCGTTTTGGGAAGCCGTTTTAGGTAATAAGCCACGTTTAGCGTATCGTCTTCGGGAGCAATGCCATTTTCTTTGGGTTTTTCTTCTTTTTTTTCTTCATCTGCGATTTCTTCGTCACTTCCGTATTTATTGGTCAATCGCCAAAGATCTTCGAGTCTTCGGTCGCCCCAGTTTTTTTTGAACAGTTCTTTGCCTTGTTTGACTTGTTCGGGGTTGTAAAAGTAGAATGTTCCGCTTGGTTCGGTTCGGATTGCGGCTTTTACCTGTTCTTCTTTTTTTCGTCGCAGCCGTGCGATATAATTTTCGATTTTTTTCACTTGCCGGGCGCTGTCCAAGCGAATAAACTTCAAGATGCTGTCGTTACGTTGAATAATTTCTTCCCATTTTACGATTTGGTCGATACTTCGGCGTCGTTGAGAGACCAAAAGGTAATCCAATGTATTTTTATCCATTACCGTGAGCATGCTGTCGAGATATTTGCCCGTTTTCAGGTAATTTTTCCGGTTCCAATGGATGTCGGCCATTTTTTCGTAGGCCAATCGTTTGAGGCTTTTGTTGGACGAACGGGCGGCTGCGGTGTAGTTTTGCAAGGCGCCGAGCGTATCGTGACGTACTTCCAATATTTCGGCTTTTCGGAAGTGCATATCGGGAAAATATTTATTGAAGTAATAATTATCGAGCCAAACTTTGAGTTTTTTTAGATTTTTTTCGTGCGTTAAGGTATCATCTTTATCCAAATGCATGCGGTATAATTTGGTATGGATGATGAAATTTTCGGGGTAATTTTTTTTCAGGATGAGTTCGGTCATGGCTTTGGCCGAATCGAGTTTAAACAGTTTTTCCCATACCTGTGCGGATTTAAAGGCCAGGGTGTTTTTCAAATGCTTGTTTTTAGCCGTTCGTGCCGCTTTGGAGAGGAATTGGGCAACGGTGTCGTTTAATCCGTTTTCTCTAAAGCTTTCGGCAATAAAGGCGTAGGCCCACGCCCGGGTATCGGGTTTGGTTTCGGGGTTGTTGGTGATCCGGGCTAATCGTTGGCGCGCCAATCGGGTATTGCCGAGCTTGAGTAATGTTTTGGCACGCCAAAGTTGGAGTTCGTTGCGCAGGTTGGTGTCGTAGTAATTATCCAGAGCGTAGTTGAAAGCATCCAAGGAGGCAAGATATCTTTGGTCGTAATATCGGCTCATACCCAGCAAAAGCATGGCTTCGTCCATTCTGACATTGTGTTCGGTGCCTCGTATTTCCATGCTGTGTTTTTGAATGGCTTTGGCGGCTTTTTCTTCGGCGGTGGCAATGTGTTGGGATTTGGATTGTCCGGGCAAATAGATTTTGTCGTCGAATTCGATGCCTTCAAGTGAGAGTTCGCGGTAAAAATCCGACTCGTTTTTGTTTTTAAGTTCTTCCACGCCTTTTTTCAGGCTTTCGCTGCCGTTGAATAAAATATTGTATTTGGCCGTGAGGGCGTGGTAATTTCGACTTACCACCGTTGAATTTTTGGTTGAACACGAAATAACCGTAAGGACGACGGCGGTTAAAATCCAAAAATGAAAATACTTTTTCATATATCCGTTCGATACGCGTATTTTAACAACGAATGACCTTGCAATTTAGTGTAAATTTTAATTATGGAGGTATGTTCTTATGCTATTCGTAAGATTTTAAGCTGATTTCCAACAGTTTAAGTTTTAACAAATATTCGAATTTCGCATTGATATAATTGGTCAGGGCCTGCATTTTTCTCGATTTGATATTTTCCAAATCATACGGACTCATCAATCCGGCCTTGAGTTTTTCTTCGGCGTAACGGTAAGCCGTTTCGGCCGCTTCTTTGCTTTTAAGTGCCGCTTTTTCTTTTTCCCGTGCATTGATCACATCTGCATAAAGTTGATAAATCCGGTTGCGAAGTTGTTTTTTTTGTTGACTTAAGGCCATTTTGGATTTTTCCCATTCGATGGTGGCTTTTTGAATGCGTCTCCGGGTTTGAAAACGGTTGAATACGGGAATGTTGACACTGAAACCGAATGCGGTTCCGCTATTGTTTTCCAGCTGAGTGAAGTAGGGGTCGGGCGGACCGAGGATACGGCGAAAGTTGGGAGATATGACGGGTTCGTTGGTATTTTGGGTGATCCCGATAATACGGTACGGCTCGTCGGGGTCGATTTCGGCACCGATGACTTGCTCTCTATCGACAAAACGTGAGTTCCAGCTGAAAAAGAAGCTTATATTCGGATACAAACCGCTCCGGGCCGCTTGTATTTGACGCAAAGCCATTTTTTCTTGGGTGGCACTCATCAAATATTCGGGTAATTTCGTAATATTTTCTTCAAACAGTTTTTCGGGTTCTTTGAGTAAAATGGCTTCGTTTACGGGAAAGCGTTCCGTTCGTGGGTCGATGTCAAAATTATTGATATCGTTCAGTTCGAGCAATTGGGCCAGGTTCATCAGCGACAGTTTCAACAGGTTTTTGGTTCGGATATAATTGAAGTAATCGTTGGCGGCTTGGGCTTCGAGGTCTTTCAGGTCGCTTTGCGGCCGTATGCC
Source organism: Flavobacteriales bacterium (assembly GCA_027066365.1). Classification (GTDB taxonomy): domain Bacteria; phylum Bacteroidota; class Bacteroidia; order Flavobacteriales; family Flavobacteriaceae; genus JAADED01. The sequence goes on from JAMONV010000005.1 coordinate 55,874, forward strand.
GGCGTTAACCAATTCTTTCATTTTTTCGACTTGTGCCAAGGCGCTTTGCCATTGCGATTGAGCGGCTTTGAGCGCTTCGTTGTTCATCAGTGCCTGCAGGTAAGCGTTGGTGATGTTGGTTTCGATTTCTTTTTGCCGGTTTTCGAGGCG
>JAMONV010000006.1 GCA_027066365.1 Flavobacteriales bacterium
TTGCCTTCTATTTCATTTTCCGTAGGTTTTGGATTTTGACAGGTTTTCCGGACCAAAGCACGGGCATATCCGGTTTGGTAAGTATCCTAAAAAGTGTGTATGGAAATTTTGGATTTTACGCCGTGTTGCTCGGAATGTCACCCTCTCGCTACTTCAAAAAAATCAGGAAAAAGAGAAGGAGAAACGGTCAACTTATTTCAGGCACGTAAAGGAAGAAATCGGGTTGGTTTCGAAAACGATTTGTTTGATTGGACAAAAAAACGCCCGCAAGGGGCGTTTGGGTTGGTTTTTACCGGGTTATTGGTTTTCATTTCGGGTTTTCGGTTGGCGAATAATAGGTTTTTGGACTGATTGGTGAGGCGAAACGACTTCGAAATCGATTCCTTTTTCGGCGGGTTGTCCGTATATTTCGGGACGTAAGTATTTGCCTTTTTCTTTAGGTTTTTTCTCTATAACCACTTTCCTTTTTTCGGGGTAATATTGAAAATAGGGATCATTTCTTTCGGCATAAACATACCATGAAATTTTTTGTTCGGGATTTCCACCGGCGATTTCAAAGGTTCCGTTCTCGTCAATTTCCCGTGCTATAAAAAGGCCGGGTGCGGGTGAACCGACAGGCGTTAGTGTATAACTGAAATTCCTGTTAATCAAATAAAAATAACCGGGCAACTGCACGACAGCTTTACCCTGAGAATCCAAAGTAACATTTCCTCGATAAACATTCAAAATTTCGTTAGATTCGATACTGAAATGTTTAAGGTATTTATTTTCCGGATCGGCCGGGTGATCGATGACAAAGGATTTTGCTCCCGTTACCGCTAAGTCTCCATTGGCTACAACGGCGTATGTGGAATTGTCGGAATATCCGTAAACACCGGTTAAACCATTGCGAGCTACACCGTAAACACCGATATAACCGCCATAACCTTTTACTCCGAAACCGTAGTTATCATCCGGATATGAATATCCGTAAATACCCGTACCGTCATAACTGTTGCTATTTTCAAAAACAGCATATACGGCTATGGCGTCATTTGAATTTTGGGTGGCGTAGGCGGCGATTCCATATTGATCTCCCGTGAATGCCGCACCCGCGCCGTTTCCGGTTACGTAATATTGACCTAATCCGTTCCCTATTCCGACAATACCCGTTCCGTCCGATGAATTACTTCCATATCCGTATATTCCGGCTCTGGTTCCTACTCCTCCCATTCCGGAGCCTGAGGATAAAAATACAATACCCAGATTATTTCCGGCGCCTACAATAGCCGTGCCGTTAGCATCCGTATTATAAAAAGTTCCACCGAATACGGTTCCGCCCGATGCAGCGCTTAAAATACCACTGGTTGTTGAAGAACCACCAACGGCTAACGAAGCCAAGCCGGGCGTAATATTAATACCCACAAATCCGTTTCGATCGATAATCATATGTGTATTACCGTTGGTTTTAAAAACCAGATCCTGCGCATCGGTGGTGCCGATAAAGTCGGAGTTGGAGTCGGTTCCCGCATTGCCTTGAAGCAACCACGATTTGCCGGATTGTTGCAGTCTGATCCAAGATGCTCCGTCATAATAATAAAAGGAATTATCGTCGATGACAAATACGGTCAATCCTGTTGCTGGCGAAGGAATATTATCCCGGTCAATGGCCCTCATTCGGGGGATTAATATCCCTTTTGAACTTGAAGCTACATCCAGCATGGCGCTGGCGTCTGCCGCGCTTCCCGAATCATTAATGGCTACTTGCGCGTATGTTAAGAAACCGGTTAATAAAAACAGAAAAAACAAGTAATTTTTTTTCATGCCTTTTGTTTATTTTTATAATTACAAATGTATAAAAAAATTTTTTTATAAATTAAATATGATGTATATTGATATTTGATTTTATTTTATATTTAAATTTTTTATTTTAAATTTTTGCAGTATATTAAAAAAAAAGAAATAAATTGGGTTAATCGATTGAAGAAAGTGATTGTTTTCATCGGTTATATTATTTTGAATGATTCTAAATTGTTTTATAGCTTCAAAGCTACTCAAACATTTTATATATTTGTGCCGTTTTATGACTTTTATCAAATTATGTAAATAATTAAACTCATTATGAGAAGCACAAACCATATTGTAAATGCACTGAAGCAGGGGATATTAGTTTGGATGCTTGCCGTTTTGTTTGTTTTTTCGTCCGCTTTAAAGGCGGCAACCGAGGATGCCGGAGGGAATACAGCCGGCATTTCTTATATAGCCGCGCAGCAGAAAGAAGGGAAAGTGACGGCGAAAAAATCAAAGACGGAAGCCTCTTCGAGCAAAAAGGAGAGTTCGACTCGCCCTTACGATGTGATTGATCCGGAATTCCGGAATATAGGTCCGGGGTTTGGCGGGAACAACGTTTTGCCGTTTTGGATTGCCGTCGTGGTATTCTTTTTGGCATTCGGTGGCATTGTAAAAGGGAAAAGCAAAGCCGTTAAGGGGATTTCCACTTTAGTGGCTTTTGTAGCATTCGGTATTATTTCCTATGTAATTTACTGGGAGGCGCGTGCATTGGGCCGTCAAAAGGGTTATGCGCCTGTTCAGCCCATTTGGTTTTCGCACAAGGTGCATGTAACCCAAAACGGTATTGATTGTGAATATTGTCATGTGGATGCTCGCACCAGTAGGCACGCCGGTATTCCCAGCTTGAATGTGTGTATGAATTGTCACAATTCCGTGATGGAGGGTAAACGTTCGGGTAAGGCCGAAATTTCCAAGATTTACGAACATTTGGGATATAATCCCAAAACCCGCCGGTATGACAAACCGGGTAAACCTATTCAATGGATTAAAGTTCACAATTTACCCGATCATGTTTATTTCAATCATGCACAACATGTGCAGGCCGGGAAGGTGGAGTGTCAGGAATGTCACGGACCCGTGGAAAAGATGAATCGTGTGGTGGAATACAAGGAATTAAGTATGAAATTCTGCTTGGATTGCCATCGTTCGCGCAATATTATAACGGATAATCAATATTATTCCTTATATAAATTTCACTTGAATCCGGGAGAAAAACCCAAAGTGAAAGATATCGGAGGACAAGATTGCTCATCCTGTCACTATTAATCTAAAAACAATCGAACAATGAAAAAATATTGGAGAAGTCTCGAAGAATATGATTTGGTTCGCCAAGGGGAGATGCCCGAAGGGACGGAAGAATTTCCCACCGACGGACTTACTTCCGAAGAAATAAAAAACAAGTTCAAGGCAAATCGCCGGGATTTTTTAAAATTGCTCGGGTTTTCCACCGCATATGCGGTGGCGGCATCCAGTTGTCAACAGCCGGTTCGCAAAGCGATTCCTTATTTGGTGCGCCCCGAGAATGTTACCCCCGGTGTGGCCGATTATTATGCCACCGTCATGAACGACGGATATGAATTCGGTGCTTTGTTGGCCAAAGTCCGTGACGGTCGTCCCATTAAGTTGGAACCTAATGATTTGGCACCTTTTGCAGGGACCAACGTCCGTCATCAAGCCAGTGTTTTGGATTTATATGATACGGCCCGTTTACAAAAACCCAAAAAAGCGGGAAAAGATACCGATTGGAAAACGATAGATGCGGAAATTAAGGCCAAGTTGGATCAATTGAAAAACGACGGAAAGAAAGTATATTTCGTTACTTCCACTTTGGCTTCCCCTTCGTTTGAAAAACTTTTGGAGGATTTTAAATCCAAGTATGATAACGTAGAAGTGGTGTATGCCGATCCAGTTTCTTATTCGGGTATTATTAATGCACATAAGAATCTTTTCGGCAAAGCGTCGATTCCTTCGTTCCGTTTTGATAAAGCCAAAGTGATTGTAGGTTTTAATGCGGATTTTTTAGGCACTTGGTTATCCCCGGTTGAATTTTCGGCTCAATATGCCAAAGGGCGTGATTTGACCGGAGGGCAAAAGGAAATATCCAAACATTATCAATTTGAAAGTTTGATGAGTCTTACCGGCTCCAATGCCGATGAACGTGTTATTATTAAGCCCGCTCAAGAGAAAAAACTCATTATTAAACTTTATAATGCCATTGCCAAAGCAACCGGAAACGCTACATTGCCTCAACCTCAATGTGACAAGGATGTAAGCAAGGTAGCCAAAGATTTGTTGGCCAATAAAGGTGCTTCTTTGGTGGTTTCCGGAACCAACGATACGGCTATTCAAACCTTGACGGCCGGAATTAATTTGATGCTGGGTAATTATGGGAAAACCATCAATAATGAAAAGGCTTTTCTTGTTCGTCAAGGATCCGACGAGGGCCTCGAAAAAGTTTTGAATGATTTGGAAAGCGGACAAGCTTCAGGAGTTATTTTCCATAATATTAATCCGGTTTATGAATCAGGTGCTCGACAAAAGTGGAATAAGGCGATTAAAAAAGCTTCGCTTTCCGTTGCTTTCACCGAACGTATGGACGAAACGGCGGCTTCCGTTCAATATGTGCTGGCTAACAGCCATTATTTGGAAGCTTGGGGTGATGCACGGCCTTATGAAGGCTTGTTTATGCTTCAACAACCTGCTATCAATAAGCTTTGGAATACGCGTCAACCGCAAGAAAGCTTACTCAAATGGGCGGATATCGCCGGAGAATATGTCGATTATATCAAGAAATATTGGTCGGAGAAATTATTTCCCAATGTAGCCGGTTATAACGATTTCGATGATTTTTGGACGACTTCGTTACAAAACGGAGTAGTGGAAGTGAACATCCGAAATAATGAGGCGGAAACTAAGGACGACGAATCGGTCAAGCAAGAACAATCCGGTGAAAAAAATCAAGGTGAAGAAAAACCCGTTACCGGTTTAAATTATATTCAGGCCAATGCTTCCGCACTCACGGCGTTTGAAAAGCCGAAAGGCATTGAATTGGTTCTCTATGAAAAAGTGGGAATGGGAATCGGTAAATATGCCAATAATCCATGGTTGCAAGAATTCCCCGATCCGATAACCAAAGTGGTTTGGGATAACTACGTTAGCATATCGCCGAAACTGGCGCATAAAAAAGGCTGGAAGCAGGAAGATGTGGTGAAAGTGAAAGCCGGAAATGCCGTTGTTGAATTGCCTGTAGTGATTCAGCCCGGTCAGGATGAAGATACCATTGGAATTGCTTTGGGTTACGGACGAAAAGGTGTCGGCCCCATTGGTGACGGAATTGGTAAGTCCGTGACCGACTTTATTCAATTTAATAACGGAATACGAAATTATACGCGTATTCCCGTTGAAATAAGTGCTACGGGTGCTACTTATTCGATTGCTTCCACGCAGACCCATCATGTGATGGAAGGTCGCGACATTGTGAAGGAAACTACTTTGTCCGACTGGCAAAAAGATCCTTCGTCGGGTAATGAGAAGCATCAATATTATTTGAAAAAACTCAAACACGTTACTTTATACGAACACGGCTACAATCCCGATGATTATCCCGGACATCATTGGGGAATGGCAATCGATTTGAATAAATGTACGGGCTGTGGCGCATGTATAATCGCTTGTCAAGTGGAGAACAACATTGCCATTGTAGGCAAGGAAGAAGTGAAGAATAAGCGAATCATGCATTGGTTGCGCATCGATCGCTATTATTCGCAAGAAGAGAATGAAATGCATTCGCCGGTAGCGGAGAATCCCGAAGTGGTGCACCAGCCGGTGATGTGTCAGCATTGCGATAATGCGCCTTGTGAAAACGTATGTCCGGTAGCCGCTACACCCCATACCAACGAAGGACTCAACAGTATGGCCTATAACCGTTGTATCGGGACGCGCTATTGTATGAACAACTGTCCGTATAAAGTGCGTCGATTCAATTGGTATAACTTTGTGGAAGGCGGTAAATTCAATTATTTGTTTAATGACGACGTGAAACGCATGGTATTGAATCCTGATGTGGTGGTTCGTCAACGTGGTGTGGTTGAAAAATGTACCATGTGTATTCAACGTATTCAAGCCGGCAAGTTACAAGCCAAAATCGAAGGAAGGCCGCTTAAAGACGGTGAAATCAAATTGGCTTGTGAACAAGCTTGTCCTACGGAAGCCATTGTATTTGGCGATACGAATATGAAGGATGCCCGCATCGTGAAACTCTTTGAAGACAAGCGGGCTTACGGCTTGCTCGAAGAGTTGCATACTTTGCCCGGCGTGGTATATTTGACGAAAGTGCGTAACAAAGCACATGTGGATTTTGATTTCGGATTGGAAGCCGAAGGGCATCACGAAGAATCTCATAACGCATAAAAGGAATCATTATGTATAAAAAGGAAGTTCGTGGCGAATTAATACTCGGTAATAAATCTTATGCCAATATTACCGAAGATGTATTGCGCCATCAGGAGTCGCAAAAAAAGTGGTATAATGCCCCTGCATGGTGGTGGATAGCTTTTGTTATATTCTTTATTTTAATGAGTATCGGCCTGGGTTGGGCGGTATCCTATAAGACCATTACTCAAGGTATCGGGACTTGGGGAAACAATAACCAAACCGCCTGGGGATGGGCAATTATCAATTTTGTATGGTGGATCGGTATCGGACATGCCGGTACGGCTTTTTCCATCTTTTTGCTGGTATTGCGTCAAAAGTGGCGAACCTCAATTAACCGGGCGGCGGAAGCCATGACTATTTTCGCCGTTATGGCGGCCGGTTTGTTTCCCGCAATCCACGTAGGACGTCCTTGGGATGAAATTTTCATTTTTCCATACGGACCCAACAGTCGAGGATTATGGGTTAACTGGAATTCACCGTTGCTTTGGGACGTAATCGCTATTACCACATACCTGACCACTTCGTTTTTGTTTTGGTACATCGGTATGATTCCCGATTTTGCAACGATACGGGAACGTTCCAGCGGAATTAAGAAGAAAATTTTCAGTGCCTTGAGCTTCGGATTTGTGGGACACATGAAAAGCTGGAGACGGTTTGAGGATGCGGTTTATATCCTGGGAGGATTGGCTGCGCCTTTGGTTATTTCGGTGCACTCGATCGTATCCACCGACTTTTCGGCCGGTATCGTTCCCGGTTGGCATGAAACCATTTTCCCGCCTTTCTTTGTGGTAGGAGCCATTTTCTCCGGTTTCGCCATGGTGCTAACCTTGATGATTATTATCCGAAAAGTCTATAAATTACACGAATACGTAACCGATGATCACCTCGATGCCATTGCCCGTATCATTATTTTTGTGAGTTTGATTATGGGTTCGGCCTATTTGATTGAAGAATTTATTGCTTATTACTCGGCCAATCCGTATGAGAAATACATTTTCCTCGATAGTTATTTGAAAGGTGATTATGCATGGACCTATTGGGGTATGGTTATTTTCAATGCTTTTGTGCCGCAATTGTTCTGGTTTAGAAAAGTAAGACGAAATCTGTTGTGGCTTTTCATCATTTCGATTATCATTAATATCGGAATGTGGCTGGAACGTTATAACATTGTAATACCACCGACGGCTCAAGACTTTTTGCCTGCGAACTGGGGCGAATATCATCCCACCATGGTCGATATTTGGAACTATTTGGGTACGATAGGTTTGTTTGGTGTCGGTGTATTGCTCTTTATGCGTTACTTGCCGATTATGGCTATGAATGAATTGAAGCAACAAGCGAAACGTCAAACCGAATTGACCGTTGAAGCTTCCGTTTACGATATCCTGGAGAAAAAAATAGTAAAATGAAAAAATACATAGGAGTTTACGATAACGACGTAAAGTTGCTCGAAGGCATCGATGAAATGGTCGATGAAAAAGTTCCCGTGGAGGATGTGATTACGCCTTTTGTGATAGAAGAATTATTGGAAAAGTTGAAAGTTCATTCCAATATTCAATTTCTGGGTTTTCTTTACGGAGTTTTTGCCGTGATTAGCATCTTCGCGGGCTTATATTACACCTTTGTGATCGATTATCCGCTTAATATCGGCGGTAAGCCCAATTTGTCGCTCACCTTTGTGGTTCTTTTGTTTGTGGGAATGGTTTTGACTGTGGTATTATTGACTACCGGAACCTTTTTCCACCAAGAACGATTATATCCGATGAAAAAGCCACCCTTTGAATATCCCGGAATGCATACGGATAAATTCGTTGTGGTGGTGGATCTTTCCCATAAGCAAAAAGCTTCGTCGATATTTGAGAAGACCGGAGCTATCGATATGCAGGAAATAGAAGTAAACGCTTAAACCGGAAACTATGAAAAGAATCGTTATATTATTGGTCGCGGTTGTTGTGCTGGGTGCGTGTAATCATCATCAGGAGAAGACCCAATGGGATTATATGGGTGCTTTCGATATGTATTATTCCAAGGCATATGAAAGTTATTCACCCAATAAATATTTACCGGGCGGAATGACTTTGCAAAAGGCACCCGAAGGAACCGTAGCGCGAGGTAAAAAACCGTATCCTTTCAAAAACAAATTGGCCGACCGCAAAAAGGCCGGAGAAGTGTTGAAAAATCCCATGCAACCTACCAAAGCCAATTTGGCGAAAGGTAAGGAAATGTATGAACGGTTTTGTGCCATTTGCCATGGAAAAGACGGCAAAGGTATGGCTACGGCGGATAACAATACTTTATATAAAAAGAAATTATATCCCATTCCGCCCGCCAATTTGGCAACCGAAACCGTTAAAAATTATCCCGACGGTGAAATTTTCCATGTAATTACCATGGGTTCTGCTATTATGGGTGCACACGGAAGCCAGATTAAGCCGGATGATCGCTGGCGTATTGTATTGTATATTAAAAACGGTTTCAAAGTAAATTAATGCCTTATGGAACGACAATTCGAATTCACCAAAAAATTGAAGACTTTTACCTATATTCTTATGGCTATCGGAATGGTGGCTACGGCCATTGGATTTTTAACCGATAAAAACCGTGCATGGTCTTCATTGTTATTGAATAATTATTATTTTCTATCCCTATCATTGGGAGCTATATTTTGGATGGCGATTCAGTATATCACCGAAGCGGGATGGTCGGCTGCGTTTAAGCGTGTTCCCGAATCAATGGCTTCCTATTTGTTGCCGGCTTTTGCCCTGATGTTGATCATAGCAACGCTAGGTGTAAAAGTATTATACCAATGGGCTGATCCGGGAACGCACTACGATGCTTTCGAACTGAAATTCATCAGTCATCATTTGCACGAAAAAGCAGGTTATCTCAATCTCGGATTTTTTGTAGTTAGAACAGTTGTTTATTTTATTCTTTGGTGGCTGGTGATCCGGGTGCTTATTAATTTCTCGAAGAAAGAAGACGCCAATAAAGAACAAGCCATGCATTGGCATCATAAATCCTGGTATTATTCACGGGTTTATATTTTCGTATGGGCTTTGACCTTTATTTTTGCATCGGTGGATTATATGATGAGTATCGAAAGCATGTGGTTCAGTCACATATTTCCCGTGAAAGAAATTATTTCCGCTTTTGTGCATGGTGCAGCAGCCATTATCCTATTCATTATTTACCTTTACTACAAGGGATACTATAATTTTGTCAATAAATCACATTGGCAGGATTTGAGTAAATACGTATTTATGGGTGCCATTTTGTTCGGCTATGCGTGGTATTTCCAATACATGCTCATTTGGTATGGAAATATTCCCGAAGAAACCGAATATTATTTCTTGCGCAGGTTCCATTTTTCTCAAACGCTTTTTGTGCTTTCTATCGTGTTGAATTTTGTTATTCCGTTTAGTTTGTTGTTGTGGAATCGTTGGGCGAGAAATCCCAAGTTTTTAATGATTGCGGCTATTGTGTTTTTGTTAGGTAAATATTTGGAGCATTATTTGATGGTTTATCCCGATATCGTTAAACATCCCGTTTTCGGATTTACCGAAATCGGCATGTTCATCGGATTTGCCGGATTGTTTATGTTTTTGACATTTAATGCATTGTCGAAACGTAAGTTGTTGCCGGTGAATCATCCTTATTTTGAAGAAAGCATTTTGCATCACATCCCCCATTAATATTTTTTAATGTAGTATAATAGCGGTCCTTGTCGAGTGTTGGGCGAGGACCGTTTTTATTTTTTAGTGAAAAAATCTTATTTTTGAAAAAACAAAACCGCTTTTATGAGAAAATTTTTCTTGTTATTTTATGTTTTTTTCTTAATCAAATTACACGGTCAGCAAACGACTGTCAATCATCAAGTGGATGAATTGCTAAAGCAAAAGGCGGAATGTTTTGAAAAACACAAAGTCGATTATTTGTATTTTATTCAAATATATAATGGTAAGGATTTGGAACGAGCGCGTGCGGTTTTGCGTGAATATTTGAATAAATTCCCCGATTCGAAAGCGATTGTTCGTTGGGAAAATCCGGAATATAAGGTTTGGACGGGAGAATATCTAAACAAATGGGAAGTGGAAAAAGCCATGCAACTACTGAGCGATGAATATCCCAATGCATTGATCGTTTATCCGAAAATTCGTTGATTACCATTCTTCCACCCGGTGGGCATCGAATTTTAATACGAGGAAGAGGAAAACCGTAAATATTACCAAGGATGTTCCGCCATAGCTAACAAACGGTATGGGAATGCCAACGGTGGGAAATAATCCGGTAACCATCATTATGTTTAGAAGAAAATGCATGGCCAACACAGATGCCAGTGAATAGGCCAAGACGCGTGAAAAGGTTGATTTTTGTCTTTCCGCCAATTGAAACAGGCGAACAATAAGCATTAAATAAAGAGCCATAAAAAATATACTTCCGGTCCATCCGAATTGTTCGGCTAATGCGGTAAAAATATAATCGGTGTGTTGTTCGGGGATGTATTTTCCGCGTAGTTGTGTGCCGTTGAGAAAACCTTCGCCTTTCCATCTTCCGCTGCTAATGGCAATTAAGGATTGCTTGAGGTGATAACCCGATCCGCGATCGTCTTTGATTTTTCCGAGAATCAAATCGATGCGTTTTTGTTGGTGAGGTTTTAAGATGTGTTTGTAGGTATATTGCGAGAGATACACCCAACCTATTGCCGCCAGCGTTAGCAAAATAACGAAGGACGATAAGATGATTTTGTTTTTTTTAAATTTCCAAAAGATAATGACGACAAGTATAAGCGCAACGGAAAGTATTCCCGTCATAATATGCACAAAGGGAAAATACAGCGCCATAATAAACAAAAGAATAATTCCGATTCCCGTTATCACGATGGACGTAGGCAGGCCTTCACGCCACAAAACGGCAATAAAAGCAAAATAAATCAATGCTGTTCCCAAGTCAGGTTGAAGAAGAATGAGCAAAACGGGTAATCCGATGAGTAATAAAACCTTTAATAAATTAACGGGTTGGTTGAGTTTGAAATTTTTTTCGGAAATGAGTTTGGCCAGTCCCAAAGCAACAGCTATTTTGGCCAATTCGGAAGGTTGAAAATTAAAAAATCCGAGTGAATACCAAGATTTTGCGCCTGAAATTTCTTTACCCGCCACAAACAATCCGGCCAATAAGACCAGGGTGAGTAAATAGGGCAGTGAAGCCCATTGCGCGATAAGTTTTTTATCTAACAAGCTCATTGCAAATGATAAGGTTAAGGCTACCGCAAGCCAAAAACTCTGTTTGCCGTAGTGGGTTTGCATGAACGGTCGTCCGGGTAATTGATAATAGTCCACGGAATAAATAAGCGTTATGCCAATCGCTGTGATCGTTAAAAACAATAAAATGCTCAACCAATCATAGTCCAGAATGTTAATTCTTTTTTTGCGGGCCATAAGTTTTCAATTCGTAAATTTTGTTTAAATTCGCTTGTAAGACTTTATCCAGCAAATCCTGTCGTGTGATTTTTCCTTTGAGATATTTCTCAATAATTAACGAAGCAATGGGCGCAGCCAAAGTGGCGCCGAAACCGCCGTTCTCAATAAAAACGGAAACGACGATTTTCGGTTTTTCCACAGGTGCCATAGCAACGAAAATAGAGTGATCGGGGAGTTTGATGCGTTTTCCGTTGATGCGGGTGAAATTTTCGGCCGTTCCCGTTTTTCCTCCGATATTAATTCCGGGAATTTGTGAATATTTGGCCGTTCCGGTTCGATAAACATCCAGCATGCCTTGAATAACGGGTTGAAAGTGTACGCTGTCGATTCCCGTAAAATGTTTGATTCTGAAACGATATTCGGGCGGATGATTGTCGACGGATTTCAATATATGAGGCGTGTAATAAAAACCTCGATTGGCTATGGCAGCCATTACATTAGCCATTTGAATGGGAGTCACCAGCACTTGTCCTTGTCCGATGCCGTTGGAGATAGTGTTCATGCTTTTCCAACGGTCATGCCCGAAGTAGCGATGATAGTAGGCACTATCGGGTACCAATCCTTTACGCCCGACCGGCAAATCATAGTGCAAATAGTCTCCGAGGCCGAAATTTTTTAGATAACCGGCCCAGCGGTTGATCCCTTTCTGTGCACTACCGGGCTTATCCAAAATACGCAAATAAGTTTGCGAAAAGTAAGTATTGCAAGAGTGGGGCAGGGCATAACGGAGATGCACTATACGTCCGTTTGCGCCGCAATGACAATGCATAAACCGGTTACCGTATTTAAAACCATGATTGCATTTATAGCCTGTGTGCCGGTTGATAACTCCTTCTTGCAATCCAATGAGTGCTTCCAGAAGTTTAAAGGGAGAACCCGGCGGATAAGTGCCGAGCAAGCTTCGGTCATACATGGGTTTATGAAGCTTGTCGCCAAGGAGGCGTTTAATAACTTGATTTCTTTTTCTACCGCTTAATAAGGACGGGTTGTATGACGGAGCGCTTACCAATGCCAAAATTTCGCCGGTTCCGGGTTCTATAGCCACCACTGCACCGTGTTTGTTAATCATTAAGCTGTCGATAAAAGCTTGTAGTTCTATATCGATGGTGAGTTTTAGGTTTTTTCCGGGAACCGGAGCAAGGTCAAAAGAACCGTTTTCGTACGGTTTGGTTTTCCGGTTTAATTTATCGCGGTAGAAATAACGATAGCCTTTTTGACCGCGCAAGATTTTTTCATAATATTTTTCTATACCTGCCGCGCCAACCAAATCTCCGGGTTCATAAAAACTGTCTTTTTTGATTAACGAAGGACTGACTTCCTGTAGATACCCCAGTACATTGGCGGCATGTTGTGTGAAATATTTACGAATATGGCGTTTTCGTATACTAAAACCGGGATAGTTAAATAATGTAGCTTTTAACGGTGCGATTTCTTCTTTCAGATATTGACCGGAAACCTGTGATGCTTTGTAGAGGGAGTATTTTTTAGCTTTGATCAGGCTTCGTTTCAGTTCTTCGGGGGAAATATCCAAAAGGTCGGCTAAGGCAAGCGTATCGAATGCTTTGGTTTCGGATGGCGTTACATAAACGGAATAAATCGGTTGATTGGATACCAAAAGACGACCCTTTCGATCATAAATCAACCCGCGTTCGGGTTCTACACTTTCTTTCAACAAGGCATTCAGGCGGGCCCATTTTTTATACCGGTTTTCTTGAAGTTGCAAAAAACTTAATCGCCAAATAATTCCCAGAGAAAAAATTCCGAGGATGGATATGATAATGTAGGTTCGCTTATTCATAAAGAAGGCAATTTGGAAACATTGCCGTGAGCCGGTCGAATGAATAGAATCACGATTATCCAAATAAGAAAAGCCGTGCTAGCGCTTTGAATTAGAACCGGCAATCCTTGATCGATCCATTCCGACATTTTCGTTTGATCAAAGATGTAAACCAGACTTTCAAAAATTAAGGAAGAAGCAAATAGATAAATGCTAAATGTTGGAACAGGCCATTTTAGGGGACGGCCGACCGGACGTTTTTTTTGTTTGTTTAAAAAACGGAATAATACGAGTCGCAAGAGCATATAAGTAACGGATGAAGCGGTAAATAATCCGCCGGTGTAATAGATAATGTCGGCAATCAATCCGGTAACGAATCCAATGCTAAGCTGTAGCCATCCCGGTTTATCGTGCGGAAAAAAAAGCAGAATGAAAAGGAAAAAATGAGGAGTGTAGGCCCAATAGACATTCATATTGGTTGACCATACCAAATCCAATAAAATCATAATCAAAGACCATAAGAAATATCGTTCAATTTTCATGAATAAGGCTTTGCATTTCTTCTTTTAGCGGATGGGTAAGGATGTAAACGAATCCCGGGTCGTTGAGATTGACAAAGGGTTGTAGAATAATTTCCGTTCTATTGTTTCGATATCGAATGGTTTTCACCCGCCCGACGGGAATATTCGGGGGGAAAATCAAGGACAATCCGCCGGTTACCAAGGTATCGTCTTCCGAAAGTTTTAAATTTTCGGGCCAGTCGACAACGCGAAGGACGCGGTGGAATATATGATCGGCTTGCGTGAATCCGTATCCTTTCTTGTGCCGGAGTTTGACGTCGATGCTGATTTGAGGATTATTCGTTAGCAATACTTTGGAAAAATGAGAACTCGTTTCCGATACAATTCCCACCACACCATTGGGATTGATAACACCCGCTTGGATTTTAACACCGTCTTCGCTTCCTTTGTCGATGATTATGAACCGGTCACTGCGGGCATTCCCTACGTAAACCGTGTGCGCCTCTGCAAACCGGTAACCACCGGGAATGTTATTATCCAAAGGCTCGGAACGATAAATGATATTGTAGAGCCGCTGATTTTCCTGCAAAAGTTTTTGATTCTCTTTGCGTAGATGAATATATTGATTGATTCCGTTGAGTTTTTGTCGAATTCCGGCGGTTGTGTTCATCCAAAAACGATGCATTTTGAATCCGGTTATTTGACGGTTATTGCCTATCATGAATAGGGCTATGCTCATATACAACAGATATAGCCAAATAAGATGTGTTCGATAAAAAAAGCGGACAAGGGCAAGCATGATTTAGCGTAACAAAACGGCTTTGTATTTGTCAAAATCTTTCAATACCGCACCCGTTCCTCTGATGACGGCACGCAAGGGATCTTCGCCGATATGCACAGGCAATCCCGTAGCCTCACTGATTCTTTTATCCAATCCGCGCAGGAGCGAGCCGCCGCCGGCTAAGTAAAGACCGCTTTTGTAGATGTCGGCGGATAATTCGGGGGGGGTCATGGATAAAGTTTCGATGATACCGTCTTTGATGCGGATAAGCGATTTGTCAAGAGCCTTGGCAATTTCTTTGTAATTCACCACCACTTCTTTGGGCTTTCCGGTGATCAAATCGCGACCTTGCACGGGGAAGTCTTCGGGCGGGTTTTCCAATTCGTCGAGTGCGGAACCCACTTCGATTTTAATTTGTTCGGCCATGCGTTCCCCGATATATAAATTGTGTTTGGTGCGCATGTAATAGACAATATCGTCATTAAAAACGTCGCCGGCGATTTTGATGGACTTCTTGACGGCAATTCCGCTGAGGGCTATTACGGCTATTTCGGTGGTGCCGCCACCGATGTCAATAATCATATTTCCTTGCGGTTTTTGAATATCGATGCCCATTCCGATGGCAGCCGCCATGGGTTCGTGAATTAAATACACATCGCTTGCATTCACTTTTTCAGCCGAATCGCGCACGGCTCGTTTTTCCACTTCGGTGATGCCCGAAGGAATACAAATAACCATTTTGAGCTTGGGCGAGAAAAAACGTTTTCGGAAAGGCGGAATCAATTTGATGAATTCCTGAATCATTTGTTCGGCCGCTTCAAAATCGGCAATGACACCGTCTTTCAAAGGGCGAATGGTTTGTATGTTTTCGTGGGTTTTACCTTGCATAAGTGCCGCTTCTTTGCCTACGGCAATGATTTTGCCGCTTTTAATATTGCGTGCAACTATCGAAGGATTATCCACTACGATTTTATCATTGTATATAATCAACGTATTGGCCGTTCCTAAATCAATGGCGATTTCTTTGGTCATGAAGTCGAAAAATCCCATGAGCTTACACCTTATTTTTATATTTCACAAATTTACAAAAATATTACTTGATTTTTTTGCCGGTTGAAAAATAAATTCTATCTTTAAAGCCAAGGATATAAAAACTTGACTGGATGCATTTGAAACACGTGTGGACGGAATGGCAGATGATTATTCAATTAGTCTTTAAAGGATTGAAACGCAATCTTTTACGGACTTTTTTGTCTTTGGCGGGAGTGAGTATCGGTATTTTTTCGGTAATATCCATTTTGGTGTCGGTGGATTCCTTGGAGATTTATTTGTTAAAATCGCTATCGAAATTAGGAAATAATACGCTTTATGTAGACCGGTTCGATTATTCCAAAATGGGTAGGGTTAATTGGGCTGAGATTCGCCGCATGAAGCGTCCTTCCTACGATGAATACTTATATTTGAAAAAAAATCTTGACCCTGCGCTTTATCGGGCTATTACTTATCACTTGCGCATCCCTGCCCTCGTAATCAGGCACGGACGCCGGGATATTAGAGCCGGTGTGATTGGTGTGAATGCCGATTATGCTAAAATCAATACTTTGCCTTTTAAGGAAGGACGATTTTTTAATGAACATGAAGATGAAAAAGGTATGCCAGTAATTGTTTTGGGGCATGATGTGGCCGAAGCTTTGTTTCCGGACGGAAAAGCGCCGGGCAAAGCGGTAAGATTATTAGGAAAAAAGCTGAAAGTAATCGGTGTGTTGCAAGAAGAAGGCGGGATGGTAAAGGTGAACCCGTCCAATGAGAAAGTGTTTGTCCCTTACGGATTTTTAAGAAAAATTATTCCGCAAGATTCGCGTATGCTTTTCACTAATATTATGATTTTGCCTTCCGCCAAAGCGGTAAAAAACAAATTAGCCGAACAGATTGAATTTAAATTACGTCAATACAGGAAATTGAAACCGGGAGAGAAATCCACTTTTCATGTTAATGATATCAGTTTTTTGGTGACTCGAATCGGAAAAAGTACCCGTATTTTGTCTTTGGCCGGATGGATTTTGGGCGGTTTTTCGCTTTTGGTGGGGGCATTCGGGATTGCCAACATCATGTTTGTAAGCGTGAAGGAGCGAACGAACGAAATCGGTATTCAAAAGGCTTTGGGAGCCAATCGGAATTTCATATTATCGGAATTTTTGACCGAATCTGTTTTATTGGCGCTGATAGGGGGCATCGCCGGGTTAATGTTTTTATCCTTCTTCGTCAAATTCGGTAATTTATTTTTGTCGGGAAAGGATTTTCATATTTATTTGAGCGCTAAAAATATGATATTGGGCATCACCATATCGATTATGATAGGCCTGTTGGCGGGATTATGGCCGGCTTGGAAAGCGGCGGAAATGAATCCGATAGATGCAATAAGAGCGAAAACATGACGTTATTATGGCGTAAAATCCCGGGCAGGAGGAATTTGAAAAAAAATTATGCGATAATAAAAAAATACCTATATTTGCATGCGACAAAATAGTCAAATTTTATATCACAGCATTATGAAGCACTTAATGAAAATTTACGGTATCGCTTTATTGAGCCTTCCGTTTCTGTTAGGTTCTTGTTCGTCCAAAAATGTTTCCCGGGCAACGGGAATGCCCATTAACCACCCCAAGGGCGGATTCCACTACAATACCCGCTATCAGGATCAAGGATTTGCGCCCGGGTTGGTGTTTATTGAAGGAGGAACATTTACGATGGGCGATGTGGATGATGATGTGATGCACGAATGGAACAGCATGCCGCGAGAAATGCATGTGCGTTCGTTTTATATGGACGAAACGGAGGTTACCAATTTAATGTATTTGGAATATTTGGATTGGCTTAAACGGGTTTTTCCGCCCGATAATCCTCAATACCGTCATATTTACGAAGGCGCTCTGCCCGATACGTTGGTTTGGCGCCATCCCTTGACTTATGCCGAAGATTTGGTGGTGAATTATTTGCGCCACCCGGCTTATGCCGAATATCCGGTGGTGGGTGTAAACTGGGTACAAGCCGTTCAATACGCCAACTGGCGAACTGACCGCGTGAATGAAATGCGATTGATTCAGAATCATAAATTAAAACGCGATATTATTTTCAATGAAAATGCCGAAGAAAATTTCAATACCGAAACTTATATTACCCAACCGGAATTGGCCATAGGTGGCAATCAGGATTATTATGTCAAACGTTCCCGTAAGGATTCCACTTTGAATGTAGCCAATCTTTCTTCGGGTATTGTCGTCCCGAAATACCGTCTTCCCACCGAAGCGGAATGGGAATATGCCGCCAAAGCCGAAATCGGACAACGGGTATATAATCGCCTCAAAAACCGCAATGTTTACCCTTGGAAAGGAACGGCAACACGTTATTTGGGACGCGGCCGCGATAGAGGAAAAGAACTGGCAAACTTCAAATTGAGCGACGGCGATTACAGCGGTTTGGCCGGTTGGTCCGACGATGCCGCCGATATCACCGCCCCCGTAAAAACCTATCCGCCCAATGATTTCGGACTCTACGATATGGCCGGAAATGTCAACGAATGGGTGGCTGACGTATATCGACCCATTATCGATGATCAAGAAAGTGATTTCAATTATTATCGCGGTAATGTCTACACCAAAAAAGCATTCACCGAAGACGGACAATTGGTCGTAATCACTTCCGACAGTATTCCCTACGACACGCTGTCGAACGGAAAAATCATTTATAAAGCATTGCCCGGAGCACCCGCCAAAAAATTGGTGGATGAAAAAGAATTATACTTGCGTCAAAATTTCTATAAAGCCGATAACCGTGATTATAATGACGGTGATCTGCAATCTTCACGTTATTATATCTTGGATAAAGAAGACGTCGAAAACGACCCCAACAAGCGCATGTATAATTCGCCCGTTCACCAGGTTTATATGGATTCGCTTGACGGAAAATACCAAATGATTCGTGAATACGATAAAAATAACAATCGCACCACACTTATCAATAATGAAGTGAGAGTTTATAAAGGCGGTTCATGGAAAGACCGCGCCTATTGGTTGCAACCGTCCAAGCGACGATTTTTGCCCCAATATTTGGCCACGGACGATATAGGTTTCCGTTGCGCCATGTCACGCTTCGGGTCCAAAACCATTAAGCGATCATACAGGAGACCCTTCCAATAAAAAAACAAATTAATCCTCAAACCGGGAATCCTAGCATTCCCGGTTTTTTCAATAAATTTATACCTGAATTATACTTATGGGAAAAAAGTTACTCATTGTAGAGTCACCGGCCAAAGCGAAAACCATTCAGAAGTATTTGGGAAAGGAGTTTGAAGTGGCCAGCTCATTCGGGCACATTGCCGATTTACCCGAAGACGAAATGGGTATTGACATAGAACACGGCTTTAAACCGAAATATATTATTACGCCCGACAAAAAAAAGGTGGTCCACCAATTGAAACAAATGGCGAGCGTTTCCGATACGGTATATCTTGCCAGTGATGAAGACCGCGAAGGAGAAGCGATTGCATGGCATTTGCAAAATTTTTTAGACCTCAAAAAAAAATCTCGACGTATCGTTTTTCATGAAATTACCAAAAAGGCAATTAAACGCGCTCTTGAGCATCCGCGAGATATCGATTTGCATTTGGTGAATGCCCAGCAGGCACGGAGAATCTTAGACCGCTTAGTGGGCTACAGACTTTCTCCCGTTCTTTGGAAAAAAATAAAAAAAGGTTTATCCGCAGGGCGTGTTCAATCGGTTGCTGTACGGTTGATAACGGACAGAGAGAAAGAAATTAAAGCTTTTCGGCATGAATCGTATTATCGTGCAGAGGCGACCTTTAAAACGGAAGAAGGCGCAACTTTCAAAGCCAAATACGAAGAAGATTTTACGGATGAAAAAAAAGTGGAAAACTTTTTGACCGACTTAAAAGGTGCCGGATTTTATGTTGATCAAATCCGGAAAAAACCCGGCACACGAAATGCTCCGCCACCATTCACCACTTCGTCGCTACAGCAGGAAGCATCACGCCAATTCGGATTCAGCGTGAGCAAAACCATGCAAATCGCTCAATACCTCTACGAAAACGGTTTTATTACCTATATGCGAACCGACAGCGTTCACTTGTCGGACGAAGCTATTGCCAACGCCAAGGCGATTATCACTAAGCAATGGGGAAGCGAATATGCCCGCCCCAAACAATATGTTACCAAATCCAAGACGGCACAAGAAGCTCACGAAGCCATTCGGCCGACGGATTTGTCCCTGGATAGCCCCAAGTTGGATAGGGATGCGGCTAAATTGTATCAGCTGATCAGGATACGCACTTTGGCTTCACAAATGGCACCGGCCAAAATTGAATATACACACGTGAACATTCGCACAACCGGCGGCGATTATTTGTTTAAAGCCAAAGGCGAAACCATCGTCTTCGACGGTTTCCTTAAACTCTATCAACCTGCCGATGAAGAAACGTCCAAAAATACTTTGCCGAAACTAAAAAACAACGAAGCATTAGCATTGCAATCGCTTAAGGTAACTCAAAAATTTACCAAGCCGCCCGCTCGCTATACCGAAGCTACATTGGTGCGCAAACTCGAAGAACTGGGCATCGGACGGCCTTCCACTTACGCACCCACCATCAGCACCATTCAAAAACGCGGCTATGTGGTGCGTAAAAATATTCCGGCTCAGATGCGGAAAATAAAAACTTATGAACTGATTAACGACCGAATTCATTCGTCCGTTAAGAAAGAAAAATACGGTGCCGAGAAATCCAAATTGATTCCGACCGATATCGGTATCATAGTTACCGATTTCCTTACCGAACATTTTACCGATATTATGGATTATCATTTTACGGCACAAGTGGAGGAAAAATTCGATAAAATAGCCGCCGGAGAATATGACTGGAAACAGGTTTTGAAAGAGTTTTACAAACATTTTGAGCCGGTTGTAGAGCAGGTGGAAAAATTTTCCAAGAAAGTCAAAGGCGAACGCTTGCTAGGTGTGGATCCCGAAACGGGAAAGAAAATATATGTAAAAATGGGGCCTTACGGACCAATGGTTCAATCGGGCGACAGCAGTGACACGGAAAAACCCAAATATGCTTCGCTATTGCCCGGTATGTCATTGATGGAAATCACACTTGACGAAGCCTTGAAATTGCTGAAATTGCCTGTCGAATTGGGGCGTCTTGACGGTGAACCCGTGGTGTTGGGAACCGGTAAATTCGGTCCGTATATTCGATATCAGAATAAATTTTACTCCATTCCAGCTCATATCAATGCCTTGCAGATGAGTTTAAAAGATGCCCAAGCCCTCATCGAATCACGAAAAAAAGACGAAGAACCGGTGATGGATTTCGAAGGAGAGCCGGTTTATATCTTGCGCGGCAAATACGGACCGTATATCAAATGGAATAATTATAATATTAAAATTCCTAAAAATTATAACCCTTCCAAACTCGGCGAAGAAGAAATTGTAAATTTGATATCAAAAAAATTGGAAAAGGATAAAGCGGCAACCATAGCCGAATGGCCCGGCGAAGGTTATGCCGTGAGAAAGGGCGCATGGGGCAGGTTATATGCATTCGGCCCGGGAAACCGGAAAAAGATTTTGCCGAAAGATTTCGATGTAACGAATATCAAACTGGAGCAAATCAAAAAAATTTTCAAACTCTGATGTCGTTTTATCATTTACCGGTACGGCGAAACGATTTTGAGCAAGGAACTTTGTATGATTTTATTTTCTTGCCCGAAAATTTGAATGATGAGATTTTGACCAATGTGGATGCCGTTTTGGTGAGTTTGACTTCGGAGCGTAATTTTGAAAGAATCAAGCAAGCGCGCATGAATTTTTCTCGTTTTTCCGAATCCGATTTTGGCGGCTTAACCCTCGCCGATGCAGGATATTATGTCTATGAAGATGATTTTGATAAAGAAACCACCGGGATTTTTTTGGAAAATTTAATCGCTAAAGTTTCCGTAAACTTGATAATTATCACCGATTTATCGTGGGAGGTTTCCCGTTTTATCGGAAAATTAAATAAAGGCACTTATATTTCCATCCTAACCGGAACATCCGCATCATATACCGGAGAGAAATGGCATGCATTGCCGTTTGATTCCATGGCTTTGTTAGGACTTAGAAATTATTTGCTAAAGCGCGATGATGTAAGAAAATTCCGGCAAAAACATATCAAAAAAATTCGTCTGTCCGAATTGAAAAAAGAAGAAGTTTCGCCCGAGATTTTTTTTAGACACAGCCAAGTATCCGTAGTGGAGTCATCGGTTACACAACATGCCGTTTTGGGACATGAATCCTTATCACCGGCAGGTTTGGATACAATCGCATATTCCGCTATCAATTACTGGGCGGGACTTTCACCGGTTAATCGTTTTCATTTGATAGATTTCAGTCGTTGGAGCAGGGATTATTCCGCATGTTATACGGCTATGGGAATTTGGCATTATTTATTGGGTATGTATAATAAAATCCCCGATTTCCCGTTTATCGAGAAGGAAAAACTAAAGCGTATCCTTATCAAACACAACGGAATGAATAAAACGGTTTATACAAATCCATTGACCGGAAGATTTTGGTTGGAAGCGGGCGAAGAACCCTTTTCGCTTGAAGGATTGGTTCCGATTTCAAAGAAAAAATATATTTCTTTAAAAGAAAATGCAGATGATATGGAAAATTCTCAAGAAATTTTATAAATTGCAACAATGAAAAAGGGTATTTTTGTGTCGAAAAAAATTAATATATTGCACGCTCAAAATATGCACGATAATAATATTCGATCGAACCAAGAAAAAAACATGTTTGGCATGAAAAAATTATTTGCGATTTTAGTGGCGTTTAGCCTCTTGTTTTCCTGTGGTAGCCCTAACAAACGCGGGGAAATTGTAGGAGTGAAGGGCCGTTCATGGCAACCGTATCAACCCTATGGAATGGTATTAATTCCCGGAGGCGCTTTCATTATGGGAAAACAAAACGAAGACAAATCTTATTCCATCGATGCGCCGGCCAAAACGGTAACCGTTCATTCCTTTTACATGGATGAGACCGAAATTACCAATTCCGAATATCGTGAATTTGTCAATTATGTCAGGGATTCAGTAATCCGGACGAGATTGGCCAAAATGGTGGAAGAAGAAGAAATTACAGATCGCAAAGGCATCGGTCGCTATGCCTACAAGAAGATGGATACGGCACGCAATGCATATAACCGATATATGATTGACCGTTATGGAGGCCTTACTTACGAAGACGAAGAAACCATGGGTAAACGCTTGAATTGGAATGTTCCTTTAATTTTTAATCGCAATAAATTTCCCGATGAATTTTATGCCGAAGTGATGGATTCGCTTTATTTACCCTTGAAAGAAACACCCGACGGAGAACGTCAGTTCGACGTATCGCAGTTTACGTATCGTTATTCTTGGGTCGATTTGGACGCTGCCGCCCGTTCGGGAGGAAAGCAATCCGATTTCCGTCATGACACTTTAATTCAAGTATATCCCGATACAACCGTTTGGATAAAAGATTTTATGTATGCCTACAACGAGCCAATGCTCGAAGAATACTTCTGGCATGATGCCTATAACGATTATCCCGTAGTGGGCGTAAATTGGTATCAAGCCAGCGCTTTTGCCGATTATAGAACCAAAAAAATGAATTGGTTCTTGAAGAGCCGTAAACGCCCCACGCTGCACCGGTTCCGATTGCCGACCGAAGCGGAATGGGAATATGCGGCGCGTGGAGGATTGGTAGGAACGGATTATCCTTGGGGATCGCCATACACGATGAACGAACGTGCATGTTTCTTGGCTAATTTCAAACCTTTGCGCGGTGATTACGGCGCCGATCAAGCCGTGTTTACCACCCGGGCAAAATCGTATAACCCAAATGGATACGGCTTATATAACATGGCCGGAAATGTATCGGAATGGACCAATTCATCCTACAATCCCGATTCCTATATTTATGTAACCACCTTCAATCCTACCACACACGATTGGTTCAATAAGCGAAAAGTGGTTCGCGGAGGTTCGTGGAAAGACGTTAAATATTACATTCAAGTAAGCACTCGTGCTTATGAATATGCCGACTCGGCCCGTAGCTATGTAGGATTCCGTTGCGTGCAAGATTTTATGGGCGCAAACGCCAAGCGCTATGCAAAAAAATCACGTTCGGCTAAAGCTACCTATAATTAAAACTATTAAATTTCGATAGATTATTAAATAAATTAACCTGAAAACAAGATAACAAAAAAACTAACGATTATGGCAACAAGTAAATCGACGAAAAAGATTTTCCAAATGGTGTATGGTCTCGGTGCATCCGTCGTGATCATCGGAGCATTGTTTAAAATCGCCCACTGGCCATACGGGACTTACATTCTGGCCTTCGGGATGATTGTAGAAGCTATAGTATTTGCTTTTTCAGCATTCGAGCCTATTGAAGAGGAATTCGATTGGTCCCTGTTATATAACGAAATTAAGAAAAGCAGCTTGAGTGGTAACCAAATCGAGGCCAAATTGTCGGCCAAATTGGATGAAATGCTTCGTGAAGCACAATTGGATGCCGAGCTTATGCGTAATTTGGGCCAAAGTATTAATAAATTTGCCGAAGCGGCCAAAGGATTGGATGTGGTGGTGGATGCCGCAGGATCTACGGTTAAATTTAATGAAGAATTGCTGGAAGCATCCGCCCATTTGGAAGGATTGAATCAAGTATTGAAAAGTCAAGTGGAAAGTGTCGATAAAAACGCACAACTTAATGAAGTGATGGCGCAAAATGCCGCCGGCTTACAGGCAAAAATGCAAGAACTGAACGAGAACATGGCCAAATTGAATCAAATTTACCAAGGCATGTTGGCTGCTATGGGTAAATAAAATGTATTGGTATTTTTGTTAAATCAATAAATTGAAAAAATATGGCCGGAAATAAATTATCTCCCCGTCAAAAGATGATTAACCTGATGTACTTGGTGTTTATTGCCATGTTGGCACTCACCATGTCCAAAAAGGTTTTGACATCTTTCGGGCGCGTTTTTGAAGATTTGAAAGTTCAGGTGCAATTGACCAACAAGAAAAATGCCGATCAATTGGCCGTGTTAGGCCAAAAAGCCCAAGAACAAGCCAAGAAATACGGGCAAATGTATCAGGATGCCCAAGCATTGAATCAAGCAACTCTGGACTTTGAAAAATATATGGATAACTTTGAAAAAGAATTACTTATAAAATCCAAACAATTAACACCTGCCGATAAGAACAAACCGATTGATTTTTCGAAAATCGACTACGAAACATTGGATAAGGGTTTTGTTTTGGACGATATATTTTTCAAAGGAGAAGGATACACCAAAAAAGGACAGGAATTCTTGGATAAAATCAATAATTTCCGAAAAACCTTGATCGATTACGCTAAAAAATACAATAATACAGAGGCCATTAAACGTATTGAACGACGTTTCGATACGAAAGACAAAAAGGTTAAAGGATCGGTCTATAAATGGCTTTATTATAATTTTGAAGATTTTCCTTTGATCGCATCATTGACCAACATGGCCCGTTTGGAAGCCAATGCAGCCGAATCAACCAATGAGATTCTTTCTTCAATGCTGCAAGGAAAATTGATTTCGGACGTTTCCATGAAAAACTACCAAGCATTGGTTTTGCTTGATAAAAGCGCCTTTTTCCCTACGGAACACGTAACCGGTAAAGTGGTTTTAGGCCGATACGATCAAAGCCTCCAATTTGAAAAAGCCAAAATTAATGATCAAGAAGTGCCGGAAGATAAAATGCAAAACGGACAGGTGTTGATCGATATACCGGCCGGAAATCCCGGTGATAAAACCTTGTCGGGAATGTTGGAGTTTAAAGAAGGCGATTCCATAGTTCAATTGCCGTTTGAATATAAATATTCCGTAATTCCCATGCCTAATTCGGCCGTGATTTCCGCCGATAAAATGAATGTGGTTTATAAAGGTGTGAAAAACCCCCTTTCCATATCGGTTCCGGGCATCCCCGACAATAAAGTCAAAGTATCGGCCCCGGCTCAATTGCGAAAGGTAAAATCCGGAAAATACGAATTGGATGTATCCAATTACCGGGGAAGAACCATTGATATCAACGTATCATGGGTATTGCCTAACGGTCAACGCAAGTCCGATAAGAAAACATTCCGGGTGAAAAATATTCCACGTCCGGTGGGTACCATACTCGGATCGGACGGCTATGTTAAATTGCCCAAGCGAAATATACAAATCGGAACGATTGGAGCGGCCTTGCCCGACTTTGATTTCGACGTAAAAGTTATCGTAACAAGCTTTGATTTCAAAGCACCCGGTCAACCCACCATTCGCGTGAACGGAACCCGATTAAACCAAAGAGCTATTAATGCTTTGCGCAAGGTGAAACGGGGACAAACCGTTCAAATCATCAACATCAAAGCACGCTTGGCCGGAAGCAGTATCAAATTGCAAAAAGTAACGCCGATTATTATTGAAATTCAATAAGATTGCAGATATGAAAAAGTTGTTATTAATCATTCCTTTCCTCCTCGGTTTTCAGGTTACAATGGCACAGTCGAATATTCTGAATGCCAAAACGCCGCAGGAAATCGGAAAGAAAACTCCCCAACAGATGAAGGAAGATAATTCCAAACCTTTACCCTATCCGTATACGGACGACAAAGACGTTTTATGGAGTATTCAGGTTTGGGAACGCATAGATTTGGATGAACGTTTTAACCTACCTTTGTTTTATCCGACCGACTCGTTGCAAAGCACCCAGGACCGTAGAGCTTTGTTTGATGTTTTGCTCTCGGGTATAAAGAGCGGAAAAATCAAAGAAGTTTATGCCGATTCCTATTTTACCGATAAACTCGATACGGCGGCTTTGAACGAACGTTTGTCTTATGTGGATACTTTGCCGCAAGGAATCGAGCAATTCAATTACGAAGGCAAGGTGGATGATCAATACATTCGTCGTTTGAAAATTACTCCCGATCGAATCGAAGAATACCATATTCGCGGTGTTTGGTATTTTGATGCCAAATACGGAGAATTACGTTACCGTATAATAGGAATTGCGCCGGTGGCTTACGACCTTGGCGCAGAAGCGCAAGGAATCGAAAGCGATTTGGTGGAATTGTTCTGGGTATTTTATCCCGATGCGCGTGAATTGTTGCACCAATTTTATGCATATAATCCTAGAAACGCCGCCCGTCCGTTCAATTTCGATCATTTACTTAACGGACGGTTTTTTACGACCACCATTTATAAAACGAGTAATGAATACGGCGATCGTCCGATTAAAGAATACATTCATGACGATGCATTGCGTCAATTGCTCGAATCCAATAAAATAAAGGAAATGATTCGCGACTACGAGGAGGATCAATGGAATTATTAATAAACTTTTTCTGCAACCACATAAGCCGCAGCCTCGTGTTGCGGCTTTTTTCATAAATTTACACGGCAAATACGATATATGAATATCAAAAATAAATTTCCCGTCATCAAGCAACGATACACCGAAATTTCGGATATGATGGTCAATCCGGGGATTATTCAAGACCGGAAAAAATATATTTCTGTTAGCCGGGAATATAAGGAATTGAAGCCGCTGATGGAGCGGATAGAGCGATACGAAAAAACCGAATCGGGTATCGAAGAGGCGCGGAGAATTATTCGTGAGGAGAAAGACAAGGAATGGGTAGAGTTGGCCAAGGAAGAATTGGAACAATTGGAATCGCAATTGGCTGTGCTGGAAGAAGAAATAAAGCTTATGTTGATTCCGAAGGACCCGCAAGATGCGAAGAATGCCGTGATGGAAATACGTGCCGGGACGGGGGGTGACGAAGCATCATTATTTGCAGGGGATTTATTCAGGATGTATTCCAAATTTGCTGAAAAGAAGGGGTGGAAGGTAGATATCGTGGATTATAATGAAGGAACGGCGGGAGGATTTAAGGAAATAATCTTTAATGTTACGGGAGAGAATGCCTACGGCATTTTGAAATATGAAGCCGGCGTTCATCGTGTGCAAAGAGTTCCGCAAACGGAAACACAGGGACGCGTGCACACTTCCGCCGCAACGGTGATGGTATTTCCGGAAGCGGAAGAATTTGACGTGGAAATTGATATGAAAGATATTCGTAAAGATTTGTTTATGAGTTCGGGGCCCGGTGGCCAATCGGTGAATACGACTTATTCGGCGGTGCGCTTGACACATATTCCGACGGGGATTGTGGCGCAGTGTCAAGACCAAAAATCGCAGCATAAGAATTTTGAAAAGGCATTGAAAGTGCTTCGTTCGCGGCTATATGAATTGGAACTTCGCAAGAAGAAGGAAGAAGAAGCCAAAATCCGAAAGTCACAAGTGTCGAGTGGCGATCGTTCGGCTAAAATCAGGACTTATAATTTTCCGCAAGGACGCGTGACAGACCATCGTATCGGCTTGACCTTGTATGATTTGCAAAATATCCTGAATGGTGATTTGGACAAAATCATTGAAGCGTTGCAAATAGCCGATAATGCCGAAAAACTAAAATCTGCCGGAAATGAATTTTAATTTTAAAATTATTAATATGATGAAAATTTTTCGTTATTTCTTCTGGTTCTTATTAATCTTGCCGGCCGGATTATTGCAGGCCCAAATAGGGGAAGGAGGCATGTGGTTGCCGAATGAAATCAAAGTTATGGAAAAAGACATGCAAGGTATGGGCATGCAATTGTCGGCCGATGATATTTGGGATACGACGAAACCTTCATTGAAGGATGCAGTGGTGCAATTGGGGAACGGTTGTACGGCGGAATTTGTATCGGACAAAGGACTTTTGTTTACCAATCACCATTGCGGATACGAAGCCATAGCTTCGGTTTCCACCCCCGAACACAATTATTTGGATGAGGGTTTTTGGTCGAAATCGTTTTCGGAAGAAATTCCGGTAACGGGGGTTGACGTGACGGTGATTGACAACATGACCGATGTTACGTCTGATATTTTGAAGGGTATTTCGGAGGATTTGTCGCCCCGGGAACGTCAATCGGCCATCGATAAAAATATCAATGCCTATTTGAAGCGATTTGATGAAGATGAATTTAAGCATTATCAAATTAAGCCGTTTTTTAAAGGCAATAAATATTATTTGATTGAAAGCACCACCTATCCGGATGTGCGGTTGGTGGCCACACCGCCCAAGAGTATCGGGAAATTCGGAGGCGATACCGATAACTGGATGTGGCCCCGCCATACAGGTGATTTTTCGATTTTTCGTGTTTATGCCGGTAAGCATAACCAACCGGCCGAATATTCCAAAGACAATGTTCCGTATAAACCGAAGCGATTTTTAAAAATCAATCTGAACGGCGTTGCTGTGAACGATTTTACGATGGTGATGGGGTTTCCGGGACGCACCAATGAGTATTTGACTTCGTATGCCATTAAACAAATCATGGATTTGCGCGATCCGGCGCGCTATAAATTACGCAGAAAAACTTTGGATATTCTGGAAAAACACATGAAAAAGAGCGAAGATTTGCGCTTGAAACTCACTACCAAACATGCGCATTTGGCCAATTATTGGAAATTCTTTATCGGCGAGAGCCAAGGTTTAAGGAGGTTTGATGCCGTTGGAGCCAAGCAAAAGTATGAAAAAGAATTTCAAAATCGCGTCAATTCCCGTCCGGAGTGGCAAAAGCAATACGGAACTTTATTGGACGATCTGAAAAAGGTTTATAATGAAATTGAAAAATATCAATTGGCACGCGATATTCACGGTGAGATATGGTATCGAAATATCGATTTGACTTATGCATATGCTGTGCTTCGCGGTATGATGAGCCGTATGCAATCGGATAAGAAATTTTATAAGCGCAATAAGGAGGAATATTTGAAAGACATAATGGAAACGGCTTATTCTAGTTTTGATGCGGATACCGATAAAGAGGTTTTTGCAGTTTTGATGCAACATTATTTGGATAATATGCCGCCTGAATTTATCAATCCCGATTTTAAGGACATATTCGATAAATACGGTGCGGAAACCATAGCCGAAAAAATTTATTCCGAATCGGTGTTGCGTGATCCGCAAAAGGTTAAGGCGTTGTTTGATTTACCTCCTAAGAAATTCGAAAAGGCGGTTGCGGGTGATATAGCTTTTAAACTTTTATATCTGCAGGAAATGTATTACTATGAAAAAACCGCTGCATATTATGATTTGAAGGAAAAATTGGATGATTTGATGCGACGTTATATGAAGGCGCAGTTGGAAGTTTTCCCCGATCGGGAATTTTCTCCGGATGCGAATTTTACCATGCGGGTTGCTTACGGCCGGGTGAAGGGTTTCAAGCCACGGGATGCCGTTTATTATAAGCCCTTTACGCATTTATACGGGGTAATGGAAAAATATGTTCCGGGTGATGAAGAATTTGACGTGCCGTTGAAATTGCGTGAATTATACAAGAAGCGCGATTACGGGCGTTATGCCAATTATGACGGATATATGGTGGTGAACTGGTTGGCTACCAATCATATTACGGGCGGAAATTCGGGAAGTCCGGTTTTGGATGCCAATGGTAATTTGATAGGTTTGGCGTTTGACGGTGTTTGGGAAGGCGTAATGGAAGATTTATATTATCGCCCGGAAATTGCACGAAGTATCATGGTGGATATTCGTTATGTTTTGTTCATTATAGATAAATTCGGTGACGACAAGCGATTGATCGATGAGTTGACCATAACGAAAAAACCTGCGAAAAGAAATTTTAAACGACCTGAACGGCCGGTTCCGCCGCCGGTGATGGAACATTGACGTAAGAGACGGTAAAAAGTCGCCTGCAATAGGCGGCTTTTTTGTTGAAAGGTTTTGGTGAATGTCAAAAAAAACGTATCTTTGCAACCGCAAACGGAGGCCCCGTGGCGTAACTGGATAGCGCAACTGACTACGGATCAGTAGGTTGCAGGTTCGAATCCTGCCGGGGTCACCTCCCCAAGGAAAACCCGCCTTGATGAAGGCGGGTTTTTTTTTTATATTCGCAAGCGAGAATTTTATTATGGATTGGCATTCAATCATTGATTTTTTTCTTGATCCGTATAGGAACACTCCTTTCATTTACATCGGGTTGGAATTTATAGCAGCTGCTTTCGGTATTTTGAGTGTTTGGTTTGCCAAAAAGGAGAATATCTGGGTTTATCCCACGGGGATCATTTCCACCGGGTTGTATGTGTATTTGCTGTCGAGATGGCAAATGTATGGTGATTTGATTATTAATATTTACTATACGCTCATGAGTATTTACGGCTGGTATATGTGGCTTAAGCCGGCAGACGCAACACAGGAACGAAGGCGTATTACTCGCGTTTCGCATAAGGATAAATTTTTGGCGGCGAGTATTTTTGTTTTTACTTCGGCTTTGGTGATTTTTGTATATCGATACTACGGGGTGATGCCGGATTTGGGATTGACGGAGAGTTTTTCCTATTTTTGGGAACATTTCAGATCCGGTCGTTTAGCGGAATTAAAGAAAGTTACACCCTATTTGGATACATTTACGACGGGGGCGGCTTTTTCGGCCATGTTTTTAATGGCTTTGAAAAAACTGGAAAGTTGGCATTTGTGGATTGCCGTAAATATTGTTTCCGTGCCGTTGTATTTTATAAAAGGTTATGGATTTACGGGTATTCAATATTTTATCTTTTTGGTATTGGCGTTTCAAGGTTTGCGATCGTGGAAGCGTAAGTTACAAGGCAAAGATGCTTGAGTTTTCGGTTTAACCGGTGATGTTATTTATTTGATTCGGCTTCCAACACAGCCGCTTTACGGTTTCTTCCGTCAATGATAATTTTGAGCGGCCGGTTGAAGCGGACGTGTTTGAGGAAGGCGGTTTCTTCCATGAGCTTGGCACGCTCGAATTTTTCGTAGCGAATAAATCCTTTATGTTGTTCGGGTATGACGGAAAAGTATGCGATATTCAGCGTAGTCAGGTTATGAAAAAAGTGTGAACCGTAGGAGGCGTCCAAGGGAAAATTGTCCAGACTTGTTTCTACAATTACGCGGGCGTTATAGATATTATTCCAAGTAACAGGAATGCCGATAAACCGGTCGCGTGTTCCCCAGCGTCCGGGTCCGATGAGCAAATATTTTTTGTTTTCTTTGGCCAGTTTTTCGTTTATCCGGTTGACTTCTTCGGCGATTTCGGGGGTTCGGGTTTTGTCGAAGGCTTTATTTTTGACGAAAACCACGTCTCTGATGTCGTTAATAAATCCGTTTCCCATGCTTTTTTCGGCGTAAATAATCATTTTTTCCTTGTTGATTTTGTCGATGGTGTAGGAAAAATTTTCAATGGGGACGATGAGGGGTTTTACTTGCAAGATGTAAAAAACGGGTTTGTCGTTGTCGGATGGGGTTAGGTCAACGGCGAATTCGATTTCTACGGGTGTGTCGAAGGAGTCACGGAGACTTTTGAGCACTACCCGCAGTGTTTCGGCCAAGGGTATGTATTCGTTTTGTAGGATATCGGCGAAATTAATTACCAGCGGACCCGTGTCGTAAACGCCGGGATAGAGCATGTCGTTGTTATAATCATAGGTGCTGGCCAAGTGGGTAAGGGTTTTGTGTTTCACGGCGTCGTAAATATCTACTTTTCGAATGGTTTGCATGGGACCTTCGCACAGGTCGATATGTTGTTTTTTCATATCCAAGGCATAGAAATAGGTTTGGGAATATTTGATTTGATCTTTGAGTGAGAGAAATTGAATTTTGGGATGTTTGGGAGAGAAACGGTAAGCGACTTCGCCTTCCACTACATAAGAGCCGAGGCCTACGGCAATTACGGCGAAGCCGTCGTCGGGGCGCATATCGGCAAAGGGGTAGAAGTTATAAGATTGTGCAACGCCGCTGATATGGGGATAATAGAGTCCGTCGTGTTCGTGACCTACCAATTCTTGGATCACGATAGACATTTTTTCATCGCCGAGTTTTTTGTTGATGGATTTGGAATAATTGAGTGATTTTTGAAAAAATACCGATGCATAAACCAGTTTAATGGCTTCGGTGAGTTGTTTGAATCGTTTTTTGATATCCGGATTGTTATTGGGCAAGAGATAAGTATCGAAAATGCCGGCAAAGGGTTGTTCAAGGCTGTCTTCGAATAATCCCGAAGAACGAACGGCTAGGGGTTTTTTGAAGCATTGAAGTAGCAACCACAAATTTTCTTTGACTTCGTGGCTTAATTTTCCTTCTACGAACCGTTTCCCGATTTCTTTGTCTGACAAGCCTTCGTCTTTGATGTTTTGGAGGTTGTTTCGTTGGATGAAGTCTTCGAATTCTTTAACCCCAATAATGGCGGTGCGGGGAATTTTAATGCGAATGCCCGGAACGGCATTACCCAAATCGGTTTTGTAGAGCAAGGAGTTGATAAAAGCCAGACCTCGTCCTTTTCCGCCGAAAGCGCCGGGCGAAAGCAGTAATATGTTGGTTTCATTGTTGCATTGCGCTTTGTCGATAGGGATAATTTTGCCCGAGGGCTTTTCGTCGCGATACATTTTGAGCATTTCGATCAGATAGCTTCTGATTTCCTCGGGATCGCTAAAATCATGTGTGGTTTTTTTCTTTAATAGTGATGCCAGTTGGATTTCGGAGCGGGACATGAGCCATTTGGAAAAGTGATGTTTAGAGGCATGATACATGATGGATTCGGGCGGAATGGATTTGATGATTTCTTCAAATTCGGCCAAATTGGATGCGCGGGCTATTTTTTCGCCGTGGGCATTGCGGAATACGAAATCGCCGAATCCTAGTTTATAGATGACTTTTTTCTGTAGTTTTTGATAAAGATCTTCGTCATTTTTGTCCATGAAATCGATACCGGCCTGTTCGGCAAGGTTTTTTTTTCGCTTGTCTGATGAGAGCAATACAACGGGTAGGTCGTTTTTCTTTTTTTTGACATAGGAAATGAATTCGAATCCGGCATTGTCGGCCGTTTTTCCGTTTCGGGGAAATTGGACGTCGGAAATAACGAGGTAGATATTGTCTTTGTATCGATTGAAAATATCGAGGGCTTCTTCGTAGTTGGTGGCGAGTAGAATTTTGGGGCGTGCACGTAGTTTTAGCACTTTATATAATTTGTCTGTTTTTATTTCGTCGATGATTTTATTGGTTTGTTCGAATATGACTTTGTATAATCGGGTTAGATAGGACGAATAGTATTCGGGTGAATCTTCCACAATCAGGATGATTCTTACATTGGCTAGCCGGACGTCGTTTTCTACGTTTTTATAATCTTCCAAGTATTTGATCATGGCAAAGAAGATGCGCGGGTCGGCGTCCCAGATAAAGAGTCTGTCATATCCGATTTTTTCTTGTTGGGTTTGAAAATATTTGATTTGTGCATGATTGTTGAGTAGGAGAAAAACGGGTTTGTCGGGATATTTTTCTTTAATGGCTTTGATGATTCGGATGCTGCGATTTTGGTTGAATCCCACCATGACCACCACCATGTCGATGTTCTTTTGTTGGAGTTGTTTCATGGTTTCTTTTTTGGTGGATACGCCGGTGATACGAGGCAAAGAAGTGAGATTGAGATTGCCGTAATCATAAAGCATGATTTCGGAAAAACGTCCTTCTTTTTCGATGGTAAAGGCGTCGTAGAGGCTTGATACGAGCAGAATTTCTTTAACTTTGAACGGATTAAGGTCGTGATAGACGTCGCGCATTCGGCTGTCGCGATGTAAGTATTTATGGAGTGTTTGACGAGTGAATACCATGGCAATTGTTGTTTAATTGTAGACGATTATGGTGTTGCCGTTGACGGTTACATGATAGGCTTTGAGGGGGTAATCGAGGTTGTTATTGACGGGTGAGCCGTTCAGCAGGTTGTAGGTATTTCCTTCGCAGGGGCATTGCACTTGCTGGTTATTCAATTGCATTCGCGAGCAATCGGAGGGGTAGTGATTGGGGTCGGAGGCTTCGAAGGCATTATAGCCGTTTCCGGTATTGAAAAGAAAGAATCCTTTGATGCCTCCGTCGGGTATATAAACGGCGTTTCCGGCGTATTTCAGGGAGCTGTATCGGGGTAAATCCGTATTGATTTCCTTGCGAAAAGAAACTTCGTTTAAGTAGGGATTCCGGTTGTTTTTTTCTTTACAACCGGACATTAAAATCGATAGTGCTATCAATCCGTAGATGGCCGTTTGTTTCATAATTATTGTGTTTGGAGTGTTTGGAGTGCGTTGACGGCTTGTTCTACATAAGGATCCTTTTGCAAGTTTTCGATCCAGCGTTTTCGTTCGGTTTGGAAAACCGTGTCCCGGGTTTTGGCCACGGTATCTTCGGCAAGGCTTTCGAAGTGCAGATGATTATCATATTGTATGAGGCTGTCCAATCGTTTGGCTTTGGCTTGGTTTTGTTTGAGATAATTCAGGAATACGTTTTTTTGCAGGGGGTATATTTTTTGCCGGTTGTTTTGCTTGAACCATAAAGCGAGGGTATCCATGTAGCGGAAGATTTTCATGGTGTCGACGGTTTTACGGATGTTATCGACGGTTTGCTCGAAGTTGGTATAGCCGTTCCAGATGTGATAATCGGTCGGTGAAATCATATCGAAAGGCATGGCTGTTTTTTGTCCTTTTTCGAGCAAGTTATCCAAGTAGTAGAACCGGTCGGGTAGTGAGATGTCGGGTTTGACGCCATTGCGTTGGGTTGAATTTCCGTTGATACGGTAGAATTTTTGGATGGTCCATTTTAGGGATCCGATGTTGTTTTTAGACAAATGGAGCAATTGATTGAGGTCGATAAAGCGTTGTACGGTTCCTTTTCCATAGGTTTGTTTTCCGCCGATGATGACGGCGCGTTTGTAGTCTTGCAAAGCGGCTGCAAGAATTTCGGAAGCGGAAGCGGAGAGTTCGTTGACGAGCACGACAACGGGTTTATTCCAGATGACGGTTCCATGGTCTCTATCGCGCAGAACCCGCACTTGTCCGTTGTGATTTCGCACTTGAACGATGGGGCCCGAAGGGATAAAATAGCCGCCTATTTTGATGACATCGGCAAGGGAACCTCCGCCATTATTGCGCAAGTCGATGATGACGCCTTCGGCGCCGGCACGAAGGAGTTTTTTCAATTCCTTTTTCATATCGGAAGCGGAATTGCGGGCGTTTTCATGTTCGAAATCGTGGTAAAATTTGGGCAAGAGGATGTAGCCGAAGGTTCGTCCTTTGTTTTTTATGAGCAAGGATTTGGCGAAAGTTTCTTTCAGGATGACCTTATCGCGGACGATGGGAATTTCCACGATGTTTCCATTTAATTTTTTGACAGTCAGGTAGACGGTTGTGCCTTTGGGTCCTTTGATCAAGCGGACGAGTTTGTCCAGTCGCATACCGACGGCGTCTATGGGTTGTTCTTCGTTTTGTTGGCGGACTTTTAGGATGATGTCGCCAACTTCGAGTTTGCCGTCGCGCCAAGCGGGGCCGCCGGGGATGAGTTCCACGATTTTGGTATAAGGTCCTTCTTTTTGCAGTCGAGCGCCGATGCCTTCAAATGATCCGGCCATATCTACGTTGAAGCGATCGCGGTCGGAAGGTTTGAAGTAATTGGTGTGGGGGTCGTATAATTCGGCAAAGGTGTTGAAATAAATGGCGAGGTAGTCGGCGCGTTCCAGTTCGTTGAGGTTTTCGAAGAAATTATCGAAGTTTTTTTTGGTATTTTCTGTTCCTTTTTGTCGGTATTCTTCGTCGGTGTGGGTTTTAGACGAATCGCGATCTACGTCCATTTGGCTGGCGATATCGGTGAGGATGGAATATTTGATAAAGGCTTTCCATCGTTTTCTCAGGGCCTGTTTGTCGGTAGGGAAAGGGGTTGTGTCGTAGTCGGTATTGAGGGTATCGGGTTCGTTCAGGTCGATTGGTTGGGCGATAAGTTCACGGTAGATTTCGGCGGCTTCTTTTTGGCGTTTGATGAGGATGCCGTAGGCGGCGTCGAAGAAATCGAATCGGGCTTCCGTGATTTGATTATCCAGTGAATCACGATAGCGGGACAGATAAACGATGTCCGAGGCGAGGAAATAGCGTTTTGAGGGGTCGAAGCGTTTGATGATTTCGTCGAAGAATTGACGGGACAAGCTATCGTCAATGATGCGGGGCAAATAGTGATAGTTATTGAGCATATAGAGCATGGCTTCTATGGTCAGGCGCTCGCTTTGCCGGTTTTCAAAACGGCGATAAATTTTCCAACCCGTAATGATGCCTGCGAGTAATAATAACAGGATAATTTTCTTGTAATTTCGTTTCATAAAAGTGGTAATTTTCACGGTCATTTTGATAAAACGAAAATCGTGCCTAAAAAGTATCGTTAACAAATATCCGAAAAAAATCGTTCATATGGAAAGGATTTGAAAAGGAATTACGTCAAGCGCTCGAATCGGGGAATTTTCGGGATATAATTTGTTTGGCTTTCCGGGAAGGGGATAATCCTAAAAAGGTTGATTGTTTCCGAATATTTAGAAAAGGGTTGAAAGGAGTTTTGGGTTGCGGGTTTATCAGGGGGTGAAATCGATATAATCTTCGGGATTTACGGGTTTTCCGTTGTAC
Organism: Flavobacteriales bacterium; assembly: GCA_027066365.1. GTDB lineage: Bacteria > Bacteroidota > Bacteroidia > Flavobacteriales > Flavobacteriaceae > JAADED01. Next base: position 37,440 of record JAMONV010000006.1, read on the forward strand.
CAGAGCTCGAAATGCAAGTGGGGACCGGTGGTATTTTCGCCCTCATTTCCCGAGGCGGCGATGACTTCGCCGGCTTTTACGTGTTCGCCTTCGTGTTTGTATAGTTTTTTGTTGTGTTTATATACGGAGAGGAAGTTTCCGGGATGTTTGATTAGGATGATATTGCCGTTTTTTTCGGACCATTCGGCCAAAACGACGGTTCCGTTGGCGATGGCTTTGACGGGGGTGTTGTTTTTGAGGATGATATCGGTTCCGAAATGGTTTTTTGTTCGATTGAAATGTCTGCTGATCATTCCTTTGGCGGGCGGGATAAATTGATTTTGGGCGTTGACGGTTGTTTGTCCGCCGAATTTTTGTTTTTCTTCGACTTCTTTTCGGAGGATTGAATCTTCTTTGGAGGGAGTCAAATTCAGACTGTCGGGGTGGTAAATAAATTTTTTGGGAGGTTTTCGATGTAGTGAGCCGGGGTTGATATCGCCGGAAATAATCATACGCAGTTGGTCTAAATAGCGTCCTTGAGTTTCCACCAAATGTTTCAGGGAATCGTTTTTTTCGGCTAATTGGAAGATGTCATTTTTCAGGCTTGTTTGGGGGTATCCGGGGATATATTCTTTGAGGGGGGTATGGGCGATGAGCAAGAATGTTCCGAGGATAAGGAATAAAGCGATAAGTCCGGTAATTACAAAAACGTTCAACCGGTTCAGGCTCATATCGAGTTTGTGCTCAAAGGTATCTTCGTCGATAATGAGCAGGCGGTATTTGTCGGTGAGTTTTTGAAATAGTGAACGTTTTTTTTCTTCGGTCATAAGGGTTAATTGAAATGTAAGGATAGGGATAGTTGGAATCCTTTGTTGGGCGGCACATAGCGGCAAACGCCGCCGACACAAATTAATCCTCCGCGTGTTCTTCCATAGCCTAGGGAAATGCGGTTTCCTTTGTTTGTGTAGAGCAAACCGGCGTTGTAGTAGTGGATTTTGGTATCGCCGTAGTTATACATATCGGTGAAGTAGATGCCATATCGTCCTGTCAATGTATATTCGAAGCTTCCGGCGGCCCAGTTTTTTTGGTCTTGGCGGGTGGCGAGGTGTTCAAGGGAAAAATTCAATGATGAATAATGCGGTAATTTCCATGTCCATGCAGATACGACGGTAAAGGCTTCGACGGTTTCGCCGTGTCCTTCGAGTTTTCTTTGGTTGTAGGTTTGGTGAATCAGGTGCAGGGCGGTTTTTATTTTCCGGTTGATTTTTTTCTTGATATTGAAATTGATATCGCGGTAATATAATTCACCGGCTTCCCAATAATTGCGCCGATAGATTCCGAGGGCGGGGATGAATTGTGCGTTCAATCCGTGCCATTGAGCCAAGTTAAAGGAAAGTAACGTTCCGTATTTTCCACCTAATAATGTTTTCTTTTTTATTTTGTAGAAAATGTCCAATTGTCCTCCGATTTCGCCTACGGATTCGTCGGTGAAGGAGATGCTTTCATTAGTGGCATAAACGTAAAGGGTGGTAAGGAGGAAGTCGTGTTGTTTGACTAATGAGGGTAGGTAATTGACCGTTCCTGTGTTATAGAAGTTTCCTTGCAGTTCGCGCCGGGTGTAAAGTTGCATGTTTTCGCTACGGCGGAAAGAGGCGGAGATGCCTAATCCCCGGGTGGAATAACCGGCATAAGCGATCAAGGCGTCGCCGTCGAATAAAACTCTGTCGTTGATCACGCCGTTGGTATATAAGGCTTCGGGAGTTTTGTAGGCATATTCGAAGCCGAAGTCCCATTTCCCGGAATTAAACCGGGTGTTGAGTGAATATATTTCCACGGTAGGTTTCAGATTGAGGTTGTTATCCACCGGTTGAAAACGGGAGGTTAGATTGGGGTTGAAAGTGAAATTACCCAAGGAGGTAGTGACAGGGATTTCTATGCTCAATCCACTGATGGATGCGGATGACAATTCCATACCCGTTCGCATATTTCCGGTGAGGGCAATCAATTTGATTCCCGATGGTAAGTTGTATTTTATTCTTAAACCTCGAATGGCATTATCGATGCCGAGAGTTCGGGAGCGCCAGGTACGGAGGGTTAATCCGTTGCCGAATTGTTGATAGAAATAGCCGGCGGTGATATCCAGATTTTTTTTGCGGTATCGAATGAAGTAATCGGTCAGGAGGTTTCCTTGCAAGCGGGGGTTGTAGCCCAGAAGCGGTCCGGGTACGTAAGTTTCAAGGACAGCGCCGGCTGTCCAAGGGCCTTTTCGGATGTCAAGCGTGAAGTAATGCATTCCGCGTAAATGTCCTTCTGGAGCCGAGAAATGTGTCAGGCTGTCGTTTTCGTAGTATTGTGTGGTGGAAAACAGGCTTCCGGAGATACTTTGTGTGTGAACATGTTGGAAAATCAACCAGAATAGGGGAAATACGAGGGTTCTTTTCATGAAGGTTTATTTAAGTTTTTTAATAAAATCGAGTAATTCTTGCTCGCTTCCGGGTGAATAGCTGTTTTTGCTGAAAACGATTTTACCTTTATGAATAACGATAAGATAGGGAACGGAATTGATGTGCAATGCGCGTTGCAGGTCGCCGTTGAAATCGTGATATACTTTGTATGGCCAGTCGCGTCCGTTGACCATGGGTTTGATGCGGTGAGCGGTTTTGTTGTCGTCTACCGAGACGGCGATGAGTTTAACGCCGGTTTCGTCTTGCCAATCTTCGTATTCATCGGCGATGGCGTCGAGTTCGCGAATACACGGAACACACCAAGTGGCCCAAAAACTGACGATAACGGGTTTGTCGCCGTTGTCGATTATATCGGAAAAAGCATGTTCTTTTCCTTGTAAGTCCTTAACTTGGCCGTCGGGAATCGGGGCAAGTGTAACAAAAACCGGGAAAATCAATCCTATAAGTGAGAGTGGAAAAAATTTGGTCATAAGAAATAATTTTTGTGCAAGTTTAATAAATTAATCTCAAAAACAATACCAAAATGATGGATACGAATAAGAACAAAGGATTTTATCGAAGTGACCGCCACCGTTATATTTTTGGTGTGTGCGGCGGAATGGCCGAATACTTGCAGATGGATGTTTTTATCCTCAGGTTGCTTTGTATTTTGATGTTTTTCTTAGCCGGACCGGTAACTTTATTGATATATTTGGTATTTGCCATAGCCATGCCGGCTCAACCTGAAGAATGGAGGGGTGATTTGGAAGAGGTCCGGTTTTCGGAGGAAAAAACATCCGGCGAGCGTTCCAATGTTTTGTTGGGGATTTTATTGATCACGCTGGGGATAATTTTTTTGTTCGATCAGTATTTGAGATGGGTTAACTGGCGTAAATTATGGCCGGTTGTGTTGATTATTTTGGGTGTGTATTTACTTATTTCCAAGAATGAAAGTGAAGGTTCGGTAATGAATGAAAAATCCGTTGATTCGGAAAAACAGAGTAAGCAAGATGAAACATCCGATTAATGTAAATCATAAAAACAAATAACTATGAAAACAAGCGAGAATAATAGTAATCTTTATGCCGGAGTGTTTTTGATATTGCTGGGCATTACTTTTTTGGCGAATAATTTCGGTTGGATAGATGTGTCTTTTTCACAGATTTCGCATATGTGGCCGTTGTTGTTAATCTTTTGGGGGTTGCGTTATTTGGCTATACGAGAGCCGTGGCGGGCGATCGTTAATTTCGGGATGATGATTTTGTTTTTCGGTTTGTTATTTACGAGCCGGAAACAGCATTTTAGCTTTCATTTCGATTTTTCGCGGAATGAAAGCCGGGAAATGATAGCCGATGATGCGGATGATGATGCGGAAGCGGAAGGAACAGGTCGCTATGATGTGGTATACAGCATCGAAATGAACAATGACATTCGGTTTGGGACCTTGAAAATGAATATTCCTACTTCGGATTTTCATTTGGAAAAAACTACAAACGAGTTATTCCGGTTGGTAGGTGAAGATATATTTTTCGGTTTGAAGAAGGAAGTGGATATTCAAGGCAATCGTGCCGTGATTTCTTTTAAGCCTGAAAAACGGAATGTCGATTTGCATTCGAGATTTTCGCCGGATATTGATTTACAGTTAAATGCCGGTCCGGTTTGGGATATGGATATTTCAACCGGGGCTTCATCATTGGAAATGGATTTGCGTCCGTTTAAAGTGAGGCGTGTTACGGTGGAGTCGGGTGCGTCGTCGGTGGATTTAACTTTGGGTAATAAATTGCCTGATACGAGGGTAAAGATTAATTCGGGTGCGTCGTCGGTTCACTTGAATGTTCCGGAGGATGCGGGGGTGGAAGTTCGTTTCTCGGATGTAATGAGCACACGGATGTTAGAAGGATTTAAGAAGAAACGGAAAAATATCTATGTGACGGAAAATTTTGATAAGGCAGGTCATAAGATTTATATTAACATTGAGTCGGCTTTAGGTTCTTTTGAAGTGGATCGTTATTGATATAAGAATTTTTTATGAAGCTAATGAAAATTCGGTTTATGGAAGAATACGATACCGATTTGTTGGTTTTTGCTTGTCAAACGGTGATTTAGGTTCAAAATGCGTAATTTTATCTCATGAAGCGCCTTTCGGTGATATTGTCGTATCCGTTTATCGGGTTGATTCGGTTTTATCAGTTGGCCGTATCGCCGTATTTGGGTAGTAATTGTCGTTATACGCCCACATGTTCACAATATAGCATTGAGGCTTTGAGGACTCATGGAATCATTGCCGGGAGTTTTTTGGCCGTACGGCGGATTTTGTCCTGTCATCCCTGGGGCGGTTCCGGTTATGATCCGGTGCCGACGCGGGAAGAATTGAAAAATCGAATCAAAACCGTTAAATTGCGCTATCATAAAAAACGGCATAAGAAATGAATATATTGGCCTTGGTGTGGAATCCTAAATTGGGATTGGATTTGGGATTTATTACGATTCGTTATTACAGCTTGATGTATGTTTTGGGTTTTATTGCCGGATATTACATCATGAAAAAGGTTTTTCGTCGTGAAGGAGAAAATGAAGAATTGCTGGATCCTTTGTTGGTTTATATAGCGGTCGGTTTGATTATCGGTGCTAGGTTGGGGCATGTTTTTTTCTATGATTGGCCTTATTTTAAACACCATATCAGTGAGATTTTCCTTCCTTTCCGGCTTGAGCCCCGGTTTGAGTTTACGGGATTTCAGGGGCTAGCTAGTCATGGGGCTACGATAGGCATTGCGATTGCCGCTTTTTTATTTTGGCGAAAGTATAAGCATCAAATCCGTCATAAAGATTTTGTTTGGTGGGTGGACCGTTTGATTTTGACCATTCCGTTTGGCGGTGCGATGATTCGTATCGGAAATTTGATCAATTCCGAAATAATCGGAAAACCGACGGGTTCGTCATGGGGAATTATTTATCAATCGTTAGGCGAAAACATACCTCGTCATCCTACGCAATTATATGAGGCGGGAGCTTATTTATTGTTATTCGTTTTGGTAATGTATCTTTATTGGAAAACGGAAGTTCCGCACTATAGGGGATTGTTATTCGGGATCTTTTTTACGTTGCTTTGGGTGATACGTTTCTTTATCGAATTTTGGAAAATCACTCAGCGTGATGAGCCGACGGTGTTGATGAAAATTACGGGATTAAACACGGGCCAGTTATTGAGCATTCCTTTTGCTTTGGTGGGATTGGCCGTTGTTATTTGGTCGTTGAAAAATAAGTCTGAACATTTGAAAGCATGAGGGAGTTGATTTTGGCTTTTATTTTATTGATGTTTTTTTCGTGTTCCGGAACGGGTGAAGTTAAGTCACAAAAATCCGGCGGGCAAGAAAATGTTTTTCGTGAAGATGTGAAAGTTCACATAATAGACGGAAAGGATACGTTAGCTACGTTTAAGACGGAAGTTGCCGCTGATGAATATAAGCGTGAAACGGGTTTGATGTATCGCAAGCAAATGGATGACGACCGGGCCATGTTGTTTGTTTTTGAAGATGAAGATGTGCGTTTTTTTTATATGAAGAACACCTACATTCCATTGGATATCATTTATATCGGATCGGATAGCACGATCGTTTCGATTGCCAAGCGGGCAAATCCGTTGGACGAGACGCCGTTGTCTTCGTATTATCCCGCGCGTTTTGTTTTGGAAATAAAAGGCGGATTGGGCGACCGTTTGGGTATTCACAAAGGCAATAAAATATCGATTGAAAAAAGATGAATAATCCACAAATTGTCGAGGGCCGTATTGCACATTATCAATGGGAAAAATCGGCAATGGCGGTTGGGTCGTTCGATGGTATGCATAGGGGTCATCAGTATTTGATTTCCACTTTATCACGGCATGCGAGGCAAAAAGGATTGCATTCGGTTTTGTTTACGTTTCATCCGCATCCGGCTTATGTTTTACGTCCCGAATCGGCGCCGTCTTTGTTAACGACATTGAGTGAGAAAAAATTTCTTTTGCGCCGCACGTCATTGGATAAAGCGGTCATTTATCCTTTTAGCGAATCTTTTGCCGCAATGCCTGCGAAATCCTTTCTGAAGTTTTTAAAATCCCGGTTCGGATTGCGTTTATTATTGGTGGGTTATGATCATGTTTTCGGTAGTGACCGGATATCGGATCCGGAGTTGTTGAAGGCATTGTCGGATGAATTGGGTATTGAAACGGTTTTCGGTGATTGTTATCAACATAAGGGTGTAATAGTTAGTTCTACTAAAATCAGGAAGTTGCTTATTGAAGGCCAAATTGAGCGGGCCAATGCATTGCTCGGCTATGATTATATGATGGAGGGCGAGGTGGTTCACGGGAGTAAATTCGGGAGAAAGATCGGGTTTCCTACGGCGAATTTAGCGCTTCCCGATCCTCACAAATTGGTGCCGCTTGAGGGGGTTTATGTCGTTGGGGTTGAAATGCCCGGAAAAAAGAAGTATAACGGCGTTTTAAATATCGGACAAAAACCGACGATTAACCGTGAAAAAACAAAGCATATCGAAGTGCATATTTTAAATTTTGAAGGTGACTTATATGGAGAAAAGCTTCGTATTCGTTTTTTGAAGCGTTTACGTGCCGAACAAAAATTTTCTTCGATAGAAGCCTTAAGGAAACAAATCGAAGAAGATATTATCAATGCGGTGCGGTTAATCAACTAAAAACCGGGAAAAATTCCCGGTCTTTCTAATATTTGCCTTGCAATTATTCTTTGCCGTCCACGTAATCTTGTAAGTATCGGTAACGCTCGGTGAGTTGTCCGTTCCGGGTCATACGAGCACGTTCCAAAATACCGTCTTTATCGCCTTCGATAAGCGCCGGGATAATGTGTTTCACGAATTGTTCGCCGAATCCTTCGGAAGCGTCACGGGCGATTTCATTGGGTAAATTATCGACGGCCATAACGGCTATGGCATTATTGTTGTGATAATCGGTTTCTTTCCCGGTTCCGGGATCATAGCCGTAGACAGGATTGTCAATAGTGGAAGCGCGGATTGTTGTGGCTATGGGACCGCCGATGTCGCAGCTGATATCCGCCACCACACGGATTTTATTGCCGGGCGATTGGAGATGTTTGCGAGTAAGGATATAGGGAGCGCCTTGTCCGTAGAAGTGTCCGGCGATATAGATATCGGCGACTTTGGTGAATTTTTCGAAGTCGCCTTCGAAGCGTTCGGGATGCGTAAAAAATTCCCGAAAGTCGAAGGGTTTTCCTTCTTTGTGTTTGTTATACCAATCCACGTCGATTTGAGTATAAACGGGTTCATTGAATTTTTCATTAAGAAAAGTTTCGGGAGAAACTTCGCGAATTCCCATGGCGTCAAGGATTTCTTTGGCGCCGGAACCGACACGCCCTTTTCCGGTCAATACGATTTTGACGGGCGGCATTTGGGGATAAATTTTTCGAAGGGTTTCAATCAGTTCTTGTTTGTCTTTGAGATCAATTGCGCGTGGTATTTCAAACAGTCCGCTTTTTAGTCCGAAGGTGCGAATGGCGTTGTAAGCGCCGACTACGCCTGCATAATATCCGAAAGCTACTAAACGGTTTCCATCGGGACCGGTGAGGGTTTCGTGATCATAAAGTTCGATGTTTTTGTCCAATATGGCTTGAAGAAGTTTACGGTTATGGGGTTGTTTTTTGATGGTATGGGAAAAGAAAAAATATTTTTTTCCGGGAATTAAGGCTTCGACGGGCACTTCTTTAACACCGAGCAATACGTCGGCATCGGAGACGTCGTTTACTACGGGTACGCCGGCTTGTTTGTATTCGTTATCGGAGAAAGCGCGATGTGGCGAAGTTTCCGCGATAATTTCCAATCCGGGATATTTTTCCATAAGATTTCGGGCTTGCCGGGGTGTGAGCACCACGCGTCGGTCGGGGGGATTTTTTCGTTCTTTGATAAGTGCTATTTTCATTATTATATGTTTTCGGGTTGAATCCATGCAAATTTAAGGAAAAAGTGCCGGTATTTTCGGGACGGGACGTAATTGCGAAAAATTGTTTACTTTTGGTTTTATGGAAAAGAAATCCGTCATTGTTCATCCGTTTGAAGCATTTATTCCTTTGGTTTTTTTGATTGTATTGTTGATTATCAATGTTCGGATTTTTCATGATGATGCAACGTCGGGGCCGAATCAGTTTGCTTTGATTTTGGGGGGCATTGTGGCGGGCGCTATTGGTTTTACGAAGGGGATCGGCTATGATGCGATGTTGTGTAAAGTCAGTCGCAATATAGCGTCGGTTTCTGGTGCTATTATGATTTTGCTTTTTGTGGGTGCTTTGACGGGGATTTGGCTATTGAGCGGCATTATTCCCACGATGATATATTACGGTTTGGAATTGCTCAATCCCGTTTTTTTTCCGCTTTCCGCTTTGGTTATTTCCGCATTGATTTCATTGGTGATAGGAAGTTCATGGAGCACGACGGCTACAATTGGCGTAGCTATGATGGGTATTGGGACGGCATTGGGATATTCTCCCGGATTAATAGCCGGCGCGGTGATTTCGGGAGCATATTTCGGTGATAAAATTTCGCCTTTGTCCGATACGACCAATTTGGCGTCGGCGGTGGCGGGTGTGGATCTTTTTACACATGTCCGGTATATGCTTTATACGACCGTTCCTTCCATTTCGATTGCGGCGGTTTTGTTTTTGCTTTTGGGTTTGCATCACACGAGCGGAGAAATTTCCGATCACCGGCTTTTATTGCAGGAAATCAAGCGAGTTTTTCATATATCGCCCTGGTTGTTTTCGGTTCCTTTGTTGGTGATTGCGTTGATTGTGATGAAAACGCGTCCGTTGATTGCTTTGTTTGCCGGTGTGTTTGCCGGGATGTTTGCCGCATTGGTTTTCCAAAGGGATTTATTGTCGGAATTGGCCGGAGGCGGATATGAAGCGGGCGCATTTTATCGCGTGATTACCCAAGCGATTGTGGGTAAATTGTCGATTGATACGCACAATGCCATTTTAAAGGAATTGTTTACGAGCGACGGCATGACCGGGATGTTATCCACCATTTGGTTGATTATCAGTGCGATGTTTTTCGGGGGTGTTATGGAGGCTATTGGTGCATTGAAACGCATTAGCGAATTGTTATTGAGTGCATTCAAAGGAATTTTCGGCTTGTTTCTTTCCACCGATTTGACTTGCTTGTTTTTTAATGCCACCGCATCGGATCAATATCTGGCGATTGTGGTTCCGGGGAAGATGTATAAACAAGCGTTTGAAGACAAGGGATTGGCGCCGGAAAATTTAAGCCGCACTTTGGAAGATTCGGGGACGGTGACTTCGGTTTTAGTACCGTGGAATACGGGGGGTGCTTATAATTCCAAGGTGCTTGGTGTCCCTACGACGGAATATTTGCCTTATGCTTTTTTTAATTTGATAAGTCCTGTAATGACACTGATTTTTGCCGCATTTCGTATTAAAATTCGTATGCGCAAAGTATCGAGGGAAAATTTGGCCTGAAAATTGTTATCTTTGAATGTGTAAATCAATCGAATATGAGGAAAATTTATTTATTAGTCCTGTTTTCGGGGATATTTCAATTTTTGCAAGGACAATATTTCGAGCGGAAATTTGAAAGCAACGATAATGTGGATATGGTGGTAGTGACCAAGGATATGTTTTCTTTGATCAATGAAATCGGTTCATCGAAAGATGGGGATTTAAAAAATTTTTATGCACAACTGGAATATTTGGGGATGTTCGGTTCTACGGCGTCGTCGGGGGCTTTAAAGTCCGAAGCAATGCAATATGTAGCCCAAAACGGAATGAAATTATTAGTAAAAATAAAGAATCCGAATAAAATAGCCACTTTCTATTACATTCCCGATACGAAAAAAGGGTATGCCAAGGAATTGCTTCTTTTGATTGAATATTCCGGCGAGAAACGAGTTTCTGTTTTGCATGTTATGGGGCATATCAATATGAAAAAAATTTCCTTGCTGGCACTTCAAGCCACACGCATTGATCGTGATATTTTGAAGAAAGCCGAAGAATCCGTACATTAATCGTTGGTTTTTTTTTGGGCTTTGATAGATTAATGGACAGGGGTTTGGAATGTTGTTGTGGTTGTTTTTACGGATGGGTATTTTCAATAGTTCCGACGATGCTTTGAGCTATTGCCAATGAAGCTGTGGCGGCGGGTGAAGGAGCATTGACGACATAAGTGATTTTTCCTTCTTTTTCGATGATAAAATCGTCGATAAGGTTTCCGGATTTGTCCACCACTTGTGCACGAATACCCGAAGGGTGCGGAATCAAATCGGAAGGGTGAATTCCGGGTATCCAACGGGATACTTCACGGGTAAATTGCCGCTTCGACAGGGAACGAATCATTTCGCTAATACCGATTTTGCCGTAGCGTAATGCAAGTTTCCAAAATCCTGGCCAAGTGAAGGTTTCGGTGGTATCGCGCAGGTTGAAAGCGGTTTTGCGATAGGCTTCGCGGCCGAATGCCAGCACGGCATTGGGACCGGCGGTTACTTTATTGTTGATATGTCGTGTTATGTGTATACCGAGAAACGGAAATCGCGGATCGGGGACGGGGTAAACCAAACCATTAATTTTCTTTGCCTGTCCGGGTTTTAGTTTGAAATATTCACCGCGAAACGGAATAATGCGGTATTTTTTTCCGAATAAGCGGTCGCTATGCAATCCTGCACACACCACCACACGATCGGCTTTAATATTTCCCCGATTGGTAATAAGGTTAGGGCGGCCGGGTTTTTCCAACGCCAATACTTGATGATTGTAAAGTATTTCACCACCGTTGAGTGTAATGATTTCCGCCAGAGTGTCCGTTACTTTTGTAAAATCGATAACACCGGTTTGAGGGACACGAATGGCTTTTAAACCCTTGATGTGGGGTTCGTATTTAGCGATAGCTTTTTTATCCAGAATTTCCAAATCATCCAGTCCGTTTTTACGCCCGTTTTCATAGAGTTTGTATAACCTGTTAAATTCCCCGGGCGAACGGGCGACAATCAATTTTCCGCTAATACGGAAAGGAATGTCATAGAAGCGGGCAAAATGGAGTATCATTTCATAGCCTTGGCGGCAAAGGTGTGCTTTCTTGGTTCCGGGTTTATAATAGATTCCCGAGTGGATAACGCCGCTATTACGACCAGTTTGATGCAATGCATGTATGGGTTCTTTTTCAAGAACGATAATTTTGACGCCGGGAAAGTTTTTTTGAGCTTGCCAAGCGGTAGCCAATCCGACGATCCCGGCGCCAATGACAACGATATTTTTCATGGTTATTTTATTCGGCCAAAGGTAGCATTCCGTGATGGAAAATCCATGCTACAAGGTATGCAACCGGTGCGATAATGACAAATAAAGCAATGGCATACAATAAGGTAAGTTTTCCCATGCCACGCATTTTTCGAAAATCCGTGATGATTCCGATGCTTAGAAATGTGAGCATGAAGAGGAATTTCCGGAAAGAACCTTGCACCAGATGTGCGCCTTCCTTGATGGCCGGTGCAATGTCTTTGGCAAAGTAGAAAAGCGCCGTGAGTCCGAACCAAGCTACCAGATATGCCAATACGAATTTGGGTAACCTGTGCCAAAGTTCCATTTTCGGTATTTTTTTCTTGTCGCTGCGATTTTCCACTTTACGTAACCATACGATGGCCAACACAAAGGCCCAGATTCCGATAAAAATATCAATCCAAATTTTGGTAAGAATGGCGGCGCTGAGGATAGAGTCTTTATCCCAATTTTCTCCGGTTTGTTTGAGGTGCCGGGCATGGTGCAATTCGGCTAAAATGGCGCCGGCGGCGGCATCGGCACCGTCGGTTTTTACGGTCATTCCCATGGCGGCTCCGTTTACGATAGGTTCGTTGGGTGCGATGCCGACATAGGCGGGTGGTAAAATAATCAATTCAAACATGGCAAAAATGATAATCAATGTGGAAACCGCTACGGGAATAGCCGGTTTGGCGCGTATGGCGCCGGCCGTGGCAATGGAAGCCGAAACTCCGCAAATGGAGATGCCCGAGGACAAAACCGCAGCGGCATTTCGATTTAATCCGAAATATTTCCGCCCGATGAAATAAACAATCGGCCAAAATAGTAAATAGGCAACGAATGCGGCGGCGGCACCGGCGGCCGTCAGCTCATAGGTAAAACCGGCGGCTTTCATAGACATAATCGCCAATTTGGCACCTAGGAGCACAATGGCGGCTTTGATAAACCATTCGGGTTTTGCGGCTTCTTTCAGTTTTTCGGCCATAGTGGTGCCGGTGTTTCCGATAATCAAACCGGTTATCAAGGCCAAAATAAAAGCAAAACCTCCGCCCAATTGCAATCCCCAGGATAAATGATAAATTTCGAAGTAATTTTTCCCCTTAACCGTGGCATCCACGGCGGCAAAATGCGCCTCATGTCCGAGTATCCAAACGGTAAAGGTCAAAAAGAAAATGATTGTGAAGGCATAAATAAATTTTTTTAAATTCCATTTCATGAAAAAGGCCCCCGTCCCGGTCATTAATAAGAAAACAAAATACGAAAGCGCTAACACCGAGAGCGGGTGCCAATGACTATATGCATCGGATGATGTTTTCCATAGTTTAGACCAAGCAAAATCCGAGGTTAAATCGGTCCATTCCCAAATTTTCGGTTTGACCATCCAACCGACAGCGTCTATATCCCATATAAATAATAATCCCAATGCCACCAAAAACAATCCGAGCCAAGCGGCCCACCAGTCTTCGGTGTTTAACATACCCGAATACCATTTTTTGTTTGTCTGTTCTTGCTTCATATTCGTATGATTTATTTGTCTTATATATATAAAATGGTGTTGAAATAATGATTTTGATACTGATGAAACCATTGCGGTATGGTTTTCATATCAAAGCGTAGATACACTTCTATTTTTTGATCGGGAAATTTTTTTCGAATTTCTTCTGCCAATAATGTTTCCGCCGTCTTTAATTCCGTGTGACGGATGTCTATTCCGTTTCCCGTGATAATCCAATGCGGATGCCGGTAACCTAAAATGTATTCCATTCGTTTCATGAAAGAATCGTTGAATTGATGATAACGCCTAGGATAATCAATAAGGCGATGCCGGTTAAAATGCTGTAAATCACTAATTTGGTTTCCCATTTTTCCCAAGGTTCGGGGCCGGTAAAAAGATTTTTGTTCATGACTTTTGTATTTCGGTTTTCGGCTTCAAATATAAAAATCAAAATGAAATAAAAAAATGATTTAAGTAAAATTTTCATTTATTTTATCGATATAAAATTTTGTTGTGTTGTGTAATAAAATGGATAATAGGCAAATTAATATAAAATTCAGATATTTTTATAAAAAAATTTCACTAATATGTATAAATATAGGGAACTTTCGGGTATAAAGAGGAATTAATTTTAAGAATTAAGTCAAAAGGGATGGTACGGGAAAATTTATGTCATGATATCGAAATCGGTTGAATTTGTGTTATTTATCATATTCAATCCGGGTGATTTGAGGAAAATTCATTGAAATTTTTATAGTTTTGTGGGAAAAAATTTCTTATGGATTATTGGCATGTTGCAATTCCCTGGTTATTGGTAATTTTGTTTGTCATCGGTTATATTGCTATTGCCACGGAGCATTCGTTGCGGGTTGATAAGACGGTTCCGGCTTTGGTGATGGCGGCGATCTTGTGGACGGTTTTGAGTCTTGCGTTCAAAGGCGGTTGGATTTCCATTATCGACCCGGAGGGACATGTTTTTTCTTATTCGGATGGCGAAGTGGCGGAGGAAGGTTTTCGGAATATTTTGTTGCACCATTTGGCGAAGACTTCCGAGATATTGGTATTTTTGACGGGAGCGATGACGATTGTCGAGTTGATAGATTTGCACCGGGGTTTTGAGATTATAAAGGGATATATACGTACCAACAGCAAGCGTAAATTATTGTGGATTATTAGTATTTTGGCTTTTTTTCTTTCGGCGGTTATTGATAATTTGACCGCTACGATTGTTTTGATTACGCTTTTGCGCAAGCTCATTCATGACCGGAATACGAGACTTTGGTATGCTTCGATGATTGTGATTGCGGCCAATGCAGGCGGGGCATGGAGTCCTATCGGCGATGTGACGACCACGATGTTATGGATTGCCAATAAGATTTCGGTGGGTGGGTTGGTTGAGCATGTGGTGGCGCCTTCATTTTTAAATTTGGCGGTGCCGCTATTGATTGTGTCCTATTTTCCGGTTTTCAAGGGGAAAGTGCGCTATAAGAAGACCGGCGAGAAGGAGATGGAGAAACTGGAGCTATTGTTGAGTAGTAAGACTATGTTGATTGTCGGTTTGGGTTCGATAGTGATGGTGCCGGTATTTAAGGTTATCACGCATTTGCCTCCTTATATGGGGATGATGTTGGCGTTGGGTATAGTTTGGCTGGTGTCGGAAATGGTTCATCCGGAGGAGAATTTTTCGGAGGAGCGCAAGCATTTGTATTCGGCGCACCGGGCATTATCGCGCATTGAGATGTCGAGTATTTTGTTTTTCTTGGGTATATTATTGGCGGTAGCGACTTTGGAGACGGTGGTTTGGGGAAAAATTCCCATTGACGGCCGGATGGAATATGCGAATGCTTTGCAATATTTGGCTTATAAGTTGTCGGTAGTATTTCCGAGTCAAGAGATGGTGATCATTTTGTTGGGTATTTTGTCGTCCATTATTGACAATGTGCCTTTGGTTGCCGCTTCAATGAGCATGTTTAATTGGCCGTTTGATGATGTTTATTGGCATCAAATTGCATATTCGGCCGGGACGGGCGGAAGTATTTTGATTATCGGCTCGGCGGCGGGAGTAGCAGCCATGGGCATGGAAAAGATCAATTTCTTTTGGTATTTGAAAAAAATATCGTGGTTGGCTTTCCTTGGTTTTATGACCGGGTTTATTACGTTTTGGATCGAACATTTCTTTATCTGACGGTTGGTTGATGTTAAAATCGTTAAACCGTTGAACCATGCAATCGCGGGGTGAGGCCCCGTCCCGCCCGTAATTTTCTTTGAAGTGCGAAGAACAAAACCGGAAAATCCGGTGCGGGATGGAATTGTTAAACCGTTGAACCGATTAATAGCTTCGCCGCACTTTAACCTTTTACCTTTTTCCTTAATGTTTAGAGCGTTAAACCGTTGAATCGTGGAATCGTTAAATCGAATATTGGATTCGCCGCTTTGTCTCGTTTTCCGTTTCCCTTTTTTCTTCGTGATAATTCGTGCAATTCGTGGTTTATTTTCTTGCCACGAATTTCACGAATTACACTAAATCACTCCGGAAAATTGTTCATTATTCGTTAAAAAAATCTGTTTTCCCGTTTCCCATATTCCGTTAAATTTGTAAGAGGGAGTTATTTTTTTTGCCGGAAGTTTTTTATTATCATTTCACTGATTTTCAGGTAAATTTCCGTCCATTCGGGGTGATTTTGTTTGAGGTAATCCAAATGTTTTTCTATGGTATGAAGGTCATTTCGTTTGGCGGGTCCCGTAAGGGCCTCGGCGGGTGGGAGTTCGCGAAGTTTGGCAGCGGTTTCTTCGATTAACGGAAAAAGTAAATCAAAAGGAATGTTTTTACTTTTAAGTATTTCGTATGCGGCTTCATACATCCACATGGAAAAATTTGAGGCGAATACGGCGGCTACATGTAAGACTTTGCGTTCCATGTGATTGGAAATGCGCACATTTCGTGAAATGATGGCGGCCAATGTCCGGAGGACTTTCAAATCTTTTTCATGGCTAGCTTCCACGAGTATGGGAATTTCGGTCCAATCCGTTTGCCGGTTGGCCGAAAGGCTTTGGAGGGGGTAGAAAACGCCGTGTCGTTTTTGAGCGATAATATCCATGGGCAATACGCCTGAAGTATGCACGAAAATTCCTTCCACGGACGGTACTTTCCGGGAAAGTTCATTTATAGCGTCGTCCTTAACGGCGATGATATGTACCTTGGCGGGGGGTAGTTCACGGAGTGTTTTTAGCACCTGTAGTCCGGCATTTTTCCATTTTTCGGGATGGCGATTCCAAAGGCTAACAATCTTAATTTTTTCCGGATAATTAAGCATGGCTTTCGTCAGTTGACGGGCGACATTGCCACCACCAATGATGTTGACCGTAACGGGTTTCATTGTTCTTCGAATTTTAGCATGACTTTTTTGAGGCTTTCGGGCGGCCCTACGATGGTCAGGATGTCGCCGGGGCGTAGGCGTGTGTAGCCGTGAGTCATAACCGTATTGTTTCGTCGCTTGAGCGATAGTATAATGATATCATGAGGCAGTTTCAAGTCGCGGATATGAAGGCCGACCAGATCTTTGTTGCGTACTTCTACGTCCACCGTGTCGTGTCCGTCTTCTTCGTTGAGGAGAATTTCCATAGCCACGGGTGAGCGGACGCTGTGTTCGAGCATGCTTACCAATGCGGAGACGGGTTCGATGGTGCGGACTTTCAATTTTTTAAATTCATTGATATATTTAGCGCTACGGACCGAAGCGATAATTTGTTTCGGAGAGGTGTTTTCATAAAGCCATTCGGCTATTCGCAGATTGATTCGGTCTTCGGGATGAAGTAAAATAAATGCATCGATATTTTTCAGGTTCAATTTTTTCAAATAATGGGGGCTATATTCTTCGATGCGGATAATGGGAATATCGTTGTTTTCAATTTCTTTTTGTGTGGTTATGATTTTCACCTGCCAACCTTTCCTTACTAGTGATTTGGCTAGTGCCAGCGAGATATTATCGTAGGAAAAGATAACGGCCGCCTTGCCTTTGTCTTCCCGGAAAATCTTGGGTTTTTTATGGGCCTCGTGAACGAAGTTAAGAGAAAATTTAAACAATGGAGGTCCCAATATTTGACTTAAAACGATAATGGCAATGACAATGGTTTCGAATTCATGTCCCCAATGGTCGAAGGTTTCGCCTACCAGTGCCGCCAGTCCGATGGCAACGCCGGCTTGGGTGATGTAGGGCATCCAAGCTACGGGAATATAGCGTCGCGGGTCTTTGGACCAAATTACGCCGATACTACTGCCAATGATTAACGTAATGGCACGAAGCAAGAATAAAATCATTGCAAGGAGAAAAACTTTAAGCAGGGTTTGGATACTCAATCCGGCGCCGGTCAAGGTGAAGAAGAGGATGAGGATATAAGGAATGACTTCTTCGATGATTTCTTCGAATTCGGCGCGGTAGGGTGTATAATTTACCACGTAAAAACTGGCTATAATAGCCATAAGTAGCGGTTCGGTTTCAAAGGAGTGTTTAAAAATTCGACCGGTAAACAATGCCAGTTCGTGGCTGAAAAAATATATGCCATAACCTGTTATTAATACCAATGCGGTTTTCAGAAAGAATGACCATTTGAATTTCAATACCGCTTTGAGTAGCATACCGAAAAAAATTCCGATGAGAATACTAATAAGGATTTCAAAAAGGAGCAAAAGGAAGAAGGTGCCGTCGAGCGGATGTCCATTAACGACGGTTTTGGCTATGGAGTAGGTGATGGCAAACAATACGATCACCAGCACATCCATGATAATGGTGGTTCCAAGGACGGTTTTGGTGAAGGGCCCGCGGGCGCGCATTTCGTTAATTATTGCAATGGCTGATGAAGGAGAACGAGCGATGAAAATACTGCCGAATAAAGCCGCCACTACCAATTTTTGCATATTGCCGAGATGTTGCATGAAATATATTTTGTCGGCAATGAGATATATAAAAAATGTGGTGAGCAGGAAGGTTACGGGCAATTGCGACCAGACCATTCGATTGATGCTTTTGATGCGGCTTCGCATTCCGGAAATATGCAATTCGGCGCCGGCGGAAAAGGCGATAATCGCCAAGGAAAGGTCGATGATAAAATCCAATTTTTGAACGGCGTCTTCGGGGATATATTTCAAGAGTGAATTTCCGGCCAGAATGCCTATTAAAATTAGTCCGGTGATGAGGGGGAATTTGTATTTTTTTTGCAAAAACCGTGCGATTTGATATCCGGCCACGGACACCAGAAGAAATCCCGTAAAGTATTTTAAATCCAGTAGTAAAATGTCGGTCATAGCTTACTTGAAGTATAAGTTGAGTTTGGTTACAAATGCTTTTATGGCTTGGTTATCTTTGATGATTAATTCCAATTTTTCTTTATCGGTTAAAAATCGGACGGGAATGTTTTTTTGTTCCCGGGATTTGATACGTTTGGTTTTGAGTTCGATATAATCGTTTTGTAAACGTTCTTGAAGGAATTTCAACAGGCGGTTTGATAATTGATTGAATTCGTTTTCGCTAATGGCGCTGTCGAAACTGAAAAGGAGAATATTTCCGTTGACTTGAGGGTTGCTGTTTTGAAGCAGAGCCAATTTGCTTTTTTCATTGTTTTGCTTGAGTAAATCGAGGAAAGATTGAAAAGCTTGTTTGAAGTCCGCTTCACTGAACGGGTTATTTTTACGTTGTCGTTGAGTGTTGCGGACGGTTTTCATGATGTTGTTTAAACTCAGGTTGCCGGATATCGGGTTTGTATTTTCCGGTTGTTGAGTTTGAGGCGGATTTTTTTTGTTTTCGCTTGGTGTGTCGGTTTTTTGCGGTGTATTATGTGGGTGGGTGTTGGCTGGCTGTGACGGAGGTTTGTCGTTTGCAAACGATGTTTCGGAGGAAGGAGATTTAGGGGTTTGGTTTTTTTTTTTTTCGAAAGCACACCGGCTAGTTTAAAGAGCAGTATTTCGACGAGCAACCTCGGATTTTGACTTGATTTGAATTGGATGTCGGTTTGTGAAGCCTGTTCGATGGCTTGAAGTAAATTTCGGTTATCGAATAATTGTGCATGTTCGATGTAGCGATTTTTTATTTCTTCGCCGGTTTCCACAAGTCCTGCCGTAGCCGGATTTCGAGCCATAAGCAAGTCGCGTAAATGCGTGGACAAACCGCCTATGAAGTGATGAATATCGATACCTTTATCGACCAATTCGTTAAAATAGAGGATGAGTTTTTTTTCGTTGTTTTCGGAGATCAGGGATGTTATGTTGAAGTAGATGTCATAATCCAGGATACCGAGATATTCGGCCACCAATTGTCGTGTGATATGTTCGTTTCCGAGAGATATGATTTTATCGAAAGCGGAGAGGGCGTCTCGCAAAGCACCGTCGGCACTGCGGGCGATGAGCATAAGGGCATCGTCATCGGCTCGGATTCCTTCCAGAGAAGCGATTTTTTTCAGGTGTTTTCGGATGTCTTCGGTGTTGATTCGTTTGAAGTCGAAGATTTGGCAGCGTGACAGGATGGTTGCGGGGATTTTGTGTTTTTCGGTGGTGGCGAGGATAAAAATCGCATGTTCGGGCGGTTCTTCCAAGGTTTTTAGGAAAGCGTTGAAAGCCGATGTGCTGAGCATGTGCACTTCGTCGATGATGTAGACTTTATATTTTCCTACATGTGGTGGGATGCGCACTTGTTCGGTGAGTTCGCGAATATCGTCCACGGAGTTGTTGGAAGCGGCGTCCAGTTCAAAAATATTAAAAGATAAATCTTGTTCGGGATTGTCGAGGTATGCTTTATTGACTTCTTTGGCCATGATACGGGCGCAAGTGGTTTTGCCGACGCCGCGTGGTCCGGTAAACAAAAGGGCTTGTGCCAACCGGTTTTGTTCGATGGCTTTTTGTAGTATTTTGGTAACGGCCTGTTGACCGACTACTTCGTCGAATTTTTGTGGTCTGTATTTTCGTGCGGAAACGACGTAGCTCATAATGTTTTTTAAATGAAATACGGTGTTTAGAAGCAAAGATAGTTTTTTTTGATAAATATTAGTGAGGTATTATTGCGGGAAGACGGGAAAAATTGTAGTTTTACGTCATTTAAAATGTATCATGAAAAAAAAATTGTTGCTACTGTTTTTATTGAGTATTGCTTGTAATCGTTCCGGGCCAAAAGTGTTTGACGGGCATGCTTTGGGAACCACTTATCATATTGTAATCACGGGTGATGGCAAAAAGATACGTCAAAAAGATATCGACAAGCTTATTGCTTCACTAAATGCGTCGTTGTCCACTTATCAGCGTCAATCATTATTATCGGCATTTAATCGCGGCGAAGCCATTATTCCCGGCGAACATATCTTATATGTGATGGGCGAGGCGGGGAAAATTTATCGTGATACGAAAGGAATATATGATCCGACGGTGGGTGTTTTGGTGAACGCTTGGGGTTTTGGTCCGGGTAAAAGAATCAAAGGTATCGAGCATGATTCGCTCATGGTGGATTCGTTACGAAGTTTGGTGGGTTTCGATATGATTTATGTGGATGGAAACGGACGGTTGAGGAAGCGAAAAAAAGGTATGTTTTTGGATTTTAATTCTATTGCCAAAGGATATGTAATCGATAGAATAGGGGCGCTTATCCGTTCGCGCGGGTATGACAACTTTTTGGTGGAATTGGGTGGGGAAGTGATTGCTTCCGGTATCAATGAAACCGAAAATCGCCCTTGGCGAGTGGGTATAGACTATCCGGTTGCGGGAAATTCGTCCGAAATTGCTTATTTGGAGATGCGGGATCGGGCATTGGCTACATCGGGAAATTATCGTAAGTTTCGCATTGATCCCGGGACCGGGCGAAAATATGTGCATACGATAAATCCTTTGACGGGTTATCCGGCGGTGAGTCATTTGTTAAGTGCATCGGTAACGGCGCCTAATTGCACGGTAGCCGACGGTTGGGCGACGGCATGTATGGCGGGTGGATTTGAAAAGGCCAAATCTTGGATTTTATCGAAAGATTTTCTGGAAGGTATTTTGATATATAGCGATAGTTTGGGAAAAATTAAGGTTTGGTATTCGCCGGGATTGGAAGGGAAATTGGTTCTTGAGAAGGAAATATGAGGTATATGGGGTGTAGTGAAAATTTTACTCCGGTATGGCTAAGATGAGGATGTATTTTTCATTGATTTTCAATAAGTTGTCGGATTCTTATTTTATGATTATGACACCATTGAATAAATTCACAAAGCTTCGTAATTTATTCCGAAGGTGTCTCCGTGATTCAGATCGCCGTATTTAAAGCCGCGGATAAACCAACGCATGCGTTGGTTGGAAGTACCGTGAGTGAAGGCGTCGGGGACCACATAACCTTGATATTTCTTTTGTAAGCGGTCGTCACCTACGGCTTGGGCGGCACCTATGGCTTCTTCAATATCGCCCGGCTCCAGAACGTGTTTGGTCTTTTCGATATTTTTGGCCCAAACGCCCGCCAGATAATCGGCTTGTAATTCGAGGCGAACGGACAGTTTGTTAAATTCGCGTTTGCTCATTCGCCGGCGCAGTTGTTCCACTTTTCCGGTAATTCCGAGTAATTTTTGAACATGGTGTCCCACTTCGTGTGCGATGATATAGGCGATTGCAAAATCACCGCCGGCACCGAATCGTCGCTTCAATTCGCGAAAGAAATCCAAGTCTACATAAATTTTTTCGTCGGCGGGGCAATAAAACGGTCCCGTAGCCGATTGCGCCCAACCGCATCCCGCTTGAGTCATCCCCGAATAAATCACCAGAGTGGGGTAGCGGTATTGTGCTTGCAGGTCGTGTTTGAAAATGCTGTCCCATACATCTTCGGTGTCTTTGAAAACCACTTTGACGAATTGTGTCAATTCGTCGGTTTTTTGTTGGCCTTGCGTTTGATGTGTGGGAACGGTTTTCGGATTAATTGGTAATTGTTCGGGCGGTTCGCCGGTTAGTAAAGTGTATGCCAAATAAAACAATAGGGCACCGATACTGATTCCTCCAACCGTTTTGGTTGTCCGGTTACCTCGTCGGTCTTCTATGTGACGGCTTTCGCTTCTTCCTCTCCAGCGCATGTTTGTTTTTCTTTAAAAGAACAGGCAATTTTAGGGAAAATTTACCGAATTTAAAAATACGATTGTCGGTTTGCTGCGGGAGATTTTATGCAAAATATGTCGAATGATATTTGCTATTCCTGATTGAAGGGTTAATTTTGTGAAAAATTTTTTGGCGATGCATGCCGGAAGACACGAGCGATGGTTCAGATGGGCTGTGAAATTTCATAAATGGCGATATCGCCACATAAGTGATGAGACCTACATGGCTATACTGAGTATTATAATCGGTATTGTGGGTGGACTGGTGGCGGTTACCATAAAAAACCTGACTCATTTTATCGAATATTTTTTGCAGGAGACATTTATTAAGCGGATTTATTTAACGTGGTATTTTATTTTTCCCATAGCCGGGATAGGGTTTACGGTTTTTATTGTTAGGAAACTGATCAAGCGTCCCGTTGATGACGGAATTCCGGTTATTTTATATTCGATAATGAAATTGAAAAGCCTAATTCCGGGATATCATACATTTGCTTCGTTGGTAACGGCACCCATTACGGTGGGTTTCGGTGGTTCGGTGGGTTTGGAAGGTCCGTCGGCATTGACCGGTGCGGCGATAGGTTCGCGCACGGCAAAGCTTTTGCATCTGCATTTGCGACAGAGGAATTTATTGATTGCAGCGGCTACGGCGGGTACTTTTTCGGCCATTTTCAAAGCGCCGGTTGCCGGCATTATGTTTGTTATTGAAGTTTTGAGTTTCGATTTGACCATGACCAGTATGGTGCCGCTCATTTTGGCGTCCGTTTCGGGAATTTTAACCAGTTATTTCTTTTTGGGAAAAAATATTTTGTTGCATTTTGAATTAAAAAATCCTTATACGTTTTCGGAAATTCCGTTTTTTATATTGTTAGGTTTGACATCGGCCACAACTTCCATTTATTTTATTAAGGTTTATTTTTGGATAGGAAGGTTGTTCGATAAAATAAATGCAGTATGGAAAAAATGGCTTTCGGGCGGTATTCTTTTGGGGGTTTTACTGTTTTCATTGCCGGCACTTTACGGTGAAGGTTATGATGTGATTAATCATTTGTTGGAAGGAAATTATCATTATGTGGTCAATCAATTTCCCATAGCGATTAACCATAACGATTTGCATTGGGTGATTTTGGTGATGATTCTGTTGGTAAGTTTTAAAGTGGTGGGTATGGCTTTTACGCTGCATTCGGGAGGAATAGGCGGTGTATTTGCGCCTACCTTGTTTACGGGCGGGGTTTCGGGTTATGTGCTTGCCATGGTGATAAATTATTTGGGTTTTTTCTCGTATGAATTACCTACGGAAAATTTTGCTTTGGTAGGAATGGCCGGTGCCATTGCAGGGGTGGTTCAAGCTCCTTTAATGGCTATTTTCCTCATTACGGAACTCACGGGCGGACACACACTCATGGTGCCTTTGATGATTGTGTCCACTTTATCGTATCTGATAACCAAGCGTTTTACAAAATACAGCATTTATACGATGCAATTAATTAACAAAAGCCCTATTCCCACGCATAATAAAGATTATTTTGCAGGGATTTTAATCGATTGGGAAGAAGTGCTGGAAAATAATTTTTTACCGGTCACTCCGGATATGAAATTGGGTGCTATGTTGATGAATACGGTTACACGTTCGAAGCGGAATATTTTTCCCGTGCTTGATGAAGAACATCATTTGATTGGCGTGGTGTCGATGGATGATATTCGCCATATTATGTTTAACCGTGAATTGTATGATAAATTGAAAATCAGGGATTTGATGCATCGACCGCCTGATTATATTTTGTTTAAACGGGATGATTTCCAAAAGGTCATGCAGCGTTTTCAGGAAACGGGTGCGTGGAATTTACCTGTGATTAAAGAAGATGGAACTTATGTCGGATTTTTATCCAAATCGAAACTGTTGAGTGTTTATAGGAAAAAATTATTGGAGATTACATCGGAATAGTGAATGCCGGAGTCAAAATCGTTAAACCGTTGAACCATGCAATCGCGGGGTGAAGCCCCGTCCCGCCCGTAATTTTCTTTGAAGTGCGAAGAACAAAACCGGAAAATCCGGTGCGGGATGGAATTGTTAAACCGTTGAATCGTTAAACCGTTAAATCGAATAATGGCTTCGCCGCGCTTTTCCCTTTCTCCTTTTCCCTTTTCCCGTTTCCCTACCGCACCGTTTTTTTATGCTTGCCATCTAACTCAGCATAAAAAAAGGCGATTGAGATTAGGCATTCTTCATTTGCCGCGCACTTTCAAAATCTTCTCCATTCTGTAAAAACATTAAAATTATTATTTTGCTTCGGTTCGTTTTGTTTAAAGGTGACTTGATAATATTATTGCCGAATGTGAGAAATCTATTTTTCGGGTTTTATGCGATAAAACAAAACGAGTGAAAACTAACATTTATCAGTTCCGAACCGGGCATAATTAATCCGAAAAATTTTACCTTTGGAAAAAATAAATGACATATGAAAGATCAACTCTTAAATAGATTTTTAAAATACGTTAAAATCGATTCGCAATCCGATCCGGAATCCGATACTACGCCTAGCACCGAAAAACAATGGAAAATTGCACGTATACTGAAAAACGATTTGGAAGAAATAGGCATGCAGGATGTGGAAATCGATCAATACGGATATGTTTATGCCACGCTTCCTTCAAATGTGAATTATGAAGTGCCGGTGATTGGTTTTATTGCTCATTACGATACTACGCCGGACTATAACGGAACGGGTGTCAATCCACAGATTCATGAAAATTATGATGGCGGCGAGATTGTTTTGAACCGGGAAAAAAATCTTGTTCTTTCGCCGGAATATTTTCCCGAATTGAAAAAATTTAAGGGGCAAACCTTGATTACCACCGACGGAAACACCTTGCTGGGTGCCGATGACAAAGCAGGCGTGACCGAAATTATGGAAGCCCTGAAATATTTGATTAAACACCCCGAAGTCAAGCACGGTAAAATCCGTGTGGCGTTCAATCCCGACGAAGAAATAGGACGCGGGGCGCATAAATTCGATGTAGAGAAATTCGGTGCCGAATGGGCATATACTATGGACGGGTCGGATGTAGGTGAATTGGAATATGAAAATTTCAATGCCGCAGGAGCCAAAGTAATTATTGAAGGTAAAAGCGTGCATCCGGGCTATGCCAAAAACAAAATGATCAATTCCATTTTGATTGCCAATGAGTTTATGTCGGCTTTTCCCGGGGACGAAGTTCCGGAACGCACCGAGGGATACGAAGGGTTTTACCATATTCTAAGCATTAACGGGGTGACGGAGCGAACGGAGATGTATTACATTATCCGTGATTTCGATAAAGAAAATTTCGAAAAACGTAAAGCTTTTTTCTTACAAGTGGCCGACAATATTAATAAACGTTTCGGGCACGAAGTGGTGAAAGTGGAAATGCAAGATCAATATTATAATATGCGCGAAAAAATAGAACCGAACATGCATATTATCGATATTGCCGAACAAAGCATGAAGGAATTGGGAATTCGTCCGAAAATAAAGCCGATACGGGGCGGAACCGATGGCGCGCAATTGTCTTTCAAAGGTTTACCGTGTCCCAATATTTTTGCAGGCGGATTGAATTTTCACGGTCCTTATGAATATGTTTCACTCGAATCGATGCATTTGGCTAAGGATTTGATTGTGAAAATAGCGGAAAATACGGCTAAAAAATATTCATCATGAAATTTAACGGAAAAATTTTTCTGATTAGCAGTGTTTATCTGTTTGTTTTATCCTGTTTATATATGCATGCCAAAGGGATGTTGACGGAGGATAAGCGCGTGTTATGGGGTGTGGCTTTATTTGCAGTGATAGCTTCGATGATCTTGGGATTTTATGAAGGTATTATCGGTCAAATTTTGCGAAAGGATTCCATTCCTATGGAAAACCTGAAAAATGCCACGATAAATTGGAACCGCTACGGTATTAATTTTTTGATTTGGGGTGGAATTTTCGGCGTTTTAAACGGTTATTTTTTAAATCATAACCAATGGGACCCTTATGGATTTGCCTTTTTCTTTTTGACGGTTGGTTTTTTGATTGCGGTTATTAAGTATTTGAAAGACAAAGCGATAGTTGATTACGTTAAAGCCAAAAAGTAATTTAAAAAATGCTCAAAACCAAATATTATATACATCGGCATATCGGCCCCGGCGAACGGGAAATTACCGCAATGCTTGAAGCATTGGGATTGGAATCCTTGGAGGATTTGCTCTATGAAACCATTCCGGATGAAATTCGCTTGCAAGAAGATTTAAACCTTCCCGGTTCATTGACCGAAGAAGAATTGGAAGCCGATTTTGAAGATATGGCCGGGCGTAACCGGGTTTTTCGGTCAATGATCGGTTATGGATACTACGGCACGAAAATGCCCGGGGTCATAAGACGAAATATTTTGGAGAATCCTTCATGGTATACGGCCTATACGCCTTATCAAGCGGAAATTTCTCAAGGGCGATTGGAGGCATTGATTAATTATCAGACCATGTTGGTGGAATTGACGGGCTTGGATTTGGCCAATGCTTCTTTGTTGGATGATGCCACGGCGGCCGCGGAAGCCATGTTGATGTTATATCATCTTCGCGACCGTGAGCAAAAAAAAGCAGGAATAAAAAAGTTTTTTGTGGCTTCCAATATTTTTCCACATATAGCCGAAGTGATCAGAACACGGGCCCGCTTCAAGGGAATTGAATTAATAACTGGAGATATTGAAACATTC
Source organism: Flavobacteriales bacterium (assembly GCA_027066365.1). GTDB lineage: Bacteria > Bacteroidota > Bacteroidia > Flavobacteriales > Flavobacteriaceae > JAADED01. Next base: position 64,475 of record JAMONV010000006.1, read on the forward strand.
GAACCGGACGAAAACTTTTTCGGTGCCATTTGGCAGTTTCCGTCTAGAACCGGAGAATTGTTTGATAACCGGCCTTTGATAGAAAAGTTTCAAGAGGCGGGCATTAAAACCGCCGTCATTGCCGATTTGTTAGCATTGACGTTAATGACACCGCCGGGACATCAAGGAGCGGATATCGTGGTGGGTGGTACGCAACGTTTCGGTTTACCGATGGCCTATGGCGGACCGCACACGGGTTATATGGTTGTTAAAAGCGAATACAAACGCCAAATGCCGGGTCGCATTATCGGGTTGACGGTGGATGCACAAGGGAATAAAGCATATCGAATGGCGCTTCAGACGCGCGAGCAACATATTAAACGTGAAAATGCCACGTCCAATATTTGCACTTCACAAGTTTTGATGGCTATTATCAACGGAATGTATGCCGTTTGGCACGGAAGGGAAGGATTGCAAGAAATTGCGCGTCATGTGCACCGGCAAGCGGATCGAATAGCCCGTATGCTTGAAACGGCCGGTATAAAACAACTGAATAAAACATTCTTCGATACGGTACGTTTTAAAGCGGACGTGGAACGTTTGAAAATATTGGCTTTGGATAAAGGATTGAATTTTAATTATTTCGAAGGAGGAAATACGGTTTTGATTTCCACGGACGAACTAACTACGGATCAAGATTTGGAAAAAATTGCCGAAGTTATATCGGCGTATTCCGGAAATTTTATTTCCGTTCCTTCTGTGGAGGCACTTTCCATCCCCGAAAATTTGTTGCGTGACGATCGTTTTATGTCGCAAGCGGTTTTTAACAACTACCGCACCGAAACCTCATTGATGCGTTATATCAAGCAATTGGAACGAAAGGATTTGAGCTTGACGCACAGCATGATCCCGTTGGGTTCTTGTACGATGAAATTAAATGCCTCTGCCGAAATGTTTCCGTTAACGGATAGCCGTTGGGCGAATATACATCCGTTTGTTCCACGTAATCAGGCGGAGGGTTACCGGGAATTATTCGGGCGTCTAGAGCATTATTTGGGAGAAATTACCGGCTTGCCTTATGTGAGTTTACAGCCTAATTCGGGAGCGGCGGGTGAGTATACGGGTCTTACCGTTATCAAATCATATTTTGAAAAAAACGGTCAAAGCCAACGCGATATTGCATTAATACCCGCCTCGGCGCATGGCACCAATCCCGCTTCGGCGGTGATGGCCGGAATGAAAGTGGTGGTAATCAAAACGACGGAGCAAGGCAATATTGACGTTGAGGATTTGGAGGAAAAAGCGCGCCGGTATGCCGACCGACTGGCGGTGTTTATGGTCACGTATCCTTCTACACACGGTGTTTTTGAGAAAGAAATTGTTAAAATGACTGAAATCGTGCATCGCCACGGCGGTTTGGTTTATATGGACGGCGCCAATATGAATGCACAAACGGGCTTGACTTCGCCCGCGAAAATAGGAGCCGACGTTTGTCATTTGAATTTGCATAAGACTTTCGGTATGCCCCATGGTGGCGGTGGACCCGGTGTGGGCCCCGTGGCCGTTACGGAGCCATTAAAAGACTTTTTGCCGAATCACGTATTGGTGGAAACCGGCGGACATGAAGGTCATCAAGTGGCATCGGCACCGTGGGGATCGGCCTTGCTTATGTTGATTTCCTACGGTTATATAAGACTTCTGGGACCCGAAGGATTGAAAAAATCATCGGAGATTGCGATTTTGAATGCCAATTATTTGGAAAATAAAATCGGTCGGTTTTTTCCTACGTTATTTAAAGGAGAAAAAGGACGTGTGGCACATGAATTTATAGCCGATTTGCGTGCTTTCAAGGAAAAAGGAATAACGGTTATGGACGTAGCCAAACGTTTGATGGACTACGGCTACCATGCGCCTACGGTTTCGTTTCCCGTTGCCGGAACGATGATGATCGAACCGACCGAAAGCGAAAACAAAGCGGAAATGGACCGTTTTGCCGAAGCGATGGAAAGTATTTACCGGGAGATTACGGAAGTCGCCCCCGGATATTCGGATAACCCTTTGAAAAATGCACCTCATACGCAGGAAATGGTTACCGCCGATGTGTGGTTTCATGCGTATTCGCGAAAACAAGCGGCCTTTCCGTTGGAATGGGTGAAGGACAATAAATTTTGGCCTTCCGTGACGCGTGTCGACGATGCGTACGGTGACCGGCATTTGCATTGCACTTGTGCCCCCGTTGAAAGCTATGCGGAGAAAGAAGAATAATCCGGGAAAGCGGTTGTATTTTATTGCATGGGTTTTGCCGGAACCGCTTCAGCGTTGCGTAACCGATTACAAAATATTGGCAAAAGATTTGTTTCATTCGCGGCATGCGCTGAATTCGCCGGCTCACATTACCCTGATTCCGCCTTTTTATGCCCATACGCACCAAATAGAGGCGTTACCGGAAGGATTGCGTGCGTTTACGCAAAATTTTTCACCCATTCCCGTTTCGTTAAGTGGTTTCGGAAAATTCGGCAAACGAGTTATTTTTGTGGATGTTGTTCCCAACCCCGAACTAATGGTTTTTCAAAATCAATTATATCATTGGTTTACGGAACTTTACGGAGGTGTTATCAAGTCGAATCGTTTTCATCCTCATGCTACGGTGGCTTTTCGGGATTTAACGGAAGAATTTTTTGACGAGGCTTGGGACTTCTTTTCCGCTTCCGAATGTGAAGAAGAAGCGACAATGAATGAAATTCATATATTGAAGCATGAACACAGGAAATGGCATGTGATTGAATCACTGCCATTGAAGCAAAAAGATTAAAGAAATGAACGGTTTTTGGACGGTTTTGATTTTAACCTTGATGGTTTTAGCCTTGGCTTTTGCCGGTATTGCCGTAAAAATATTGGTGAAAAAAGAAGGGAAATTCGAAGGAACTTGTGCGAGCATGAATCCCGAAACCAATCCCGACGGTGAACCGTGTCAATTTTGCGGACGAACCCCCGGCGAATATCATGGTAATTGTTCGCGAGAAATTTTTGAAAAAATTAAAAAAGAAAAAGAGGCTCAAGGCAAGAGAAATATTTTTAATCCGGAGGAATATTTATAAGATTAAAAAGGTTTATCGGAAATATAATTCGATTCACAAAACGGTTTGATTTTCGACTGTTTTCTGAGAAAGATTTGCGCTTTTCGTGCAACAAAATATTGCCGAATCATTGCAAAAAGTTTATTTTTTTTTGCTCGTTAACATTGTTAAGTGGTTGGTAATGAGCGGATTGTGTTTGAAATTCGATATTTTTGTCAATTTTAGAAATAGTGTTTTGATATAAATAAAAATTTGTATATTTGCATCGTAAAGTCTCGCTTGGTGTTATTATATTATGCAAGAATCTGTTCGGCGAGTATTAGTCTAACATAACGGGTATACTATCCCGGATGTAGTGAAATGTAATTTAATTACATTTTTACAAAAAGATAGAATTGTCAATTCAAAAGCCGAACAGATGATAAATTTTAATGCACACATTAAATCCCGGAAATTTTCGACGGATATGCAAGGTATTCATGCTATCCGGTTAATGCATGTATGGTTATTCGTATATAACATAAAAATGGAAATACATATTAACCTTAATGTTTTATTAGTTATGCAACTTGAGACTTTTTTGGCAATGGCTTATATAGCCAAGTTTCGGAAAGTAATTTCCGAATCGAAACATGAGTATGATTTGCTCATGTTCTTAGCAAAAGTAGGCATATATGAATATGCCGTCATACAAAATTTGGAGAAAATTTTGATGGAAACAGCGCAAGAGGTTGATTTTCAGACCTTTGTGCTGGAATCTTTCTCATTGGCTGAATTTTATAGCAAAAAAATGAGAAAGAATATCGTAGTATTGGTCAAATACTACGTTGTTCCCGTGTCGGAGGTATGGGAACGATTATACGGCCCTCTGTCCGTTGAGGACCGTCAATTAATCAAATTGTTGGTCACGGACTGACAATTTAGCCGTCAAGAAAGTCGCTAAAAGGGCGACTTTCTTTTTTCTTATTTTTTAAGCTTTGTGGTGAGTGAGTGTTTGTGCGCGCGACATGATTTGCGCGAAGTTTTCCCGGAATGTTCGGCGGCGCATTACGTTTGCGGAATTTAAGGTGATTTTGTGTGTGAAGCATTTTCAAGGCATGAATACAATGGAGATTAATCGTTTTGCAACCGGTTACAATGTAAATAGGTGATCAGAATCGAATGGAAATGAAAAGTTATCCGTATCGGTTTTCACCGGACTATAATAGGGTTTCTTTAGCCCAACAGGGCAATAGAAAATCGTTTAGGGTAAGTTTTAATCATTTAAACGGAAAGTTTAAATTTATGAGAGAAATTCGTTTTGCACGAGCTTTGATGCGTCAAATCCGGAGCGATGTTGAAAAAAACGGATATGAAATTATCCTTGATGATGCAAAAAAAGGAGATTATCCGTTTGTGAAGTATTATTTTATAAGGCATAATATTGAAATTTTCAGGAATTTTATGGATTTTCAATATTTTATCATTAAATTTATGGCTATGGCCAAGAAAGAAAGTGAGCAATCGGGTCAAAATTTTCTTCCTTTGGTTAAATCGATGATTCGGGTGATTGCGAGGGAATGGGATAAAGTTGTGCCTTTGCGTGGGGAGGATCATGAATTGCTTAATTGTTTATTGAACTCATGAAGTTGAACGGGGAGTCTTCCGGTCAAAAGGACGGGAGGCTTTTTTATTTATTGTTTATCTTTGTGGCAATTCCATGAAAAGACCGTCATGAAGGCTACGACCGTTTTGTTGATTATTGCACTGTATTTTTTAATGTTGATTATAATATCGTTTGTAACTGGAAAGGAGGACACCAACGAAGTTTTTTTTAGAGCCAAGCGTCAAGCGCCGTGGTATTTGGTGGCATTCGGGATGATTGGTGCGAGTTTGTCGGGGATTACGTTTATTTCCGTTCCGGGCTGGGTGGGGACCAAACAATTTTCGTATTTGCAGATGGTTTTGGGTTTTGTGGTGGGATATTTTATTATTGCCGGAGTGTTGTTGCCGTTGTATTATAAGATGAATTTAACGTCCATTTATACGTATTTGGAAGAGCGTTTCGGGCGTTCGGGTTATAAGACGGGTTCCGTATTGTTTTTGATTGCACGCACTGCGGGCGCTTCTTTACGTTTGTTTTTGGTTGCGGGAGTTTTGCAATTACTGATTTTTGACGAATGGGGCGTTCCGTTTTGGCTTACCGTAACGCTGACCATTGTTTTGATTTGGGTTTATACGGCCAAGGGAGGAATCAAGACGATTATCGTGACCGATACATTACAGACGGCTTTTATGCTCATCGCGTTATTGGTTTCGATTTATTTGATAGCCGGGCATATGCAATTGTCTTTGGGCGGTGTGGTGGATTTGGTTCGCAGGTCGGACTACAGCCAAGTATTTTTCTTTGATGATTATAACGATCCGCGATACTTTTGGAAACAATTTCTGTCCGGTGTTTTTATTGCTATTGCCATGACGGGATTGGACCAAGGAATGATGCAGAAAAATTTGACGGTTAAGACATTGAAGGATTCGCAAAAAAATATGCGTTGGTTTTCCATAGCTTTGTTTTTGGTGAATGTTTTATTTCTTTCGTTGGGAGTGATTCTGTTGGCCTATGCACAATTTCGCGGTTGGGATTTGAAGTCCATGGGAATCGAAGGAGATAAGATTTTTCCTTACATCGCCGTTAAGACGGATTTGGGATTTGCCGCCGCGTTGTTTTTTGTTTTGGGGTTGATAGCCGCCGCTTATTCCAGTGCCGATTCGTCCATGACGGCCATAACGACTTCGTTCAGTTTAGACATTTTGGATTTAAACAAGAGATATCCGCCATCGCGGCGCAAGCGAATACGTAAAATGGTGCATATCGGGGTTTCATTGTTTTTCATTGCCGTTTTGATTTTTTACAGCCAAGTAATAAAGGATAAAAGTATTATCGATTCCATATTCAAGTTTGCCGGTTATACCTACGGACCTTTATTAGGATTATTTGCCTTCGGCATTTTTACCAAGCGAAAAGTTCGAGGTTGGACTATTCCGGTTATTGCGATTTTGTCGCCGGTGTTGACCTACGGTATTTCGTTATTGCCGGATTATATGGGTTGGAAATATCAATTTGGTTTTGAATTGTTGTTGGTGAATGCCGCCATTACCTTCGCCGGGCTTTGGATTGCGGGATCCGGATTTCAAACACAAAGAAAATGAAATTGTTTACGGTAGTGATTTTGCACTACAACGCGCCTGTTTTTTTGGAAGGCGCTTTGGATAGTGTTTGTCGTGCTGCCGAGGGAATGGATGCGGAAGTTATTGTGGCGGATAATGCTTCCGCGAATTTTGACACGGTCTATTTTCGACGGCGCTATCCGAAAGTTAAATTCATTTTATTCGACCGGAACTACGGGTTTTCCAAAGGGAATAATTTGGCTATTCGGCAGGCACGAGGCGAATATGTTATTTTACTCAATCCGGATGTGTTGGTGCCGGAAAATATTTTCAAGGATTTATTGCGCCGGATTGAAGATATTCCGGATTTGGGGGTTGCCGGTGTGCGGTTGATCGACGGAACGGGAAGCTTTCTGCCCGAGAGTAAGCGTCGTATTCCGAGTTTACGCGGGGCAATTGGTAAGTTATTATTTGACGATCATAGGAAAGGTTATTATTACGATAATTTGTTGGGCGTCATTGAGGAGGGGAAGACGTATATTTTACCCGGGGCATTTATGCTGTTTCGCCGTGACCGCTTTTGGGAAACCGGAGGCTTCGACGAGCGATATTTCATGTATGGTGAAGATGTGGATTTGTCATATTCGTTTTTGAAATCCGGTTATACCAATTATTATTTCGGTTCATTGGCGGTCGTTCATTTTAAGGGAGAAAGTACGCCGGATAATTTGCAATACCGGAAATATTTTATTGAATCGAACATTAAATTTTACGAAAAATATCATTTTTCGAACGCTTTGTTGTTGAGGCCTTTGTTGAAATTGGGTTCATGGTTATTGCTCGGGAAGAAGCGAGCCGAGAAGGGGCAAATACCGAATAGATTGACGGGTAGAGAATGTATTAATTATCAGGGGAATCGACCGGAGATTGAGCAAGCGCTGAAAAAGTTATATGGCCGTGAACTTGTCCGTGGAACGGGTGTTTGCGATTCCGGGATAATCATTTATGATTTGACGGAAAATTCGTTAAAAGAAGCGATAGATAAGATGTGGGGAAACCGCGGAAAAAATTTACGTTACCGTTTTGTAACGGTTGACGGAAAGTGGTTGTTCGGGAGTGATTCCGCCGCGGGGAAAGGGGAAATTGCCGGGTTGGAATGAATTGTTTATTCTGTATATTTGTAATATTTTGAAAACTTATGTCAAACCATAAACGAAAAATATGCGTAGTTGTTACGGCCCGTCCATCATACAGTCGAGTGAAGACGTTATTACAAGCCATCAAAGAACATAAAAAATTGGAACTACAATTGGTGGTTTCCGGTTCGGCGCTTTTGGACAAATACGGCAACGTGATCATATATATCGAAGGCGACGGATTTGACATTAAAGAAAAAGTTTATACCATTCTCGAAGGCGAAAATCCCACCACCATGGCTAAATCCACGGGATTGGCCATTATGGAGCTTTCGGACGTATTCCATAATTTGGATCCCGATGTGGTGGTTACCATAGCCGACCGTTACGAAACAATAGCCACCAGCATCGCCGCCGCCTATCAAAATATTCCGCTTGCACATATTCAAGGGGGGGAAGTTACGGGAAACATCGACGAAAAAGTGCGACATGCCAACACCAAATTGGCCGATATGCACTTTGTAGCCTCCGAAAAAGCCAAGGAGCGCGTGATTAAAATGGGCGAAGATCCCGAATACGTGTTCAATACGGGCTGTCCGTCCATCGACCTTGCCCGCGAAGTGGCCGAAAATCCCGCATTGGATTTCGATCCCATCGAACGGTATGGTGGTGTGGGCCACGAAATCGATTGGAAAAACGGTTATATGGTAGTAATGCAGCATCCCGTAACTACCGAATACGACAAGGCACGGCTGCATATTACCGAAACTTTACATGCCGTATATGAGTCAGGTTTGCCCACCTTTTGGTTTTGGCCCAATCCCGATGCGGGGAGCGACGGTACTTCGGGCGGCATCAGGGCATTTCGCGAAAAATACGATCCGCCAAATATCCGTTTTTTCAAGAACATGGAACCCCAGGATTTTCTCAAACTCATTGCAAATAGTAAAGTATTGGCAGGTAATTCGAGTGTAGGCATACGTGAAAGCTCGTTCTTGGGCGTGCCGGTGGTCAATATCGGCGACCGTCAGGCGGGGCGCGAACGCGGACCGAACGTTACGGACGTGGATTATGACCGGGAGCAAATCCTTCAAGCCATTCGTAAGCAATGGAATCACAGTCCTTATCCGTCCGTGCATATTTACGGCGACGGATACGCGGGCGAACGCATTGCCGGCTTGTTGGCTACCATTCCGCTTCGTTATCATAAAAGGTTGCGATATTAATATGAAAAAACTTGCCATTTTGGAAACGGATAATTTTAGTCCCGAAGTCATCCGGCTTTTGAATAATTATTTTCATGTGAATTTGAATAATGACCTTTCAGTCAAAAAAGCATTAGAGGAGTACGATATTGTGTGGTTTCGATTGGGACATCAAATAAAGGAAGGCGATTTAAAAGGATCTGTCAAGACTAAGTATATTGTAACACCGGTAACCGGATTAACTCATATCGATACGGAGGCGGCAGAAAAAAAAGGCATAAGCATCATCAGTTTGAAAGGTGAGTTTGATTTTTTAAAAGAAGTGAGAGCAACAGCCGAGCATACTATAGGTCTTGCCTTATCTTTATTAAGAAAAATCCCGTTTGCCTTTCAAAGCGTATTGCAGGGAAAATGGGACAGAGATTTATTTCGTGGGGCGGAGATTTATAAGAAAACCGTTGGAATAGTAGGGATGGGAAGATTGGGTCAAATTGTGGCGGAATATTTTAATGCTATGGGAGCTTCGATTATTTATTATGATCGCGATAAAAAAATTAAAATTCCACTTTTCACCCAAGCACCCGGCATGGATTTTTTATTGGAACAAAGCGATATTGTAAGTCTTCATATCAGTTATGAAAAAGAAAATATCGGTTTTTTTTCAGCGAACTATTTTTCAAAAATGAAACCATCGTCATTTTTTATCAATACATCAAGAGGTGAATTGATTGATGAAAAGGCTCTTTTAGATGCCCTTATGAATCGGAAAATAGCCGGCGCGGCATTGGACGTAATGTCGAATGAGTTTTCTTTTAAACGAAATCATCCTTTGATTGAATATGCTCGCCGGCACCATAATTTAATTTTAACGCCCCACATAGGAGGAAATACTTATGAGTCTTTTGAAAAAACAGAAATGTTTATAGCAAAAAAATTAATTAAGGAAGTTTATGAATAGTAATGTTTTGGTAATTATACCTGCGAGAGGAGGTTCCAAAGGAATTCCCGGGAAAAATTTGGTGAAGATTTACGGAAAAACACTTATAGAATACGCCGCTCAATGTGTAAAGGAAGCCCGTAACCCTTATTTGGATGCCGTATTAAGTAGTGATGATGAAAAAATTTTGAACCACGGAAAAGAAATCGGTTTAAACGTATCCAAAAGACCGAAAAAACTGGCCGAAGATCAATCAAATGTGGTAGATACCGTTTTATTCACTTTAAATGAATGGGAAAATAAATGGAAAAAAAAATATGATATTATTATTCTTCTTCAACCCACGTCGCCCATTAGAACAGGAAAAGATTTAGATAAAATAATCGATATGTTCGGAAATCCCGATATAAATTCGGTAATCAGTGTTGTTCCTTTAAATGAAATGCATCCGGCCAGAATGTATAAAATCAATAATGATAAATTGGAGTCTTTTCTCAAAGAATTCGAAACATTACGTCGTCAAGAAATTCCCCCTGCATATTATCGGAATGGATGTTTTTATGCAATACGGAAGAATATATTATTAAAAGAAAAAACCTTAATGCCGGAAAATAAAACGCCATATATAATGGAAGCCAAATGGTTATGTAATATTGATGAACCCATGGATTTGGAAATAGCGAAAGTTAAAATTAAACTTTGGAAAGCGGAAAAATCAAAATAATTATTCCAAATCCTCCTCCCTCAAGAAATCCCATTTTTGTTTGGACGTTTTGAGTTTTTTGCCGACCACGTCGGTAAAACGATTGGCCGGGATGCCGTAGCCCGAAGGTTTTTTGGCTTCCAAGTCTTTGAATTGTAAAATATGGCCCGCCGGTAAATTTTTGTTGACCGCCAAGGATTTTTCAAACATGCGTTTGACTTCTTCCGGCACCATCAAGCGGGATTTATCCACGGGATGGGTAAATGTTTTTTCCAAATTTCTTACGGCTTCCACCAATTGTTTGGTTTCATCGATGGTCAATGACGCCTTGCTGTCCGGCCCGAACATGCGCCGGTCGAAGACCACATGAAATTCCAGGATTTCTGCCCCTAACGTTACCGCCGCAATGCCCGTTTCCATCCGCGCCGAATGGTCCGAATAGCCCACCGGTACGCCGTAGCGGGCTTTAAGTTCGGGAATCACGTTCAGGCCGTAATTTTCCGGTTGCGTGGGATAGGCCGTGGTAGTTTGAAGAATGGAAAAATCCGTGTTTCGCCGGCGGAGGAAGTCCACCGTACGGTCCAATTCGTCCCAAGTGCTCATGCCCGATGAAATAATCATCGGCTTGCCCGTACGGGCTATTTTTTCCAGCAATAGAAAATTAGACGTATCTCCCGAACCCACCTTATAGCGCTTGACGCCCAGCCGTTCCAACAAATCCACAGCCGCATTACTAAAAGGCGTGCTGATAAATTCCAAGCCTTTTTCTTCTGCGTGGCGTTTAAGACCCGCCCATTGACCGGGCGTAAATTCCATACGTTTCCAATAATCGAAGCGAGTGGGATCTTCGAACGAAAAATTAATGCGGAACGGCTCGAAGGGCGAACTTTCGGCTTCGGCGATGTGCGTTTGAAACTTGACGGCATCTACGCCCGTTTCGGCCAATGCGTCGATATACGAATGCGCTATGCCCAGACTTCCGTCATGAGCTTGGGCTATTTCGGCGATGATATACATGTTTTTTTTGTCAAAAGTAACTTATATTTGTGGTTGGAACAAATGCAGTCCGATTCAATGAGGTATTCGGACGGCGTTTCGGAACGAATATATGAAAAATATTTTGATATTAGCAGAGTCGCTTCGTATTAATGAGACATCATCGGGTATTGTCAGTTCGACTTTTATTTCAGTATTGGCAAAACGTTATAATGTTTCCGTATTATATGTCAATGATTTTAAGTACCCGGTTACGTGGCTTGAGCGTGTGACATTATTTCCTATGGAATATACGTCGAGAAAACAATTTTTTTTTGAAAAAATTCCAAAGATAAGAGGGCTTCCTTCTATATTATACGGAAATAGCATGGAATTTAGACATAAGGTTAGAATATGGAAGGAGGCGATACGATTTCTTTTAAAAAAAAATAATTATGATTTGATAGTAGCATTAGGGTCGGGGATATCTTTTTTGCCGCATTGGTCGTTATTGGAAATTAAGTCCGATATTCCGGTCATAATGAATTTTCATGATCCTTATCCGGTATCATGGTATCCACTTCCGTACAGGAAAAAGCGAAATTGGATTTATATGAAACAGGAACAAGTTACCAAACGCATTGTAAAAAGAGCGGACTGTATTTCTTTTCCTTCGTATTTATTAAGAGATATGATGATTACTTATTTGCCTACAATAAAAGAAAAATCGTTTGTTTTTCCTCACATAGGTACACGATTGATAAAGTTACCCGAATCGGAACATGACCATGAGGTGCGCCTCCCCTTGTCGCCATTTAAAATATTACATGCTGGAACGTTACTGGAGCAAAGAAAGGCGGATTATTTGTTGGAAGCATTTCGGCGCTTACAAAAAGAAGATAAAGAATTTTTGGTCTCTTCTTCTCTCACATTTATAGGAAAAGTAAATAAAGAAAATTATAAAATAATACAAAATAATAATATTAAAAATGTACATTTCATTGACAAGAGATTGAGTTATAAAAGGACATTGGAATTATTGCAAGAGGTGGAATTGGCATTGGTTATTGAAGCGGCGGGAGACTTCAGTCCATTTATGCCGGGAAAATTGGCGGATATTTTTTATCGGGAAAAGCCGGTATTGGCATTGACCCCGGAAGTTTCGGAAGTAAGAAGGATTTTAGGCGTTAATTATCCTTATATGGCCGAACCGAATGATGTGGACGGAATATATGATGCTTTAAAGAAAGCTTGGCTTGCATGGAAGAGCGGGAAATTGAATCTGCCTGATGTCGAAAGGTTACAAAATTATGTATCGCCGGAATCTTTTTTGGAGCGATTTGATAAGATGCTCAGTCATTTAGGTTTGCGATAAAGATATGAAGTCATCACAAACGAGTTTTTCGGGAGCCGTAATATGGTCATTTTTGGATAATATATCGGGATTTTTTGTCACATTAATTGTTTCGGCCGTATTGGCCAGGCTTATTGCACCTTCGGAATTCGGATTGCTGGCAATGGTGGGTGTTTTTATCGGATTTCTTTCGGTTTTTAAGAATTTCGGATTGAACAGCTCGTTGATACATAAAAAAAATCCTACAAAACAGGAAATCGATAGTATTTTTTGGATAAGTGTTTTCATTACGGCCGGTCTATCTTTAATAATTTTTCTCGGGGCGCCCTATATAGCCCGTTTTTATGATAATCCCAGACTGACCGAAATAACTTATGGGTTGGCACTCATATTTTTTTTAGGTTCATTGTCGAGTATTCCGGATGCATTGATAAGGAAGGCGCTTGATTTCAGAACTTTTTTTCTGCGAAATATTTCCAACAAGCTAATAAGTGGTGCGATCGGGATTTTGTTGGCATTTAAGGATTTCGGGGTTTGGGCTTTGATTGCCCAGAATTTTGTTTCTACATTATATATCACTTATATCAGTTTCAGAATGGTTGAATGGCGTCCGTCTTTTTATTTAAATTTTAAAATATTGAAACCGCATTTTAATTATGGAATTCCATTAATAGCTTTAAGAATCTTTTACCACTTAACAAATAGTATAGACAGTATATTAATCGGTAAATTTTATGGTCCAACCCAACTGGCTTATTATAATAAGGCGTTTTCTTTAATGAAATTACCTTTGGGGAAGATTTCAACTTCGGTTTCGAGAGTTGTGTTTCCGTCTTTTGCTCTGATAAACAATCGAAATGAAACGATATGGAAAAAATATCTGAAACTTTTGAGTGTGACGGCATATATTTCATTTCCCCTGATGGCTATAATGTTCTTGATGGCCGACGAGATCATTTTGACCGTTTTCGGAGATAAATGGCGTGCATCCATTCCGATTTTTAAGGCTTTTGCTTTTGTCGGTGCAATACAAACGTTGACATACAGCGGGACTATTTTACAGTCCATCGGTAAAACAAAACTTTTGTTTGTGCTCAACTCCATACTCAAGGGTATAATGATTGTTTTGATAGTGGCCGGATTATATTTTTTTAAAATACCGGGTGCTATCACCGGTTATTCATTGGGTATGCTACTGGAATTGATTTTCGGTTCGTATTTCTTGGCAAAGAGTATAGCCCAAAACCCATTTGATGTATATAAGAGTATAAGCAAGGAATTCTCGATAACCTTACTTTTCACCTTTATGTTGTATTTTACAATGGAAAAATTCCGGATAGAAAATGTGCTTATTAAACTCGTGCTTATCTTTTTCGGTGGTGTATTGCCCTATCTGATTTTGAGTGCAAAGTGGAATTTGGAAGGCTATATTTTCATTCGACAAAAAACAAAAGATTTGTTATTGAAAAATAAAGGGAAGTAATTATATGCCGAAGTTATTTTATCATTTCCTCGTATCTTTGTCTTATGAAAAAAATTTTCATTATTATCCCCGACGGGGTGGGATTGCGTAATTATGCTTTGTCCGGTTTCTATACTAAAGCCCAAAAAAAATTTGACGTCGTTTATTGGAATGCAACTTCATTTCCCATAAATAAGCGTTTGGGGTTGCCCGAATTGAAAATGCCGCCTTTTGAAGCGGAATTGTTTTTGGATTTCATCAAAACGCTACGTCAACATGCCGAGGTGGAATATTACAGCCGTAAATATAAAGCCCCGGCCTATCGTTGGGGGGTTAAACTTCCTGCCGGAAAATCGTGGAAACAGAGATTCAAAAATTTTTTCATCAAGAGCGGAAAGTATTTGTTCGTTTCGCCCGGAGGTATTCGTTTTTTGCAAACTCAGTTGGAGAAAATCGCACGTTCGGGGAGTTATTATCGAGCGGTTAAGCAACAATTGGCGGAGCAACGTCCCGATTTGGTATTGAGCACACATCAACGCCCCCTAGCCGGATTAGCCCCCGTTTTAGCCGCCAAGGATTTGGGAATACCTACCTTGGGATTTATATTTTCTTGGGACAATTTACCCAAGGGAACGCTGAATATTAAAACGGAATACTATGCCGTTTGGAGCGCATATATGAAAGACGAAATGCTGCGTTATTATCCCGAAATCGATAAGTCGCGCATTCGGGTTACCGGAACACCGCAATTTGAAATGCACTTTGACAAGCGATTATTTTTATCTCGCGAAAGTTTTTTTAAACAAATCGACGCGGATCCCTCCGTCAGATGGCTACTTTTTTCGGGAGACGACAAACGAACTTCCCCTTACGATCCGGTCTTTTTGAAAGATTTGGCCACAGCCGTCAGAAAATACAATGCCAATCATACGCAACAACTGGGAATCTTGCTACGTCCCGTTCCCGTGGATTTTTCGGGCAGGTATGATGAGGTAATTGCCGGGTTTTCCGATGTCGTCAGGCTTGTTCAGCCGCTTTGGGAGAATTTAACGAAAGGTTGGGCATCGTATTTTCCTACGCGCGAGGATATGCAAATGCTTCATAATCTGGGCGAACATACCGAGGCGGTTATCAACGTCGGCTCTTCCATGGTATTTGATTTTGTTGCGCATAACAAACCGACCGTTTATCTTAATTACAATCCGACCGGAATTGATACGGACAAGTGGTCCGTCGAAAAAATTTACGGTTTGATACATTTCCGTTCCATGCCATCCGGCGAATCCGTGCTGTGGATGAATAATCCGGGAGAATGGCCCGAATTATTCGATCGAATTTTAAACGGCGATTACGACTTAACCGAAACTCGACACTGGTTTGATAAAATCAATTTGCCGCCGCAAAATCAAGCGTCTTTTCGTATTATTGCATTGATGGAAAAAATTTTGTCACGGTAGGTTATGCACATTGTTTTTCATACAAACGAGTATCCGGGAGAAGGAAGAAGTCACGGGGGCGTTGGAACTTTTGTCAAACATACGGCACATCAATTGGTTAGAAGGGGCATACACGTAACGGTTATTGGGCTCAATCATACATTCCGGGATGTGCATGAGCAAGATGGTGAAATAAATGTATTTCGCTTGGGTATATCGCGATGGAAAGCGGGAAAATTTCTCGATCACACTCGTCGAATTCTTCACAAATTGGATGAAATTCACCGGCGCCATCCTATCGACATCGTAGAAGGTTCGGAACTGACATTTGCATTTTACCCCCGTAAGACTCCCTTCAAAAAGGTCATCAGGTTACACGGCGGACATCATTTTTTTGCTTATGAATTGCATCGAAAACCCGCCCGGTGGCGTTCGTTTCAAGAAAAACGTTCGTTTCGCAATGCCGATGCTTATATCGCGGTAAGCGATTATGTAGGTCGACGGACCCAAAAATACTTGGGGATGAAGTTTCCCTATCGGGTTATATACAATACGATAAATTTTGAGGATTTTCCCGATCCGGATGAGCGGGAAGTGCTGCCGGGACGCTTGTTGTTCGTCGGAACTTTATGCGAGAAAAAAGGTATCAAACAATTGGTGCAAGCCATGCCCGAAGTCGTCCGTCAATTTCCGCAAGTCGAATTGCATGTGATTGGTCGCGATTGGTATTTTCCCGGCGGACGTTCATATAAGGAACACATAAGGTCGATAATAGATAAGTCGGTGGAGAAAAATATTGTTTTTCGGGGAGTGATGCCGCATGAGAAGGTTTTGGAGGAAATCGCCCAGGCGGATATATGTGTATACCCTTCGCATATGGAGGCCATGCCGCTGTCGTGGATTGAGGCCTTGGGATTGGGGAAACCGTTTATAGGTGGTGATATAGGACCCGGATACGAATTGGTTGAACCCGGAAAAACCGGTCTCCTTGCCGATCCGCGCAATCCCGATGATATTGCGGAAAAAATCGTTTGGATGCTAAATCATCCCGAAGAAGCCCGCCTTATGGGGCAAAACGCACGAAAAACGATGCTGGAAAAATTCAATCCCGGCAGGATCATCGAGCAAAACATTCGAACCTTTAACTCAATTGTAAACACCTAAAGTCCGATTCATTTGATTGATGCCGTTTGTCCTTCGATACGGGGAATTTTTGCTATCTTGCAACATATAATGCGCGGTTGAAATATATGTTGTGTTATCCCGGAATTGCGATAAAATGAAAACAATCCTACTGGCATTTACCATAAAAAACGGGGCTGTTTCATCCTATTTTACGGAACTGGCCGCCGAAGCCGTTCGACGAGGTTATCGTGTGGTGATTATTACGGACGGACAAAAACATGCATTGGTCGATACGACATCCAATCCGGTTATCCTTACTTGGCCGTCACCCAGGCCCACTCGCCTCCGGGATGCTTTATTCCTCTACCGGGTTATCAAGCAATACAAGCCCGTTATAAGCATTTCGATATTCGGGTCTATTAATTTGGTTACACTTGTTTCGTTTCTGACGGGAGTTTCCCGTCGATGGGCTTGGATTCGTTCATTGAGTAAGCAATTTAAGCAAAAAAAAATCCACAAATGGCGAAAAGCCCTTGTTTATCGCATGACAACCCGCCTTATCGTTAATTCGAAAGCCACTCAAAAGGATGCCTTAAAAAATTACGGACTGAACCCCCGGAAATTGCAAGTGATCTATAATGCCATATCCCTACCGGCACGTCCGCCGCAACGTAATATTGATACGAACAAAATCACCTATGCCGGACGATTACATCCCTCCAAGGGAGTGGATGTTTTGCTCAAGGCCTTTGCCCGGGTGGCTGAAACTTGTCCGCGCAAAAAGTTGTATATTTTGGGCGATGGCGAACAGATGAAATATTTGAAAAAATTGGCCGGAGAACTCGGCATAGCCAACCGGGTTTACTTCCTCGGAAGTGTTTCGCACGAGGAGGTATTGAAACATTTTTCCGAATCGCTATTTGTGGTGACACCGAGTTATTACGAAGCCTTCGGCTTTGTTATTATCGAAGCCTTTTCGACGGGAACGCCGGTTATTGGCGGCGACGCGGGTGGGCCGTCCGAAATTATTCGCCATAAGGTGGACGGCTATCTTTTTCCGCCCGGAGATGTAAAAAGCTTGTCCGGTTATATGGAAGATTTGTGCCGGCATCCCCAAAAAGCCATAAAGATGGGCGAGCAGGCCTTTTTCCGGGCACAAACAACCTTCGAATTAAAAAATGTAATCAGACAGGTGATGGATTTAATTGAAGAGGATTTGAAAAATCTTTCCTAGGCAGACAAAGATAACGGCAAATGACCGAAACATCCGACATGGTTCATAAAATAAAAGTTCTTCATATATTTGACAATAATCCCTTTATCGAACCGGCTATAAATTTTCTTACGCTCTACCAAGACGGTCAAATCGAGCATATTTTTTTGGTTCTCTATTCGCAAGAAAAGAAAAAGGTCAATGGACACGACATCATATACGTAAAAAAGAATGATACGCAACAAATTTTGGAATTGCTTGGTCAACGGGGTATCGATGCGTTGGTTTTTCACGGTTTGAGCAAATATAAACGTTCGTTTATTCTTCGTAACAAAAAGGTTCTTCAAAACTACCTGTTGGCTTGGGTAATATTCGGTTACGACTTATATACTTTGCCCTACATTAAAAATAAAATATTCGATACTCTGACTTATAAAATCTACAATGCAAAAAATTTGCCCGGAAAGCGAATGTATAATTTAGTAGCAGGTCGAAAATCCATATTTAAGATGCTTTCGAAAATTCCGTTGGAGCGATTCCCGTGGATATCCGGGCATCTGATTTCATTATCTCGAACGGCATTACGCGATTTGATTCTGGCTCGTGCCATCAAACAAATGGATATTATTTCGGGTTTTTTCGATAACGAAGTTAAGTTTATTGACGTTTTTTACGACCATTATTCATATTTGCCTTTTACATACATTCAAACAGGGGATATAAAGGATTATTTGAAGGATTCCTCCCCCAAGAACGCTGAAAAGTATATTTTGATCGGAAATTCGGATGCGATGACCAATAATCATCTCGATATACTGGAAAAATTGAAAGGCTTGGATTTGAAAGACAAGAAACTTTTGTTGCCCTTGAATTATTCGCCCGAAAGTCCTTATTCCGAATTTATTTTTGAACAAGCCAAAAAGCGCTTCGGTAAAAAGGCGAGAATTTTACGAACGTATGTGTCCAAATCGGAATATTTTACATTGCTTCGGCAATGCGAAATAGCTATATTCAACCATAAAAGACAACAAGCCGTGTCTAATCTCGTGTTTTTATTCCATAACGGTTCCAAAATATTCTTGAATCCGTCCAATCCCTTATACGAATTTTACCAAGACAAAGGTTTGATTCTGTATTCCACGGATGATATATCGGACAAGTCGTTGCAAGCATTGACCGAGGAAGAAAAACTTCATAACTCGGACACCATCAAAAAATTATACGGTGAAGAGCGAATGAAGGAATTTTTGCGGATTTTTAATGAAGGATTATTCAAATTGGCAATGAAGAAGAAAAATAAAAAATAATTCCACTGGTTTTATGAAAGATTTAACGCCCAAAATAGCATTCAATATACCTTACTACACGGGAAAAGAAATTCGTTATATTCAAGACGTTTTCGAAAGAAAATATGTGGCGGGCAATGGTTTCTACTCCAAGAAAGTTCATGATTTTTTTAAGCGAAAATGGGGGTTGAAAAACGTTTTGCTTACCACGTCCGGCACCGATGCGCTTGAAATGGCGGCGTTGTTGTTGGATATAAAACCCGGTGATGAAATCATACTGCCTTCTTATACTTTCGTGTCCACCGCTTTGGCATTTGTCAGGCAAGGAGCCGTTCCGAAATTCGTAGATTCGATGCCGGACCATCCCAACATGGATGTGCAGGCGATCGAACCTTTGATTACAGAAAAAACCAAAGCAATCGTTGTGGTTCATTATGCCGGTATGGCGGTGGATATGGACACGGTTATGGGGTTGGCAAGAAAAAACAATTTACCTGTAGTGGAAGATGCGGCGCAAGCCATCCATTCGTTTTATAAAGATAAGCCGCTGGGAAGTATAGGAGACTTGGGAATTTTTTCCTTTCACGAAACCAAAAATATCCACTGCGGCGAAGGCGGTTTATTGATTATTAATAACCGTGATTGGGTTGAAAGGGCGGAGATCGTTTGGGAAAAAGGCACTAACCGTAGCAAGTTTTTTAAAGGCGAAGTTAATAAATATGAATGGGTGGATTTGGGGTCGTCATTCCTCCCCGATGAAATGAATGCCGCATTTTTGTGGGCGCAATTGGAAGAAGTGGATAATATCCATCGGAAAAGAATGAATATCTGGAACCGATATTATGAGGGATTGAAAGATTGGGCGGATGAAAACGGGGTCATTTTACCTCGCATTCCGGAGTATGCTACGCACAATGCGCATATTTTTTATATGATACTCCCCGAACACATCCATAGGGATCAATTTATCGCTTACTTAAAAGAAAACGGAATTCATGCGGTATTTCATTATTTGGCATTGCACCGAAGTCCGTTTGGCCAAGCCTATGCAAACCTAAGAGAACCATTTCCCAATACGATAAAATATACCAATCGATTGGTAAGGTTGCCTTTGCATTTGTATCTATCAAAAAACGAAATAAATTATATCATTGAAAAAATAAAAAGATTCGGATGACATCCTTAAATTCAAAAAAGAAAGTTGCCGTAATACAACCGAATTATATTCCGTGGAAAGGATATTTCGATATCATTAATTCCGTTGACATCTTTGTATTGTATGACGATGTGCAATATACCAGAAGGGACTGGCGAAACAGAAATAAAATCAAAACACCGCAAGGCTTGAGCTGGCTTACCGTTCCCGTCAAAGCCAAAGGAACTTATTCTAAGGCCCGCATCAACGAAATATACATCGACGGAATGAAATGGAGAGAAAAACACTGGAAAGCCATAAAATTGAATTATGCAAAGGCGAAATTTTTCAATACATATAAGGATTTTTTCGAGCATTTGTATATGGATGAATATTTGCCCGGTAAACTTAGTGAAATCAATAAAATTTTTATTGAAAAAATCAATAAAATTTTAAATATTAAAACACCTATTGTTTTTTCGTCGACATTCGAAATAACCGGCTCCAAATCCGAAAGATTATTACAACTGTGCAAAAAATTAGATGCCGGTATATATTTATCCGGACCGTCGGCCAAAGTGTATTTGGACGAGCAATTGTTTAACGAACATGGTATTAAAGTCGAATGGATGGATTACAACGGTTATCCCGAATATCCTCAATTATATCCGCCGTTCGTTCACGAAGTTTCCATCATCGATTTGATTCTCAATACCGGACATAATGCCAAAATGTATATGAAGTCATTCGGAAAATATAAATCGATATGAAAATAGCTTTTTATGTTTCGGGTAACGCCTTGCGTTTAAAAAAAATTTTTAGCGTGTGGGAAGATAATCCGAATTGTTTTCCGGAGGCGTTAAATGCAATAAATTTGGTGGTTTCCGACAATCACAATCCCGAATTAAAGGAAATTTGCAATACATTCTTCGTTCCCTATTATGAACTGATCGAAAGGAAAAATTTTTCAAATAACCTTTTGAAATTTCTGACGGATTATGAAATAGATTATCTTTTTCTTTTTGCCGGTAGAATTCTAAGAGGAGAGATATTAAATAAATATCATTACAAAATTATTAACTTTCATCCTTCTTTGCTCCCTAGTTATAAGGGACTTAAAGCCATTGATAAAGCCCTGAAACAAAATGATTTGGTAACCGGAAATACAGCCCATTTTATTACCGAAAACGTGGATGAAGGCCCCTATATCATGAAATCGTTGCAATCTTTGAGACCTTTTAAAAATTACGATTATTATATGAATGATATGGTTCCTATGTTTTTTCAAATTTTTTATTGGTTGAACCAAAAGCGTTTGTTTGTGAAAAACAATCGAGTGGAAATTGAAAATGCAACGTATGAATTCGGGCGTTTTATTCCGAATTTGGAAATTGATCTCAAGCCGTTTGAATTTCTCAGTGCCAAGTAGGATGATTTTACCTGTTTATAAGTATTCGTTAAAAAATAACGATACTGCCTTTGTTGATAATTTGTTACACGATTGATTCTATCAAGGTTGAGAAGAAATGAAATTTCAGGAAATACCGCACGTTTTTACCTTTCATTTTGGGTAAAATTTAGTTATGATCCAAAGGCATCCCATAAAGCACCAACAATAGAACTTGATGCAGCCGATATACCTACGGACCGTATAAAACCTGATGCTGTGAGTGGAATTAATGCAGCGCCGCTTGTTATGACTGTAATGGCAGCGGAAAGAAAGAAGGCAAGAACTCCTGCCCCGCACCTAATGCATCGTCTAACACCACTTTGGCCGCCGGTTGATTACTTCCCAAAACATCCAAATACCCCGAATCCACCCAAAATTCTTTGTTTTTTTTCATAACGCTAATACAAGCATAAAACACTTCACAGTCAATGCCGTAATATTATATCACATATAAAACCGTGCCGGTAAATTTCTATACACACTTTTCGGGATATTACCGAAGAAATTATTTGCCGAGGATTTTTGATAATTTCTCCTTCAAAACCAATGCAATAAATTTCGTGTTCCCTACAAGATAACGTTTCCACATGCGGCGGGGTTCTTGAAGCAAGCGATAAAACCATTCGAGACCGGCTTTTTGCATCCATTGCGGCGCTCGCTTTATTTTGCCGGACACCACATCAAAGCTTCCTCCGACACCCATAATGAAAGGGATCTTTTTTAAGGTTTTTTTGTGTTTTTCAAGAAAAATTTCTTTCTTCGGCGAACTGATGGCTACAAACAAAATGTCGGCGTTGCTGTCGGCAATTTGTCGTGCGATTTTTTCTTCTTCGTCTTCGTTAAAGTAACCGTTTCGATAGCCGGCAATGATTTTTTTTCCATATTGTTCGGCATAAATATCGACTACTTTTTTGACCACTTCTTCTCGTGCGCCGAGGAAGAAAATTTTATAGCCTTTTTCCTTTGCGCGTTTTACGAGATTTTGCATCAGGTCTATACCGGCCACACGTTCTTTTAGAGGATTTCCCAAGATTTTGGAAGCCCACACCACCGCTTGACCGTCGGCGTTGATTAAATCGGCGCTGTTGACGGCTTGACGCAATTTTTCATTCGAATGCATGGCAACGATTTTGGCGGCATTTACCACCACATGGTGTAAAGGTTTTCGTTCTTTTATATGCCGGTCGATGAGGGCTAGCGTTTCCGCCATGGTCAGGTTATGAATTTTGGTGCGGAGAAATTCTACGGTTGCTATGGATTTTTCGGACATAATCATAGATTTTTTAGTAAGCGGCTAAAACCATAAAAAGTCCATGCTTGGGTCCAGCGCATATAGGGGATTTTATTGGTATAAAATTTTTTCTTTTGGTAGTAAAAATAGCCGTGCGGCGATTGCATGTATTCGATAACCCAATCGGCAACGGTTTTCGCTAAATTCAAATGGCGATGCATCAGTCCGGTTTCATCGAGTGTGACAAATAATTGTGAAGGAGCATGCATATCCACCGGAAACACTGAACGGTCGTAGTATTTCGGGATGCCTTCCGGCGAAAAAAAATTTTTCAGGTAATATTGCATACCGGCTTCAAAGGCCGGGTTGAAGCCGTTGTCTCCGGAGATTTTGCGATAGATATCGATGGCTTCCAAATTGAACCCGGTGTGAAAACTATCCACCCATTGATGATAAGATAACGTTCCGTAGGGCCAAGCGCCGTTGGGTTTTTGGTATTTAACGGAAAAGCGAATGATTTTTCGTGCTTCGTCAATCAGGTTGGGTTCTCCGGTATAGCGGTATATTAAGCTTAAGGTTTTGGCACCCAGCAATCCGGCGTTGAAAACCTGGGTTTTATCGAGCGGCGAATAGGATAGGGTATAATCACCTTCCGGGTCGTAGGTTTTATTTAAATCCTTAAGAATAAAATGTTGTGTGTCGATGGCGGCTTCGAGGAATTTTTTTTCTTGTGTAATTTCAAAAGCACGCATAAGTGCATGCGCTACGAATGAAGTGGCCACTACGGTGGGGGTTCCCGCGGGTTGGAAAAAAGCACGTGCTTGCCAATCGAAGGGGTAGCCCCAGCAAGCGCCCGAATAACCCGGGGATTGCATTGCGAGCAACCGGCCGGCCAACCGGTGAATTCTTTCGGGAATTTCTTCGTTTTTATTGAATGGATATATGAAATAATACCCCGATATAATAAGTGCCAAGCCTTTGGCATTATACACTTTCGGTACGCCGGTTAAGGGACGTAAATTGACGGGACTTCGCTTAAAGAATTGCAACCAAGCTAATCGCGCCCACTTATTGTTTTTCAGTAGCGGAAGGTTTTGAAAAAATTTTGAATTCAAGCCGTCGAAAGGATCCCAACCCCGGTAATGTTCTTTTTCAATATAACGGCGCAAACGATCAAGGCTTGTTTGAATTTTTTCTTTCATATTTCCTGTGGCAAACCGGTTTTCAGGCTGTCAAGAATTTTAAAAGTGGTTAAAGTGGTCAGATAAAGCGATTCGAAATCAATGGGGGATGCTTTTCCGTGTTCTACGGCTTCCAGAAAAGCTTTCACTTCCTGTGCATGGCCTTTTCCTGCCCATTTCAGTTTGGTATGTTTGTTATTTCGATATAAGCTTCCCGATTTGAAATCATGGATTTGACCGGTCATATTGCCCGAGAAAATTTCAATATGTTCTTTGGGTAAAGCTTTATCGCCATTGGCGGTATAGACCAAATTTCCCAAAGATCCGTCGTCGAATCGGAGGGTGACCGTTAGGTTGTCTTCCGGTGTCAATTTTTCATTATTTGTATTGATGCTTGCCGCATAAACGCTTACAGGTCTTGCTTCGGTGAAAAATTGCATTAAATCGATGAAATGGCAAACTTCGCCAATGATTCGTCCGCCACCTATGTGCGGGTTTTGCGTCCAATGTTCTTTGGGAATAAAACCGGCATTGATGCGGATATTGATAACTTTGGGTTCACCGGTGTCTCGGAATATTTCCTTCAGTTTTACTGCAACGGGCGCAAAACGCCGGTTGAAACCTACCGTGAGCAATCGATTGGTTTGTTGATAAACTTGCCGTAATTCTTCCAATTCTTCCGGGTTCATGGCAAGCGGTTTTTCCACAAAAACATGTTTGCCCGCTTTTAAGGCTTCCATGCTGTAGCTTGCATGCGTATTATGCGGAGTGGCGATGAAAACCGTATTAATCGAATTATTTCCGAATATATCTTGCGGATTGGAAGAAACTTTCGCAAAACCGAATTTTTCGCCGGCATTTTTGGCGGTAATTCCTTTGGATGTTACAACGGTATCGAGCGAGGAACCGTATTTTTTAACATTCGGGATGAGGTAATTTTGTGCAAAACTTCCGGCGCCGATAAATCCGGTAATGATTTTTCCTTCGGGTTTTGTTTCTTTAATGTGGAATAAACTTTGATGTTTATTTTCGTTTTTTTCGTATTTGAGCAGAATTCCCAAGTAGGGTTCTTGTTTTTTGCCCAAAACCAAGTCGTAGGCTTCCACGGCTCGGTCGATGTCGAAAATATGTGATATGAGCGGTTTTACATTGATTTTTTTTTGTGCCAAGAGATTGAGAAAGGCTTCCATGTTGCGTTGTTCGGTCCAGCGAACGTAGGCATAGGGATAATCGATTCCGTTTTCTTCGTATTGCACGTCGTAGCGTCCCGGTCCGTATGAAGTGGACATTTTCAGTTCAAGTTCTTTACGGTAGAAATGGGGATCGCGCGGGATGTCCGTTTTTACGGCGCCTACGAGCACGATAACACCTTTTTTTCGAGCCAATTGGGTGGCTAAGACGATGGGATCGTTAGTGGGTGTGGCGGCGGTGATGATGATTTTGTCGAAGCCGTGTCCGGAGGTGAAGTTTTCGGCTAATTTTTCCAAATTGGAATCATTACGCAGGCGTGCGGCATCGGCACCGGATTGTATGGCGAGTTCGACGTTTCGCTTCGAAAGATCGATACCGAAAACGCGCATACCGTTGGCTTTGAGCAATTGCACGGTGAGTTGGCCCAGTAGTCCCAGTCCGATGACGGCTACATTTTCGCCCAATGTAGGGTTGGCTTGTCGAATGCCTTGCATGGCAATGGCGCCTAGGGTTGTGAAGGCGGCTTCGTCGAAATCGACGGGACCGGGTATTTTGACGACCAAATTTTGCGGAACACTGACAATTTCGGCATGGGAGGCGTAATCCTGACCGGCACAGGCTACGCGGTCGCCGGGTTTGAATTTTCCGCCGGTGTCCATGGATGCCAACACGACGCCGGCGGTGCTGTATCCCAAAGCTTTGGGCGAATTCAGTTTGGTCATGACCTTGTTGAGGGTGGCTTTCAGTCCTTCTTTTTTAAGGTTTTGTAATACTTGAGCTACCAAATCGGGGCGTTGCTTGGCTTTTCCCAACAGTGATGCTTTGCCCACTTTTACGGTGCCTCGTTCGGTGCCGGCGCTAATGAGTGAAAAACGGTTTTCCACCAGCACGAATCCTTCGGTGAGTGCGGGCACCGGCACGTTATCGACGTATAATTCACCGGTTTTGAAGTTTTGTATGACTTGTTTCATATCAATCGAATAATAATTTTTTATACAAATTTAATAAGCGTATGTGAAAATCGGGTTTTTTGTAATTTTTGAATAGTATTTCTTTAGGTGTATTCAATACATAGAAAATTTTTTCTTCCAGATCCGTGAGATTATTTGATTTAAACAAGACAGTTCCCGGGGGGCGTGTGCCGGCATCAGAGGCAATAGCCGGAATACCTAGATCCAGCGCTTCTTGTAATGATAAAGGCGAACCGTCGTGTAAATTGGTTCTCACTAAAAAGCTAACATTCGGCAACATGCTCACGAGATCTTGATCGAAAACCAATTTGATGTCATTTTCAAGATGATATTCTTTAATGAGTTTATTTAGATATTTCAAATCGCTTTTTTGGCGGCTACCGATCATAAAGATCATTTTGAATTGTTTGCGGTGTTTTTGCAAAAATTGAAAAATCAAGGGAACATTATATACATTTTCCGATAAGGAAGCATTGATTTTCCAAATACTGAAAAGAAATCTTGTGCGTTTGCAAGGTGGCAATTTTATTACTTTTGTTTCGACAGGCGGCACATAGGCCGGAATAAAAGTATTTTCAATACGGTTTTCTTTTAGGAGATAATGTAATTTTTTCGAAACCGATATCAAATGAAGTCGGGATGTGTTTTTAATGAAATAAAAAAGTATTTTTTGAAGTTTTGCGGGTGCCAAACGAAGTCTATCCGAATGGATTGTAACAATGATTTGGTGGGAACTATTGATTTTGGAGTATACATAATAATAGAAAAAATGCCACAAGAAAAATTGGTGAAAATGAATAACCGGATAAGTATTTTGGAAAAGAAATTTAATATACCAGAAAGGGTTTTTACGGGTTGGAATTACATTCGTTCCGGAAGATGCATAGTGATTAAAAATGGTGTAGGGAATATTTTCCTTATCCAAGAAATATTGCATGCGCTTGATATGCATCGACATTCCGCCTAATGGTGGAGGATACGGCCCGAAAACGGCCAGTTTTTTCTTTGTTTTGTTTTTTTTGCCGGTTTGAAATAGAATAAGACCAATAAACAGAGCATAAATAACAATTCCGGTGAGCCGTTCCAGAATCGATTCGGTGAGCATGGGAAATAAAATGACAATGACTAGTGTTTGGTCGATGATTGGGTGATGACGGAAAATGTGTAAAATTATAATGAGCGTTCCAATGCTAAATAAAATCAATCCGGTCAATCCGTTATTCAATAAAAATTCCATCCATTGATTGTGTGCATTGTAGTGATTTTTGTAGGCGGAATAAAGTTTTGCCTGTTTATAGCGTTCGAATAATTCATTGCGCGGGGTGCCTGTTCCGAGGCCTGTTAACGGGTGTGTTTGTATGATATTTTTGCCGGAGATTTTCCAGAGTTTGATTCGTTGAGTTATTTGATTTTCGGAAGTGGCTTGCCAGGTTTTAGGTTTAAACCTTTTTTGAAAATAAGGAGTGGCGAATAATAACACCAAGCCGGCGGTCAAACCGATAATTATAGGAAAACGAAACCGGTAATTTCGCCGGTAAATCAAATATCCTGTTGCTATGGCCAATGCCAGAACGGGCATACGACTACTGAGAATATAAAGAATCGAGAGAAGATATAAGATGGCCAGTATGTAGGATTTTTTTTTCGTTTCAATCCATTGGTAGATGAAATATAGAATAGCAATGGATGTTAGCATTGCATAATAAGTGGTATGTCTTACAAGGATTCGGGCGAATTTGTCATAGAAAAAATAATTTCCCATTCCCTTATCATAAAGATATATGGCTTTGATTAATCCTGCAAGGGAACCTGCTATTACAGCCAAGGAGGTATATTTCCAAACAAAGAAGAAGGATTGCCGGGTTATGGGCATCACGGCCAGCACTAATGGAATTACTAATAGAGGTAGTTTGCGCTGCAATTCGGCAAGGCCGGAGGAAAAATTGCCGGAGTAAAATAATCCGATAAAATTTAACCAGAACGGAAGGCTAATCCACCAAAACCACTTGAAGTTTTGCTTCAGTCTGAGTTTTTTTTCTTGAAAATTTTTAGTAAATAATGTAATTACCGCTAAAATAATAACAGAAATGGAAATCAGGCTATACGAAGGAAATGCCAACGCCATTCCACTCATGGCAAGTGACCAGTGAAAAAGGAGTTGATGATAATTTTTGAATCGATTAATCATGCATAAGTTTTTTTATTTCGCGGGCGATTTCTTTGTATGCTTGTTTTGTGAGGTAGCGTCCGTCAGGCAAGAAAATTTGTTGTTTGTTTTTCCTAAACAATTTGTCAGTACGGATGATTTCTAAATTGGAAGCATGAATTTTTTCCAATGCCCGATTGATTTTCCGGTGGCATTCGTAGTCTTTGACTCCGGGATTGAGTGGAAAATTTATCCAAAAAATTTTTAAGGGTTTGTGACGGTTAAGGTTACTTGTCATTCGCTCAAAATAGGTTGTCAAATCTTTGACGCTCAAATACGGCTTACAGAATTCGTCGAGAAAGATAATGTAGTAATCGGCATGGGGGAGTCGAGCGGTTAAACTGTCCCATTGTTGATAAGTCAAACGGTAATTTCCTTCCATTGGATAGCCGAAAATATCGGAGTGATTTCCCAAAAACCGGAAACGGGTGTTTTCGGCTAAGAAATGTCTAAAATATTTAGCTTGATTGAAATAAATCCATTCATCGCCGAGGGTGATGATAGTTTTTCCGTTGCTTTGTTTGACCGGAATGTGGAATGCTTGTAATTCCATAGTGTCGGCAAGTTTTTCCGGAACTTGATTAATCCAACGTACGGCATTCAATTGATACCCAAATGAATCGTCGGAAGCATATATAAAGCGAAAAAAGTGTTTTTTCCGGTTTGAATCGATCAATGCGTAGGTGAAGTCAGGATTAAGTGAAATAGGTTTTTGAATGAAGTGAAAGCGTAGTAGGTCGTATGAAAAACTGTCAATATATATTGTTGCTTTTTGTGGTGTCGGATGAGCTTTGGAAAAATCCAGTTGTAGAAAAACAAATTTTTGTTGCTCTTCCCCGAAAAATAATATGATATACCATGCAAAAAGAATGCCTAGCGTATATTTCATTATTTTATGAGAAGGAAATTCGGTTTTCATGAGAGTTGGCGGAAGATTTGAGTTGATTGTATTGATACAAAATCGGATAAATCAAAACAAGAGAATACATCATATATTCCAAATTGTTTAATGAAAAAGTAAAAAGCATGTCAAAAAACAATAAAAAATAAATAATTATTATTAAAACCGGGACTTTTCGTCTGAATATGGGTGCCGTGAGGAGCAAAAAATAGAAAAAGCTTCCTATGATTCCCAGTTCCACAATGGGATGTGGTAAATAGGTGTCGGTTGTGGACAAATTTGCCCAGGCCATTTCATACCAATTGAATCCGCTTTCTTGATAATAAGGAGAATGATATTTGGTGGAGGCCGGACCGCCAAAAGCACCGATACCGCGACCGAAAAAGTTCAAATGCTTAATTTCGTCAAACATAACGCGGTATGATTCCGTCCGGGCGGTTTTCCCTTCAATAATATATGCTTGTAGGCGATATTCCATGTCTTGTACGAATTTTTTGGTTTGTTCGGGAAAATAGAAAGTGAGAATAATGGCAATCAATACAAGACCTGTTAAAACCTTTAGGAGATGTCGTCTAAAAAAATACATGATTATTACCAAAACCGATACCATGGTTTTATATGACAATGCGGAAAGAAATCCCAATACGGATGTTCCTAGAACGATTTTGCGATATTTCCCTCTGTAAAATGCATATAAAATAAAGAAAGACACGGCATTCATAAAAGCGTAAAATGCAAATTCCGTCACCAAACCCGTACCTCGTAAAATACCTCCCATGGTGCGCGCATAATAGCGAACGTTGTTAATGCGATAATAATACCACTGATCAACACCTCGTATCCAATTATAGTAATTGACCAATTGAACAAGGAAATTGAGCACCACAAATATGGCAATAAATTTAATTACCAAGGGTAAATGTTTTCTGATACAATAACCGTAGAACAATGCGGCCACCGAAAACATATAACGAATACCGTCTTCAATTCCCGCTTTGATATGAAAACTATGAAAAATGCCGTATATCCAAAAAGGTAAAAACAGTAGAAGTAAAATTAACAGATTTCGATCGGTTTTACGGCATGTGATTACGTATATCGACATATATGCAAATGACGATAGTTTCAAGATCGTGCTGACGGAGTGATTTACATTGATAAATATTGCACCTAAATAGGTCAGAAAGAAAGGAAATAAAATCCCGAAGGATTTTAGTGGTGAAGTGCGAGGGTGTGTTGTGCTACTCTCAACTTTGAGCATATCGGTTTAAAATATATTTTGTAAAAATAAGCAATAATAACGTAGAAACCAGGCTTTGCAAAACAAAAGTCCAGGCAGTACCTTTCACACCGAAATGCGAAATTAAATAATAAGCAACCGGGAACACGAATAATATAATTAATCCCGAAATCAAAGCGATGTATTTCATCTTGCCGAGGGTCAGGAAAACGGCGCCTTTCAGGGCAGCCAAGGCATTGATAAACCAACCGATTAACAACCACCGGAGCAAGGGCATGGCGCTATCATATTTCGATCCGAAAATCAAGCCGAGAAACCACGGAAGGAAAATTATCAAAATCATAACGGCCAAGGCGGCAATAAAACCAAACCAATTTTCGAACTTTCTTAGTGTTTTCCGGTATGCAACCGGGTCGGTGACTTTGGAAGCCAATTTCGGAATGATGAATTGTTGAACACTGCTAGTGAAAATATTCAATCCTTGAACGATAATTAAAGCAAATGAATATTGACCGAACAATACCCGATCGGTAATCAAATAATTGGTCATGAGATAACCGCCTTGCAATTTGATTTGATCCACGATTTGAGCCGTGAAAGCGTGTGTGGATAAATGCTTGAGGTGTTGTTTCAATCGGTCGGGAATGCCCGGATGAATCAGAGCGGAGAGACGTAATTGCAGGTCGTAGGACAGAAACAAAACAATGAGTGTCGTTGTGATAACGGATGAAAAAATGTATCCTTTCAGGTAGAAAAACCATGTCATGCTCAAAATGATGATGATGGAAAGCAATTTGCTATAAAAAACCAGCAAACTAATGCGCTTGAACTCGTGCAGCGCTTGATAGTAGCGAATGAAAAATTGCAATATAACGGCAGGAACGATGATAAGGGCATACCGGCAAAACCAATCATTCAAGTATTCGTCCATGGAAATCAATCTTGCGAATCCCCATATTTCGGCGATGACAAAAATCAATAAAGAAAAAAGAATGATATAGCGGAGTGCATAATGAAAAACCTCTTTCATATGTTGGCGATAGCGTTCATCGGGGACAATTTTCAGAATGGCAAAAATCATTCCGCCACTGCCTAATACAATGCCAATGTTCACATACGTTTCAATGGTTTTGATCACACCGACATAATAGGGGGTCATGATTTTGGCAATGAGCAAATGTGCGGCAAACACAATTAATTGCACGGAATAATTGGAAACAATCAAATGAAAAAATCCTTTTTCCCGGAGTTTTTTGAGTTCGTTAGCGGGGTTCATCGGGCTTTGATATGTTACGGTTTCAAATTTCCGGTTTTTATCCCGAACGGACAAACCGAACGATTATTATCCATTGGAAAATGATTTATGCCGGATGTCATTTTTTGTTTAAACATTCGTTGATTTTAGCGTAAAAATATGATTTTTAGCATAAGTTCTCGATGAAGCGGTTTTTACATTTGAAACAAATATTTCCGGATGAAAAAACAATCGATAAGATTCAAAAATTACTTTTATACCTTTACATTATTGTGGCTTTTATGGTATGCATTTACCACCAGCCTTCAACCGGCAGAACTGACCGTTGGAGCCGTATTATCGCTTTTCGTTGCATGGATAACGGTGAAATATTTCGATTGTTGCGATCCGATTTTAATTTATCCGGGGCGTATTGTTTATTTTGTCGGATATTTCTTTGTTTTCTTGCGGGCATTGATCAAAGCCAATTTCGACGTAGCGCGGCGCGTGATTAATCCCAAACTGCCGATTAATCCCGGTATTGTCAAATTCGAGAGCAAACTGCATAACCGTTTTGCCAAAATGGTGCTGGCCAACAGTATCACGCTTACGCCGGGTACCTTGACCGTGGACGTTATCGGCAACACGTTTTATATCCACTGGATCGACGTGAAGGGAGGCGATCCGGAAACGGCTTACAAGGAAATAGCCGAACCTTTTGAACGCATTTTACTAAAAATATACGGATGACAGCAATCGTAATCAATATCGCCTTGATGCTTATCGGAACCGCCGCCTTCATCGGGCTGTTGCGGTTTGTGAAAGGACCTACCGCCGCCGACCGTGCCGTGGCGTCCGACACACTGTCGGTCATCGGTATAGCGGGATTGGTACTATTGGCTTATGTATTTCGCCGCTACATTTACACCGACTTGGCGCTGGTGTATGCGGTCCTGGGATTTATCGGAATAATCGTCATTGCACGCTTCATAGAGCGGGCATTATAATATATAAGTTATGGAAACCGTATTACTCATTCTGCACTACGCCGGCCTGTTCCTGATACTGCTGGGAAGCGTGTTCCTGTTTCTGGGCGCTTTGGGCATTTACAGGATGCCGGATTTGTATAACCGCCTGCAAGCCGGCACCAAGGCAAGTACTTTGGGCGCCATGAGCACCATATTGGGCGTGGGCTTGATCCAGCCGTCGTGGTTTATCAAGCTGTTTATTATCGTCATATTCATTGCCTTGGCCAATCCGCTGAGTTCGCATGCACTGGCGCGAGCGTCCTACAAGGCGGGCGTCAAACCGATTATCACGTCGGATACGGACGAATATGCCGCCGTGGCCGACGAAGCGGGCAGACCGAAAACCGAAAAAAACACGCAAACGCTATGATATTCATCGTTTTTTTGGTCATTATGGCCGTCATCCTGATTGCCGCCGCCGTGTATTCGGTGGTGCAAAAGGACTTGCTATACGCCGTACTGGGAACGGGCGTGGTGAGCCTGGTGCTCTCGGTGTTTTTCTACTTGCTGCAAGCGCCTGACGTGGCCATTACCGAAGCGGCCATAGGCATCGCCTTAACCACCATTATCTTTATCATCACCATTCGCAACACCACGCGCGACGAAGACAAATACTCCGAAGACTTGATTAACCGCTTTAAACCGGAAGAAGATGCTTAAAAAAATATTCGTATTGTTTCTGCTCACCGTAACGGGCGTGGCGCTTTGGCAAAGCTTTCGCCATGCGCCTTTCGGCGAAAACCGTGTGGGTGACGTGGAAAATCCCGAAACCGTATCGGCCTTTTACCTGAAACATTCGCCGGAGACATTGCACACGGCCAACAGCGTAACGGCCATTGTGGTGAATTTCCGTGGTTTCGATACCTTGGGCGAAGTAACCGTCTTGTTCCTGGCCGCCACCGGCTTGGCAAGCATACTCTACCGCCGCAAGGAAGACGAGGAGGAAGAAGGCGGCCACCTGCCGGTGCGTGTCAAACTCAAATCGTCCACCTTGGTGCGCACGGGCGCCAAAATCCTTTTCCCGTTGATTTTGCTCTTGGGCATTTACGTGTTCGTTCACGGACACCTGACGCCGGGCGGGGGCTTCCAAGGAGGCGCCATTATTGCCACGGGATTTTTGCTCATGTTTATCACCTATAAACGATTTAACGTCAATCACAAAATCATGGTTTGGCTGGAAAGCCTGTCGGGATTGGCGTTTGTGTTGATCGGCCTTTACGGGCTGGTGGCTTACGGTTCGTTCCTGCAAAACATTCCTTGGACGGGCCGCCTGAACGATTTGATCAGCGGTGGACTTATCCCGTTGATTTACATATTTATCGGTATCAAAGTGGCTACCGAATTGACCAATGTCCTGGACACCTTGATGAACACCAAACCGCGTAAGAAATGAACAGTTTTCAAGAAGTATTTATCCGGTATCGCGAATTGATGGAAATCGCCGTGTACGGCGTGGCCATTTTGCTGATATTCATCGGCCTGTATGCCGTATTGACCAAAAAACACTTGGTGAAGGTGGTCATCGGGCTGTCCATTATGGATGCAGGCGTCAACCTGCTGTTTGTGGGCGTGGGCTACATTACCAACCATACGGCGCCTATCTTTTCGCCGGGCTACGAGGATGCGGCGGACAAAATGGTGGATCCCGTTCCGCAGGCATTGGTGCTCACGGCCATTGTGATAGGCTTTGCTGTAACGGCCTTGGCTCTTTCGTTGGTTATCCGGTTATATCGTCATCATAAAACCGCAAATATCGAACAATTAAACTCATTGCGATGGTAATCAGTCCCGTTCATTATATCGTAGCACCGCTGGCCGCAGCTTTTTTTATTCCGCTGCTCAACAAATTATATGACGACGCGGCGCGAGTGGTTCCCGGCATTGTGTTGGGCTATTTGGTGGTAGTGTCGGCCGTGCTGGTGCCGCAAGTGTTGTATAACGGTCCCATTACGGAAATCATTGCCGGCTGGCGGCCGCCGTTCGGTATCAACCTGGTGATGACGCCTTTTTCGGCCATATTGGCCCTACTGGTGTCGTTTATGGCTTTTGTGATTTGGCTCTACGGTTTCCGTTTTCGCCGCACCTTGAAAGGCGGCGTGGTGATGTATTACGAAATCCTGCAAATGATGATGACCGCCGGTGCACTGGGAATCATCCTGACGGGCGACCTGTTCAACATGTTCGTCTTTGTGGAAATCGCGGGCATTACGGCCATTTCGCTGTCGGCTTTCTACCGTGACCGCGACGGCGCCGAAGCGGGCTTCAAATATATGTTATTGGGCAGTCTGGCATCGGTGTTCCTGCTTTTGGGTATACTGCTGCTCTACACGCAAACGCATTCGCTCAATATGGCACAAATCGCCGAACGCATGCCGGCCGTGGCGCAAGGTGTGAAGATTATAGCGTTGATTTTCCTGCTGGTGTCCCTGGGCATCGAAGCCGAAATGTTTCCGCTCAACAGCTGGGCGCCGGACGCTTATTCGCAAGCGCCTTCGCCTACGAGTGCGGCCTTTGCGGCGGTGCTGGGCGTGGCGGCCGTGTATGCCTTGGCTCGTGTGAGCTACACCTTGTTTGATGCGCAATCGGTGAGTATGTTCCTGATGGTCATGGGCTTTCTGACCATGTTTTTTGCCGAAACGGCGGCCATTGCACAAACCGACCTGAAACGCATGCTGGCCTATTCGAGCATGGGGCAAATGGGCCTGGTGATGGTGGCGCTGGGCATCGGCAACGAAACGGCTTTGTTCGGGGCATTGTTCCTGATTATCAACCATGCCGTTATCAAAGCATTGCTCTTTATGACAGGCAGTTATTTTATTTACAATAACAACTCCAAACGCCTGGTGGCGCTCAATGGTATTCACAAGCGCTTGCCGTATGTGTCGTTCCTGTTTTCGCTGGGCGCATTGGCCATCATCGGTTTTCCGCCTTTTTCGGGCTTTTGGAGCAAGTTCTACATTCTGTCGGGCGCGGCCAAGCGCGAATTGTTGCCGCTCATCATCGGTATTTTGGCCATTACCATTGTGGAAATGACCTATTACCTGCGCGTCATCGGACGGATTTATTTCGGTAAGGAAGAAACCGAACCGGCATCGCACAAGCCGAGCATCAACGCCTTGGTGGCCATGACGTCCCTGGCGGTGATTATCGTGGTGTTGGGGCTCTATCCCGGCCTGATTTCCGGTTATCTGCACAAGGCAAGCATGTTCTTGCTGGATAAACAGGCTTATATTCAAAACGTATTAAGTGTAAAATAATGGATATCTACGTAGCATTATTGATATTGTTCGGCGGCGCCTTAGTAGCCTTTTTTATCGACGACCTGAACCGGCGATGGACAGGACCGGTGGCTTTGGCTTTTGCCTTGGCGGCGGCCGTGGCTTTTGCCTTGACGCCTGAGGGCCAACACTTACGCCTGTCGATCCTGGGCTTCGACTTGCATTGGCAACAGGATTCGGCGGCGCGCTTTTTCGGATGGATTGTGCTGGGACTGACGGTGCTTGCTTTAATCTATTCGGTCAAATATATGGAAGGCAAGGCGCGTTTGGGCTATTTTTATGCGGTTTTCCTGATGAGTGCCGGTGGCATGCTGGGCGTGTCGGTGAGCCGCGACCTGATTTCGTTTTTTGTGTTTTGGGAAATCATGACTTGGACGTCGTTTCTGCTGGCCATTTATAATGCCTACTACGGCGTGGAAACCAAGGGCATCAAATACATTATTTTCAGTTCCATAGGTGCCTATGCCATGCTGACTGCCATTGTGATGGCGGGGCATTATTACCACACCTACGATCTAGCCGATCTGTGGCAGGCCGGAGCGTTTTCGTTCCGTAGCTATTGGTATATTCCCGCTTCCCTGATGCTGGGATTTGCTGTAAAGGCGGCGGTGGTGCCGTTCCACGTTTGGGCGCCGGACGTATATGCCAAAACGCCGATGTCGTTTACCACCGTATTTTCGGGCGCCATGTCCAAAATGGGCGTCTTGGGCCTGCTTGTGGTGCTTACGGGCCTTTATGCCGGCGGCGGCGACGGTATGTTCTGGTTCCGCTGGATTTTGGGCTGGCTGGGCGGTATCACGGCGGTGGCGGGCACATTGCAAGCCATTCGCCAAAACGATGCCAAGTATTTGCTGGCCTATTCGTCGGTGGCGCAATTGGGCTATATCGTAACGGCCTTGGCCACGGGCACGCGCCTGGGATTGATGGCGGCGCTGTATTTGGCCGTGTTGCATGCGGCTTTTAAGGGCGCGCTGTTTATGGTGGCGGGCGCGGTGGAAAAACAAGCCGGCACTACGGATTTTCGTGAAATTTCGGGCTTGATCAAACGCATGCCTTGGACCTTCTTTGTGGCGTTGGTGTCGGTGATTTCGTTGGCGGGCGTGCCGCCGTTGGGCGGTTTTGTGGGCAAATGGTTGCTCTACGAAAGCCTGATTACCGAAACGCACAGTTATTTCCTGGTGATTGTGATATTTTTCTCGTCTACGGCCGCCTTTTTGTATGCCTACCGCTTCCTGTTCGGGCTGTTCCTGGGACAAGCCGAAGAGGAAATCAAGCAGGTGAAGGAAGCGTCGTGGTGGATGCTGCTGCCGATGCTGGTTTTGGCGGCGGTGTCGATCGTAACGGGCATGTATCCCGGATTGATATTTAAGCCGGCTGCCGACGTGCTGGCCGGATGGGGCTTGCCGGTGCCGGATTGGCATATGAGCATCTTGCTGAATAGATGGGGCAATCAAGTGGATTTGGTTACCGTCGGCTCTACGGTGGGCGTCGTGTTTGTGCTGGTGGCTATTTACATTACGTTGAAAGGCCGCAAGACCACCAAGTGGGTCAGCACGAAGGATATTTCCACGTCGGGCGAAATTCCGTCGCCGCAAGACAACCTGACCTTCCAACGGGGCTTTTTCAAACCGTTCGAACGGGCTATCGGCCGTCTGTATGATTGGGACGCCAACGGCATTTGGGAAGATTTGGGCGCGGCGTTGGAGGCGTTTTTCGGTTTTGTACGTAAAATCTACACGGGGAATGCGCAGACGTATGCGTTGTATGTGATTGTGTTTTTGGTTGTTTTGTTGATTTTTGCTAGGAGAATATTTGGGTAAATGTTGTTGAATAGTTGAATAGTTGAATAGTTGAATAGTTGAATAGATGAAGGAATGTTGTTGTATAGTTGAAAAGTTGAAAAGTTGAAAAGATGAGGGGGATGGGAAATTGTTTAACTATGATTGAAAAAGTAAAAAGAGAAAATAATAATCAATAAAAAAATAAAGATGCCTAATCAAAATAAGCCATATCGCTTTACTTTCGAGAAATTGGATGTATGGTGGAATGCTATTGCATTGGGCAAATTGGTTTATAAAATTACCAATGATTTTCCCAGGGAAGAAAGATATTCGTTTACCGATCAAGTGCGGCGAAGTGCGGTGTCCGTTTCATCCAATATAGCCGAAGGAAGCGGCAAGTCAAGTACCAAAGAGCAATCGCGATTTCTCAATATGGCTTATTCCAGTCTAATGGAATTAATGAGCCAACTTATGCTGGCCAAAGAATTGAATTATATTAATGATGAACATCTTATGGAAGTGAGAGAAAAAATTATCCATATTGCCAACCAATTGAACAATTTGAATAAATATTATCAAAATCGAACCAAAACCAAATAAGGATGAAAAAACAAAATCCAAACATACCAATAAACCAGTCGAACAAATTATCAAAAAATAATCTGTTCAACTATTCAACTGTTCAACTTTTCAACAGAAAAAGACTATGGAAAAAATAGGCATCCAACTAACCGGTATCATTATAACCACCATATTGGCCTTCACGGTAGGTATGTTTTATGGAGGTTTGCGCCGCAAGATAATCGCACGCGCTCAAAACCGTATCGGGCCGCCGGTGTGGCAGAATTTTTTGGACTTGCTCAAATTGCAGGGCAAAACCACCAACATAACGCACGGCGTGATGACGCATTTGGCGCCGGTGTGGGTGGTGGTGGCCGCCGTTACGGCCTTGCTGTTTATTCCCGTGCTGCATGCGGGGCTGTGGTTCGATAATTTTAACTTCAAAGGCGACCTGATTTTCCTGCTCTACATTATGGTATTCGGTTCGCTGGGCATGGCTTTGGGCGCCGGCGAAACGGGCAATCCCAATTCGGCCATAGGTGTTTCGCGTGGGTTGTCGCTGCTGGTGGGTTACGAAATCCCGTTCGTACTGTCGCTGGTGGCGGTGATGTTGCAATTCCATACCACGTCGCTCACCGACCTGATGCACTACCAACAGGAAACGGGCCGGTGGATCCTGCTGGAAAATCCGTTTGCCTTCCTGGCGGCATTATTTTCGGCCTTGGGTATGTTCCATTATTCGCCGTTCGACATTATCGGTGCACCGGCCGAGTTGGCTTCGGGACCGATGTCGGAATTCGGCGGCAAGTATTTGGGAACGCTTATGACGGGCGGTTCCATTTTCGCCTTTGTCAAGTTGGTATTGCTCACCGACATTTTCCTGGGCGGCGCCGGCCATCCCGGCACATTGACGGGCATCTGGGCCGTGCTGGCGGGCTTGGGCGAATTGATTGTCAAAACCTTCCTGCTCTACATGATCCCGGTGAGTATAGGCATCGTCATGCCGCGCTTCCGCACCGAGCAGGCGGTAAGGTTTTTCTGGAAATGGCCGTTGGCATTCGGCATCCTGGCCATTATTTGGGCTTTGTATAAACGAAAATATTTCAGCTAATTATAAATCAACACATTATGTCCGACACCAAAGACATACGCATCATCACGCGACCGACGAAGGAACAAATCGAGCAGGCCAAAATCGACTTTGCGCCGCGCTGTACTTCGGCGGGACGCGTCAACGATAAAGAGACGCAAAAGACGGTGGAATTCATCCTGAATTTTGCGCGCAAACATTCCCTGTTTCTGCTGGCTTACGGCACCGGCTGCGGCGCCATTGAAATTCCGGCCACGCTGACGTCCCGCTACGATGCCGAACGCTTGGGCATCCGGGGCGCCGCCACACCGCGCCAAGCCGACGTGCTGATGATCACGGGCTATTTGTCCGTCAAGACCTTGAAGCGCGTCATTCGCGTATATGAACAAATGCAGGATCCCAAATACGTGGTGGCCTTCGGCTCGTGTACCATCAACGGCGGCATGTATTTCGACAGTTACAACACCATTAAGGCCTTGGACCGCTACATTCCGGTGGATGTGTATATCGCGGGCTGTATGCCGAGGCCGGAAGCGGTGTTGAAGGGCTTTGCCAAATTGCAGGAAATGATCCAAAACGGCAACGCCGGCAACGGCGAGTGTTACCGTAAAAACCTGGATTGGTACCGCGCCAATCAACGGAAAGTGATTAAGAATTGGGATTTTCCGGATGAATACAATTGGTAGGAGAAAGGAGAAAGGGAAAAGGGGAAAGTGTTGTTGAAAAGTTGAAGAGTTGAACAGTTGAATAGATGGGACGGATGACCGGTGACAGATGACCGATGAAAATGACCGATGACAGGTGACCGATGATTGATGAAAAGTTGAAGAGTGAATAGAATTAAAAATGAAAATGAGGAAACATCCAATAAAAATAATAGTTCAAAAATGAGTAAAATTGATTGTACAAATGAAATTCAATTTGATAAAGTCTCTAATGAAGCAGATTTTAATTGTGCATTGGCAAATTACTTGAAAAATAAATTGGATGATAATTATGAAATAACTATTCAAAAGCCTTTATATTATGTTCAACAAATTAAATATTTAAAACAATCAGATAATAAAAAAGAAGATTATTTGCCTGAATATATAAATGATTATAACAGCTATAAAATTGATATACTTATACAAGAAAAAATTAAAAGTAAAAGAATTCCACGCGTAGCAATAGAACTTAAATACAATGATATAACAACACATGATTTAATTACATATAGTCATAAGTTAAACCAACATAAACTCTTGTTTCCTTACCTAAGATATGGGGTGATAATTGCCAATAAAGACAAATTAACACAAAAAATATTTAAACACGGAAAGGACTTTGATTTTATTTTCGCATTTTCCATTAAGGAAGAAAACAATAAACAATTACCTATCTTATTAAGTTTAATAAATGATGAAATTAAATATAGTGAGAAACTTGAAAAGCATTTATTTAAGAGGAATACCAATGCCATATTATTCCATAAACAATTAATTATCACAAAAAACAAGAATTATAAAATGACATGGAAACAATAATTACGAAATT
This sequence comes from Flavobacteriales bacterium, assembly GCA_027066365.1. GTDB lineage: Bacteria > Bacteroidota > Bacteroidia > Flavobacteriales > Flavobacteriaceae > JAADED01. Next base: position 105,524 of record JAMONV010000006.1, read on the forward strand.
AAACGAAATATTTAATGTCCGGCCGAAAATATTACGCGACCGCCAAATCACGGTGGAGGTGGATAAAAACCGTGTGTCGAGTATGTTGCTCTACCTGAAAAATCAAATGGGATTTATTCATCTGAACCATATTTCATGTGTGGATTGGATCGAGGAAGGGCAATTCGAACTGGTGTATATCGTCTGGCGGCCGGAGGATAAAACCACCGTGCTGGTCAAAACGCGCATCGACCGCGAAAATCCCGAAATGGAAAATATCGATACCATTTGGGACCAAGCGCATACCTACGAGCGCGAAATCCGTGAAATGTTCGGCATCGAATTTCCGGGCCTGAAAGCGCCGCGTGAATTTATCCTGGAAGGCTGGGAAGGTCCGCCGCCGATGCGCCGCGACTTCGACACGCGTAAATACGCCATGGAAACCTACGAAACACGTCCCGGACGTGAGGACGCACAAAACGTGCGCGAATATATCACCAAACGCACCGGCGAAAAAGTGCCGGATTTTGCGAAGAAATACTCGAGGGATTGACGGATGACCGGTGACCGGTGACGGATGTAAGTTGTTGAAAAGTTGAAGAGTTGAATAGTTGAATAAATAATCTGGAAACGGGAAATTAGATAGAATGAATAATGAACAATTAATAATGAATAATGTGATTGAAGGGATTATGTCATTCCGAGGAAAGCGAAGCGGCAGCTTGTCCCGAATTTACTTCGGGAAGGAATCTCTTTCTTATGACTATTTTCAAATGAGATTTCTCACGTTCGTTCGAAATGACAGTCTAATGTCATTCCGAGGGAAGCGACGCAAGGAGCGGCGAGGAATCTCTATGTTGGACTTTATAGGAATGAGATTCCTCACATTCGTTCGGAATGACAAAATCCTAAATCCTAAATCCCAAATCCTAAATCCTAAATCCGAATGAATGAGATTTCTCACATTCGTTCGAAATGACAAACAGGTAAATTAGAAGACATGATTAAGATAAACAAGAACAAAGAAACCACCTTATTCATCGGGCCGCAGCATCCGGGGATAACGGGGAATATGATGGTCAAATTGAAGGTGATCGGCGACACGGTGATGAGTGCCGAAACGCATATCGGCTACCTGCACCGGGCCTTTGAAAAGCTTATCGAACAACGCAACTGGTTGCAGTCCTTCACCTTGCTTTGCCGCTTCTGTGTGCCGGAGCCGGATCCCATGGAGCTGACCTACGCTCGGGCGGTGGAAGCCATCGAAGGACGCGAGGTGCCGCCGCGGGCACAATATATCCGCACTATTGTGGCCGAATTGGCACGTATCCAATCCTTCCTGCTGTGGTACGGCGGTCAGGCCGGTTCGGCGGGGCTCTATACGCTGGGGCAATGGACCGTGGGCGACCGCAACTACGTCCTGGACCTGTTCGAGGACCTGACCGGCGCGCGGATTTACCACATGTATATTTGGCCGGGCGGCGTGCGCCGCGACCTTCCCAAGGGCTGGAAAGACAAGGCGTTGCGCGTCATGGACTACTTGGAAAAACGCCTGACCGACTACAACCATCTACTCTTTGACAACGCCGTGTTCCAAAAACGGGCGCAAGGCGTGGGCATCATTCCCAAGGATAAAGCCGTGGAATGGGGCGTTACCGGTCCGCCGCTCAAAGGCACAGGCATCGCACACGACGTGCGCAAGGACGAGCCATACGCCGCTTACGGGGAGCTGGACTTCGACATTCCCACCCACGAAGGGGGCGACGTCTGGGCACGGGCATTGGTACGCCGCGACGAAATCAAACAATCCATCCGCATCGTGCGGCATGCATTGGAAAAAATGCCGGGCGGCAGCTACTATAACCGCATTCCCAATCCCATGAAATGGCGCGTGCCGAAAGGCGAAGCATGGGTCAAAACCGAAAGCGTACGCGGTGAAATCGGTTTCTACGTGGTCAGCGACGGCAGCGAAAAACCGAGACGCGTCCATCTGCGCGGCGCCGCCTATACCAACGGTATCACCGTACTGGAAAAAATCCTGCCGGGCGAAAATATCGCCGATGTGTCGTTTATCTTGAATTCATTAGGTGCGTGTCCGCCGGAAATGGAACGGTAGGACATGTTGAAAAGTTGAAAAGTTGAACAGTTGAATAGATGGGACGGATGACCGATGACCGATGAAAATGACGGATGACCGATGACCGATGGGAAATTTATTAAATAGAGTTATAAAAATGAATAACGAAAAGGAATACACGGGCGAAACCAAATTCAAATTCGAGCGCTTGCGTGTGTGGCAGGAGAGTATGGATTTTGCAGAAGAAATGCATGCTTTGGCCAATGGTTTTCCCGATAATGAAAAATTCAATTTATCATCTCAATTACGCCGCGCAGCGGATAGCATTTCTTTAAATATTGCCGAAGGATCCATTTTTCAATCCAATAAAGAACAAAATAAATTCATCGGTTATGCTATACGTTCCTTAGCCGAAACCATTACTTGCTTGCATAAAGCCAAACGAAGAAATTATATTGAAGAAGATATTTTTAATCAACATTATAAAACGGCATATAAACTAATGAACATGCTCTTAGCCTTTTCCAATTCATTAAAAAATACCGATAAAAAACGATCACCGATCACAGATCATTCATCCCAACAACACACACACCGGTCATCGGTCACCGGTCATCGGTCAAAAACCACCAATCTTCAATCCAAAAACAATCAAAAATGAGCATTATAGATCTTAAAGGCATATTAGTCCCGCTCGGTGCATTAAAGCAAATCGCCAAGGAGCCGCATACTATTCCCTATCCGGATAAGACCAAGGAGGTGTCGGACCGGTACCGGGGATTTCATTATAATGATTTGGAATTGTGTATCGGTTGCGGCAACTGTTCCACCATTTGTATGAACGAAGCCATTGACATGGTGGAAGTGGAAGGCGTGGAAGGGCAGCCGGGCGATAGCGGATTGCGTCCGCGTGTGGATTACGGGCGTTGTTGTTACTGTGCCTTGTGTGTGGACGTATGTCCCACCGGTTCGTTGAACATGACTAAGGACTTTATCAAAGTGTCACCGGATCCGTACGACTTCCTGATGATCCCGGGCAAGGATAATCCCGAAGATAAAGATCTCATCAGCTTTACGGCCGACAAAGATACCAGCCTTAACCTGTTTGACCGCGTGCCGATGCGCGAATTGGAGCCCGAAACGCGTGTCAAGTCGTTTGCAGAGGTATTTTTGGGCTATACCGAAGAAGAAGCCCGCATTGAAGCGAGCCGTTGTATCAATTGCGGTTTGTGTACGGAAAACTGTCCGGTGCATATGCACATTCCCGAATATATCAACGCCATTTCGCGCGGCGACGACGAAGCAGCCATTAAGATTATCTACGACAACAACGACCTGCCGGAAATGTGCGGTAAGGTGTGTACGCGCCGTTGCGAAAGCATTTGTTCGTTGCAAGTGCGCGGCGAGGCCGTGGCCATCCGCTGGTTGAAACGTTACGCCACCGAACGGGCTGAAAACGCCGATATGATCCGCAAAATCGTTAATCCCGAAATTCGTGAACCCAACGGTATCAAGGTAGGCATCATCGGAGCCGGTCCCGCCGGATTGACCGCCGGCTACTACCTGACCTTGAAGGGCTACGACGTTACCATATACGAAGCCAAAAAAGATCCCGGCGGTATGATTATGTACGGCATTCCCAAATACCGCCTGCCGTACGACAGTATCCAAAAACAGGTGGATTACATGGAGTCCGTGGGCGTAAAAATTCATTTTAACACCGTGGTAGGCAAGGATATTACTTTTGAAGATATTTACAACCAACACGATGCCGTATTCATGGGCATTGGATTACAGAAGGGCTGGAACCTGGGCATCGAAGGCGATGATGCCGAAGGCGTTTGGACCGCCGTCGATTTCTTGGGCAAAGTGAACGCCGGAGAACCGGTGGACATTGGCAAGAAGGTGGTCGTGGTGGGCGGTGGCGACGTGTCCATGGACAGTTCGCGCGTAAGCCGCCGCTTGGGCGCTGAAGTGGTGCAACTCTACCGCCGCCGCATCGTGGACATGCCCGCCGACGACGAGGAAATCGAAGGCGCACTGGAAGAAGGCGTGGAAATCATCGAGAAAGCCATTCCCACGCGTATCATCAAGGACGAAAACGGCCGCCTGAAAGCCATCGAATACGTACGGGCACAACTGGTCAAACCGGAAGGCGGCGGACGTCCGCGACCGGTGCCTATCGAAGGCAGCGAAACCATTATCGAATGCGACGCCGTGATTGCGGCCATCGGCCAAAAAGCGGATTTCAGCCTGCTGCCTAAGGAGGTGGAAGAAGCGCTGGAATTTGTACGTGGCAAAATCAAAGTGGACGACAACCGCTTTACGGGCTATCCCAAACTCTGGGCCGGCGGCGACGCCGTCAAATACGGCAAAGTGGATGCCATTTCGGCCATCGCCGACGGTTTTTATGCGGCGGGAAGTATTGACGAGTATTTCGGGGGAAAGGCACCAAAAAGCAGTAAGCATCACGTTTAGGAAGCATTAGCCGGTCCGGCGGGGGATTTTAAATGGAGGCAAAAGAAGTAAACGGAAATTTTCAGGTAAAACTTCAATTTAGTGTTTCAAAAACGAAATCGAAAAATCAAATAAATATCGAGTTTGGATTTATTTATTGCGCTTATGTCGAAAAAAGGTTTCGGGGTTCGGATTGAATTATATATATTTGTTTATTGCAAAACATAAAAACCGGACACTATGAAAAATAAAAAATATCCCAAACCACTGATTTTTTTGCATTGGTTTACGTTGATTTTATTGGTTATTGAAATTATCTTGGGATTAAGTTTGGAAGACAAAGAATTTTCGCCGAAGGATTTTAATTGGTTTAGAGCGCATGCGCTTTTGGGCGTTTTGATTATGATTTTAACTTTCATTCGGCTTTATGTTCGTATTAAAAACAAAAATCGTTTGCCCGAGATAGAATTTTACGGTAATATGCATAAAGTAATTGTGACGGGTGTGCATCACGCACTCTATACCTTATTAATCATTATTCCCGCTGTCGGATTTTATATGGTTTATCAAACCGGAGCATTGCAGTATGATTTGGGCGGTCCGTTTCCTGAAGGGGCGCAATTGGATGAAAGTTTGCATGAAATTCACGAGTCTTTAGTCTATGTTTTGATTGCTTTGGTGGCCATGCATGTGGCCGGTGTGATGATGTATAAAATGAAAACCGGAGAGAATTTACTCAGGCGCATGTGTGTAAAGAAATAAATTATTAGTGCTTGAATTACTAGAATAAACGATTGCTTTCCGGGTAAAGTTGCCGGGAAAATTTTTTGAAGATTTTCGAGGTGGTTTGATTATATGTTTAAGAGTGAATACAATATAAAAGTTTTGAATTAGGCGCTTTGTTAATTCAACCTATTGTAAATAATTGTAAATAAATGATTTTTATTTATGTTTTTTTTGTTCCCGGCAAAAGTAGGGACAGGCTTGATACAAAAGAACCGAAAAATCAAGGCTGATACGCAATGACACGCATCCTTTCGGTGATAAAATGCGTTTTTTTACTTACCCGGCGTCGAAAATGCCCGTTTATAGCACTGGCTATTACTTGCGCTTTCTTCTCTTGATTAATCGAAAAATCCTAACATTTTCTCCTTCCAAAATGATACATGTCATTGCGTATTCGATGCTTCCTTGCGCCCATTCCCGCCAACGGCCGGCCCGCATTTTTGCCTAGCCAACACGCTTATCCGCCTTGACGGCGGATTTAGGTTTTTCCCTTCTTTGCCCATTTACATTGTATACATGATGTTTTTTGCGTATTATTCAAGCGCCTAATTCTATAAAAGTTTAACGACACGAGCTGTTTTTATTCGATTTCGTTTTTTTCAAATTCCAAGTTATTCGTAAAAGCATGATGTCTGATTTGATTTCTGTATGCTTGCAGCGCTTCGGGAGAAGAATCGATACGAAGGTTGATTAATTGGCCGTTGTCTTCGGTCCAGCTTTCGTTCCAGTAGCTAATGGCGGATATTTTTCCCGAGAAAACATAACCGTTTAGAACGGAGGAAATGGCATTTTGAATCCATTGGGCTTTATTGCCACCGGCGGGGTTTTCCAGAATACCGAATTCGAGCACGGCAATGGGTTTTCCCGAAGGGGATATGTTTTCGATTTCATTCCAATTGTTGGAAAGCAGTGCTTCAAATGATTGCCAAGGTTCGTCATAGGATAAGGAACCGTAAACACTCACACCTATCCAATTGATATAATCGTCGCCGGGATAATAATTGGCCATACGATTCCAAGGTTCTTGGGGGTCGTTTTCCACATTCACATGAAAAAACCAAGTAATATTTAAGGCGCCTTCGTCTCGACAAATGTCGATGATATGACGGTAAACGTCTCTGAATTTTTCGGGTCCGTCGTATAAACCGGGATCGCCGTAGTCGTTTTGTGTATCTGCGCCGTTCCATTGGCCGTTCCATGGGAACCAGAAGCCGTTCATTTCCGTTCCGAATTCGGCTAAGAGTGGAAAATCGTATTGCTTGGCTTTACGGGCCCAAGCGCGAATTTGTGCGTCGTAGGTGCCGGATAAGAAGCGGTCCATGGTGTAGACCGGGTCGGATTGACCTTCGTCGAAGGAGGAACGTGCCATGAGGCGGATAAAGGGTGTTTTGCCGGCATGATGGATTATTTCCACCGCTTCGGACGGGAAATGAATACCGCCTTCGGAGGGTATCCAATTATTGGAGAAATAAACCCAGCCGATGTTTTTCCCGGCTAAATGTTCAAAGTGTCGTATGGTGTCGGCACTTACTCGGTCCTCGGTATCGTCAAAATCGGGGTAGGCATTGTGGTAGATTTGCCCGGGTGGTGGAGGCAACAGTTTATAGTAATTTGTATTACCGGCAATGGGCCTGGGTTTGCAGGCGGTAAGCGTCATGATGAAAAACGCAAACCGGATTAGCGCTTTGATATAGGTGCTTTTCATAGTCTTATAACGATTTAATTGTTTTATTATTTTAATCGGCGTTATTAACAAAGCCGATATTTCGCATTAATCCTTTGAAGCCTGTTCGTTTGACGGCGGATTTGCGGAATAATTCGTTGAAAACCGGCAAGGTGAGGTTTTCCCAATCTTTTTTGGTCAAACTTAATAAGTCGGGATGTGGGCGGAAGTCGGGTTCGTTGTGCGGAAGCGGATTACGGTTCCAAGGACAAACATCTTGACAAACATCGCAGCCGAAGATCCAATCATTCATTCGGTTTTCAAATTCCGCGGGAAGAATTTCGTCTTTCAGTTCGATGGTAAGATAGGAAATGCATTGTGAGGCATTGATTGTGCGATCGGGCAATATGGCTTCGGTGGGGCAAGCGTTGATGCATCGAGTGCAGCGTCCGCAACGATCGAAAGTGGCGGGTGTGTCATATTCCAATTCCAAATCGGTGAGTATTTCCGCAATGAAATAAAACGATCCTTTTCGGGGTTGCAAAAGCAATGAGTTTTTTCCTATCCAACCGAGGCCGGCACGTTGTGCCCATTGGCGTTCGAGAACGGGAGCGGAATCGGTGAAGATACGGTATTGGAATTCTCCGGTTTTTTCTTGTATTTCAGCTACAAGCTTTCGCATTTTGTTTTTCAGTATGAAATGATAATCTTTTCCATAGGCGTATTTGGAGATTTTATAGGTGTCGTCAGGCTGTGTTTGTTCGGGAAAATAGTTGTGTAGCAAGACGATAATGCTTTTGGTTCCGGGTTCGAGTTTGCGCGGGTCGAGTCGTTTGTCGAAATGGTTTTCCATGTAGGTCATTTTGCCGTGATAGCCTTTGTCGAGCCAATTTTCGAGTATCGGCGCGTAATCTTCCAGAAATTCGGCTCGGGCAATACCAACAGCGTCGAAACCGAATTCTATGGCGCGTTTTTTGATAAATGCTGTCAGGGTGACCTTGTTCATTTTCAGGTTTTATGTTTCAAAGATACGGTTTTGGCGGGAAGTAATTTTTTTATGCGCCTTTTCCGCGTCGGGACACACGAAATTAATTATGTGTTTGTTGGAAAGATACGTCCGCGTTATGATTCTATAATCATTCCCAAACAATAGTATCTTTCTTTTTACTTTTTCCTTGATGAAAAAGTAACAAAAAATCAAGGCAAAAATATGCTTCCTTGCGCCCTTTCCTGCCATGAGAAAATCTACCAAAAGAAGAAATTCCTTCGGAATTAAATGACAAGCACTTTTGGTGATTTTCTAATATGGCAGGAAATTCCCGCCCGCAGCCGGCCCGCATTTTTGCCGGGCCAACGCGCCTATCCGCCTTGACGGCGGATTTTTAAAAATCTTATTGTCTATGAAAAGGAAAAAAACAAAAAATTCCGGACACCCGAAATGCATAAAATCAAAATGAAACTTATTGGATATTAACAATAAAGAAAATATTAATAAAAAAATGCGGAAAACAGGAAAGATACGGTTTTGGCGGAAAGTAGTTTTTTCATGCGGCAATTTTTCTTTACTTTTGAACGAGAAGAGTTTTTCGGATGGCAACAAGCGACATATTACAAAAGCCGCTTCAATATCTAAAAGGAGTAGGGAATAAAAGAGCCGCGTTATTGGCTTCGGAATTGGATTTGCATAGATATAACGATTTGCTTTATTTTTTTCCGAACAGGTATGTGGACCGGACGCGTTTTTATTCCGTGAAGGAATTATCCATGGCACCGGCCGAAGTGCAAATCAAAGGACAATTTGTTTCGTTCAGGGAAGAAGGCGGAGGGCGTAAAAAACGTTTGATTGCCGAATTTGCCGACGAAACCGGCACGGTGGAATTGGTTTGGTTCAAAAATTATAAATGGGTGGAACGAACCTATCGTAAAGGAAAGGATTATGTAATATACGGTAGGCTCAATTGGTTTGGTCACCGGGTAAATATTGTGCATCCCGAAGTGGAACAGTTATCGCAATTTCAAATGCACGGTTATTTGGGTTTGGTGCCGGTATATCCTTCCACCGAGAAATTGGTAAAAAGCGGTATAACGAACAAAGTCATGCGAAAAATCGTATTTAATCTCTTTGAAGAAACAGGCCGCCGGTTTCCGGAAACTTTACCGTATTATTTGATTGAAAAATTGAATTTTGTTTCCCGTTCAAAAGCATTGTATGATATTCATTTTCCTTCCGGATTACATGATTTATCACGGGCGCAATACCGTTTAAAGTTTGAGGAATTGTTTTATTTGCAAATGCAATTGTTATATCACCGGCGGAGCAGAAAAACTAAAATTCGAGGACATACATTCGACAAAATCGGGGATTATTTTAATCGTTTTTATCATGAAATATTGCCCTTTCAATTAACCGGTGCACAAAAACGGGTTATCAAGGAGATTCGCAGGGATGTGAAAACCGGAGTGCAAATGAACCGTTTGATACAAGGGGATGTAGGTAGCGGAAAAACCATTGTGGCGATGATGAGTATGTTGATGGCTTTGGATAACGGATTTCAGGCGGCCATGCTGGCGCCTACGGAAATTCTTGCACAACAGCATTATTTTAATTTGCAAAAATGGGCGGAACCCTTAGGTATTAAAACCGCATTGCTAACGGGCTCCACCAAGCAATCCGAAAGGCGGAAAATTTTACCGGAACTGGAAAGCGGAGCAATTCAAATTATTGTAGGAACACATGCTTTGATTGAAGACCGGGTGAAATTTCATAATTTGGGATTGGCGGTGATTGACGAACAACATCGTTTCGGGGTGGCACAAAGGGCTAAAATGTGGAAAAAAAATATTATTCCGCCGCATGTTTTAATCATGACGGCCACGCCGATTCCGCGCACATTGGCAATGACGCATTACGGTGATTTGGACATATCGGTGATCGATGAATTGCCACCCGGACGAAAACCGGTGAAAACGGTTCACATGTATGACCGCCAACGGGTTACGGCTTACGATTTTATTCGAAAACAGATTCAACAGGGCCGACAAGCATATATTGTCTATCCTTTGATTGAAGAAAGCGAAGCATTGGATTATGAAAATCTTATGGAAGGTTATGAACGTGTTCGGCAGGCATTTGAACCGGACGGATTTAAAATAGCAATGGTGCACGGCGCAATGAAACCTGTCGATAAGGAAGCGGTTATGCGGCGTTTTAAGGAAGGGGAAATTCAAATTTTGGTGGCTACCACGGTTATTGAAGTCGGTGTGGATGTTCCCAACGCCAGTGTGATGCTTATTGAAAGTGCACAACGTTTCGGATTATCTCAATTGCACCAATTGCGCGGACGTGTGGGGCGTGGTGCCGAATATGCTTACTGTATTTTGATGACCGATAACAAATTGAGCGAAGAAGCTAAAATCCGGATAAAAACCATGGTGGAAACTACCGATGGGTTTCGTATTGCGGAAGTGGATCTCAAATTACGAGGACCGGGAAATATAATGGGGACAAAGCAAAGCGGGATTATTCGATTGAAAATCGCCGACTTTGTGCGTGATGTTCCCTTGATGCAAAGAGCTAGAGCGGAAGCAAATCGAATTTTGGAGGCGGATCCGGAATTGAAGCGGACGGAAAATCAAGTGATTCATAATGTGCTGAATCATTTACTTAGGAAATCCCGTTTTTGGAGTTATATCGGATAAAAAACCTTCCAAAAAATACATTGGAAGGTTTAGAACTATGTGATAGATGGAAAAATATTAGAAAAACTTTCTTCCTATATTGAATAAATCGTCGATGATACTTCCGTCGCCGTCGCTATCGAGGAGTTTTTCAATCAAGGATTGATCTTGACGGGCTTTGGCGGGCGCTTGTCCCAAGAGGTTATCCAAGATTCCGCCCAATCCGGATGCATCGTTGACATTATTTTGCCGAATTTGTTTTCCTAACATTCCCATGACAACCGGAGCGGCCATCTTCAGGATATCTAAAGCTTGAGAAGTGTCAATGCCTGCTTTTTTGCTAACGGCTTGCGCTACAACTTCTTTTTTTTCACCGAAGACGTGTCCCAGGATTTTTTCGCCGTCTTGAACTACATCGTCATTAACGAATCCGCCCCCGAAGATGTCGCCGAGCTGGTCGAAGATACTACCGTCATGTTTGGATTGCAACGCATTGAAAAGACCGGCCGCTTTATCGGGGTCTTGAGCGTTTTTCTTAAGTGCCCCCATGAGCATGGGAATTGCCGCTTGAACGGCGGATTGCACTTTGGATTCATCGCCGCCTAATTGTGATGCGGCACCTTGAACGATCATTTGACCGAATTGACCTTGCAGTAATTCCATTAAATCAGCCATAAATATAACTTTTAAAGGGTTTGTTAAATAACGGGTACGCGCCAACCGTACGGGTCGGCAGTGCGGTTATATTGAATATCCATCAACATTTTTTTCAGCCGGTCGGCATAGGAATCGACCGGAGGTTGCAGTTCGTAAAATTCGTTTTTCCAACCTAGTCCTTTGATAGGTAAAACGGTTGCGGCCGTTCCGGAACCGAAAATTTCTTTCAAGTTACCGGCTTTGGCGGCTTCCACCAATTCATCTACGGTAATTTTACGAACTTCGATGGGAATGCGGTTATCTTTTGCCAGTTGAATAATACTGTCGCGCGTTACACCGTTAAGAATTTGGTCGTTCACCGGCGCAGTTAGCAAGGTGTCGTTAATGCGAAAGAAAACGTTCATGGTTCCTGATTCTTCCACCAATTCATGTGTGACGGCATCGGTCCAAATCACTTGCTGGTAACCTTCTTTTTTGGCTTTTTCGGTGGGCATGAATTGCGCGGCGTAATTTCCCGCCGCTTTGGCATATCCCGTTCCGCCGGGGCAAGCACGGCTGTATCGCGTTTCAAATTTTACCTTGACTTCACCGCGATAATAAGCCTGAGCGGGTGACAATATGACCATAAAACGGTAACTTTGTGAGGGTGAAGCGGCGATTTCATTATCCGTTGCAATATAAACCGGACGAATATACAGTGAAGCACCTTCGCCCTCGGGAATCCATTGCCGGTCTAATGCAACCAGTTGTTTGATGCCTTCCATGAAATATTCTTCGGGAATCAACGGCATGGCCAAGCGTTCGGCCGATTTGTTCATACGTTCGAAATTTTTGCGTGGGCGAAATAGAAAAACATTTCCTACATTATCTTTAAAGGCTTTCATCCCTTCGAATATAGCCTGACCGTAATGAAATACTTTGGCGGAAGGTTCATAAGCTAAAGGACCGTAGGGCATGATTTTGGGCTTTTGCCATTGACCGTTCTTGAAATCGGCAACAAGCATATGATCGGTAAAAACGGTGCCGAAACGAATATCGTGAAGTAATTCGGGTTTAAAGCTGGATTCATTAACGGTTTGAATGTCAACTAGTTCACTTATCTCTCTCGTCATAATGGCTGTTTTTTGCATAAGCAAATATAATGATTTTTTTTGAAAAATCAAAAGATAAAGCAAGGAAAATTGTCGAATTGTCAGAAACGATGGGTTTTTCGAGTTAAAATTAATTAATTTTAAAAAAAAATGGTTTGTCAATAATTAATTTATACTTCTTTAATCTTGTCTTTAATCAATTGATTAAGATTATCGATATAATCGAGTAATTCTTTTCTTCCCCGTCCGTTGATTGACGAAGTTACAAAATGTGGCGGGAGCGACTCCCATTTATGTAACATTTCTTTCATAAAATTTTTGATATTTTTATTCAATTCATTGCTACTTAGTTTATCCGATTTGGTAAAAATAATTGCAAAGGGTATTTTGTTTTTTCCTAACCATTCCATAAATTCCATGTCGATTTTTTGGGGTTTCAGGCGGCTGTCAATAAGCACAAATGCATTGACCAGGTTTTTGCGATGCAAGAAATAATCCTGAATCATTTTGCCGAATTGCTTTCGTTTTTGCTTTGAAGTTTTGGCATATCCGTATCCGGGAAGATCGGTCAAATACCAACTGTTGTTGATTTTGAAATGATTAATCAATTGGGTTTTGCCGGGGGTTGATGAAGTCTTGGCCAGTTTTTTATTATTGGTTAACATGTTAATGAGCGACGATTTACCGACATTGGAGCGTCCGATAAAGGCGTATTCGGGTAGTGGCTCGCGCGGTGCATCTTTTATGAGGGTACTGCTTTTGATGAATTCGGCCTTTGAGATTTTCATTCGGTGGAATTTTTTACGGGCAAAGTTAGAAATTTTATTTTGGTATGAATTTTGATAGAATTGAATGGAAAATGTAGATTGTGTTTTTAAGCTTACATTATAATAAAATGATAATAAAAGAAAAAGAAAAAATCATTATCAATAATTAAAAAAAACTGTATATTTGCCAGAAAATTTAGCCCTATGAAAAGAATTATTCGACCTGAGCCGATTAATGAAGAAATCAAATTGGTGCCTTTCAAAACCATTATGAGTAAAACCGATGCCAAGGGGATCATTGAGTATGCCAATGATTATTTTGTGGAAATTTCGGAATATGCCGAATGGGAATTGATGGGGCAGCCACATAATGTAATCCGTCATCCCGATATGCCCAAGATCATTTTTAAGTTGTTGTGGGACAGGTTAAAAAATAAGCAAAACATTCATGCTATCGTAAAAAACCTGAGTAAGTCCGGAAGATATTACTGGGTGGTAACCGATTTTAAATGGAAAGAAGACGAAGCGGGTAATATTATCAATTATTATTCACGTCGTAAAGCTATTCCCGAAAAGGTGAAGTTATATATGGATTCGTTTTATGCCAAATTGCGTGCATTGGAAGAAAAAGGCGGGATGGAAGCCAGCGGTGCGTTTTTGGAAGGTTTCTTTGAGGATATGGGAAAAACATATGATGAATTCATATTGGATTTGTTTGGCTTGAGCGAAGATCAATTGATGGAATATATGCGTGCCGAAATCAGTGATGAAGAATTGATGAAAGGAAAAGGCAACGTTAGTGCGGAAGAAGCCATTAAGAAAACCACTAAGAAAGGACTTTTCGGCAGGTTATTCGGTTAATAAAAAAAAATTCTATTTTTGCGCCTGAATAATTTTGAAATTAAATTGTATGAGTGTAGAAAAAACATTAACTCCGGACATTACATTGGTATGCAAGCTTAGCAAGGACGGCATCATTAATTATGTAAACAAGAGTTATACGGATATTACGGGATTTTCGGAATCGGAATTAATCGGGCAAAGTCATCAGAAGATTCAACATCCCGAACTGCCTCAAGTACTGCAAGAGATTGTTTGGGATATGATTCATCAAGATAAGCATACTTATTTTATTTCTAAAAATATTACCAAAAACGGTGAGTATTTTTGGACGGTTGCCGATATTAATCCCAGGTTGCATGAAGGGAGGAAAACGGCAATTTTTATCAGGCGTAAGTTTTTGCCTTATGATATTAAGGTTGAATTTGAGAAACTTTTTAAAGTGCTTCATGAAATAGAAGATCAAGGAGGCGGGATTAAGGTTGCAAAAAAATATTTGGCCGGTTGGTTGGAAGACCGAAATAGCACTTTTAGCGATTATATTGCATCCAAATTCGGCGGTGAGAAAAACCTAAAAGAGTATATGACTTCGGAAGTAAGCGATGAAGAACTTTTCAAAATTGATTTGAACGAAATGAAAATCGATGAAATTTTGAAAACCTTGAAAAAGAAAAAACGATTCGGATTATTTTAATTCGAAATTCATATCGAATGATTTGTTAATTTAATTCTATGAATATGCAAAATTGTCGAAACTTAAACGTTTTGGATTACTTAAAATTACGAGTTGATTCCGAAGGAAGAATACTATATGCCGATAGTAAATTTCAAGAAGTTACGGGGTATAATGTGGGTGATTTGATATTGGAACCGGTTAGCATGATTTTTAATGATGATGCGAAGGAAATTATTTTTGAAATTTTCTTTAGAAAATTGTTGCAGAACGATACGATTTTTTTGGTCGGTCAGTTGAAGGCTAAAGACGGTACCTGTTCGTGGGCGCTTATTCGGGTCACGGCATATACCGACGAAAAAAATAATAAAAAATATTTGTTTGAAATCAAAATGTTGCCGTTGAGTTCGGTGCCGGATGTGGATTATTTGTTTTCCAAGTTAATTGAAATAAAGAAAAATGCCGGCTTGGAATATGCCGTGAAATATTTTGAAGGTTATTTGGAAGAGCAAGGAGTAGATATTAATAACTATATTTTTAAGCTTTTGGACACTTCACCCAAAAAATTGAATAAATATTTCGAGATTAAAGGTTAGGATATTCCGTTTTGATAATGAGAAACCGTCCGCAAGGCAGGAAGGTTTTTTATTGGAAAAGGCCAATAATTAAAAGAGGAAAATTAAAAGGAGAACGGCAAACGGTTTATTTTATTGAAAGCGTTATTGGCTTCATCATTAATCGATTCAACGGTTTAATACCGTACCGGATTTTCTGGTTTCGTTCTTCGCACTGCAAGAAAATCACGGGTGGGACGAGGCTTTACCCCGTGGTTCCACGGTTTAACGGTTTAACAGAAAGAAAATGCTTTCAGCAGATTTTAAGAAGAATTATCGCTCAATATTCAAATCCATTTTTTTGAAGTCCAAAATCCTTATAATTTTCTTTAATTTTATTGAGCGGAACAAACTGCCCGCCAATGCCAAGAAATTTATCTTTTCCCAGGGTATAAACAGAAAACAGGTAATAATTGTCGCGTGTTGCGGCTTTTGAAATAAATTTGGTCAGTCCCGCGGCACCTTTGATTAAATCCGTAAAAGGGTTATCTTTTCCCAAATCTTTCCCGATTTCCTTTTGAATTTCTTTTTCCACACGTTTTTGAATCCAGTCGCCGAAATCGTCATGATCGGGGTTGGTGACTACGAGCAAGAATGCAATGATGCCTAAGGCGATTAAAACTTTTTTCATAGGCTCATATTTTCGTCGAAGTTTTCAAGATATTCGCCGAAGCGTTTTACGAATAGTCCGCCGAGCATTCCGTCCACCACGCGATGATCATAGGAATGAGACAAAATCATTTTATGACGGATGCCGATAAAATCACCGTCGGGAGTTTCGATAACGGCCGGCACTTTACGAATGGCGCCTACGGCCATAATAGCGACTTGCGGTTGGGGAATAATTGGTGTTCCGGCTATATTGCCGAAAGTTCCGATATTGGTAATACTGTATGTTCCGCCCAGGATTTCGTCGGGTTGAAGTTTGTTTTCGCGGGCACGACGCGCCAAGTCGTTAATTTTTTTGGTCAGCCCGGTGAGGTTGAATTGATCCGCGTTTTTGATCACGGGAACGATTAAGTTGCCGTTCGGTAGAGCCACTGCCATGCCGATATTGATGTTTTTCTTTTTGATAATTTTATCGCCGTCCACTTGCACATTGATCATGGGGTAGTCTTTTATGGTTTTCACAAGATAATAGACGAAAACCGGCATGAAAGTGATTTTTTCGCCTTCGCGGCGCAAGAATTCTTCCTTAATGCGGTTTCGCCAACGAACGATTTTGGTCATATCTACTTCCACGAAGGATTGCACATGCGGCGATGTATGTTTGGATCTGACCATGTGTTCGGCGATGAGTTTTCGCATGCGGTCCATTTCGATGATTTCATCGCCGGGTTCGATGATGATACCTTTGTTGGCCGGTGTGTATCCGGCTGCGGATTTACCTTGAATGACAGGAACTGACGGTGAAGCCGGTTTTGCTACGGGTTGGGGTTGGGTGGCTGATACGGTTTCTCCGCTTTTTCTTTTTTTTACGTAGGCAAGGATATCGTCTTTGGTTACACGGCCGTCACGACCCGTTCCGGGGATTGAATCCAATTCCGCTTGTGAAATGCCTTCCACTTTGGCAATATTACGCACCAGCGGTGAATAGAAACGGTTGTTTGAGGCGGATTGCCATTCGGGATTTTCCACCACGGTTGTTTTTTCTTTTGCCGAAGGCTCTTCTATTGCAGGCACAAATGGAACGTCTTCTTCGGCATCTTCCACTTCGACTTCCGTTTCGATGATAGCCACAGGTTCCCCGATTTTAATCACATCACCTTCTTTGAACAGTTTTTCTTTAAGTGTACCGCTTACTTCGGAAGGCACTTCGGAATCCACTTTGTCGGTGGCAACTTCAAATACACCTTCGTCTTCTTCGATTTTATCACCGGTTTCTTTGAGCCATGCGGTCAGGGTTGCTTCAATAACACCTTCGCCCATGTGCGGCAAACGGAGTTTATATAAAGGCATGATCGTATCTGTTTTTTGCGAAAATAAGGAATTTCAAGCAAAAATATATGATTTTGATTGGATTTTTTTGGTTTTAAGACTTACTTGTTGCGATGATTTTCATTGTGAAAGCCGTACCGGGAACAGAAGGTTATTTCGTAATATCCGAGGGGACGCATTTAAACGAAAAATGCGCCCCGGCACGATAATCAGCGTGGTAAATTCGGAAATTTTCCTGAATTTTCGGTTGGGTTGTTTCGGTTAGGATTTATTCGGCATAAATCGGTTTGTCTTGCATAAATGTTTTTACTTTCTCGGCGATTATTTCGAGCCGGTTTTCGTTCTTGGCATTCCGGATAGCTTCATCGATGAGTTCAGCGATGAGGAGCATGTCGTTTTCTTTTAATCCGCGTGTGGTTACCGCCGGCGTTCCGATACGAATTCCCGAGGTAACAAACGGTGATTTGTCGTCGAAGGGTACCATGTTTTTATTAACGGTAATACCGGCTTTGCCGAGTGCTTTTTCGGCGTCTCTGCCGGTAATGTTTTTGTTGCGCAAGTCGATGAGCATCATGTGGTTATCAGTTCCGCCGGAGATGATGTGATAGCCTTTTTCCACGAGCGCTTTAGCCAAGGTTTTGGCATTTTTAATGATTTGCGCTGCATATTTTTCGAAACCGGTCGAAAGTGCTTCACCGAAGGCTACGGCTTTGGCGGCAATCACATGTTCGAGGGGGCCGCCTTGCATGCCGGGAAATACGGCCGAGTCGATTACTTGGGATATCATTTTGATTTTTCCTTTGGGTGTTTTGATGCCCATCGGATTTTCAAAGTCTTTTCCGATAAGAATCATTCCGCCGCGGGGGCCGCGTAGGGTTTTGTGCGTGGTTGTTGTGACGATATGTGCGTAGAGGACGGGTGATGATAGTAAACCTTTGGCAATCAATCCGGCGGGATGTGAAATGTCCGCCACCAAGAATGCTCCTACGTTATCTGCTATTTGACGGAAACGTTTAAAATCCATATCACGGGAATAGGATGAGGCTCCGGCTATGATTATTTTCGGTTTTTCGCGTTCGGCGATTTCGGCCAGGCGTTCATAGTCGATTAATCCGGTGTCTTTATCCACGGAATAAAAAGCGGTTTGATAGAGTTTGCCGGAAAAATTAACCGGCGAACCGTGGGTTAAATGTCCGCCATGTGCCAAATCGAATCCGAGGATTTTATCACCGGGTTTGATGAGTGCGAAATACACGGCGGCATTGGCTTGTGATCCGCTGTGGGGTTGTACGTTTGCGTGTTCGGCGCCGAAAAGTTTCTTGGCGCGGTCGATGGCCAATTGTTCCGTTTGATCCACTACTTCACAACCGCCGTAATAACGTTTGCGCGGATAGCCTTCGGCATATTTGTTGGTCAAAACCGAGCCCATGGCTTCCAGCACTTGCCGGCTTACATAATTTTCGGAGGCAATCAATTCCATTCCTTCGCGCTGGCGCCGGATTTCGGCATTTATCAGGTCAAAAATCTGTCGGTCTCTTTGCATAAATTTTATTTTAATTGTTTCAAAAATTCTTCGATGTGGGCGCTCATTTGTGCCGGACTTTCCAGGTAACTCATATGTCCGCCATCCATGACGCGGAAATACAATCCGTTTTTCGCTTCGCTAGCCTTTTGTTCAAAAGTTTTAAAGTCAATCAGCGGATCGTCCCGGCTGATTATCCATGCGGCAGGTATTTCGTTTTGGTTGAACAGGATATTGGAACGATCTTTCCGGCTAATCATTCCAAGCAATGCACCGGTTATACCTTCGGTGGACATTCGGGTGGAGTCTGTAATAAGTCCGGTGATTTCGCTATGGAATTTTTCTCTGTTATACGGAGCGAAAAACGACGGAATGGCCGTAGCTAAAAATTGGTTTTTGTTTTGTTTGGCCACACGAATGCCTTGCCTGCGCGATTCGATTTTTTCCGGTCCGTCGGCAAAGGGGTGGGAATTGAGCAAAACAATCGCTTCGGTTTTTTCGGGAAAAAGTTCGGCGAATGCCAAAGCGATATATCCGCCCATGCTGTGTCCTATTAATATGGCTTTTTCGATTCCTTGCCGCTGGAGCAATAATTTGAGCATGCCGGCTTGTTCTTCCATGGAAAGCACTTCGCCCGTGGGTTCGCTTTTGCCATGTCCCAATAAATCGGGGAGGATGAAATCGTAATCGTTTTTTAAGGCTTTAGATAAACCTTTCCACATATTCGCATTTTCGGTGAATCCGTGAACGGCCAAAACGGTTTTGCCGTGAATATTGCCTTTGCGTTTGAAGTGAACGAGTGCGTTTTTATACTGAAAATACATAGGGCTTTATTTTAAATAATTCCGGGTTAATTGTTCGATATATTTTCCGATCAAGTCAAATTCGATGTTTACCGTGTCGCCGGGTTTCAAGGTGTGGAAATTGGTATGTTCCATGGTGAAAGGAATAATCGCTACATCAAAGGTTTTATTCGTAATGTTGAAAACGGTCAGGCTGACACCGTTTACGGCACAAGATCCCTTTTCGATAAGCGGATGTTCGGGTTTGTCTTCGAAGCGAAAAGTGAAAATATGACTTCCGTTTTCTTGGCGTATCCGGTCGACGAAAGCGGTTTGGTCTACGTGTCCTTGCACGATATGTCCGTCGAGGCGAGCATTGGCTTGAAGTGCCCGTTCGAGGTTGATTTTATCGCCGGGTTTGAGTTGTCCCAAATTGCTTCGTCGCAAGGTTTCGTCGATGGCGGTAACGGTGTAGGTTTTATTCTTAAAATCCAGATCGACGACGGTGAGGCAGACGCCGTTATGCGCTAAGCTTTGGTCTATTTTCAGTTCGTCAAAGAACGGTGCTTCGATGATGAAATGCTTGTTACTTCCTTCTGGTCGGACGTTTTTGAGGGTGCCCATGGCTTCGATGATTCCGGTAAACATGTTCGTTGTGCTTTTAAAGAATTTTATCCGTAAATTTACAAATCGATTTGAAATAAATTTTTGACCTTATGCATAAAAAGAAAGATTTAAAGGTTAGAGTAGGGATTAGCGTAGGAGATGTGAACGGAATCGGTCCCGAGTTAATATTAAAAACTTTTTCGGATACACGTATGTTTGAGACGATGACACCGGTGGTTTTCGCATCTACGCGCGTATTGTCCTATTATCGTAAAGCTTTGAATTTGGATATTCAATTTATGGGGATAATGCATTTGAAAATGATGGCTCCCAAGCGATTAAACGTATTGAATTTATGGCGTGAAGTGGTGAATATCGAAATGGGAAAACCGACGGAAACGGCGGGGAAATATGCGGTGGATTCATTTGTTAAAGCCGTTGAATCATTGAAGAAAGGCGAAATAGATGTATTGGTTACGGCTCCTATAAACAAACAAACGGTGCAAACGGACGATTTCGATTTTCCGGGCCATACCGATTATTTGGCGCAAGAACTCGACGGTTATCCGTTGATGTTTATGGTTTCGGACGAATTAAAAGTGGGGTTGGTGACGGATCATTTGCCGTTGAAGTATGTGGCTACGCAAATCACCGAAGAAAAAATCAAGCGAAAAGTGAAGGCGATGCACGATTCGTTGGTGCGGGATTTTGCTATGGATAAACCGAAAATTGCGGTTTTGGGATTGAATCCTCACTGCGGAGACGGCGGATTAATAGGAAAAGAAGATGTTACAATTATCGAACCGGCGATTTTAGCCTTGAAAGAAGAAGGATATTATGTTTTCGGACCTTATAGCGCCGACGGATTTTTCAGGGGAAACAAGTACAAAGAATTTGATGCCGTCTTGGCAATGTATCACGATCAGGGATTGATACCGTTCAAAATTTTAAGTAAGGGAAAAGGTGTGAATTATACGGCAGGCTTGGAGAAGATTCGCACTTCTCCGGATCATGGCGTGGCTTATGAAATAACCGGAAAAGGTGTGGCCGATCCTTCATCGTTTCGCGAAGCGGTTTATGCAGCCGTGGATATTTTTAAACGGCGAAGCGAATATGAAGAACTCATAGCCAATCGCTTGGAAAAACAAGAAGAAGTTAAGTTACCGGATATTCATTCTGAAATTTCGGAACAAGTACAACGAGAAGAAACACAAAATCCCGGGGAAGATGAGTCTGAATAATATCCGTTTTAATGTTCAGGATGTATTTTTTTTCATTGCCTTATTTCTTTTTGGAATGCTGATTTCGGTCATTGTCTATTATTATTTCATGAAAAAACGCTCGTTTCCGTATTCGTTAAAAACGGTAATGATTGCGGGTGGAATGACGGCGTCTTTGGGTAATGAATTATTGAAAATATCCGGTATTTTCGCTTTTCCTCTTCCCGAAGTTTGGATGTTTTATTTAAAAACAGTCTTACAAACGGTATTTATTACGGTTTTATTTTTTTATGCATGGATGGAAATAACGAAAAATTTATCCGATAGTCGAGGAGAAAAAAATTGAATTGAAATATGCGTATTCAAAAATATATTAACCGGGAAATCAGTTGGTTATCGTTCAATGAAAGGGTTTTACAGGAAGCATCGGATCCGAAGGTTCCGCTTTTGGAAAGGCTCCGGTTTGTAGGGATTTTTTCCAATAATATGGACGAGTTTTTTAAGGTTCGTTATGCCAAAATTCAGCGGATTAGCATGGGGAAAATTCCGGGAAAATCAAGGCACGAAATTCGCGAAGCAAAGCGGTTGCTTAAGCAAATTACGGACATAGCTATTAAACAGCAGGAAAAAATGCGTCGTGTGCGCCGGCAAATTATTGAAGAATTGCGTAATCACGATGTGAATATTATCGACGAGAGTAAATTGGATGTTCAACAAGGCGAATTTGTCCGTGATTTTTTTCTGGAAAAAGTGAGTCCGCGCTTGTTTACCATTATTTTAAACGATTTGCCGGAATTTCCCATTATCAAAGATTCGTCGGTTTATCTATCGGTGAAAATGTCGAAGCAAGGAGAGGAAAATATTTATGCGCTGGTGGAAATTCCTTCGGAGGAATTGGGACGTTTCGTTGTTTTGCCCGAGAAAGAAGGTAAGCATTATATCATCTTATTGGAAGACGTTATCCGGTATAATTTGGATGAGATTTTTAATTTGTTTGAATACGATCAAATCGAGGCGCATATCATAAAAATATCGAGGGATGCCCAATTTGACGAAGATACGGACCAAACGAAAAGTATACTTGAAAAGGTGTCGTTTTATTTGCGTCAACGTCAAAAAGGCGAACCGGTCAGGTTGATTTATGACCGTTCCATTGCCGGCGATACGCTTAAATTTCTAATGGCGAAAATGGGTATTGACGAATACGACAGTTTGATTCCGGGGGGGCGGATTCACAACCATCGCGATTTTATGGATTTTCCGAATTTGGGAAAAAAAGAATTGCTCTATAAGCGCATTGATCCGCTGCCGATCAAGGATTTTTCGTTGAAAGGAAGTATACTGCGGCAAATAGCCGAAAAAGACCGGTTGCTCTATGCCCCGTATCATAATTATAAATACGTTATTAAATTCCTTCGCGAGGCCGCCTTGGATCCGCATGTGAAGGAAATTAAAATCACCATTTACCGTTTGGCTAAAAATTCTCAGATTGCCAATTCGTTAATCAATGCGGCTAAAAACGGGAAAAAAGTGACGGTTCAAATCGAGTTACGTGCCCGGTTTGACGAGGCGAATAATATCAAATATGCCGAGATGTTTAAACAGGAAGGTATAGATTTGATTTTCGGTTTTCCCGATATGAAAGTGCACAGCAAAGTGTGTGTGATTCACCGGGAGGAATACGGACGGTTGAAGCGCTACGGATTTATCAGCACCGGAAATTTCAACGAAAAAACCGCTAAAATTTATACGGATTACACTTTGTTTACGGCCAATCAGGAGATTTTGGAAGATGTGGATAAGGTTTTCGATTTTTTCCGTATCAATTACCGTATTCCACGATATAAACACATTTTGGTGTCGCCACATTATATGCGAAGAAAATTCAACGCATTGGTTAACGAGCAAATTAAGCGTGCCAAAACGGGAAAAAAATCTTTGATTCGCTTGAAAATGAACAGCTTGTCCGATCGTCGAATGATTGATAAATTGTATGAAGCTTCGCAAGCGGGTGTGCCCGTGCGGTTGATTATTCGCGGAATTAACCGGTTGATTCCCGGCATTGAAGGGATGAGTGAAAATATTGAAGCGATCAGCATTGTCGATAAGTTTTTGGAACATCCGCGGGTGTTTATTTTCGGCCCGGAGAGTGAAGAAAAAGTATTTACGGGTTCCGCTGATTGGATGCCGCGCAATTTGGACCGGCGGGTGGAAGTCATAACACCTGTATATGATCCCGGGGTCAAACGGGAAATGATCGATACGTTCGAAATTTCATGGAGCGATAACGAAAAAGCAAGGATTTTTAATGCGGCACAGGATAATCAATACCGCCCGGTAAAGGGAAAACCCGTTCGTTCGCAGTTTGCCATTTACGATTATTATTTGAATAAGCTTAAAGAAGCATAGCTAAATGCTTGGATCGATTGCGCGGTATTTGTTCCGGCTTTGGGTATTGTTCCAATTTCATGTTAGTTTGGCTTTGGTGTCGTTTTATGCTTTGATAACATGGTCCGCGGCAATGGATTTTTCCGTCTCATATGCTTGTTTTTTGTTTGTTTCGGGTTTTACCGGATATCATTTAATCCGTCTCGTAAATTTGAAACATAACCGGGCATTTATCAGGGAATTTTATCGTAAAAATGCCGGGTTGTTGCTTGTTTTATTGGCCGTTTCCTCGATTTGTTGGTTTTATGAAGTAAAGGTTTCGGCCTCTTCCATGGAATATCGCTTGCTTTTGCCTTTTGCCATAGCCTTGCTATACAGTCCCGGAAAGTTTTTGCCGTATATACGTTTGCGCGAAATCGGGTTTTTAAAAATCCTTTTGGTTGCCACTGTTTGGGCATTATTGATTACATGGGTTCCGTGGGGTTCGCGGTTCATAACGTGGCTTTGGTTTCCGCCGGTATTTTTTATGGTGATTATGTTGATTATTCCGTTTGATATTCGGGATTTGTCCATGGATCCCGAAGCGCTTCGCACATTGCCGCAAGTTTTTCGCGAAAAAACTTTTTGGATAGCTTTTTTGCTGGGAATGATCTTGATTCTTTATCTTTTGTCGCTTTATTCGTGCGACCGGACGGATGCGCTTTCTTTGACGGTTTGGGCGACCGGTGCCTTGCTCACACTGCTGGCCATCAAATTTGCGCCGCGATTTAGCGGGGATTATTATTTTCCGGCTTTTTGGGTGGAAGGTATTCCCGTATTTATGGCCGGAATGTATATGGCTTTATCATGGTTGACTAATTAATTTCCAAACATTTTATTTTCCTTTCAGCGCCTTGATGGTTTCTTTGTAAAACGTTAGAATTTCATTGCGGTTAGAACCTTGATTTTGTTTTTGATTTTTGATGGCTTTTTGTAGCATAAAAATAGCCACATTTTTTAGTCCGTATTGTTGGTATTTTTCTCCTAATTCTTTGATTTTCAATGCGTAAATTCGGTTGGCTTCCAAATTGTCGGAGGTAGTGATCCAATCCACCGCCTTTTCGATGTTTGTGCGGTTGGAGAGATCGGTAAAACTTTCAATTAAGTTTGAGAATAAATGTTCGGCCACAAACGGCATTTCTTCATTGATACGGTTTTCAACATAGAATTTGGAGAGTGGTTTGGCTAATTTTTCTTTTTCCGCTGCAGACAAACCGGAAACAATACGTGTTATTTTTTTTGGATCTGTTTTGGATAATGCTTCAAATGCCGCCTTGCGAATCGCCGGTGAAGGATTATGTAATAAGCGTTCGTAGAGTTCAATGTATTTTTTCTTTTTGGTTTCGCCTAATTTTTTGACGGCTGCTGCGCTCACCTTTGTTTTGGGGTCATACAAGGCTTTGTCTAGCAATTTTTTTTCCAATTTTCGATTGAAATAATTGGCGGTTACGTTTAAATTTTCGATTGCTTTGATGCGTAATTTATAGAACGGATCATCGATGGCGGAAATGATAACTTTGACGGCCTTCGGATCTTCCGTATTTTCGACGGCTTTGTCCAATCCCAGTCTGCGGTCGCCGTAATTCCGGGCGTGGAAAAATTGGTAATAATAGGTTTCTTTTGAGCGGTGATCGTTGATTTTTGCCAACAGGATGTGATCGGCGTCTACATTGATAAGCGCAGGTCTTGTTTGGTATGAGAATTCAAAGGTTTCGATTGAGTCTTTGACTTTCACTTGATAGCGAGTTCTTTTTTCATTTTCATATATGTCGATATCTAGTGGAAATTCCCAAATTTTTTCGGTTTTTTGAGTGATTTTTACTTGGGCTTTCCCTTTTTGATCGTCAAATTCGTATTGAATATCCAAATGGGGACTACCGCTTCCGTAGAACCATTGTTGGAAAAAGCGTGTTAAATCTTTGCCCGAAGTGGCTTCCATAGCCAGACGCAATTTGGCCGCTTCGCCGGTTTCATACATGTTTTCGGTCAAATAACGTTTCATGCCGGCAAAGAAGGCTTCGTCACCGACAAGGTGGCGCAGCATGTGCAGAATCAATCCGCCTTTTTGATAGGAAACCATGTCGAAGACGTTGTCGGGGTTACGGTAATGGTAGCGCACCAGATTTTTTTTGCTGTTTCCCGGGATCATGAAATACATTTTTTTCTTTTGCCATCGAATGTCGTCGGCTTTGTCTTTTCCTTCGTCATATTCTTCCCATAAGCTTTCGGAATAATCGGCAAAGGATTCGTTCATGCTGATTTGCGCCCATGATTCGGCGGTCACCAAATCACCGAACCAATGGTGAAACAATTCGTGTGCGATAACGTCTTCCCAAGGATTTCCGTCGATGAGAGCGTCTTTATCGTTATAGGCCATATCGCTGTGATTGACGGCGGTAGTGTTTTCCATAGCGCCGCTCACGAAATGACGAACAACGATTTGATCGTATTTGGGCCATGGGAATTTGACGCCAGTTAATTTTGAAAAGTAACGAATCATTTCGGGCGTTTTGCCGAAAATGTCCAAGGCTACGTCTTTGTATTGAGGTTCCACATAATAATTAATGGGTAATTGCCCCAGGCTGTCTTTTACTTTTACAAACGGAGCCACGGCAAAAAAGAACAAATAGGGTGCGTGCGGTTGATCGAGCGCCCAATAATCGGTGTGGGTGCCGTCGGGGTTTTGAATGGATTGGATGAGTTTTCCGTTGGAAAGGCTTAGCCAACCTTCGGGAATGTTTTCAATATAAATTTCTTCGGTTGATTTTTGATTGGGGCTGTCGATAGTGGGGAACCAAACGCTGTTGGATTCGGGTTCGCCTTGTGTCCAGACTTGCGGCGGGTAAGCATCGGTTTCGCCGCGGGTATTGATGAAATATAATCCGCGATTTTCTTTGATGGCCGCACTTTTTTCGACGGGAACGGAATCGGGTTGGGACAAATATTTGACATAAACCTTATACGTTTCGTTGCGTGTGTAAGTCTTCGGCAACCGGATTTTGAGTTTTTTCTTATCATATTGATAATCAACCTTTTGTCCATTAACTGTCACTTCGTAAATTTCCATGTATTTGGCGTCGAGGGTTACACTGTCGGTTGGATAGAAGTGGGGTTTCAGGGTGATTTCCGCTTCACCGTTAGCTGTATGTTCCCTAAGATTCAAACGGATTTTTATTTTCGTATGCACCAAGTCGTTGATTTTGGCTCGTTCGCCTCTGAAGGGAAGTTTTTTACGGGTATCGGTGTGTGGATTTAGGTTGAAAAACTGTGCTTGGGCGGCCGTGACCATCAAAATTACCCAAGCTATAAAAATTTTTTTTATGTATTTCATTTATTATTGATTTAGTGTTTATTATGAGACTTGATAAAAACGAAAATGTTACGGTTTTATTTTGTTTCGGTTTGTTTTAAGAAATCTTTCAAGGTCCATTTTCCTTTAACGGTGGCTTTTTCGAGCAACATAATGCCCGGCGAGGAGCGAATCATGGTTTTGAGGGTGGTTTCGTCGGTAACGTTCAAGGGTGTATTGACGGCTCGCGACCACCTTTCGAGTTCGGGCGAGTAGTCGGATGCGGTGACGATGAAGTCCGAATGATGCTTTTTGAAATAGTGAACGACTTTAAAGAGATTTTTTAAATCTTTTGGGGTTAAGTTATAGGGTTTTGAAATCAGAATCAGATAAATTTTATCGGCATTGAGCACTTTTTCGGTGATATCGCCCCAGTCGCCTTCGATGCTAAAATCGTGGATGGGAGGGACATATCCTTCACGGATCATTTCGGTTTCACGTTTGATAAATTCGGCTCCTTCGATTTCCCAAGGTTTATCCCGGTCGGTGAAGCGCTTGATTCGGCCGTTTATTTTATAATACCAAATGTTTTTAAATTCGGGAGCCGGAGCGTTTTCGGGGATTTCCATTCCTTGGCGTATGTTTTTCCCTACGGCATAAGGTCTGAAATCGATTAGCGGTAAATGTTTGACAGTGTAAATCATAAATGCAATGGCAAAAACGGCGATTGCTCCTATGATTAATCCTTTGATACGAGAAGGTTTTTTATCGCCGGAATACAGTAATAAAGCCGTGAGAATTAAACTAAGAAGCGCTATATTTTTGTAGAAAGTTTGCCGGGGTGTGAGTTTGATGGCATCGCCAAAACAGCCGCAATCGCTGACGGTTCCCGTGATGGCGGAATAACCGGTCAGCAACAGGAAAAATAAGGTGAGTGATAGGGTGATTTTTATTGTCAAGCGAGGTTTAAAGTGCAAAAGCAACGCCCAGCCCAATGTCCATTCCAACGTGATTAAAATCATGCCGATTTCCAAGGTATGCGGCGATAAAAATGGTAAATTCAATACGGGAGGAGAGAAATATTCTTCCAATTTAATTTGTGTTCCGACGGGATCAATCATTTTAACCCATCCCGAAAAAATAAAGGTCAAACCGAGGATAATCCGGATGATATGGTAGATTGTTTTTTTCATGAACGAATGATTTTCAATGCAATTTTAAGGAAAAAGCGTCAAATCAAGTAGATTAAGATGAAATTTTTGCTTGCCGTCATTTTTTAGGCTTGAATATTGATTTAACTTTGCTACAAAAATTGAAGATGAATAATAAGAAATCGCCGCGCCGCGCTATGTTGATAATCTTGGACGGGTGGGGGATTAATCATGATCCCGAAGTATCGGCAATTGAAGCGGCGCACACACCGTATATGGATTATTTGTGGCGTAATTATCCGCATGCCACACTTCGCACCGACGGGCTGAATGTGGGATTGCCCGAAGGTCAAATGGGAAATTCCGAAGTGGGACACATGAATTTGGGAGCGGGACGAATCGTTTATCAGGATTTGGTTAAAATCAATAAAGCGATTGAGGAGGGGAGCTTTTTTGAAAATGAAGTTTTGCGCAAGGCTTTTGAATATGCCAAGCAAAACGGAAAGAAAGTGCATTTATTGGGTTTGGTATCGAACGGCGGCGTGCATTCGCATATTCGTCATTTGTTGGCTTTGATCGATTTGGCCGAACGTTACGGTGTGCCCGTATATATTCACGCTTTTACCGACGGCCGTGATGTGGATCCGCATTCGGGTTTGGAATTTATCCTGCAATTACAGGAATACATTAAGCATAAAAAAGCGCAAATTGCTTCGGTTATCGGCCGGTATTATGCCATGGACAGGGACCGGCGATGGCAACGGATTCGCAAAGCCTATGATTTATTGGTACAAGGCAAAGGAAAAAAAGCCGTGGATTTATCCGGTGCGATTCAAGAGAGCTATGACGAAGGAGTTACGGATGAATTTATTAAACCGATTGTGCATGTGAATCCTGAAGGAAAGCCGGTGGCTATCATAGCACCGGGTGACGTAGTGGTTTTTTTCAATTTTCGCACCGACAGAGGTCGTCAGTTGACGCGGGCTTTATCGCAGGAGGATTTCCCGGAATTCGGCATGAGGAAATTACCCTTGTATTTTGTTACCATGACCAATTATGACGATCAATTTCAAAATATTCATGTGGTTTTTCCCAAAGAAGATTTGAAAAATACATTGGGAGAAGTGGTTTCCAAAGCGGGAAAAACACAATTGCGTATTGCCGAAACGGAGAAATATCCGCATGTTACGTTTTTCTTTTCCGGCATGAGGGAAGAACCCTTTCCGGGCGAAGACCGTATTTTAATTCCTTCGCCCAAGGTGGCTACTTATGATTTGAAGCCCGAAATGAGTGCATATGAAGTCACCGATGCACTATTGAAACGATTGGACGAAAATCCGCCGGATTTGATTATTTTGAATTACGCCAACGGCGATATGGTGGGCCATACGGGGGTGTTTAAAGCTGCCGTAAAAGCCGTGGAAGCAGTGGATAAGAATTTATCCCGTTTGGTGCCCAAAGCTTTGGAAAAAGGTTATGACATAATTATTTTGGCCGATCATGGCAATGCCGATGTCATGAAAAATCCGGACGGAAGTCCCAATACGGCGCATACGACTAATCCCGTGCCGGTGATTTTGGTTTCGAATCGCTTGAAAAATGTTCGTTTGCATGAAGGTATTTTGGCCAATGTAGCGCCTACTTTGTTGGAATTATTAGGAACGGATTCGCCCGAGGGGATGGAAAAATCTTTATTTTAACCGGGCTATCCGCCGAAGCTATATTTAATGGTGATTCCGCCGCGAATGTTTGTGATGGGGAAGGCATTGGATACTGCGAATTTGGCGTAGGTATGTTCATAGAACAAAGCGGCCGATAGTTGTTTGGTTAAAGAATAATCGGCCGAGAGGCGAAAACTGTAGAAATATTTTCCGCTCACCGGTTGCGTATTCTGCTGTGCCAGTCCGTATATTACATTCAAATTGTAGCGATAGGAAAAATCGGATTTCAAAATAAGATCGGATTTGAAATTATAGCGGTTTCCGCCGATGCGCAAGGGGAGATAAACGTCTTTGATGCGATATCCTAATCCTACGGTGATTTCTTGTCCTGCCACACGGGTGAGGGTGTAATTTTCGGTATTAAGCGAAATCATACGGTCTTTTTTATAGGAGAAGTCGAGTTGGAGAGAATTTTTCAATTCCATTTGCACTTTGAGCAGCGGGTTGAAGGCTTCGGTCAGCACGATATCACCGTAAGATAGTTTACTGTAATAGTTGCCTGACGCGTCACGTCCGGAAGGGTCTTGGAAAAATTCCATATTGTTTCGATAGCGATTGATGCTCATATCGGCTTTATAGCTGTGTTGGAGGCTGAAGCGACGGAAATGTTTTTTGAACCATGGTAATTTCATTAGGCCGGTGAATTTGACCGTCCAATTGGGGACAGGCACCGAAGGGAACAAGTTGAGCGGCATTTTGGCCGGGTCGCGTTTGGTGAAGGCGGACAGGAAGGAGTAGATCAAAACTTCGGTTTGATATTGTCCGTATCCGTCGGGATATCCGGTTGCCGGTGTGTTGGTTCCGCGTTGTTCGGCCAAACGCCGGGCAATAACGTAGCTGTTGTTTTTCATACGTTCGATAGCGGGGTCGTTATCGGGCGTAAAAGTTTCGAATGCCGTGGGCAGGAGGAAATAGGAAGTCATAAAGTGTCCTTCGAGCGTGGGCACGAGCGGTTGATAGGTTGCATTTTGAACGCGGAAGGTTTCATTCATGGTTTCGGTGCGCATTTTTGCGGCTTTTATGTCGATTTTGAGTCCTTTAACCGGACTGAAATTGGTACTGAAATCCAGACGTTCGTCGAAGTTGTGTTTATAGGGTTCGTTCAAGTCGGGGTATTGGGTAAGCCATCCGCGTTTGGCCAATTCGTAGCGAATGTTTTGCTGATCCCAACCGGTCACGAAGGGGATGCTGGGGTTTTCGGTTCCCAACAAACCTACCGAAGGCAAGTAACCGGGGATGTAATTGCCGGTTCCGCGTTTGTAGGAAATTCTTATACGTTTGACGGAAGTGAGTGCTTTCAATAATCCGGCTACGGATTTGTGGAAGGCGTTGGGGTGAAAATCTACACGGTGTTGTTTTTTTTGTTTTTCGTTTTTGTCTTTTGGGGTTTCGGCAATGTCTTTTGTGTTTTTCGCGGCTTTTCGTTTGTTTGACGATTTTCTTAACTTTCCCCGTTTACGGGTTTTTTTACCCGACCATTTGGCTTGCCAACGATTTAATCCCGTGAAGTCGTAAATTTTGGTTAGATTGATATTGGTATTGATGTTGTGCATGCCGGCATTTTGGATGTTGTTTCCCAAATCATAGCCGTTGATATTTTGCATGATTTCGGGCTTGCGTTGCCATTGGAATTGACCGTTGTAGGTGTAAGTAATATCGATAAAATTAATCAAAGGGAATTTTTTCAATGGCAAACGATAGCTCAAATTCAGGTTTTGTTGCATGGTGTAAGGTGCGCCGATATCGAAAAATCCGTTCCAGATTCCGGCATTGTAATTGATCATGCCGTCGGGGAGAATGAAGTTTTTAACGGTTCGGTATCCGTTGGTGGTATAGGTAAGTTGCATCGATTTGAAAGGGTTATAATTGATGGTGTATCCTGTGGTGAATTTATAATCGCGACTTTGCATGGGCGGAAAATCCAAGCCGTAATCTTCGATTTGACGCACGCGGAAATTGGAGAAATCGCGGTTGATGTTTAAGTTGAATGTCAAGGACGACGGAATGGGGTTGAAATTGAAATCTTTCAGAAAAGCCATGTATCTTTTTCGTAGTAATTTGGATTTGGTATTTTGCAACGGCAACCATGTTTTGCTTTTGAACGAATAGGAATAAAGCAGTCCGGCATTAACTTTTTGCCGGCGGTTTTCTTTGACTTCGTAATTGGTATGATTGGATTCGCTGTAGGTGAAATTGAAGGTGAAGTTTTCGATATCGTAGAAGTGTTTTTTCTTTTGTTTTTGTTGATTTCCGCCGGTTCGGGTCGAATAGTTTTTCTTGACGCCGGTTAGTGCTATGCTTCGGTAGATTTGCAAATCCCGGGCGACTTCGAGGATGGAATCCCTTTCTTGTTGATTTTGTGCAATGGCGAGGCGGTCATGGAGTAAAATATCGCGGTGAACGGGATCGTATTCGGGTCTGATGTCTTGTTTGGTGACCGTATAGTTCAATGGAATGTTGACATTCCATTTTTCGGGTAGGAATTTACCCATGTTGATAGCGCTATTGAAGGAGTAATTGTATTTGTTTTCTACGGAGCGTCCCAACGGACCTTGTTCTAGCGGTCCGAATCCGGCTGTAGAAATTCCTCCGGTAAAGTTAAAAGTGGCCAAATCGGCGAGGGTAAGGTCGGCGGAACCTTGGGTTGCCCATCCGCCTTTGTTTTTCATTCCCGTCAGACGCAGTTCGTTGAACCAAGCTTCGCCGCAGATTTCATGATTGCTATTGTTGCGAATACCCACCATGATGATGCGCACATGGGAAAAATCGGGATTACCTTTAATGCCAATGGTTAGGCGGTTGGGTTTGTTGGCGGCGGCGGGATCAAGCTGTGCTTCGTCGAAGTAAAGAATGTCTTGGGGGTTGGCTTGCCGGTTTTGAATCAAATGCAATTTAATTTTTTGTAATAATTCGAGTTTTAAGTCGATGCGGTTTTCCAAGGGCCAAACTTCTTCGGGATTTTGGGAGGGCGGGTCGGTCACTTTCAAAGGGATGAGCACTTCGTAGAAATTGTCGGTCAAATCGTTACCGAACCGCAGGAAGGCATACATTTCGTTGTCTTGAACGGGTGTTTGTCCGGGGATGCTTTCGGCGTGAATAAACATTTTCAGGTGTTTGAATTGTCGCATGTCTACCACATTATATTTAAATACGCCGCGAGCGTCTTTTTCTTCCAAATTGCATACACGCACTGAGAGCGCTTGTTCGTTTTGGCGAATCAATTGATTGTTTTGATAGACTTCTTCTCGTTGGATGCCCGGCGGTGAAACATAAGGGCTACGACCGCCTGCCTGATTTTCTTCGGAGCTTACGGTGGTGACTTCCACTTCGGTGCCGTCGTCGTCGGGATTGGGGTCGGCCGGATCTAGCGTGAGTGTGTAATTGCGCCATTCGGATCGCACCATATCGAATTTGGCAAATCGTAATACCAAAGGTTGATCGAAACCTTTAAGCCAAAGGCGCATAAATTTAATGGATCGGAAATCGGAGATGTTGCCGATGCGGCGGGTATATTGATTGACGGGAATTTTGAATTGAATCCAACGAGCATTTCTTTGATGTCCGGTGGCGTCGGTGAAGGTTGTTTCTTTGATGTCGGCAACGTAGGTGTCGTTTTCGGTCAAACCGGGTTTAAAAGGAATTTCATATTCAAAATAGGCGTCGATATTGTTCATGGTTTGATCGCGATCGATGTCTTCGGCGTCGGGGTAGATATTATTTCCGTTGGCTTGTTGACCTTGGTTAATAGGGGTGTTACCTTCGGTATTGTTGACTTTTTTGTAGCGTTCTACCAGTGAGGAACTTTGAGCGGATAGGTAATGGACAAAATCGTCATTGGCGGGGTCGTTGGCTACGGTGTTTCTCACGTTAGGCGGCAAGGCATTTAGGTAGGCTGAGAAATATTGGGTTTCTTCGGAGTTTTTTAAACCGTCTAATCCTACGTCTTGGTTTTCTCTTTCGACGGGATCGTCACTGAATGCATAGGTGAGAGATTGGTTTAGCGGTAGTTTTCCCCAGTTGGTAAATATGGTGTTTGCGGTTCCGCCGTCGCCGGGGAGCCCGTTTTCATATTGTTTTCTTCCGTCAAAAAGGATGTCTTCTTTGATATAGCCTATGTCCAAATAAATATTTCCTTGTGCGGTGAGTTGCGGGTTATTGTAATAAGGGTCCATGATCCAGAAGGTGATGTATTGGACATTGGCTTGTTCAAAGTCGGTTGTGGTG
This sequence comes from Flavobacteriales bacterium, assembly GCA_027066365.1. Classification (GTDB taxonomy): domain Bacteria; phylum Bacteroidota; class Bacteroidia; order Flavobacteriales; family Flavobacteriaceae; genus JAADED01. The sequence goes on from JAMONV010000006.1 coordinate 139,686, forward strand.
AGTGCGCGCATCATGCCTGCCCAGCGGTTTTGGGGTTGTAGTAGTTTTCCGGAAGCCGGGTCGATGTTGGTATCGAAATTGTAGGGTCCTCTTTCGTCGGGAAAATAGGCCAGGTTGAGGGTGTTAATGTAATTTTGTTCGCCGGTTACCAAATCGCGATCGAATAGTTCCGTGATACGCACAATACGGTTTTCGTCTTTGCTCATTTCGGCTTGTGTGATGCCGGCTGGAGGGTTTTGATAGAAGGTATTGTCAATAAAATACCAAGCGAGCAGGGCTCTGTTTTTGCCGTAATCCCAATTGTCGGGCAATTGACTTTCGGGGAGGGTGGCGGGGGTGGAGGCGAGTTTCCATGCATAAGGCATCATCAGGTCGATGCCCGTTTGGGAAGATTCGAAATCTTCGATGAGTGTGGCGGTTTCACCGTTAATGTTGGCAACGGGTGCCAAGCCGGGTTTCAGATATGCAAATTCGGCTTTCAAGTCGATGCGGCTGTCTTTATCGGTTTTGATGTTGGGAAGGTAATTAATTAGTTTTGTTAAAATATTTACTTTGTGGCTAAAAACACCGTTTAGCCCGAAAAGGCTGTTGTTGAGCGGTTCGTGTCCGTAATCGGATTTCCAAGTAATGGGTTTTTCTTTGAGATGTAAATAGGTAGCGCCGAGAATGAAATTATCATTGAATTTGTGTTGAACATCGATACCGGTAAAGATTTTAGTGGTTTGTTGAAATAAATTGTTTTGTTCCACACGCACTTGAATAGGGACGTTGGATGCTTTGAGTGCCGGATTGATAATTTCGACACGGCCGGCTTGATAGTTGACCACGTAATCGACGCCTTCGACCAGTTCGCGCCCTCCGGCGGTAACATGCACCGAGCCGCGCGGAATACCGAATCCGCCGATGGATATTCCGTTACCCATGGAGGATTTATATTTTCCTTTGAGCAAGAATTTGTTTTTGTTGGGATATTGTTGTGCGGCCGATTGTGATAAGGTATAAAGTTCTTTGAAAACATATTGCCGCTGATTGGCATTCCATGTGGAGGGGTCATTATAATTTTCCGCAGGGGAAGTGCGTAATTTTTCGAATAAGTAGTGGCCGAAGGGTTCCGTGGTTGTGAATTTGATTAAGGCATTGCGTGTATCTACCGTAATTCCGTCAATAAAATCGAAAAATCCGTCGCCGCCGGGTTGTGGATCGTTGCTGGTGTTTAATTCATCCATGTGAAATACGTTCAGCAGAATACGTTCTTTGACGTCGGGCGGCAGGGGGGTCCCGCCAACGGGATTGATATAATTTAGTGGTGTGGGGTTGGTGTAGAGAATTTGCATGCGAAAATCTTCCTTGCTGATACCGTATGTGTTCAGCGAGTAAATATTTTTCATCATTAATTGCCATGCAGGTTGTTCGGTGCTGACGATGTTGCTTTTGATTAGTTTTACGACCAGTGCTTGCGGATAAACTACGCCGTTATCTGTAAATTCACCGACGCGATGTACTTCGTTTCCTACGGTGTATTCGAATGCCACGGCAAGCACTTCGTCGGGATTGAGTTTGCGTTTGAGGGTGATGTAACCTAATTTCGGATAAAGTGTGTATTGTGTGCTGTCTAATTTCACGGCATTTTCCAGGACTACATAATCGGTTCCGTTCACCGGGTTAATCCCGTTGAATCCGAGGGAGACGGTGGGAATATTTCTAATGTTGTCGTTCAATACGGACTGAGGTGTTCCGATGGCTTCGGGGTTGAATTTATTGACCGTGTTTTCGGGCAATGCGCCGGGTTGTGTAACGAATCCGGGAGGTAAAGGGTCTAAACCTAGAATTTCGCTTTCGCCCAAATCTTGTATGGCGACGATATTGCGCACGTCTTCGGGGTTGGAATTACGGTTGGTAATCCAAACCTCGATGCGGGTAACTCTGACGGGCGCATCAATATAGGGATAGTGCTTGAGTGCTTCGTTATAGTGCAGGCGGAAATATTGGGCAAGGAAAAAATGCCTGTTTTCGTCGTAATGGAGAATATCCCGTTCAAAATCTTCCAAAACTTCGCTGCCTTTGGCATTGATGATTTGCGTGGATGATTTTTGTTCGGCCCCGACTAAGGTTACTTGCATTTTGCCGAATTGAAAAACGGTTTTCAAACCCATCAGATTTTGCGCGCCCTGCACCAGTGAATTGGTGGTTTGCATGCTTACGTTTCCTACTTCGAATTTTTGCAAAATGGCGTCTTCGCCCGGGTTGAAGTCCAATTTCACTTGATTATTGAAGCTAAACATGGATTTGGTGTCGTAATTCAGATTTAAGTTCAAGCGTTTTCCGATATGTCCGGTTAATCCCATGCTAATGCGTTGATTGAGATCTAGCCCGAATTGTTTTCGGTTTCTGACGGGAATCATGGGATTATCGCGACGGGAATAACGTACGCCCAAATCCAGTGCAAAATCGCCTTTGGGTTCGAATTTGATTTCGTTTCCGCCGAAAATTGTTTCAAAGAATTTGCTGTTGACATAAAATTGGGGCAATAGGTTCTGTTGTGCCTCTTCGCCTTGGATTTTTCCCGAAGCGGCATCGACGTTTTTCTTGAAATTTTTCTTGATTTCATTACGTAGCATCAAGTCGTAATATTCCTCGGGGGTGAGCACTTCGGGGTAGCTTATCGTATAGGCGCCGAGTGTTTTTTTCTTGATATAGAGATTGCGTCGCGGGTCGTATTCATAGATTTCGGAAATGGATGGCGGGTCGGGTATGCTAACTTTCAATTGCGAAAGCGAATCGGCGGATTGCACCTGCGTGGTGTCTTGTTGTGCTTGCAATAATTGCATGCCCAAAATGAGTATTAAGCCGGTGAAAATGATGCGTATTGTTCGCATAAAACAGTGCTAAGATATTTTCATAAACGTTTTAATGCCGCTTTTATTATTTGTTCCACGTTGGCTTGCGGCATATTTTTAACGATTAGGGAAATGACTTTTTCCGTGGTACGACGGGGATAGCCCAACACTTCCAGGGCTTTGACGGCTTCTTCGACGGAAGCGTTTTGAACCGGGACGGTTTGAGTAAATGTGTCGCCAAAGTCTTTAAGTATTTTATCTTTGAGTTCCACCACCAAGCGTTTGGCCGTTTTCGGACCGATGCCTTTCACCGATTTGAGTGCTGCGATGTTTTCCGTAATAATCGCTTCTTTTATTTCGTCGGGATTCATGGACGAAAGAATCAATAATGCCGATTGCGGTCCGATTCCCGAAACGGATGTCAGCATACGAAAAATTTCACGTTCTTCTTTAGTGGCAAAACCGTAAAGAAACTGTCCGTCTTCCTTGACGATAAATTCCGTGAAAATTTTGGTTTCTTTTTTTCCTTGAAAAAATTGAAAACTATTGACGGAAATTTTAATGAAATATCCTATCCCGTTCGATTCCAGAATTAAATAGGTGGGGCTGATTTCGGCGATGTGACCTGTAAAATATTCATACATGTCTTTCCGGTGTTTTTTTTGAACTTATTTTGTGGTAAAAATAATATAAATTTTGTTAATCTTCGGATGGTGAATTTTGTTGCATGACAAGGAATTTTTTCTTGATGAATTGTCCTGTCAGCAAGCCCGAAAGAATGCCTTCGATGATGCCTGTGATTACGTCGCTCGGATAATGCATGCCGATATAAATTCTGCTGTATGCTGTCAGCAAAGCCCATAAAAAAACGAATCCTAGTATTTTGTCTTTTCGTTTGGCTGAAAACCAAAGGAAAGTGGCCACTAAGAAAGAATTGGCCGCGTGCCCCGAGAAGAAGGAGTATTGCGGCGAGCATTTTAATATGCGTAATTGATGTTGTAAACTTTCTACATTGCACGGTCTGGGACGTTGGGTAATATTTTTGATGAAATTGATCATTTGGTCGTTCAGTATTAATGCCAAAATCAATATAACACTTGCCATTAAACCGCGCTTCCATCCCCATTGGTAAATAAGGAATGCAAAAAGCAAAAGATAAAACCACCACCAAGCATGCTGATTGGTGATGAAAAGCCATAATGCATCCCATTTTTCATTACCGAGCCGGTTGAGGAATAGTAGAATTTTAGTATCTAAGCCGGATAAATCGAAATTGACGATAATCATGGCTTTCGTTTGACCGTTCCTTTGATTTTGGGGGTCATATCCGGAATTTCTTCATTTATATTCATGATTTTCCGGACTTGTTTGACTTCCTCTTCAATGTTTTCGGTGAGGTCTTTTTTGATGTCTTTGGCTACACTTTCGCGTATGATTTCGTTTTTTACTTCACGGCTTGTGTCACGTAAAATACGAATACCTTTTCCCAGATTTTTGGCCAATTCGGGAATTTTTTCCGGTCCGAATATTAATAGTGCGATGAAAAAAATAAATATCAATTCCGGGGTGCCGATAAACAGAAGTATGGCAAGCATCTTATTCGTTTATTTAAACAAAGGTATTAAAAATTATTGATCCAATTTTTTCCAACCTACTTTGTTCATGGCATAAATAATGATGAAAGCCGAAATTATCGTAACACTGAAAAATGCCGTACTGAGCATATATTCTTTAAAAATTAATTTTCCGATGCCGAACAAAGCCGATAACACCATCAATACACCTGCGATCCAACTCAAGAACAAATAGCCATAACCCCGGTCGCCTTCCATGCCGGTTTCTTTTTCAATGATTTTCCATCCGGGACCGCCGGGATGCACTTTCCGGTAAAAATCGTAAAGTTTTTTGCGCGGCGTGGGACGTGTAATAAAGGTAGCGACCAGCCATGAAAGCGTTGACCAAATGGCGATGACAAACAGAAGTTTTTCGTAATCGTGTTCCAAACTCCAATGCATTCCCCAAGGGGAAATCAAAAAGGGAAGAATGAAGAAAGGAGCTAAAAGAGCCGTAATTTCACTCCAAGCATTAACACGCCACCAGAACCAGCGCAATATTAATACTCCGCCAATGCCGCCGCTTGCCAATAAAACAATTTTCCACGCGTCGCTTATTTTATTTAATTGGGTGGTGATTATAAAAGCGATAATCATCAAAATAAAGGTGGTGATGCGTGAAATTTTAACATAATATTTCTCGTCGGCGCCCGGTTTGATAAACGGACGGTATAAATCGTTGATAATATAGGATGTTCCCCAAACGGTTTGCGATGCCAGGGTGGACATATAAGCGGCAAAAAAGGCGGCGAGCATTAATCCCACCCATCCCGGCGGCATTAAGTCGCGGATCAATTGTACGTAAATTTCCCCTTTGCCGGCTTGCGCCGGATACAGAATAATCGCTGCAAAAGCGGCTAAAATCCACGGCCAAGGACGTAATGCGTAATGCGCTATATTGAACCATAATGTGGCAAAAAGGGAATGTTTTTCGTCTTTAGCGCTCATCATGCGTTGTGCTACGTAACCGCCGCCGCCCGGTTCGGCACCGGGATACCAGCTTGCCCACCATTGAATGCCGAGGTAAACAAATAATGCAAAGGCCGACATCCGGAACATTTCAATACCCGTAGTGCTGGTTAAAGCTGTTCCTTTACTATCAATCACGGGAAAGAAATCAAAAACCCATTTGCTGTCGGCAAAAGCATGTTTAAGCCCGTCTATCCCGCCGACGGCTTTCACGGCATAAACGGATAAAACGATGCTGCCGGTCATGGCCATAACGAATTGAAAACTGTCTGTCACCGAAACGCCCATCAGTCCCGATAGTGAAGAATAAAAGGCTACGAATAACATCATTAGTGCTACATAGATGAAATGGGCGCTCAATGTCAGGTTCCCGATATGAAATTCATGATATCCGAAAATAGTTAAATCGGGGAAAATAACCTTTAGGATTTTTACCATAGCCAAGTTTACCCAAGCAATCACTACAGCATTAAGCAAAATGCCTACATAAACCGCTCTAAAACCACGCAAAAATTTGGCCGGTGCACCATGATACCGGATGTTCACAAATTCCGCATCGGTCAAAATGTGCGCCCTACGCCATAATCGTGCAAAAAAGAAAACCGTCAAAATTCCGCCGATAACCATGTTCCACCATAGCCAGTTTCCGGCCACTCCTTTGGTGGAAACCAATTCCGTTACCGCCAGCGGTGTGTCTGCGGCAAATGTGGTGGCAACCATGCTGGTGCCGGCTATCCACCAGGGCAAATTCCGGCCGCTAAGAAAGAAGTTCCCCGTATTTTTTCCGGCCCGCTTCGAAAAATATAAGGAAATGCCCAAGCTAAATAAAAAATATAATCCTATAATGAACCAATCTATTGCTTGAATATGCATAACAAACAAATTTCCCGCAAGATATAAAAGATATGGAAAAACCGAAAAACTGTTTCCGAATATATTAATTTAATCGATTGTAGAAAAAGACCGTATTGTGTTATTAAACAAATAATTGTATCGTGCCGATTATAATTATCCTTTATTCCTGATGATTGTCGTTTTTCAATCCTTTTTCATCGAGAAGCATGGATATACGTTCCCTGAATTCGCTTTTAAAATTATTGACATCGACCACGTTCATCCCGAATAATGTTTTAAGCGCCTGTGCCGTATTTTCCGCAATGTCCGTTAAAATCATATAGGCATTGTTTTTGTTTAATCCCAGTATTTTGGCGACTTTAGCGTATTTTTGAACATATCGCTGATAATCGCCGGTTTTGGCTTCAAACCAAAAAATTTCATTTTCGATTCGAAAAAGAATGTCCAGCTCGAAATCGTTGCCGTTAGGTAAAATGATTTGAGGATTGGTTAAGCAGGAATAGCGTACCGGGATGTTTTCAAGGATGTCAATGATTGTTTTTTTAACGTATCTTTCCAACCAACCTCCCGAAAAAAAATTAAGCACACCGGGAATTCTATTGACCTTGCCCATAAGTTTGTATTCGGGAGAGCGTAAATACTTATATTCCTCCAGAAAAGCGATTTGATGCAATTGATGGCCAAAATACGTTATGCTTGAAATTTCATCTTGAGTAAAATTTTTTAGAATTATATTAAAATAAGCCCCCGTATTCATGTGTCTTTTTATCAGTTCGTAAACTTTCTTGATTTTTGAGTAATTATTGCCCATATATAAAGCAATATCATCCAGGATTTTATCGGCTTCTACTTCGGTTTTAATGTTTTTTATCGTTATATTTTTTTGTTTCAAAAATTCGATAATGCCGCCCGGATACATATTTGTTTCTTCCGTATTTGTGTTCGTTTGCGGCATATCACCCGCCGTATTTTCGGGATAATTGACTTTTTTCGGTGACGGCTTCGGGAAGCTTGAATGAAATGCATCTCTCATTTTACGGATGTCCTGTAAATGATCCGCTATTTTTTCCAATGCAGTCGCAATTCTTTTTAGATATGATTCCATATTTTCATTTTCCGATGACATAATTATTTTTTTTTGTTTATCATAGAATTCCAACACTGCAATATATGAAAATTTTTGTATTTGACAAAATATATTTCTTATTTATTAAGTATTTATCGTATATATGACGGATGTTTTTCGATTTTGTCGAATATAAAGTTTATTTTTCGAGTTTTAATTATTTGATAATCAGGTGGTTTTGATATTCTTTTTTGAGTGTTTACGGAAATTGAAGGGGTGGCCTTGTAAGGAAACGCGGGCTTTGAATAAAAAAGATTATTTTTGGCTCGAAAAAATGATTAAAATGTCCGATCAACAATATGCATCGCAGATCGAAGATTTCATGGCGTATGCCGTTTCACGCAATCCGCATGAGGAGGAATTTTTATCCGCCGTGCGGGAAGTAGCCGAAACCTTGATTCCGTTTATCGAGGAAAATCCCAAATATAAGGGGAAGAAATTGCTTGAGCGAATGATTGAGCCCGAGCGTGTGATTATGTTTCGTGTTCCATGGGTTGACGATAAAGGCGAAATTCAAGTCAACCGGGGATATCGAGTTCAATTTAATTCGGCTATTGGGCCGTATAAGGGTGGCTTACGTTTTCATTCGACCGTAAATTTGAGCGTATTAAAATTTTTGGGGTTTGAACAAACCTTTAAAAACGCTTTGACCACTTTACCGATGGGAGGCGGAAAAGGCGGATCGGATTTTAGTGTTCGCGGCAAATCCGACGCCGAAATTATGCGTTTCTGTCAGTCGTTTATGCAAGAGTTGTTCCGGCATATCGGTTCCGATGTGGATGTTCCGGCAGGCGATATAGGAGTGGGTGGACGTGAATTGGGATACTTGTTTGGGATGTATAAGAAGTTGAAAAACGAATTTACCGGTGTGCTTACCGGAAAAGGATTATCATGGGGCGGTTCGCTTATTCGTCCCGAAGCCACGGGCTACGGTGTGGTTTATTTTGCCGAAGCGGCACTCAACCGGATGGGGAAAAGCATTCGGGGATTGCGTATTGCCGTAAGCGGATTTGGAAATGTGAGTTGGGGTGTAGTCAAAAAGGTTAATGATTTGGGCGGAAAAGTGGTTACCTTATCCGGTCCCGACGGTTATATCTATGATCCCGAGGGGGTGTCGGGTGAAAAGGTCGATTTCATGTTAAGACTGCGGGCTTCCAATCGCGATGAAATCAAGCCTTATGCAGAGCGTTTCGGTGTGGAGTATTTTTCTGGGAAAAAGCCTTGGGAACAAAAGGTGGATTTGGCCATTCCATGCGCCATTCAAAACGAAATGAACGCCGACGATGCACAACAATTGGTTGATAATAATGTAATAGGCGTAGTGGAAGCGGCTAATATGCCGCTTACGAATGAAGCGGTGGAAATCATTCAGCAAGCGCGAAAATTATATGTGCCGGGTAAGGCGGCGAATGCTGGTGGCGTGGCGGTATCGGGTTTGGAAATGACGCAAAATGCCATGCGCATTAGCTGGACGGCCGCAGAAGTGGATGAAAAACTCCGGTGGATTATGAATAATATCCATGATAATACCGTTAAATTCGGTCTTTTGCCCGGTGGTTACGTGGATTACAAAAAAGGTGCCAATATTGCCGGTTTTATCAAGGTGGCCGATGCGATGCTGGCGCAAGGAATTGTATAAATTTTATTGGAAAAAAAGGGGCTGTCTTTCAAGTCAGCCCCTTTTTCTTTTTTAAAGTTGGGCTGTCAGAGTTAAAAGTTG
>JAMONV010000007.1 GCA_027066365.1 Flavobacteriales bacterium
CTTCTACGGTCCCAAACTCGACTTTATGGTGCGCGACGTGTTGGGACGCAAGTGGCAACTCGGCACCATTCAGGTGGACTACAACCTGCCCGAACGTTTCGGCTTGGAATACAAAGGACCGGACAACCAAATGCACCGTCCCGTGATGATCCACCGCGCGCCTTTCGGTTCGTTGGAACGCTTTGTGGCCATCCTGCTGGAACACACCGGCGGCGATTTGCCCCTGTGGCTGGCACCCGAGCAAGCCATCATTTTACCCATCAGCGAAAAGTATCTTGATTTTGCCGAAAATGTATTAAATTTGCTGGCTGAAAAAGGCATCCGCGCCACGGTGGACAGAAGGGACGAACGCATAGGAAAGAAAATCCGTGAAGCGGAATTGATGAAAATACCCTACATGCTCATTGTAGGCGAGAAAGAACGGGAAACCGGCACCGTGTCGGTAAGGCGAAGGAAGAAAGGCGACATGGGAAGTATGAAAGTGGAAGAATTGGCACGCCTGTTGAAGGAAGAAGAGCAAGAAGCAACACGAAAGTTTAACCAATAAAAATAGAAGCGCTATCGCAATCAGAAGAAGACGAAAAAGGGGACCGGCCAGAGTTATTAAACAAAATCCCCATAAAATTAACAATGAAATCACGGCCCGTGAAGTACGTTTGGTGGGTGATAATGTGGAAGTAGGCATTTATCCCGTCGAGGAGGCCCTACGCATCGCCGACGAAATGAATTTGGACTTGGTGGAAATTTCCCCCAAGGCCGATCCGCCGGTTTGCAAAATCATGGACTATCAAAAATTCCTTTACGAACAAAAGAAAAAGGAAAAAGCCATCAAGCAAAAAACCCAAAAAGTAGTCGTAAAGGAAATCCGGTTCGGACCGCAAACCGATGATCACGATTATGAGTTTAAGAAAAAATACGCCATCAAATTCCTCAGCGAAGGCAACAAGGTGAAAGCCTATGTGTTTTTCCGAGGCCGTTCGATCATTTATAAAGAACAGGGTCAATTATTACTCCTGCGATTGGCGCAGGATTTGGAAGAATACGGAAAAGTGGAGCAATTGCCGAAAATGGAAGGAAAGAAAATGATTATGATTTTGGCTCCGCTATCCAAAAAGAAAAAATAAACGGACAAACCGGATAAATATTAATAAAGTTATGCCGAAGATTAAAACAAAAGCCAGTGCCAAGAAGCGATTCAAGCTTACGGCAACGGGAAAAATCAAGAGAAAGCATGCTTACAAGAGTCACATTCTGACCAAAAAAAGCAAAAAACGTAAGCTGCGTCTGACGCATTCCACCTTGGTGAGTGATGCGGATAAGAAGAACGTATTGCAAATGCTCGGCAAAAAATAGCCGCTTTCAATACGGTTGGTAACCATGGAACAGAGCCATGTAAAAAAAACAAAAAAGTGTTCCGCTAACGGGACCGCCTGTTACAAAAAAACCGAAAAATTATGCCTAGATCAATTAATTCAGTAGCAAGCCGCCGGCGTCGAAAGAAAATCATGAAAATGGCCAAAGGCTATTACGGCGCCCGAAGAACTCAATACACGGCAGCCAAAAATGCCGTGGAAAAAGCTTTACTCTATGCTTATAGGGACCGCAAACAACGTAAACGTAATTTCCGCCGTCTGTGGATTCAACGCATTAATGCCGCCGCACGACAGCACGGATTAAGCTATTCCCAATTCATGGGATTAATCCACAAAAACGGCATTGAACTGAACCGGAAAGTCTTGGCCGACTTGGCCATGAATCATCCCGAAGCTTTCAAAGCTATCGTGGATAAAATAAAAGCTTAAAAAATTTTTACGGTTTGTTTCCGCAAAAAACCCTTCGTTTACCGGAGGGTTTTTTTAGTAAATCTTTACTTCAAATCAAGATAAAGCGTTTCAAGTTTGCGATTAGTCTCGAAAATATAAGTCTGGGAAATCTTGAATGACCGGTTCAGAATCATTAAAGTCTTCGAATTCATTTTTCCTTGAAAATAAGGCTTATCGAGATTTACGATATAATGATCGCTGATTCGTTGAAAATAATACGGCAAATAACGACCCAACTTCTTTAACGAGGCTTTTATGTAAAACACCCTGTGATCAATGGTTTTAAACCATAAATAATTGGGCTTTATGCGGCGTCCGTTGGGCAAAATGTCCGTGGTAAAAAAAGCGATTTCGTCAAATAATACGGGAACCTTGATAATTTGCCGAAGATTATTCTCACTAAAATTCCTCAAATAACCGTTTAAACCCAAAACACCTTTTAAACGCTCATTCTCCGCAATTGACCCGGAACCGAGTAACCGATTGATTATCAACAAAATATAAGCATAAATTTTCTCCGTTTCATGAAAACCGGCTACGATAAAATCTTCATACCGGCAACATGCGGAAACATAATGAAAAAATTCCGGCGTAAAATCTTCCGTCCAAAAAACATACCTATATGAAAAAAATCGCTCTATCAAACGCCTCCATTTTAATCCATCGAAATTATTTTTAGCATCCCAATGAATTAATACGAGCAGGTTTTTTTTTTCTTTTAAAAACTTTTCGATCCGAGCGGTTTCATTTTCTACAACATGCAATATTAGCCCCTTTCCTTCTAAAAAATTCTTCAGATCAACCAAATTTTCCGCCTTGGAAGAGGTCACCAAAATTATTTCTTTCGAATCGAAAAACATTTTTGAACTACATTACTTTCAGTTGTTTCAAAGTTAGTCTTTTAAAACCGAAACATATTTCGAAAAATCACCGGAATTCATGCATTTTTCATTAAAAAAAGAACAAAATTCAAACAAACCAATATCAGTAAAGCTGTAAATTTTATTTCGTAAATTGTAAACAAAAAATATTATCATGAGTACTAAATATAATGGATTCGACACTAAAGCGGTGCATGCGGGCGACTTCAAAGATCAATTCGGCAGTGTGGTTACGCCTATTTATCAAACCTCTACTTTTGAATTTGAAAATGCCAACCATGGCGCACAACTCTTCGCGGGGGAAACGGACGGTTTTATTTATACGCGAATCGGTAATCCCACCATTCGTTCGCTTGAAGAAAAATTAGCGGCACTGGAAAATGCAAAATTTGCCGTGGCTTTTGCTTCGGGTATGGGAGCCGTTTCCGCCCTATATGCAAGTTTCTTGGAACAAAGCGATCATATCGTAAGCACGGCAGCGGTTTACGGACCTTCGCGCGGGTTGCTTGAAACTTATTTTAAAAGCTTCGGTGTTGCCGCCACCTTTATCGACACTTCCGATCCTTTTGCGGTTGAAAAAGCCATCAACGGAAACACCAAACTAATCTACATTGAAACCCCTACCAACCCCACCATCACCTTAACCGACATCGAACAAGTGGCGGCTATTGCACATCAATATGGAATACCCGTGGCGGTGGATAATACCTTCGCTTCGCCCGTGCTTCAGAATCCTTTGGAGCTGGGAGCCGATATCGTATTGCATTCCCTAACCAAATTTATCAACGGACATGCCGATATCGTCGGTGGTGCTTTAATAACCAATGATGAAAAAATCGACAGGAAGTTTCGAAAAACCATGGCTTATTTCGGTACTAATATGGATCCGCATCAAGCATATATGGTTTATCGCGGAGCAAAAACACTTTCGCTTCGCGTTTTGCGCGCGCAAGAAAATGCCTTGGCCGTTGCGGAATTTCTGGAAAATCATCCCAAGGTCGGCTGGGTAAAATATCCGGGATTAAAATCTCATCCGCAATATGATTTGGCGCGGAAACAAATGCGCGGACCGGGTTCCATGCTCAGTTTCGGCATAAAAGGCGGATTGAACGCAGGGAAAACGCTTATGAACAGCGTGGACTTGGCCAAATTAGCCGTATCTCTGGGCGGCGTGGAAACCCTCATCCAACATCCTGCCTCCATGACCCATGCGAGTCTCTCTAAAGAAGCACGCGAAGCCGCCGGAATTACGGACGATCTGGTGCGATTTTCCGTTGGAATAGAAAATGCCGAAGATATTATTGCCGATTTGGAACAAGCGCTGAACAAAATCTGAAACTCCGTAAAATATGTAAAAATTAAAGTATTTTTGTGGCTTAAATCCGAACGCAAATTATGAGCAAACCGAAACGATACTTGATAACCGCCGCTTTACCCTACACCAACGGCCCCGTTCACATCGGACATTTGGCCGGCGTATATATTCCGGCAGATATTTTTTCTCGTTACCAAAAAGCCGTAGGCAACGATGCCGTTTACATTTGCGGTTCCGACGAACACGGCGTTCCCATTACCATCCGGGCCAAAAAAGAAGGAAAATCCCCTCAAGAAATCGTAGATAAATATCACCATTTAATAAAAAAATCTTTTGAAGAATTCGGTATAGATTTTGATCATTACAGCAGAACTTCTTCCCCGCTCCACCATAAAACCGCCTCGGATTTTTTCAAAAAACTGTATGATAAGGGAGAATTTATCGAAAAAGAAACCGAACAATTATACGACGAAAAAGCACGTCAATTTCTTGCCGACCGTTTCGTAAAAGGCACTTGCCCCAAATGCGGTTACGACGAAGCCTACGGCGACCAATGCGAAAAATGCGGCACTTCCCTAAGCCCTACGGAATTGATTAACCCCGTTTCAACACTCACCGGCACCAAACCCGTTTTGCGCAAAACCAAACACTGGTATTTGCCTTTGGACAAACATCAAGAGTGGTTAAAAAAATGGATCTTGGAAGAGCATAAACACGACTGGAAACCTAATGTCTTGGGACAAGTCAAATCCTGGCTAGATGAAGGATTGCGTCCCCGCGCCGTCACAAGAGATTTGGACTGGGGCGTCCCCGTACCGGTGAAAGGTGCCGAAGGAAAAGTGCTATACGTTTGGTTCGACGCTCCTATCGGTTATATTTCCACCACCAAAGAATGGGCGGAAAAAGCGGGAAAAGATTGGAAAAAGTATTGGTTTGACCGACAAACTCATCTCATCCACTTCATCGGAAAAGACAATATCGTTTTCCACACTATCATTTTCCCGGCTATGCTCAAAGCACACGGCGATTTTATTCTTCCCGAAAATGTCCCCGCTAACGAATTTCTCAATCTGGAAGGTGACAAAATCTCTACTTCGCGCAATTGGGCGGTTTGGTTGCATGAATATTTGCAAGAATTTCCCGGAAAACAAGACGTTTTGCGCTACGTGCTCACGGCCAACGCACCCGAAACCAAAGACAATGATTTTACTTGGAAAGATTTTCAAGCACGCAATAATAACGAACTGGTCGGAAATTTGGGTAACTTCATCAACCGGGTAGCAGTGTTGACCAATAAATACTACAATGGTATCATTCCTCAACCGGGAAAGTTCAATGAAAACGACCTTCAAACACTCGACAAAATGCGCCGATACCCCGAAGTTATCGGGAATTTAATCGAACGATTTCGTTTTCGCGAAGCCTTGACCGAATTGATGAACCTTTCGCGTCTGGGTAATAAATACCTCGCCGACGAACAACCGTGGAAAATCGTCAAAACCGATCCCGAACGCGTCCAAACGGTTATGTTTGTCGCCAACCAAATGGCGACTGCACTCGGTATTCTTACCGAAGTTTTCTTACCTTTCACTTCCCGAAAAATCAAACAAATTTTCAATATCGTTCCTTCCTTGGGATGGAAAGATGTCGCCACCAAGCAAAATCTGATTCTTCCCGGACAACAAATCAACAAACCTCGATTGCTTTTTGAAAAAATCACCGACGAAACCGTTCAACAACAAATCGATAAACTCAAAAAAAGTAAACAACAAAACGAACAAAACCAAACGAAATCAATCAAACCCGACATCGATTTCGACGATTTTCAAAAACTGGATCTGCGCATAGCAACCATTATCGACGCCGAAAAAGTGCCTAAAACGAAAAAATTGCTCAAACTTCAATTGGATACCGGAATCGATCGAAGAACCGTCATATCGGGTATCGCCCAATACTTTTCGCCGCAAGATATTATTGGAAAGCAAGTGGTGCTAGTAGCCAATTTAAAACCGAAAAAAATCAAAGGAATTGAAAGCCGGGGTATGATTTTAATGACCGAAAACGAAAAAGGCGAGCTGATTTTTATACGTCCCGAAATACAGGTTTTAAAAGGTTCCAAGGTAATCTAAACGGTTTTTTCTTAACATAATTCAAAATCACCCCTCAAAAATCACCCTTTACTTTAACAAAAATCACCCTTGAGGGTGATTGACTTCTTTTTTATACAACCTATCTTTGCTTATGAAAAATAACCACAAAAACAATTAAGTCTTTGCATTTTCCTTAAAACTCCTTAGTTATTTTTCAAGAGCAGGCAGGTTCTTTTAACTCAGGAAGCTCCCGGTTACGCCGGGAGTTTTCTTTTATTAATACCAATCATTGTCGTCTGCATCGTCCAAATAATCCCATTCATCATCCCCGAATTCATCCTCGAACATTTCATCTGTATTTTTAATATCGAATTGAATTTCAGGAGGATTATCGGGCAATTGACCTTGTGCATGCGCGACATAAGGATACGGCCGACCGGAAATTTCGGGACCTTCTTCCATCAATTCCACCAAAAACTGCCACATATTCAAATAATCATACACGTAAGCCAAACGTGGCGAACTGCGATGAAGCACTTCATGCAAACGCATCTTATCCATGCTCACCGTTTGCAAGGTTTCATCCATGGGAAAAAGCGGTATCTCACCGGTCGTATTAAGTTCTTCGTCCAACAAATAAAACGAAGCGGGTTCCGTCCCGTCTAAACCGAACGATTGCAAAATAACATTATGCAAATCTTCCAAACTTGCACTTGAGTTTATTTCTATGTCACGATATACATAACCGTCTTGCGTGTTGGCTGTCACTCGAATACGATAAATCATGGCGATGGATTTTTTAGCAATTTACTTTTTTCTTACCTTTTTTTCAAGTAATAATCCCGTTGAATCTTATCGATATGCTTGATTGTTTTCTCAAGCCATTGTTGATAAAGTATATTTTGTTCTTCTTCGCTCAATCTCCACGGAATGGAAGGATTATGCTCCAATTTACGCCTCATTTCATATAAAATCAAAGCTGCCGCCACACTAATATTAAAACTCTCCGTGAATCCGTACATGGGAATTTTCAATTGTTCGTCGGACAAATCCAAAACTTCTTTGCTCAAGCCGTCCTTTTCTACTCCGAAAAAGAAAGCAGCCTTTTGTTCGGGCTCAAAATCGGGCAATAGTTTCGAGTTTGCATGCGGTGTGGTAGCTATAATTCTATATCCCTTATTCTTGAGCGTTTCAATGGCATGGTTGGCTGACGAATAATGATAAAAACTAAGCCATTTTTCGGCTCCTTTGGCAATTCCGTGCGATATTCGGGCATCGTATTTATTGCGGATAATGTGTAAATCCTGAATGCCGAAAATATCACAAGAACGCACCACTGCACTGATATTGTGCATTTGATACAGATCCTCCAATACCACCGTAAAGTGCCTTGTCCGGCGTGCCAAAACCAACCTGAACATCTCACGGCGACGCTCCGTAACAAATTGTTCCAAATAAACCGTATAATCCGGATCGAATTTATTCATAGAGCAACGTATAAGTTTTTCGGGCTATGGCTAATTCCTCATTGGTGGGTATAACGTAAATTTTCACTTTCGCATTTTCCGCTTGAATTTCTCCTTGAAAAGCTTGCGGGTTTATATTTTTCGCAAGATCGAGCACAATTCCCAAATGATCCAATCCTTTCGAAGCCAACTGCCTCACCAACGGTGAATTTTCACCTATTCCGGCAGTAAAGGCCAAAGCATCCAAACCGCCGAGCAATGCATAATACGCCCCGATATATTTTTTTATTCGCCGCGCATACATCTCCATCGCCAATACCGCTTCCGGTTTTCCCCGTGCATAATCCTGCTCCACATCGCGCATATCATTGCTACCGGCCAATGCTATTAAACCGCTTTCTTTGTTTAAAATTCGCTTCACATCGCCAATATTATAATCTTGATTTTCAACAAGATAAAAAATAACGGAAGGGTCGATGTCTCCGCTTCGTGTTCCCATGATCAAACCCGGTAAAGGCCCGAATCCCATGGAAGTAGCCTTGCTTTGACCGGCATCAATAGCCGTTATACTCGCTCCGTTACCCAAATGCAAACTAATGATTTTCGCTCCCGTATTTCCCAATCGCTCGGTAGCCTGCTTGCCTACATATTCGTGGCTAATTCCGTGAAAACCGTATTGACGAATTCCTTCACGATAAAAATTTTCCGGAATGGCATACCGGTGTTCCGTCTCGGGAATAGTCCGGTGAAACGCCGTATCGAAAACCGCCACTTGTGAAACACCGCGAAAGTATTGCTCCGCCGCTTCTATACCCGTTAAATTGGGGGGATTATGCAATGGCGCCAAATCAAATAACTCCTTGATTTTTTGCTTGACTTCATCCGTAATAACCGTAGGGCGAATAAACCGGTCGCCGCCATGCACCACCCGATGTCCTATGGCTTTCAATTTCTCCGAAAATCCCGGCAATCGATGCGATATTTCCTCCTTAATTAATTCCATTGCACGACCATGATCCGGTATTGTTGTCTTTACGGATTCGCCGTTTATGTTCAAATAGCTTTCCCGTTCCCCTATTCGCCCGGCCAAGCCTTTCAAAATCAATTTTTCGGCAGGCATTTCATAAAGCCTGAATTTTAAGCTGGAACTTCCTGCATTCAATATCAAAATCAGTAACATGGTTTTGTTTTTTTTCAAAGATAGAATTTCAAAAATAATTTTGAGGTGGTATGCCATAAAAAAAGACCGGACACCAATCCGGCCTTTTTCCGTCCCTGAACGATTTCATTTTAATTTTGTTGAGCTTTCAATTTTTTGTAATGTTCGTTGATTGCTTTATACTTGTCCTTCATATCCAATTCATTATAAATCTTACGCAATGTTCTAACAACAGTAATTTCATTGGGGTCTTCCCGATAATATTTTTCCAAATACGGTAATGCCTTACGATAGACATTGTTTAACCGGGCTTTAAGTGCATCCCATTTTTTAGGATTCATTTCGTTATTCATCTTATCCACCAATTCTTTTTCGGGCGCCAACTTAACCAAAATCAATCCGTACAATGCGTTTTTATTTTTCGGATCCAATTCCAAGGTCTTGTCGAAATATTTTTCCGCTTCGTCATATTTTTTCAAATTCAAATAAGTCACTCCGATATTGTATGCGAAATTGGCATTTTCGGGCTCCAATTCAAGTGCTTTTTTCATGGCTTGAATGAATTTTTCTTTTTCGCCTTTTTTCAAATAATAATTGGCTTCGCCCACAATCAAATCCACATTATCGGGGTCTTCTTGCTTGGCTTTCTGAATAACTTGGAATGCCTCGTCATCACGTCCCAATTTATTCAATGCATAAAGCATATTGGTGATAATTTCGGGGCGGCGACTTTTGGTTTTGTCTTTACGAGGATTAATGTATTCGCCGGAAGAAACCAACAATTTTTGTTGGGTCGGATCGGCAACCTGAATTTCATTTCCCGTTTTCTTTTCGGTAACATAATAAACGTCACGGATTCCGGTATAACCGCTTTCGTATAATTTTTTCAAATTTTTGTATGCCGCCTCGTTTTCATTCGCATAGAGTTGCAATAAGGTTAATGTGTACAAATTGTCGTCGTTAGGTTGAATTTGATACACCAATTTCATAAATCCCAAAGCGTTCTTATAATCTTTTGCCTTAACATATTTATTCACCTTGTCATAGACTTCGGGATAGATTTTATTTAATGAATCTTTGGCTTTAGCCGCATATTTCTTGATTTCCTTTTCTTTTTCGAATTCGATTTCCTTTTCATAAGTGTTTATCGCCTTTTCATAATCTTTCAAATCTCCGGTTTTTTGGGCTTTTATCCGATAAATGTTAGCCTTCACATAATAAATTTTTGCTTGCGTTTTAGCATCGGCTTGATTTTTCAGTCGGCAAGCTTTACCAATCAAATCGACGGCTTCATTTAACATTCCTTTGCGAAGTGCTTTTTCGGCTTCTTTCACTTCTTTTTTTTGAGCAAATATGCTCAAGGTTATAATACTCAATAAAAGAGTAAGACTGATTTTTTTCATAAGGCTTCGAAATTTTTTATTGTTTTTCATCGGGTGATTTTTCATCTTGGCTATTTAATTCCGCTTGTTCGTTTTCGCATTGACTTTTGTCAGTTTCGTTAACATTTTCCGGTTCGTCATTGCGGGCTACTTTTGCCACGGATGCTATTTCGTCATTTTCTTTAAGTGTGATTACTTTCACTCCTTGCGCCGCTCTTCCCATAATGCGAATACTGTCCACCGGAATACGAATGGTTAATCCGTTTTTGGTGATAATCATCAGATCGTCGTTATCCGTCACGTTCTTGATGGCAATGAGCTTTCCGGTTTTGGGCGTAATATTGATGGTTTTCACTCCTTTTCCTCCGCGGTTCGTCAGGCGGTAGTCACTCACTTTGGAACGCTTTCCGTATCCTTTTTCGGAAACCACCAACACGTCCGTCTCCATATCATTAACAGAAATCATGCCAATCACTTCATCCTGTTGATTTTCAAGACTTATACCGCGCACACCGCTTGCCGTTCTTCCCATGGGACGAGTTTTGGATTCTTCAAAACGAATGGCTTTTCCCGACTTTGCCGCCAACATCACTTGACTGTCTCCGGTGGTTAGTTTGGCATCCAACAATTCATCGCCTTCGCGAATGGTAATCGCATTAATTCCGTTTTGGCGCGGTCGAGAATATTGTTCCAAAGACGTTTTCTTCACCACACCTTTTTTGGTGGCCATAATCACATAATGACTGTTTACGTAATCGATGTCTTTGAGGTTTTTGGTATTTAAAACCGCTTTGATTTTATCGTCTTTTTCGATATTAATCAAATTCTGCACGGCTCTTCCTTTGGAAACTTTCGAACCTTCGGGTATCTCGAATACACGCAGCCAAAAGACCTTTCCTTTTTGCGTAAAAAACAATAAATAATCGTGATTGTCGGCCGTGAAAATATGTTCGGGAAAATCTTCCGCCCGGGTGGAAACGCCGCGTTGACCCTTTCCGCCTCGATTTTGAACCCGGTATTCATTCAAGGGTGTTCGCTTAACATATCCCGCATGCGAAATGGTAATCACCATGGTTTCGTTGGGAATTAAATCTTCGATGCTGACATCTCCACCGCCGAAATCGATTTCGGTTCTACGCTCATCGCCGTATTTTTCCTTGATTTCATTCATTTCCGCCTTCAAAATTTCCATACGGCGGCTCTCATGCTCCAATATATCTTTCAAATCCTTAATTTTTTCCAAAATTTCGGCGTATTCGGTGCGCAATTTGTCTTGCTCCAAACCGGTCAATTGACGCAAACGCATTTCTACGATTGCCTTGGCTTGTATTTCGGTCAGTTCAAAACGTTCGATTAATTTTTGACGGGCTTCGTCGGCATTGGCGGAAGCTTTAATCAAGGCTATTACTTCATCGATATTGTCCGATGCAACAATAAGTCCTTCGAGAATGTGTGCGCGTTCTTCGGCTTTGCGTAATTCGAATTGGGTTTTACGAATCAAAACCTCGTGCCGATGATTCACATAATGTTTAATCAACTCCTTGAGATTCAATAGTTTTGGACGTCCTTTCACCAAGGCGATATTGTTCACGTTGAAAGACGATTGCAGTTGGGTGTATTTATATAACTGATTCAATACCACATGGGGAATGGCATCGCGTTTTAGATAGAAAACGATTCGCATTCCTTTCCGGTCGGACTCGTCTTTAATCATGGAAATGCCGTCGATTTTTTTATCATTAACCAAATCGGCGGCTTTCTTGATCAAATCGGCTTTATTGACTAAATAAGGAATTTCTGTTACCACAATGGCTTCTTTCCCTTTGATTTCTTCGATATGGGATTTGCCGCGCATTACGATTTTTCCGCGTCCGGTTTTGTAGGCGTCGATCACCCCTTGATAACCGTAAATGATTCCTCCCGTAGGAAAATCCGGCGCTTTGATATGCTGCATCAATTCCTCGATTTCGATTTCCTTGTTATCGATATAAGCGTTGATTGCATCAACGGTTTCGCTCAAATTGTGCGGCGGCATATTGGTTGCCATTCCCACGGCGATTCCTTGGGCGCCGTTGAGCAAAAGATTGGGAATGCGCGAAGGAAGCACCATAGGTTCTTTCAGCGTATCATCAAAATTATTTTTGAAATCGACGGTTTCTTTATCGATATCGGCAAGCATTTCCTCGGCGATTTTGCGCATACGCACTTCCGTATATCGCATGGCGGCGGGGCTGTCTCCGTCGATGGACCCGAAGTTTCCTTGTCCGTCCACCAACGGATAACGCATGCTCCAATCCTGCGCCATCCGCACCATGGCTTCATAAACCGAACTGTCGCCGTGAGGGTGATATTTACCTAATACTTCACCAACCACGCGGGCGGATTTTTTATATGGACGGTTGGAATACAGTGCCAATTCATACATTCCATAAAGCACACGCCGGTGCACGGGTTTTAATCCGTCGCGAACATCGGGAAGGGCGCGGGATACGATAACCGACATGGAATAATCGATATACGCCGACTTCATTTCCTCCTCGATATTCACGGGAATAATTCGCTCTCCGTTATGATTCATAAGGCTTTTCTATTCTAATTTTACAGGCTTGCAAGATACGGAAAATTATGCAAAAAACCTTATACTTACCAATAACAAACAATCAAACTCCAATGAAAACCGTTTCCCGTCTATTTCCTGTTTTTTGAAATGCCGGAAATATCATTGCCGGAAAAATAGAATTTATTGAAATGAACGAAAGCCCGAATCCGCCGGCAAACGCGTAAGCGCTTGACCCGGTATAAATTTTGAATATTACGGTTTTATGTTTTTTCTATTATACTCATATACTCAAAATGATTAAAATGCATTCTAAAATGAATATTTTGCATGATTTATTCACTGCAAAATTGACTTTTTCTTCTCTATTTTACTCTAACATAATGTCATGATAAAGTAAGGTGTGATTTGTTAAGTTATTAAAAATGAGTTTTTTATATTTTAGGCTTTTGGGTTGATGACGAATTTACGGTTTATGAAAAGATTTTGCCATTATCTTTGACATGAGAAAACCTTTAAAAAATCTTTGGCTATGAAAACAAAAACCGTTTTGACATGGGTAATTAACGTCATCCTTACAACCGCCCTCAGTGCGCAATACAATTACGATGATTCTTATCAGGGATATAATGACTTTATCGACATTTCGTCAACGGGGGTCAATTTACACCTTGCGGACGACGGATATGCCGACATAGACATCCCCTTTGTTTTCGATCTGGACGGAGATTTAACATCGTATTTCAGGATTTTCAATAACGGTGCCATGTTTATTGTACGCAACCATGCTTTAAATACCAACAATTTCGGTTTGACCGATTACTTGGAAAACGGCATTTATCCGTTTTGGGACGATCTTGGCCCTTCCAATTCCGGCGTATATTGGGAAGTTCAGGGGGCGGCTCCTAACCGGAAGTTGATTGTTTTATGGAAAGATATGCCCCATTACAGTCTGAACAATAATAATTACATCACTTTTGAAGTTATAATACACGAATCGGGTGTAATCCAATTTATTTATATGGATTTGGTATTCGGAGACTCGAATTATGATTACGGAGCCTCGGCCACGATAGGCATCAAAGGGCATAACGGGCCCTATCAATATTCCTATAATACATCCATAGGCCCATCCGTTTACGGCATCGAATGGACACGACCCAACCCTCACCATCCCGGATTTTCCGTAACCGTACAACCGGATTGTGATTATGATGAATATTACGTCCATGCCGACGTTTTCGATATGGGAGGATCTTCCACCATTTACATTGAAGACGATCAAAATATTTCAGCTTTTGCCATTTCACAACCCAATCAGGTAATTATGGGCCCCTATATCAACGGAAGTAGTGTGGAAATAATCGCGCGCGATTCGAGTGGCACTTATTCAAGTTCCCGAACCGTGCAATATTTTTGTCCACCGGATAATGACGATTGTTTGCATGCCGAATCCATCGCATCCCTCCCATACGGAATGTCGGGAATAGACGCCCGGGGAAGTACTAATAACAATGGTTCTATTAATGTATGCAGCCCGCCCGTCAATGACGGTGTATGGTATAAAATGGTAGTGGGTCAAGCCAACGGAGATATCAATATTTCGGTTTCCAACGTTTCGGGTGATTGGAATCCAGCCATTCAAGTCTACAGCGGAACCGATTGTAGCCATTTGACTTGTGTTGCACAAGTTAACAATAACGGGCACAATAGTGGCGAAACATTAAGTTTTACCCCTACATCCGGTACAACCTATTATATCAATATCGGAAGTTTCGGCAGCATTGATTGGCCAGAGGGAATATTCACGCTAAATATATCGGGTAACTCCGTATTGAAAATAACCGGCGCATCGAAAAATATTTTTACTTTGTATCCCAATCCGGCGAATGATGTTATATATTGGAATACCGATGAGATTGTAAATACCATAAGGATTTACGATTTTTCGGGCAAATTGATTTTGAGAAAGGACGAACCGGGACAAAAAATGATCGACATATCCCGCATTCCCGCCGGATTGTATCAAATGGCCGTAACCATGGGTACTAAAACGTATTATCAAAAATTCGTAAAAAAATAACTGAATAATTCAGAGCTTAACGAAATCCGCCATAAAAAGATTATGAAACATACGAATAAGCGTAAAGATAGTATTCGAAAAGCATTTTCTACGATTTTTTCAATATATCAAGAGCATCCCGATATCTAACTAAATATTATATCTTTTTGTTCATTTATTAAAAAACCGCCTTTCCAAAGGATAAGGCGGTTTTTTTAGAATTCCCGGAAGTTTCTAATTCTCCAAGATTTGATTCAATAGTTGCTCCAAACGGCTTACACGTTCTTCGAGCCGTTGAATAATTTCCACTTGACGTTGTATGGTTTGGTTTTGTTCTTGCAATGCTTTCACCAATACGGGCACAAATTCGCCGTATCGCAAGCCGTAATAGTCACCGGGATTTTTGGGCTTGTCCACGGCGTGAAAGTCAAAGCCTAGTTCGTTGGCGGCTTGTTCCACTTCCTGCGCGATAAAGCCGATTTGCAGTTCGGCGGCTTTGGCGGCTTCGGCGTCTTTGAATCGAAGGCTGTCGGGTGTTTGCAGAAATCCGGCCAAGGCATCCATGTCGAGATGATAGGTTACGGGACGCAGTTTTTCCACCAAAGCCATACCCGGAACATTTTCTTGAACATTCGTTTTGAATCGTCCGTCCGAGAGGTTGGTCCAATCGGCGTATCCGCCTATGCTGGTAATCAAATTATCCCCCACCCGTACTTGGTTAGAAGCGGTTATTTGAGCATTGTAGCCCAAAGCGGTTGAATTCGTATAAGCGGTTCCATTATAGAATGCCGCATAACCGAGAGCCGTGTTTCTACTTCCATTAGTGTTATTATAAAGTGCACTATGCCCCATAGCCGTATTATCATGTCCGCTGTAATTGGATCGAAGGGCGTATAAACCGTTGGCGGTATTATAATGTCCCGAAGTATTGGAATAAAGAGCGTATGCTCCGTTAGAAGTATTACCACTTCCGGTGATATTGAAATAGAGGGCGTATGTTCCGTTGGCCGTGTTGTTATGCCCACTGACATTTTTATAAAGAGCATTATAACCGTTAGCCGTATTATTGCTTCCCGATGTATTGGAATAAAGGCTTTGAAAACCGCCGGCCGTGTTTCTGTTCCCTGAAGTATTGGAATAAAGCGTATTTATACCGTTGGCCGTGTTTCCGCTTCCGGTGGTATTGGAATATAATGATTGATAGCCGGTGGCGGTATTATAATAGCCGGTGGTATTGGAATATAAAGTTCGATAACCGGTGGCGGTATTATAATAGCCGGTGGTATTGGCATAAAGGGCTTTGGAACCCAAAGCTACGTTACCGGTAGCGTGATAGCTTGTTGTAGCATTTGTTCCGTTGTTGTACAGCGCCGAATCGCCCACCGCTACCAAGTTACTTAGATTCGGATTTTGGAATAAAGCCCGAATGCCTATGGCTACATTGGAATTTCCCGTAGTGTCGGTATAAAGAGCTTCCAATCCGATGGCCGTGTTTGATCTTCCGGAACTATTGGAATAAAGTGCACCTAAACCGAATGCCGTATTATAACTCCCGGTGATATTGGAATAAAGGGAAGTATATCCGTTGGCCGTGTTTCCGTTTCCGGTGGTATTGGAAAAAAGAGAATGAACACCGGTAGCCGTGTTTGTATTACCTGTGAGATTGGAATAAAGCGCATTGAATCCGGTAGCCGTGTTTGATCTTCCGGAACTATTGGAATAAAGCGCATTTGTACCGTAGGCCGTATTAAAAGTTCCGGTGGAATTGGAAAATAATGATTGATAGCCGGTGGCGGTATTATGGGTTCCTGTAGTATTGGAATATAAAGTTCGATAACCGGTGGCGGTATTAAAATAACCGGTGGTATTGGCAAAAAGGGCTTTGGAACCCAAAGCCACATTACCGGTAGCATGATAGCTTGTTGTAGCATTTGTTCCGTTGTTGTACAGCGCCGAATCGCCCACAGCCACCAAGTTGCTTTGCGAACGGTTCCTATATAAAGCGCTGACACCCACGGCCGTGTTGGAATGTCCCGTTGTGCCTGCCAAAAGCGTATAGGTTCCGCAACCCGTATTAAAATTCCCTCCGGTGTTGGAAGCAAGCGCCAAATAACCTACAGCCGTATTTTTTTGGCCTTCGGTATTATCCTTTAACGACTGAATACCCACAGCCGTATTAAAACACCCCGTGGTGTTGGATGTCAAGGCATGTGTCCCCAGGGCCGAATTACCTAATCCTGTGGTATTCTCATACATGACATATGCCCCGATTCCCGTATTTTGAGAACCACTTGTATTATTCCCGAGAGCATATGCACCCACCGCCGAATTGCTGTTCCCCCATGTATTGGCTCTTAAAGAATAAAACCCAACGGCTACATTGGTGGACCCTTCGGTATTGGCACCTAGCGAAAAAACTCCGCTTGCCGTATTGTAAGATCCAACGGTATTGTTCCGCAACGAAGAATATCCGGTGGCCGTATTATTGCTTCCGGCGGTACTATTATATAGTGCATAATATCCAATCCCTACATTCCGGTTATCGGACATATCGTCGTTATAACCCGCCAACCACCCGATAAATAAAGACGAATAGTTATCGGAACCGTCGTAATCGGATTTTCCGTCTCGCAAATCGTTTATTTGCTTAACGCTCGATACGGCATCTTCAAAACGCAACCATTGCGAACCGTCATAATAATACAAACCGGGGTTATTGTCGGTTTGGTAAATCATCAACCCTAAGGCCGGTGCCGGGATGGCATCTCTCTGGTCCGAACGCATACGGGGAATAAGAATTCCTCGTGCGTCGCTCTTGATATCCAACATGGCTGAGGAGTCGGGCGGACTGCCGTCGGCATTGATGGATACTTGGGCCCGGACGAATGCTTGACTCGTCAGAACGGCCAGCATAATCATAGCTAAGGATCTCATGGCTAATATGTTTGGAAAACGGTTTTATACCAAACTTACTGAATCAAACAAATTTAAATAAATTTTTTTCTATAAAAAATTGATCAAAATTTTCACAAACTTAAAATAAACCATTATCGAAATGGAACTATCCGACAAATGTTTTTTACAGTCATTGAAGGGCTCTGAAA
>JAMONV010000008.1 GCA_027066365.1 Flavobacteriales bacterium
TCGGATTTATAAATAAACAAACGTTTGCCGTTGTATCTTATCAAACCGTCTTTGGTGGCTATCCACATTTGTCCGGTGGTATCTTCCAAAAATTGGTTAATGGAATTTTGTTCGTCCCCTCCGGGTGTTTTCAAATGATAAAAATCGGCGGGACGCCGGGGTAATTTTTCTTTTAAATAGACGGTTTCAAAAGGTTGTGCTCGTAGAGACAAGATAAAAATTACAAATAAGTAAAAGATTGTTTTTTTCACTTAAATTGTTGTTTTACCAAACAAAGTTAAAGAGAAAAAAATAAAGGGAAAATCTACCAATCCTTGCCATTTTGTTAGAAGTCATAAGGCTCTTTTTATTTAATGCTATTGATAGATAAAGCCGAATATTGCATATTGGAATCCATTACGGTTGTTTCTTACCGGTATTATTCGCCTATATAAAGCCAAAAAGCTTATCATCGATCAAATAGTTGCGTTATATTGTTAAACCGTGAAATCGTGGAATCGTTAAATCGAATATTGGATTCGACGCACTTTAACCTTTCTCCTTTTCCCTTTCTCGTTAATGCTTAGAGTATTGAATCGATTTTGAGATATTCTTCATATCCCGAACCTCACCCTAAAATTAGCAAATTATACCCCAAAAATCCTTATTCCTAGCCTGTCCCAAGGCGCGCCAGCAAGGCAATCGTCGCCGTTACAATAAAACCCGTCAACAACGGAAATAGAGTAGAAACCATCGTCCACTTTACACTGCGCGTTTCTTTATAGATCGTGTAAATCGTCGTACTGCAAGGATTGTGCAACAAACTGAATAACATGAAGTTAATCGCCGTTAGCAGAGTCCATCCCGATAACTCGAAAAGCTTCCTCAACGTAGCGGAATCGCCGATGTCAGTCAAAACCCCCGCTTCAATTCCTTGCAAGTTAACCTTATAAATCAAAATAATGAGCATAATCACCGAAGGAATAATGATTTCATTGGCCGGAATGCCAATCAAAAAAGCCAAAAGAATAATTCCGTTCAACCCCATGATTTTTCCTATCGGCTCAAGGGCGTTCGACAAGTGTTCCGCCAAGGAAACACCTCCGGCATTCACGTGTGTCAAAATCCAAATCAGCGCACCCACCGGAGCGGCAAACACCACCGCCCGCCACAATACTACCAACGTCCGGTCAACCATCGACGTATAAACGGTTTTTTTGAAATCCGGAATGCGATATGGCGGCAATTCCAAATAAAACGCCGAAACCTCCCCCCGCAATAAAGTCTTCGATAACCACCACGAGCCCAAAAACGAAAACGCCACTCCCAATACCGCAATCCCCGTAACCATCAACATCGATACCACCCCCGACCATTGCTTCGGAACCAACGAACCCAAAAACAATGTCGCCAATAAAATTTGCGTAGGCCAACGACCGTTACATAACGAAAAATTATTCGTTATAATCGCTATCAATCGTTCTCGCGGACTGTCAATAATACGTGTCGAAATCACCGCCGCCGCATTGCACCCGAAACCCATCGTCATTGTAAGCGCTTGCTTACCGTGAGCGCCGCTTTTCTTGTATAACTTATCCAAATTGAATGCCACCCGGGGCAAATAACCGAAATCTTCCAGCAACGTAAACAAAGGGAAAAATATGGCCATCGGCGGCAACATAACCGAAATCACCCAAGCCACCGTCAGCCAAATACCGTCAACCAAAATTCCCGACAACCAATCCGGCCATCCCGAAACATATGCCTTGAAAAAAGGATATAACTTCCCGACCAACAATTCATTCAATAATTCCGATGGATAATTAGCTCCGCTAATCGTAATCCATAAAATCAAACCCAATAAAAAAAACATAATCAGAAAACCGTAAACCCGGTGCGTTACATAATAATCGATTTTTTGATCCATCAGAGTGTGCGTTTTCTTCCCGTCGATACATTCCGATGCAATTTCCGAAGCAAGCGCATAGATATTTTCAGTGACGACATCATAAAAATTATCTCCGATTTCCGTCCTGTATTCCAAAATTTTTTTCAGCAACGCATCAAGTTTGGCCTTGAAGTTTTCAGCCGGTTGAATATGCGGAAAATAAATTTCCGGTTGTCGTAGTGCGTTTTCTATGGTTTTGTCGGCGGAGAGCAATCGAATAGCCAGCCATTCGCTTTGCGGAATTTTCGGAAAAATACTTTCCAACGCATGTGAGATTTCCTTCAACATTGCTTGCAATTTTCCGGCAGGCAAGTCCGGTCGTAGCGGTTTGGTTATAATCTTACCCATGGCCAAATCTCCCGTCGTTTTAAGCAATTCATCCACTCCGTATCCCGAACGCGCACTAATGGCCACCACCGGAACCCCCAACCGCCGCGCAAGATGCCTCGTGTCAATTCGAATCCGGTTTTTTTCCGCTTCATCGATCATATTGACGGCCACCACCGCCTTGTCCGTAACCGACAGGATTTGAAGCACTAAATTCAAATTTCTTTCCAACCGCATGGCATCGGTTACGATAATGGTCGCATCCGGCTTCGAAAAAAGCAAAAAATTCCGCGCAATTTCTTCGTCTTCGGAGTGTGCCATGAGCGAGTAAGTTCCCGGCAAATCCACCAGTTTGTAAGTAAATTCGCCAAATCTGAAAGCACCTTCTTTTTTTTCAACGGTTTTGCCCGGCCAGTTTCCCGTATGTTGATTTAAACCCGTAAGCCGGTTGAACAAAGTGCTTTTCCCCGTGTTCGGATTCCCTGCCAATGCAATCAGAAAATCATAAGAATCCGGGGCTTCGCCCAACTTTGTTAAGCCTTCAACGGAAGCCAAACTACAGGTCTCACACCGGCCACCGGACCAACTCATATTTTTTCGATTAGGATTTTGTCGGCTTCTTCCTTACGTAATGCAACGGTGGAACCTTTGATATCATAAGCCACAGGCTCGCCCAGCGGAGCATACATGTATACTTGCACTACGGCTCCGCGAACAAATCCCAAATCCATCAATCGCTGACGTAATAAACCGCGCAAATTACCCGAAAGTTTCACGACTTTGCCTTTTTCGTTTTTTTTCAGCCGGGATAACCTTATCAGATTATCCTTCCATTCGTCCTTGGTCTCCTTGAGGTAAATTTCATACCAAAACTCTTTCGGAATATTCAAAGTTTCCCCTTGCGACAAAACGCTGATATATCGCTTTGTTTTCTTTAAAATACGCATAACGGCGCCGTGATATAATCCCCATTTCGCCCAAACCTTTCCCATATCCCTCGGCTCGTCTTCCAGATGCAAGATTTTTACGGCCATGCCTTCTTCGGCTTCCGCCAAAGGAAAAGCTTTTTGTTCCACCCATTGTCCGGTTGTGGTCGGAATGGGATCCCCGTGAGGATCAAATAAAGGATAGCCCAATAATTTTTCCAGTTTAGCCACCTCTTCGTCACTCAAATCATGCTCCCTTTTCTCGGCCAAATCATGCCACATAAACGGATCAATGCCTGTTTTTTCCGCCAAATATTTCTCGATTATCCGGTGGCGGCGTATGACTTCCAATGCCTTTCGAAGGCCCTTGTCAGTGAGTTTCCATCCCCTTTTATCTTCTTCGATATATCCTTCCTTTTGAAGTAAATCTCTAACCCTGCCCGATTGAAGCAATGCTTCCGCTTTTTTTCTGAATCGACTGTTCGGAAAACCCGTATGTGCATGTAAACTGTGATATAAAATTTTCAAATTATCTTCAATTCGCTTTTCTTCACTTCTTTTTTTGGGATTCTTTTTCACAATCGGAAAATTTGAGATGATAAAGATACAACGTTTTTTATTAGAAGGCGGAGGAAAATTTTGTTGAAAAGTTGAATAGAAGGAGAATTAACGTTAAACCGTTGAACCGTTAAACCGTTAAATCGAATATTGGATTCGCCGCGTTGTCTCGTTTTCCGTTTCCCTTTTTATTCGTGATAATTCGTGTAATTCGTGTAATTCGTGGTTTATTTTTCAGCCACGAATTGCACACTTGTCCGGTGGGAATAACTTTAATTTTTC
>JAMONV010000009.1 GCA_027066365.1 Flavobacteriales bacterium
AACGGAAAGCTCATCAAGGAATAGGCAGGGTGAAACCCATAGAAAAGTATCAAAATGCAGCTTAAAAATTCAATTATAAATCAACTGAAAGTGGTCTCGATAATTTAGGGTAGTATAGTTTAGCGAGAAAAGTATTTGCAAAACATGTAGTCTGTTTGAGGAATGCCGATTAAATAAAGGAGTATGTTGGAGTCAAGTGGAAAAAGTTTACGGTAGAGAAAATTGGGATTTTCCTTCTCCTCTATGCCCGTATGCCCCTCCTCCCATTTATCCCATAGAACATTAATAAGACCGCGGATTCAAGTCGTAAATGCAACTATATTTTCTTCGTTAATATTCCAAAGTTAGCTAAAAATTCCAAAGGGCTCAAATCGTTTAATTTTTTTCTTGGTCTGTTGTTTAATTTGTTTTGAATAATGTTTAATTCTTTTTGTGTTATGTTTTGAAAATCAGTCTTTTTCGGTAGATATTGTCGAATTAAACCATTGATATTTTCATTGGCGCCTCTTTCCCATGAATGATAGGGATGAGCAAAATAGAACTGGATATCCAAACCTTCCGATATGGTTTGATGCATGGCAAATTCTTTTCCGTTATCACCGGTTATGGTATGAATCAAATTTTTTATTCCCTTCAATGTTTGTATGGTTTTTTGAGCTAATTCCCAGGCATTTTTTCCGTTTAGTTTTCTTATCCAAACCAGAGAGCTTTTTCGGTCGTTGATGGTCAGAATGGCGCCTTTGTGGTTTTTGCCAATGATGGTGTCTATCTCCAAATCACCGAAACGTTCCTTTTTATCCACTATGGCGGGACGTTCATCAATGCTTACTCTATCTTTAATGATACCTCGTTTGTCCTTTAAATGTCCTCTTTTTCGGTATCGTTTCCCTTTGTTTCTCAAATGTGTATAGAGATCGCCTCCTTGTTTCTTGTCTTGCAAGAAGTGTTGATAAATTCTTTCATGACTTACACAAGAGATTCCTTCTAATTTGGCTCTGTTGGCTATCTGTTCCGGCGACCGGTCATCCCGGATTTTTTCTTCTACATATTGTTGAACTTCATCGGTGAATTTCTTCTTTCGAGGCTTTTCTTTCAGGCATTTTTCGTATTTCTTTTGGGCTAATTCCGCCTTATATTCTCCGGTTCTTTTATCGGCATTGCGCTTTATTTCACGGCTGATTACCGATTTGTGTTTTTTAATAGTGTTGGCTATTTCCGTTTGAGTAAAACCATTTTGCAACATTACGGAAATGGTGTACCTTTGTTGTTGGGTTAAGTGTTTCATATTTGCAACTTTTTTGGACGAAAGACAAAAGTAAACATTTACTCGTCAAGAGAGCAAGGGGGGATTTTTTCCTCTCTTCTGTCTTGAAAAATTTTAGTTCACTCTCATCTCTAAAAGTTGCATTTATAAGTTGAATTCAAGAACTAAAATATGACTAATAATGAAAAAGCTTTTTTTGATACTTTTAAATTTTTATTTTTTGTCAGTATTCGCTCAAAAATTTCCGGTAGAAGGTCATGTGACGGATACTTCCGGGCAGTCCGTTCCCTTTGCCGCCGTACGTTTATTGCAGCATAATATTATTAAAACTTATACCGTGGCCGATACGGCCGGTTTGTTTAGGTTGGAAAACGTCCCTGCGGGTTCATATATGCTTATCGTTACGCAAGCCGGCTATCATGACTATCAACAAAGTATTACCATAAACCGACCTGTCAAAAATTTAGACATCCGTCTGCGTCCCCAAGCCGAAAATTTGCAGACCGTAGAAATCAACGTGCTACGAACGGTGGAAATACGCTCCGGCGGAGTTCGGCTCAATGTGGCGGGGACTTCTTTGGCCAACGAACCCGATTTGACGCATGTCCTTCGCTATGCGCCCAATATAACTTTTATCAACGGATTGCAAGTGCTTGGGAGCAACCGAATTATATTGCGTATCGACGGTCGTAAAATCGAAGCCGGTGCCGATAAAATAGCCGATTATCTGCAACGGCTCAAACCCGAAAACATACGTTATATCGAAATACGCGATGCCGGCGATGCGGAAACAGCCGGCGATCAAGCCGCCGAAATCATCATCCGTACCACCAAAACTTTGGGAATAAGTTTAATACCTTATGCCCGGGCGTTTTATCGTTCGGCTCTCGCCTACAATGGAGGATCGGAAATGTATCATGTGAAAGGAAGATTTAGATATTGGGTAAATTTTTTCTTGGAACACGGCCCTAGCTTTTCCAATGAATACCGCCAAACCTTTTTGGATAATGATATTACGTACACCGACACTTCTCATACAAGCCTCATTCGCCATAATTTCGGCTTGACCCTTGGCACCGATTTTTATCAAAACGACCGCACTACCATTGGCTTTTTCTATGATTATTATTCCGACGCCGATATTCCGACGCCGATAAAAATTTTAACAAAGAAAGCCGTACCCATATCCAAACGCCTGATAGGGCCGACTCGCTCATACAATCTACCGCCCGGTTTAATCATCTCGACGGCGAGCATTTATGGCATGTGTATTATGAAAAATATACCGACACCTTGGACTCCTATTGGCGCCTTACCACCGAATATTTCCGGTCGCGTTTTCAAAGTCCGGGACAAACGGCCCAAGATTTTTATTCGGACGACACTTTGGCCGCTCGATACTTCTATGATAACCGTTCCAATAGTCGCTACGATATTTATGGCGGCGAATGGATTAGAGAAAAAAATACGTCCGGCGGTGTCACATGGAAAACCGGCCTTAAATTTACGCGCACCTTTTGGCTAAACAACTATGATGAAAGCCAACTCACCGATACGCTCGTTTCGCGACGTATTACTTTTCGGTTTCGAGAAGATATTGTAGCACCTTATATCAATTATTCCGCCGGCAAAGGCAAATGGAGATGGTCTTTAGGATTGCGTACCGAATGGACTTTTAATGCTTTCGGTGCCCGTGATTACGGCCTTCACAACCAAGCCGTATCCGTGTTGCCTAACATGAAAATTACTTATCAAAACGGACAAAAACATTATGCTTACCTGTATTTTACGCATAAAATTCGCCGTCCGGCCTATTATCTTTACAACCCCGCCGAACAGGTATCCGACCGCTTGAACGTTTATAAAGGAAATCCCGGTTTGCGTCCGGTAGATATTTGGCGTGGACAAGCGGTTTATTTTTTTCGACGCCGTTACGCCGTGATGTTACGGTATAATTATAACACAAACAATATCCTAAATGTGACAACTTATGATGAGGATACCGGCCGCACAAGGACCCGTCCTATAAATACCGGAATACAACATCATTGGATATTCCTGGTCAATTTTCCCTTTAAAATTCGAAACGGTTGGACCACTCAAACCAAATTTTATTACAGCTACAAAACCTTTTCGGCACCCGAACTCAACAGTGCGGTAATTTCCTATTATCCCGGTATCTCCCATATCCAACGCATTGATCTGTTTCGCGGCGCATCTTTGGAAATTGATTTGAATTATACCGGAAAATACAACTACCTGAATAGGGTGTATGAACCCGTGTTTGTGGCTTCGTCTTATGTTTATTTCGGCCTGATGCACAACCGGTTAAAAGCTTTCCTAAATTTCTACGATATATTCAATACGCAACAAACGCAATACATTACCTACTTACCCGACCGAACCATACAAGGATACAGCAAATACAACAGCCGCACTATCGGCATCGGCCTGCGTTACATTTTCCGGAAATTCGACGAGCCTGATGAATATACACCCGATACCCTGTTGGAACAAGAGAAGAATCGGATTCAAAAATGATAATTAATAAGTATCCTATCTCTTATCAATTAGATGAGAAAGATTGTGGGCCGGCTTGTTTAAAAAACATATGTTCATATTATGGAAAAGAGATACCTAATGGTAATATCCCCAAAAGTGTGTATGGAAGTTTGTTGATCCATTTCAAAGATAAAAAAATTTTTACAAAGCTTAATACCCGGCCGAACGGAGCGTAGCCGGCGTAGGAGGCGAAGCGAAGTTCGGCCGTATTTCTTCTTAAAACGCCCGTTTTTTATTCTTCCCATCGGAATGATTTTTCATGGTTCAGCTTCGGCACTTTCCGCAAATAAGTCTCTTTTTCCATCGCCACATTCCCCAATAACACCAATGCGGCCTCTATATTGGGAAGCGCCCCTCTCCCAGTAATCCCTATTGATACGTTCTA
The DNA here is from genome assembly GCA_027066365.1 of Flavobacteriales bacterium. Classification (GTDB taxonomy): domain Bacteria; phylum Bacteroidota; class Bacteroidia; order Flavobacteriales; family Flavobacteriaceae; genus JAADED01. The sequence goes on from JAMONV010000009.1 coordinate 4,212, forward strand.
TTCAATTGTCGTGTTAATTATCCGACGAATACGGTAATCATACTTATAAGTAAAATTAAATCAATAGCGTGCAGCTGTATATTTTGGGATTTACAAGAAAAACTCCCCCCAAAACCCCGGATAACTCTTCCGCACATTTTCTTTGTCCAAAATTTCCATGTTCGGGAAAAGCGGTTGTAAAGAGGCAAAAGCCATGCTCATGCGGTGGTCGTTGTAGGTGTGGATGCGGACGGGTTGCGCTACCGGAAATGCGATAGGCGGAATGATTTCCAACCAGTCCGGACCGTAGCGGACCGTAGCGCCCAATTTGGCCAATTCGTTTTCCAAAGCGGCAATGCGGTCGGTTTCTTTGATGCGCAAGGTTTTGAGCCCGGTGAGTTTACAGGGAATTTGCAAGCCAAAGCAGGTCACGGCCAAGGTTTGCGCCAAGTCGGGAAAGCGAGTGCAATCGATTTGGCGGTGGTGTTTTTCCGGTTCGCGGATTTTTTGCAACAAAATGCTGTCGTCCTCCCAAACGGTCCTGACGCCGAAGTCTTCAAAAAGTTTTTCCGCAACGCTGTCGCCTTGCAAGGAAGGTTTTTGAAAGGCCAATAAGCGCACCGGCTTGTCCGTCAAAGCCGTTCCGGCATAAAAATACGACGCCGACGACCAATCGCTCTCCACCGTAAAATCCGTTTTTTCCGGCTTGTCCAAGGCTTCGATGCAAATACCGTCGGCTACTTCTTTTACGGTAGCGCCCAATTGCCTGAGCAATTCCGCCGTCATTTGCCAATACGGCACAGATACGCTTTGTCCCTTATCAAAGCGGATACACAATCTCTCCGGCAAGGAAGGTGCAATCAGCATCAAAGCCGTAATAAACTGACTACTTACGCCGGGATTTATGCTTACTTCACCGCCGCGCAACTTCGCCGGAAAAATTCTCAGCGGCGGGTAGCCCTCCTCGCCGGCATATTCGATTTTGGCGCCCAACGACCGAAGCGCCTCCACCAATGGCCCTATGGGTCGCCGTTGCATCCGTTCGGTGCCAGTAATCAGGACGGATCTCGACGTATGCGCCGCATAATAGGCCGTGGCAAAACGCATGGCCGTGCCGGCATCCATGACGTCTATCGTATCGCCGCCACCCTTCAATGCCCGTTGTAGCAGCGCCGTATCGCGCGCGGTGGATAAATTACGGATTTTCAGGCCGGGATAAAGCGCTTGCAACACCAGCAAACGGTTGCTGATGCTCTTGGATCCGGGAATGCGTATGTGCGGCGCCGCCTTAGCCACGCCCGGTCATTTTCAGGTATTCTTCTTCGCTAATAATGGGAATGCCCAGCTGTTGCGCTTTGGCCACCTTGGACGGTCCCGGCTTTTCGCCCGCCAGCAGGTAATCGGTTTTGCGGCTTACGGATGATGCCACCTCGCCGCCGTACCGCTCGATATCGGCTTTGATTTCGTCGCGGGAAAAGTTTTGGAAAGTGCCGCTCACCACAAACTTCTTGCCTTGCAGGATGTTTTGACTTTCATCCGCCGGTTGTTCGCTTTCGAATTTCAGTCCCGCCTTGCGCAGGCGTTCCACCAGTTCGCGGTTATCGGGATTGCGGAACCATGTGTAAATGCTCTCGGCCACCTTTTCGCCCACGTCCTCCACTTGCGTCAGTTCTTCCGGCGTGGCCTCCATAATACGGTCGATGCTACCGAAATGTTTCATTAACTTCTTGGCCGTGCTTTCGCCCACATGCTTGATGCCCAAGGCGTAGAGCAATTTTTCCGCCGGCCGCTCCTTGGATTGTTCGATGCCTTTCAGAATATTGGACGCCGTCTTTTCGCGGATACCTTCCAGCTTGATTAAATCCTCTTTTTTCAAATCATACAAATCCGCCACATTGCGGATGAGCCCTTCGTCGTAAAGCAATTTCACCGTTTCCTTGCCCAGCCCTTCGATATTCATGGCGTTTCGACTCACGAAATGCTCGATGGCCGCCACCTGTTGCGGCTTGCATCCGGCCGTATTGACGCAATAATGATGCGCGTCCACTTTTACCAACGGTGCCTCGCACACCGGACAGGTTTTGACAAACTCGATGGGTTTGGCGCCCGGTTGGCGCTTGCTCTTGTCCACGCCCACCACTTGCGGGATGACGTCGCCGGCTTTTTCCACCAAAATCGTATCGCCTTCGTGCAAGTCCAAGGCCTTCATAATGTCCTCATTATGCAGCGATGCCCGTTGCACCACCGTGCCGCCCAGCAACACCGGTTCGAAAATGGCCACCGGCGTTACCTTGCCTGTGCGTCCCACCTGAAAGTCCACGCGCAGCAATTTGGTGGCTTTGCGCTCGGCGGGAAACTTATAGGCAATGGCCCAACGCGGATATTTGGCCGTAAAGCCCAATTTTTCCTGTTTATCAAACTCATTGACCTTAATCACGATGCCGTCGGTCTGATAGGGAAAATCCAGGCGCTTGGCTTCCCAGTAATTGATAAAATCGAACACGCCGTCCAGCGTATCGGCCTTGGTATAAGCCCCTTCCGGCAGGAAAAAGCCCCACTCTTTGAGTTTGTTCAAGGCCTCGTATTGTGACCGCACCGGCAGTTGTTCGCCCAGCATTTGCCACGGAATAAAATCCAATCCCCGGCGTGCCACCTCGGCGCTGTCTTGCAGTTTGAGCGTCCCGGCGGCTAAGTTTCGCGGGTTCATATACGGTTCCTCGCCCTTGGCGATACGTTCGGCATTGACTTTTTCGAAATTCTCTTGCGACATCACCACCTCGCCCCGCACAAACAATTCCGGCGGCACGTCCTCCGCTTCGATTTTCAAAGGCAAAGTGCGGATGGTGCGTGCATTGGCCGTAACCACGTCTCCCTGTTCGCCATCGCCGCGGGTGATGGCCTCGACCATTTCGCCGTTGCGGTATTCCACGCTCAATGACGTGCCGTCGTATTTCAGCTCGGCCGAAAAGGTAAACGGCTCGTTCAGGGTGCGTCGCACGCGTTCGGCCCATTCCCGGATTTCCTCGAACGAATAGGTGTTATCCAGGGAATACATGGGATATTTATGCCGCTTGGCAGGGAAAATTTTGGTTACCGTCCCGCCCACACGTTGCGTAGGCGAATTGGGATCGTAGAATTCCGGCCACTCTTTTTCCAGTCGTTCCAATTCCTTCATGAGCATATCGAACTCATAATCTGAAATACTCGGCCGGTTGAGCACATAATATTCGTAATTATAGCGGCGCAACAGCTTCCGCAACTCGTCGATACGTTTTTTGGCCTGTTCGCGGGTCATGGCGGGTGGATTTGGTTATTTAAATCAAATGTAATAAAAATTGGCGGATAAAATGTCGGATGATTTAAAATGGTGCCATGGAATTAATGATAATGGAATTAATGATATATTTTTAAATTCAACCGTATTAAATTGTGTATATATGCCCGTAGAGACGCCACGCATGGCGTCTCTACGGGATAATCGTAATAAACACAACGAAAACGCCATAAAAAATTCAAAAAATTACCAATAAACAAATCAACCGAATACCAAATATTCATAAATTTGGAAAAATAATGATGAATATGTCCACCGAAAAATTCCGCGGGAAATATCGTATCACGTCAGCCCGATTAAAAAATCACGATTACGGTTCGCCCGGCGCCTATTTCGTGACCATCGTAACCAAAAATCGCGAACATTTTTTCGGCGAAATTAGAAACGGTAAAATGATTTTATCGGAAATCGGCAAAATCGCCCGGGATGAATGGTTCAAAACGCCTGAAATCCGCCCCGACATGCATATCATTTTGGACGCATTCGTCGTTATGCCCAATCATATTCACGGGATAATTATTATTGGACAAAATAAATTTAATACGTTAAATTTCAATGATTTAAACAATAACATCACGCCCACGGATGCCGTAGAGACGCCACGCATGGCGTCTCTACCCCCATATAAAAACCCCATCAAACCATATAAAAACCATTTCGGCCCGCAACGAAATAATTTATCATCCGTCATTCGCGGATATAAATCCGCCGTCACCAAAAAATCCCGCCACATATTACCCGATTTCGGATGGCAATCCCGTTTTTATGATCACATCATTCGCAACGAAAAATCATTAAACAAAATCCGCCGGTACATCCAAATCAATCCCCGTATTTGGCTCCGAGATAGGAATAATTCTGAAAGGTAAAATGATTTCATCCGAAATCGGCAAAATCGCCCAGGATGACCGGTTCAAAACGCCTGAAATCCGCCCCGGTATGCATATCGTTTTGGACGCATTCGTCGTTATGCCCAATCATGTTCACGGGATCATTTAATTGATGCAATTAATTTTCTTTTCCGGTATTAAGAAAAAAAGAAAAGCCGAGACGAATACCTAAATTTTTAGTAATGAAATTTTCACTGTTTCCTCTTTCGGTAAGGACTTCGTATCCTCCCGCCAAATCAAAAGAAACGTATTTACTTAAAGGGAAACTCAGCCCTCCGAGTATTTCATAATTAAGAAAAATTAATTTGTCCTTTTTGATTATCGGATCGGAACCGGTGTAGTCTAATGTTCCGAAATGTCGTTTACCCGCATAAATTCCCCCTTGCACAAAAAGATACAATTGTTTTAAGGGGAAATAATATCGCATAAAAGGGCCTGCTAAAAGATTGGGTTTGTTAAGTGTTATGAGAATGTTACTCGCATATATATTGCCTCCTATTACCAAATTATTTGACGGGGTATATCCGGCTCCCAAATAAATGGTGTAATACGTGTCGGCCCGGTCGTTTTTGACGGCGGCATCATCTATTCGCAACCACTGTCCGTTTGATTGGGCGTTGAGAAAAATCCGGTTTTTCGATATGAACGAAACCGGGTGTTGGGCCTCCGACATGAAAGGAAAAAACGCGATTATAAAAAATATCTTTTTCATCACTAAAAAAATTTCGGGTTTATTTGTTAAATTTTTTCGGTTCTATCAGAAAGGAAAGTCCGAATGATACGCTCCAAATGTTCAGTTTATCATTGTATGACCCGGCGGAAAAACGCACGCGTTCGGTATAATAAGAATAACCGCCTTGCACGTCGAAAAGCACATGTTTATTTAAAAACAAACTGAGTCCGAGTCCCAAATCAAATTCGAATACGGATGATGACAGCATGTTATCATAAGCATTGGAACCAAAATAAATACCGTTAAAAAAGAATAAAGCCGAACGGTCGAAAACCGAAAAATACATACGTGTGTATGGCCCCGCAAGTATGGTCCGCAAGTTATAATCATATACATTATTCATTTGGACATTCAAGCCAATCGATAAATTACGGGATACAAAATATCCTCCTCCCGCTTGGATAATATATTGAAGATGTGAACCGTTATCATCTACGGTAGGTATGGTTTACGGATGATAATTGTAATTGACCCGAGCCGTTTATTAGCCACTTGCCTTTTCCGAAAGAGATACCCTTCAATTGCGTATCTTGCGCGAAAGTTACAAGAGGAACCCAGAAAAAAAGATGAAAAATTTTTTCATACCTTATTTTTCTAAAAAAATGATAATTTTTTACAAATGTAAAATATTTTGTTAAATTTTTTAAACATCACGACCTCCCGTGCCAACTAATGTAGTACGTTAAACGCAATCATCAAACCGTATTTTGTTTTTCGTGCTTTGTGAACTATCCGAAAAAGCGCAATATAAATTCAGAAATATAGGTAAGCAACTCACTTTTTAATCCATCGCAACTTGATTTTCTTTCCATTTTCTACATTCGTAAGTACTAACAAATACACCGAAGGAACCAATTCCGAAACCGGAATAATTCCCGCTTCCGGATTTCCCGTCCGTACCAATTGCCCGTATAAATTATATATGTGATAGGAATGATAACCGCTAACGCTCGGCACTTTTAAATAATCGTAAGCCGGATTGGGAAAGACGATTATCCGCGATGTGTTTTCCGTATTTACATCTGCCGTCGGGTCAAATTCGTAGGCCCCTATATCGGGAGCGGTGCCCAAGTAAGCTTGCGAAACCGCCGTCGTATCTTGCCACATCATATTTTCCGTAAGTGTCAATATGTTTTGGATAATATCTACCGTTACAATCCGCCTGTTTTGGGTTTCGCCTTCCAATCTAATCTCATCACCAGGGGCCAATCCGTATGCATCCGAAAAAAAACGGGCATCGGCCACAGGAAGCATATTGCCCGATCCTGCATTAATAGTTTGTGTTAAAAAAGCCCCTCGGTCTATAGCCGGCGAATTGTTTGCCGGATAAAAATTGTTTGAAGCGGCATCCACAAATTGCGGGCTGTCAAGCACATAATCATCACCGAAAAGCGCCCACGACGGATTGTCGCCATCCAACAAATTATGCCGGATATGCAAAGCGCCGGCCGGTAAATCGTTACTGCTGTTTTGCATTTGATATAAACCGTTTTGACTAAAAATATTATTGACAATACGAATATTACTTCCCGAAGCATGCGCACCAATATCCAAACCTTCTTGATTGCCGACAAAAGTATTGTGTTGGACATAAATATTTCGGATGACATAATCCGGTTTTTGGGACCAATGAATCACCATCGCCCTACCGGAACAATGTGCTACCGTATTGCGCCGCACCGATACGTTTTCAAGTGCGCCTCCCTCTTCCGAAGCCACAGAAATACCGACTCCGGCTATATTTTCAATCATATTTCGATACACTTGCACATCAGATTGGTTGTGCGCATACGCATCGACATAAATACCTACCGAAGCAATACCTTCAACCCGGTTATGATGCACTATGACATGATGACAGCCGTCTTTGATATCAATACCTTCACCACCGCCTCCGAAACCGATACTCCCGCCATCATAAACGTGGTTATTTTTCACTTCTACATATTGACTACCCGAAATACTGACACATTCTTGAACACCACCGGTAGGCCAACAAGCCCTGCTTATTTCATTATTGTTAATAATAATATGGTGACTATTCCAAACGGAAATCCCCGATGAATAGGTTTGAAAAGTCCGGTTGTTTTCCAATTCAATATAAGCACTGTCTTCAATCAAAAAACCGGCAAATCCGGCATTTTCCAAACGCAATCCGGAAAATTTCAAGTAGGATTTGGCCGAGATATAAAAAATTCCAAACCAATTAGCTCCGGGTATTTGACTTCCGTCAATGATTACCGAATGCTCTTCACCCGGATAAGCCATGTAATGAATATATTGTAATGAAGTACCCGATGCCGCCGGTTCGATTCGTTCGGTCAACATATAATTACCTTCTCTAATGTACACCGTATCTCCGGCGATCAAAGTATTGGCAGCCTTTTGAATGCTTTTCCAAGGTTGACTCACAGTTCCTGCTTGTGTATCATCGCCGTTTACACTTACATAATAGGTAGTTGCCTCACTCCGGGGAATATGTATCAGACTTATCGACAGCCATAAAAATAGTATTTGAAACCTCATGCCGGTTGTAAATTAAGGACGGAAATTCAAGTTGTTAGTGTAGCTTTGTTTTCGTCGGTTAATATTTCAAATGTAGATAAAAATCCTTTAGGATTCAAATAACCCCTTCTCAAAGATAAAATTGAGCCGGTAAAAATGAAAAAATCGAACAAAAAAGGTAAACGATGTTCAAATTATCAGTATTGCTTTGCTTAGAATCCACAACTCCTTTTTCCATAAACAAAACTTAAGGCAATTATTGAAATTCCCACTGGATAAACGTGGGGAAAAACCCCAACCTAAAATCCGATTTTTTTGATTATTTTTACCTTATGGAACATTACGGAATTTGGTCGGTCATTCCGCCTTTGGTGGCCATTGTGTTGGCCATTCGAACCAAAAAGGTTTTTATCGCCTTGTTCGGAGGCATTTGGATGAGTTATCTCGTTTTGAACCGTGGGCATCCGGTTGCTTCTTTTTATGATGCCGTATTGAGTTTGGTCAAAGTTTTTAAGTCGGAGGGAAATACCAAAACCATTATGTTCAGCGCTCTGGTAGGCGCATTGATTTTATTCGTGCAGAAATCGGGGGGTGTGGCGGGTTTTGTCCGTTCTATGCAAGAAAAATTAAAATTTTCCGGTAATCAACCGGACAAGCTCCGTCGTAAAGTGGCTTTTTTTGCTTGGCTTACCGGAATTGTTGTTTTTGTGGAGACCAGTATTTCGTCGCTTACGGTGGGAACGGTTTTTCGTCCGTTGTTTGACAAATTGCGTATTTCGCGCGAAAAATTGGCCTACTTGGCCGATTCGAGTAGTGCGCCCGTTTCGGTTTTGCTTCCTTTCAATGCCTGGGGGGCTTTTATTATGGGCCTATTGCTTGTGGAAGGTTTGGACAAGCCTTTTGTGTGGCTGATGCGTAGCATTCCTTACAATTTTTATGCTTGGATTACATTATTTGTCGGTTTTTGGGTAATTATGAAAAACTGGCACATCGGCCCGATGAAAAGTGCGGAAAGACGGGTTCGTGAGACCGGAAAACTCCTTGATGACTTTGCCGTTCCTATGGTTTCGGAGGCTTTGACCGAAGTATCGCCCGTGCCTGACGCCAAACCTAAAGCTTACAACATGCTTGTTCCCGTAGCCGTCATGGTGTTGATGATGCCGGTTTTGCTCGCAGTTACGGGTTGGGACTCCGGACTTCCCGGTTGGGAAAACGCAAGTTTTTTTCGGAAAATTATTTCGGCCATGGGCAACGGCTCGGGTTCCACTTCGGTTTTGTTTGCGGTAATAACGGCACTGGCGGTAGCCGCATTGATGTATAAGTACCAAAAAATTGCGGGACTAAACGAAATCAACGAATGGACACTCAAGGGCATTTCGGAAATGATGCCTTTGGCTTTGCTGATGATGATGGCATTTGCCATCGGAAGTGTTACCAAATCATTGGGAACGGGAATTTACTTGGCCGAATTGTCCGAAGGTTTTCTTGCTCCGGAATTCATTCCCGTAATTATATTTTTGTTGTCGGCTTTCATAGCTTTTTCCACGGGTACTTCTTGGGGAACCTTTGCCATTATGATTCCCATTGCCGTTCCCGTTGCCTTAAAATCGGGCGTTCCCGTACCATTGGTTTTGGCGTCCGTATTGAGCGGAGGAGTTTTCGGCGATCACGCTTCGCCCATTTCCGACACAACGATCATCTCGTCGATGGCTGCCGCAACCGACCATATCGACCATGTTAAAACACAGTTGCCTTATGCTTTGTTAAGCGCCGCAGCGGCTTCGATTTTTTTTGTTACGGCCGGACTTCTTCTAACCGGTTAAGCACAAAAAAAAGCGAAGGCAACCGGCCTCCACTTCGATTAAACGTATGCTTCGAAATGACTATTCCCGGGTTATTTTGGTAATTTTGATCCGCATTTTGCCCGCAGGCACTTGGATTTCCACTTCATCTCCCACCCGTTTTCCAAGCAAACCTTTACCGATTGGTGATTCGATGGATATTTTCTTTTCCCGTATATCGGCTTCGCCGGATGAGACCAAGGTATAGGTAGATTCTTTACCGGTATCCAAATTGACAAAAGTTACGGTGGACAAAATCAAGGCCAAGTCGGGATCCAAATCGTCGTCCTTCAACACGCGTGCATTAGCAAGGGTTTCTTGCAATTGATAAATTTTCATTTCCAGCAAAGCCAATGCCTCACGCGCCGCGTGATATTCCGAATTTTCCGACAAATCACCCAATTCCCTCGCATCGGCTATGCGTTGGGCGATTTTGGGTTTTTCTTTTAACAAATCTTCCAATTCCTTTTTTAACTTTTGCAAACCTTCTTTAGAGAAATAAGAAATTTTTCCCATACCGTTTTAATTTTAAAAAATAAAAAGAACCACCAACAACGATTGCCGGTGATTTGCTTTGCAAAATTAAAAAAAATTCGGTTATCTTCGTTTCAAATTTTTTTCAGTCCATGCTTGTCAAAAAAAAGAAAGTCAACATCATAACTTTGGGTTGTTCCAAAAACCTGGTGGATAGCGAAATGCTGTCGGGACAGCTCAAATACGGACCCTACGAAGTAATTCACGACAGTGATGAAAATGCCGATATTGTTATCATAAATACTTGCGGATTCATACACGATGCCAAAGAACAGTCCGTTCAAACCATATTGGAACAGGTACAACTTCGAGAAGAGGGAAAAATTGAAAAACTCATCGTAACCGGATGTTTGAGCGAACGGTACAAAAAAGAATTACCCGCCGAAATTCCCGAAGTGGATGCTTATTTCGGAAACCACCATTTGAAGGACATCTTGAATTACCTGAAGGTGGACTTTAAAAAAGAACTCATAGGCGAACGGCTCTTGGCCACGCCTCCCCATTACGCCTATTTGAAAATCTCGGAAGGATGCGACCGCAAATGCGCTTTTTGTGCCATTCCGCTTATCCGAGGTGCGCACAAATCCGTTCCCATGGAACAATTGGTGGCACAAGCCGAAAAATTGGCTTCTCAAGGGGTTAAGGAACTCATGTTAATTGCCCAGGATTTGACTTTTTACGGGTTGGATATTTACGGAAAACGCCAACTTGCCCAACTGCTGAAAAAACTCTCCCGCGTTGACGGCATTCAATGGATACGCCTGCATTACATGTATCCGGCGGGCTTCCCCGACGATGTATTGGACATTATGCGGGACGAACCCAAAGTTTGTAATTATGTGGATATTCCTTTGCAACACATAGATGATGAAATTCTGCGCTCGATGAATCGCGGCGCCGGCGAAAAACAAACAAGAAAATTAATCCGGAAAATAAAAGAACGCATTCCCGGCGTTCATATACGTACCACTTTCATTGTGGGATACCCCGGTGAAACGGAAGAAAAATTCGAAAAACTCACCGATTTCGTAAAGGAAATGGAATTTGACCGTGTGGGCGTGTTTACTTACTCACACGAAGAAGACACACCGGCATACAAATTAACCGACCACATACCCGAACAAATAAAAGAAGAAAGAAAAAACCGGCTATTGGACCTGCAAACGGAAATTTCCAAACGTAAAAATCAAGCCAAGATAGGAAAAACAATGCCCGTTATAATCGATGCCCGGTACGGCAACGAATACTTGGCACGTACCGAATTCGACTCGCCGGAAGTGGATAACGAGGTGCACATCATAACCGACCGCATACTGACACCGGGTAAGTTTGCCGAAGTAAAAATTATCGATGCGGACGCATTCGATTTGTGGGGAGAACTCATTTAAAAAAACAACGAGACAATTCATACTTTGAAGAAATCTCTAAACGGGAAAATTATCTTACCTGAAACCGTCAAATCCGACCGGATGTTCATATTTTGTTAAATATATCCGTCGATATATCCGTTCTTTGCACGGAAACATTGTTACCGGAACAACCGAACCGGTACGGTCCAAAAGTGCAACGGAGGCAATTAGAAAACAAAAATACGATGCCGCCACGCCAATTTGTCCGGCCGGAAAAGTATTGACATTATATCGATGGTATTTTTTGCCGGCCTTGTTACAATTTTTTCTTCAACATATCAATCCTGTCGCGATATTCGGCGGCTTTGAGGAAATCGAGGGCTTTGGCGGATGCTTCCATATTCCGGGTTAGTTCTTTGATTTTTTCTTGAATTTGGTCCCGGGACAGATATTCGATATCTTCGGCTACTTGAGGAATTTTAGGGTCTTTAGCCTCATAAGAATCCTCGAATGCCGTTGCTATTTTCTTTACGATTTGCTTGGGGGTAATACCGTGCCTGCGGTTATACTCCGTTTGTTTGGCACGGCGCCGAAGGGTTTCGTCAATGGTTTCACGCATGCTTTTGGTAACGGTATCGGCATAAAAAATAGCCTTGCCGTGAACGTGCCGTGCTGCACGTCCCACCGTTTGGATGAGGGATTTATGCGAACGTAAAAAACCTTCTTTATCCGCATCCAAGATGGCAACGAGGGAAACTTCGGGCAAGTCCAAACCTTCACGTAACAGGTTCACACCCACCAACACATCAAACAATCCTTTGCGCAAATCCTGCATAATTTCCACACGTTCCAAAGTGTCCACGTCCGAATGAATATACCGGGCCCTGACATCGATTTTTTCCAAATACTTGGTCAGTTCTTCCGCCATTCGCTTGGTAAGTGTGGTCACTAACACCCGTTCGTCTTTTTCCACACGCACACGGATTTCTTCCAATAAATCGTCGATTTGATTATGTGTGGGGCGCACTTCGATTTCGGGGTCCAACAATCCCGTGGGCCTTACGATTTGTTCCACCACCACCCCGTCCGACTTTTTCAGTTCGTATTCGGCGGGTGTGGCACTGACAAAAATCACTTGGTTTTGCAATTGTTCGAATTCTTGAAAAGTCAACGGACGGTTATCCAGTGCCGAAGGCAAGCGGAATCCGTGTTCCACCAAAGTTAATTTTCTCGAACGGTCACCGCCGTACATAGCGCGCACTTGCGGGACGGTAACGTGTGATTCGTCGATAAACATCAAGTAGTCCTCGGGAAAATAATCCAACAGGCAGAAAGGTCGTGATCCGGGAGGTCGTCCGTCCAGATAGCGGGAATAATTTTCAATTCCCGAGCAGTAGCCCAATTCCTGCATCATTTCCAAATCGAACTCCGTGCGTTCTCTGATTCGCTTGGCTTCCAAGGTTTTTCCTTGCTGCAAAAAGAAATCCACCTGGTCTTCCAAATCCCTTCTGATTTCCACGATAGCCCGTTCAATCACATCGCGCGAGGTGGCGAAAACATTGGCGGGATAAACGGTCAACCGGTCGGTCGTTTCAATGCGTTTACCGGTTTCGATGTCCCACACCTCGATACTTTCCATGTCATTGCCCCAAAAGTGGAACTTGTAAAAACGGTTGGCATAAGGCGTATAAAGCGTCACCGTATCGCCTTTTACAATAAACGTCCCGGCTTTAGGCGTTTCCGAACGTGAATAAAGAGCTTGAACCAAGCCCGATAGTAAAGCGTTACGCGACATTTTCAAATCGATATGTACCGTATTTTTTTTAAATTCCGTAGGGTTACCGATGCCGTAAATACACGATACGGAAGCCACCACGATCACATCCCTACGTCCGGATAGCAAAGCCGAAGTGGCCGAAAGCCGGTAGCGTTCTATTTCCTCATTGATCGAAAGATCCTTTTCAATGTATTTGTTCAACACGGGCAAATAAGCCTCGGGTTGGTAATAATCGTAATACGACACAAAATATTCTACGGCATTATGGGGGAAAAACGCTTTGAATTCGTTGAAAAGTTGGGCAGCCAAAGTTTTGTTATGCGCCAAGACCAAAGTGGGACGCTGCACCCGTTCGATGACCTTGGCCATCGTAAAAGTTTTTCCCGAACCGGTAACCCCCATCAGGGTTTGGTATTTTTCGCCGGACAAAATACCTTCCGCAAGTCGTTGAATGGCTTCCGGTTGGTCACCGGCCGGCTCAAAAGGCGAAAT
>JAMONV010000010.1 GCA_027066365.1 Flavobacteriales bacterium
GTCGCTATCCGTTCCGCTCGGAGCGATGTAGCCCGACGTGGTTTGTCCTTCGATGTTGTCGGGAATACCGTCGTTATCGGCATCCAAATCCCTGTAATCGGGATTTCCGTTTCCGTCGGTGTTGGGTATGGTATAATTGGCATCGGCATTAGCCGTATCGTCGGTTTCGAGATTATCGTCCAAACCGTTGTTTCCTACGGCATTATTCGTTCGTCCGTCATTATCGGTGTCGTTGGCGCCGTTACCTGATTCGACGATGTCATAGATACCGTCGTTATCGGAATCCAGGTCAAAATGATCCGGAATGCCGTCGCCGTCGGTATCCCGGTAAGCACAAGTTACAATTATTCTTAAATCGCCCCTGGTGTTTCCATCGGAGTATCTAATTTGAAGCGTTTTTAAGAATTGGTTAGGTGCTTGCGAAATCACCCAAGGTTCGTTGGGATTGTCGGAACCTGCGGCTTGTGTTGGGCTGAAATAAACGGAATTGGCCGTCTGTGAAATAATTTGCAAATCATTACCGGGGTCACTTACCGTGAGGTCCGTATCGAAGGTGACCCTATATTTTTCATCACCGTCGAAATTAACTCCCGAATTATTGGCATGTCGAATTTCCAACCTAACGGGTGTTTGGAAGGTTATTTTTACTTCTTCGTATCCCGCTCCCGTTTGATCGGAGTCGCCAAAAATTAAATTACCTTGATTATCTCCACCCGGGGTATCGTTATAACCTCCGTCGTGAAGGATTTCAACGGTATAATCCACTACCGCACCGTCCACTACGATGGTTCCGTTGACGGGATTTCCTACACCTAATCCGTTGGGGATTATGGAGAAGTTAACGGGTGTATCGGCACACCCCATTTCTTCTTTGTCGGGAATGCCGTCGTTATCGTCGTCAAGGTCGGTTTCGTCGGGAATTCCGTCACCGTCGGCATCGGGTGCTTGTCGCCAATCCCTGTCTCCGCCGGGGCTATCCAAGTCGGGATAGGATTGAGGTGTGGTCCCGTTGGTGGGATTAAAGGTGGCGTCTTCAGTATCATAAGCATCGTCGAGACCGTCGCCGTCGGCATCGTTGCCTGAGGGCGTAGTATCGGCCGTTCCGTCATTGTCGGTGTCCCATCCTTCGAGGGCGTCGCTATCGCCGTCGTTATCGGAATCCGTATCCAAATAATCGGGTTTACCGTCGTTATCGGTATCGGTGAGCGTGATAGGCGTTCCGCCGTCATCGGGATCATAGGCGTCGTCCCATCCGTCGCCGTCGGTATCGTTTCCGTCGGGCGCCGTATATCCGGATGTGGCTTGCGCTTCGATATTGTCGGGAATTCCGTCGCCGTCGGCATCGATATCCTTACAGTCGGCGATTCCGTCCCGGTCGGTATCGGGGACGAAGTAAACGGCAAAAGAAATCCATTCGTCGTAAGATTGTCCGCTTTGCCCGGATGTGCCTGTTTGCGGCCATTTATTGTTCGGGTCGCTTACCGTTCCGTTTCCGGTAAGGGTATAATGTCTGACGGTGGCTTTGGTGGCGCCAATGGGGAATTCTACGAACCAAGTGGCATCGGCATTATACAGTGCATAACCTCTAAAGCTGGCGCCGTTCCACAAATCCTTTTTGGTTGCCAAACCTTCAATTTGCCGGTTGTTCAGGTCAAATCCGGCGTGCGTTCCGTAGCGGTACATCGAAGCGGAAGGCGGCGCTTCGTCGTAGTACATCGCCCGTCCCGTACCGCCTTGCCAAGAGATTCGGAAATCACCGGCTTCGTTGTTACCGGTATTGAGTCCGATGGCTTGATAAACACGAATAACCGGTTTATATCCGGGGGTTACGTTGGTCAGTTCGATGGTATAACTGAAACGGTCGGGGGCGGCGGCGTTATTCGTATTTTTGATTCGAATTCCTTGCGCCGTGGCCGTGTACACTTCACCGGAGTATCCGTTGGAGAAATTTCTTGTGATTCTGTAATTGGCCGAAGCCGTTCCGTCCGATACGGTTCCGGTTTGGTTTCCGGTAAATCGAGCCAGTCTGACGGGGCATTCTTCCGTATCGGGAATACCGTCGTTGTCGTCGTCGATATCATACAGGTCGGCCACGCCGTCGTTATCGGAATCGACAAGTTGTCGAATTTTGAGGTCGTCAATGGCATAGTCGTTACCTGAAGCAGCCGGGGATAAGTTGACAAACACCACTTGCACTTGGGATTGGTTGCCCGGGTTGACCGACAGGGTGTATTTGTGCCATTGGCCGTCTTCGGGAATTTCGCCGGTATCCACCGAACCCAAGACATTTCCGCTCAAATCTTCGATCTGGAAACGAATCTCGGGTTTGACCAGATTGCGACCGGGTTGGACCACGTTAATTGCCCAGAATTCGGCCGTTATGGCGATATCGGGTTGAATGTCAATTGTCCTACGATAAGTGTCGCTACCGGGATTACTGGCATTGACCACCAACATACGTCCGCTGGGATTTTGGGTGTGATCGCCGAGATTGTTGATCCACCCGGCGAAACCCGCGGCACCCGTGTTCACATCATAGGGTCTGGCAAATTGCACTACGGCATATTCACCGTCGTCCACATGAACGCTGGAACCGCAAGAGCCGGTACCGTCCTCATAGCATAGTCCGCTGGAGGGCGAACCGTCGAGGGAAGGTAAATCCGTTCTGTTTCCCGTTCCGAAGTCTTCCAGAAATATTACTTGGGCGGAAACTTCGGTCATCGAGAAAAATATTCCCGCAACAATAAGCATCGACAACTTAACAATTGTCGAAAGGAAACGGGTTGGGATACTTAAGTAAAAATTTCTCATAGGTATATTTTTTTATTGATTATTCGATTGGGTTATCATTTTCGATGCTTATTCCATGCGCCAATGTCACACACCTCAGTAGAATAACCGTTGAGGAAATTCCTTAAAACAATATAATCGGCCGAAACTTTTACGCCGAATACGGTTCCGGATTGATTTCCTGCATATCGAACCATTGCAACCAAACATTTGTTCTTGTCGAGACTAGCATCATTGTCTCTATCTTGAGCTTGCAATGATTGTTCGGACATAACAAACATACCCACTAACAGTAATGTAATTAAATGCATTTTCATAAGCTTATGACTTATGAACATTTTTTTTAAAACTAAAAAATAAATTATGATTCGTTTCATATATTGTTATTTTGCTTACAATTTTTAACTTTTTTTTTCATTTATTCTCAAACCTGTATTTTTTCGGATAGAATAAAAGATCGACTCAGAACCAAAAAATTCCGACTTTTCCATACAAAACCATTGTTATACAATAAATTAGCCTGTAAATTTTTGATTTTATTTAGGTTCACGTAGGGGTTATTTGTATATTTTCAACATCAAATATACATAACTATTTTTACAAAAACAAAAAAATGCGGTAACAAAAATAATTTTTGTTGAAACAAACATCCATTTTATTTAAAAAATTTAATATTATATCAGCTAACAATATAAAAATCAACAAGTTACAAACCCAAAAATATTTTTTTTATAATCTTAAGAAACTCATTCCTTGAAATGTTATTTTTTCAACCGCTTATCCACGATCAAAATAAAATAAAATCATAATATTTGAAATTAATACAAATAATTTTTCAAATATCTTTTCTAAAAAACATTAAATAGTTGTTTGACAATTCACCGGTGACCGTAAAAAGGAAATGTTTATCTTTGTAAGCACAAAATCACACGATTAGCAGAAACCATGAAAAAAATCAATCCTTCCGATTTTAGAATCAAACCCGGAAAAAAAATCAGAATCGAAGAGCTTCCCACACGCATCGATTTGAATGCAGACAAAGAAAAAATCGAAGACGAGCTGCGAAAAGTTCGGCGTAAAATTGCCAAGTTACAAACCAAAATATACGCCGCAGGGACACCGGCCGTATACATTGGTATTCAAGGCATGGATACCGCCGGTAAAGACAGCATGATCAGGGAAGTATTTAAAGATATTAACCCCAGTGGAATTCAAGTTTTCGATTTTAAAAAACCCACTCCCGAAGAACATGCACACGATTATATTTGGCGACATTATCTCCGGATGCCCGAGCGCGGTCTATTTGTTATTCATAACCGTACACACTACGAAGACGTGCTCATTGCCCGCATCCACCCCGAATTGATACTTGCTCAAAACATATACGGAATTGATTCCTTAGAAAAAATTAACGATAAATTCTGGAAACAACGCTATAAACAAATCAAGGATTTCGAACGCATCCAAGTGGAAAACGGAACCGTCATGATTAAATTATTCCTTCACCTGAGCAAGGAAGAACAAAAAAACCGGTTCTTGAGACGTATCCGGCGCGAAGACAAACAATGGAAATTCAATGCCGCCGATTTGAAAGAACGTAAGCGTTGGGACGAATACATGAAAATCTATGAAGATGTTCTCAACAACACATCAACATCCTATGCTCCATGGTATTATATCCCCGCCGACGATAAACCCACGGCCAGACTAATTGCCGCTAAAATCATCCACGAAACCCTGAAAAAACTCCATGTGGATTTCCCCAAATTGGATGAAGAAGGAAAAAAACTCTTCGAACAATACCGCGAACAACTCCTCCACGAAAAAGATTAAAACATGAGCACCGAATCGGCCTTTTACGAATCCCTCGGCATTTTTTTCAATGCAGCCGATGCAGATACTTTCATCCGAAGCCTTCAACAGAAAAATTTACCGGTCAGATACGAATTGCTCGTCAGAGCTGATGAACCCAACGAAGCTGTCGGAGTGGAAGTGTTTGTCAAAAAGTCGGCGGTTGAACCCGCCTTAAAAATCAAACACGATATAATTGAAGCCACCATTAATAATCCTGAATTTTATCTCAATGAAATTTCGGATAAAGAACTTTTGGAAATCCCGCTCCACCCCGAAGACGCCAATGATTTCGATTATTGGGCGGCACTGGAATTAATTAAGCGAAAAAACCTCTCGCTTGAGAATCGCAATTGGGAACAATTCCGTATGGATCGCATGATGCAAATCATTGAACAAAAGGCACCTAAAAGCTCGGGTTTGCCTGCTGTCGGCTATGTGATATTGTTGGCCGGCGCCATTGTGCTGGGGCTTACCTACAAAGCTTTTCCCTACTTAAGCCTGCTGTTTTTTGCCGGTTCGTGGTTAACGGGAAAACATTTAACCAAGCCAAACGAAACTTTCACGGAGAAGGAACGAAAACAAGGCAAATATATTATGGCACTTTCGGTTATGCTCATTCTGCTGAGTCTTTATTTTTCCCATTTATTATTCCGCTCCTGATATCCCAACACGATCCGTTTTCCAAGATCAAACGGATTTAAACACCACGCATAATATCAGAAAATTTTCGTCTATGATCTTATCATGTAGAAAAACATATATAAAATGCTATTATTCGGTTCACTATAAAATAATGCCAAATCGTCAGTTTATTTTAGGTATGAAATTTGATACACAAAATTCAAAAACATTTGAACGGGAATCTTAATTATATTATTATATTAAGGTATAAGCATATAAAAAAAATGGATTAACTTTGTCGAAAATGAACAAAAAAACCGATTTGCCTGTGAAAAATACCATGGTGGAGACTATTTTACAAAGCATTGAAGACAAAAAAGGCGAACATACCACGCTTATTAACCTAAAAAAATTCGATAATACCATAGCCGACTACTTTATTTTGACCGACGCCACTACCAATGTACAAGTAAAAGCCATTTCGGATAATATACAAAGACAACTGCGCAACCAACACATTAAGCCTTATGGGGTGGAAGGCGAAGAAAACGCAGAATGGATACTGCTGGATTACGGCGATGTGATTGTGCATATTTTTCAACGTCCCGTGCGAGAGCATTACGATTTGGAAAGCCTTTGGGGTGATGCCGAAATGACAACCTTTGAATAAAACACTATGAATAAAGAGACCAAAAAAGATAACAACCGAGAACCGGGAAAAAACCCCACGCCAAACGGGAAAAATAAGTGGGGCCTATATTTATTTTACGGGCTAATCATTTTCGGCCTTTCGATGCTTTTGTTTAACGGAAGCGGACAACTCAACGACAAGGACCTTACGATTGACCGGTTTTTCGATTTGCTTCGCAACGGCAAAGTGAGTGAAGTGGAAATCGTCAATCGACACATTGCCAAAGTGTATCTTAAGCCCGAAGCACTCAAAGAAGAACCCTTTAAAAATCTCCCGGCCCAAAGTATTTGGACGGGCAAAGAGCCGCAATATGTTTTTGAAATAGGCGATTTGCAATTGTTTGAAAAAAAATTGGAACAAGCCAAAAAAGAAGGAATTGATTTCGAATACCGCTTTAAGACCGAACACGATTTTTTATCGATTATATTTTCCAACCTGTTCATAATCATTATTTTGGTTATCGTATGGTTCTTTCTCATGCGCCGCATGATGGGTCCTGCAGGTGGCGGCGGCGGAAGCGGCATGGGCATTTTCAATGTAGGCAAATCCAAAGCCCAGTTGTATGACAAGGATCGGCGTCCGAATGTTACTTTCAAAGATGTAGCCGGGCTTGAAGAAGCCAAAGAAGAAGTCAAGGAAATTGTAGATTTTCTGAAAAATCCGAAAAAATACACCCGGTTGGGCGGTAAAATTCCCAAAGGCGTATTGTTGATTGGCCCTCCCGGGACGGGAAAAACACTTTTAGCCAAAGCCGTTGCCGGTGAAGCGGAAGTGCCTTTCTTTTCACTCTCCGGTTCCGATTTTGTGGAAATGTTCGTAGGCGTGGGCGCATCGCGTGTGCGCGATTTGTTCAAAAAAGCCAAAGAAAAAGCACCGTCCATTATTTTTATCGACGAAATCGATGCCATAGGACGGGCACGTAGCAAAGCCAACATCACGGGCGCCAACGACGAACGCGAAAATACACTCAACCAACTGCTTACCGAAATGGACGGATTCAGCTCCACCGACAACGTGATTGTGATAGGCGCCACCAACCGCGTAGACGTACTTGACAAAGCGCTTCTGCGTGCCGGCCGCTTCGACCGCCAAATTTTCGTCGACCTTCCCGATCTGAACGAACGAAAGGAAATTTTCAAAGTACACATGCGACCACTCAAATTGGGCAATGACGTAGACGTGGACTTTCTGGCCAAACAAACGCCCGGATTTTCCGGAGCCGATATTGCCAATGTATGTAATGAAGCCGCTTTAATCGCCGCGCGAAAAAACAAAAACAAAGTGGAAAAACAAGATTTTCTGGACGCAGTGGACAGGATTATCGGCGGTTTGGAAAAGAAAAACAAAGTTATCACCGAAAGTGAAAAAAATCGGGTGGCACACCATGAAGCCGGGCACGCTTTGGTAAGCTGGATGCTCGAGCACGCCTCGCCGCTGGTGAAAGTCACCATTGTTCCGCGCGGGCAATCCTTGGGCGCCGCTTGGTATTTACCGGAAGAACGAGTGCTGGTGGAACCGGAACAAATGCTCGACGAAATGGCCGCCTCATTGGCCGGACGTGCCGCCGAAGAAATAATTTTCGGTAATGTGAGCACAGGCGCTCTAAACGACCTCGAAAAAGTTACCAAACAAGCACGCGCCATGATTACCATTTACGGCCTCAATCCCAAAATAGGCAATATTACCTATTACGATTCTTCGGGACAAGAATGGCAATTCAGCAAACCTTACAGCGAAAAAACCGCCGAACTAATCGATGAAGAAATCAAAAAACTGGTTGACGAGCAATATGAAAGAGCCAAGAAAATTTTATTGAAATACAAAGACAAACTGATCCGGTTGGCCAAACGCCTCCGGGAAAAAGAAGTGATTTTCCGCGAAGACTTGGAAGAAATCCTCGGGCCAAGACCTTTCGAAAAAAAAGAAAACAATACAACAAACGACCATCCTTCTCCAAAAAACAAAACGGATAAAAAACAAGAAAATCTAGCCCAAACCCTGGAGGCGACCGAAAAACAACCGGAGGTCCGCAACAAACCGGAAAAGAAAAAACAATAATCCCCTCTGAATATGGGCCTGTTTAATCAATTATTCGGAAAAAACACAGGAAAAGAACCTGAAGAACGCGCGTGGGAAACCATGTCTCCCGAAGAAAAATTCGTCTTACGATTCACTTCCAACGGCGGACGTTTTCTGCTGGCCGAAACCCATGAAGACGCTAGCGTTTTTCTCAATGCCGTCTTGCAAGAAGAAAACTTCGAAAAATACCAAACCAAAAGCGAAAACCTACTCAAACGATATCACCATACGGTCGATATGGTTTTGACAAATGATATACAGCCCTCGCTTCCGCTCCTTAGCGAAGTGGAATTCTTAATCGAGGAAAACGGCGGTATCTCGCTCAATTCCAATCAAATCGGACAAATAGCGCTCGAACGGCTTCCGGAAGTGAGCGTATTCGTTGCCTCACCGGCACAATTGGTGCAAACCATCGAAGATGCCATGGTTAAAATAAACGCTAAATACCCCAACAAACAATATCCGAGTAATATCCGGTCAATTACGCACTTCAATCAAGATTCGAAAAGATTTTATTTGATTTTGGATGTCGAACTTCAAGCGAAATAAACCTAATGAATTAATTACAAGAACCTTATCCGGTATCATTTATGCCGGATTCATTTTATTAAGCCTCGGAACAAATTCACCATACCCTTTTTTCGTTGTTTTCACGATTTTTTACTTGCTATCCATATCCGAAGTCATCAAAATTTGGCGTATTCCTCGCTACTTCGGATTTTCCGCCGCTGCTTTTTGGTTGATGAATGCGGTTCCTTTTTTTAAAATTCCGGGACTTTCTTTCGGTTCACAAGCCGCATTAATGATTACATTAACCGTTTATATCGCCGGTTTGATTTTTTATACATTTTTCAAACACGATTTACAGACAGGCATGCGATTTGCGGGCGCTTTTCTTTATTTGGCCGTTCCATTGACCGCCGTTGTTTTTATTTTATTACATCCCGGCGGAACCACATTGATTTTAACGGTTTTTGTACTTATCTGGGCTAACGATACCTTGGCTTATCTCAGCGGGAAAAATTTCGGCAAACACCGTTTGGCTCCTTCAATCTCACCGAAAAAAACCCTTGAAGGGCTAATCGGCGGGATAGCGGGCACAATCGTCGTTGCATTTCTTTTGCGCCATGCAGGCTTAGCATTACCAGACAATAACCTTACTTTACTCGCATGGGCATTAAGCGTTTCCGTTTTAGCCACGCTGGGCGATCTATTCGAATCTTATCTCAAGCGCAAATCCGGACTGAAAGATTCGGGAACAATTATTCCGGGACACGGCGGCATTCTGGACCGCTTGGACAGTTTCTTTTTTGTAATTCCGGCGCTATTCGTATATTTGATTTTAGTCTAATGAAAGTAAGCAAGATACACAAGGAAGGATACCGCATTATTTTATGGTCGCTATTGTTGGTTGTAGGCATCAATACGGTGGTGGATGCATATGTTACCTATAAGTGGCTGCAGTATTTCATTATTTTTTTCAGTATTGTCTTGTTCTTAATGATCGTATGGTTTTTCCGTTTTCCATCCCGTCAAGAGCAATCGCTTCCCACCGAAGTGATAGCTCCTGTGGACGGACGAGTCGTTGTGGCCGAAGAAGTTTTCGAGCCTGAATATTTCAAAGACAAACGCCTGCAAATC
This sequence comes from Flavobacteriales bacterium, assembly GCA_027066365.1. Lineage (GTDB taxonomy): Bacteria > Bacteroidota > Bacteroidia > Flavobacteriales > Flavobacteriaceae > JAADED01. The sequence goes on from JAMONV010000010.1 coordinate 9,677, forward strand.
AGTATATTCATGTCGCCGCTCAACGTGCATTCCACACGCTATCCTATCGACGGTGAAGTGGTTTACAGCCGTTATTACAAAGGAAAACACATGGTGGCTTATCACCCCAAGTCTTCGGAACTGAACGAACGCACTACGGTGGTGATTCGCAATCCGTTGGTGGGCGAAATTATGTATCGTCAAGTGGCGGGAATCATTGCGCGGCGTATTGTTAATTATGCCAAGCCGGGAATGAAAGTGCAAAAAGGAGGTGATGCGGGATTTATAAAATTCGGTTCACGTGTCGATTTATTTTTGCCACTCGATACGGATATCTACGTGGTCATTTCGGATCCCACGCGCGGAGGCGAAACCATATTGGGAAACATACCGCCACGAGCATAAGCACCTATATCTTATCTTTGCAAAAAAAGTTCATGCGGAAAAATTTTTTATTCCCTCTCATTTTCTTTTTCGTCTTCCTTGCCGGATGTCACAAGAAAAACCGTTGGAATCCAGATGTATCGAAAATACCGGCGGAGATTGAAATAGTCCGCTTCGACACCATGTTCTACGGTGCGTCCCCTTATCGACTACCGGCCTTGAAAAAGCAATTCCCCTATCTTTTTGACCCGTCCGTTCCCGACTCGCTATGGCTCAAAAAAATGCAAGATTCGTTGTTATTGGACTTAAAAACACAAACCGACAGTGTCTTTGCCGATATGACACCGGTCAAGAAAAAACTCGAAAATCTTTATAAACATATCAAATATTATTTTCCGAAAATCAAAGCACCTAAAACGATTACACTTTTTTCGGACTGGGACTATTTGAAACGCATATATCTTACCGATACGCTGGCATTTTTATTCATTGACAACTACTTGGGCGAAAACAACCGGATATACAATTCCATTCCACAATATATCCGTCACAACATGAACCCGGAACATATTCCCGTGGATTGGGCCGAACGTTTCGCACAAAGATTGATCCCGGCACCGAAAACCGGTACATTGCTTGAAAAAATGATCCATCACGGTAAAATTTTATTTCTACAGAAAGTATTGCTGCCGTCGGTTGCCGATTCGGTCATAATCGGATATACTTCGGAAAAATGGCAATGGGCCAAGGATAATGAAGCGGACGTTTGGCTTTATTTTCTGGATAACAAGCTATTATTCAGTACGGATCCGAAATTGGATTCCCGTTTTATCGACTTGGCGCCTTTCTCCAAATTTTATACGGGTGTCGATAACGAATCCGCAGGGATGATCGGACGGTATATCGGATGGCAAATCGTTAAGAAATATATGGACAAAACCGGCACCGACATTCAAAGTATGCTACGCACACCGGCCGAACAATTGTTTAGACAATCAAAATATAAACCTCGATAAATTATGGCAGTTCACCAACGAAGTAAAATTATCATTGAAGTGGGATTGGACGAGAACCGTATTCCCGAAGAAATCAAGTGGTCGGCGACGGATGCCGGCGTAGCGAACGAACCGGCGGAAGCCTTTCTGTTATCGGTTTGGAACGACGAAAACAAAGAAGCACTCCGCTTGGATTTATGGACTAAGGAAATGAAAGTGTTTGAAATGCAATTTTTTGTATGGCAAACCATAAAATCACTGGCGGAAACCTACCGGAAAGCCACCATGGACGACAAAATGGCCGATACCATTCTGGATTTGGCCGATTATATGGAAGAAAAATTGGAACTGAAAAAAGGACCGCAGGAATAAATGACGACAATGAATTTCGGACATGTTTCCTCCACGGCAGACAAGGCGCGGATCATTCCCTATACGCTCCGGTTTAAGCGCCCTGCCGGGACTTCGCGTGGCATTTTGACCGAAAAACAAACCTATTTTCTGATTTTGGAAAAAGACGGCAAGCGCGGGATCGGAGAAATAGCCCTTTTTCGCGGATTGAGCGCCGAAGACAAACCGGATTTTGAAAAAACCTTGCAAAAACTGAAAAAATTTATCTTTCTTCCACTAAAAAACCTGTTGGAAGAATTTAAAAATCATTCCTCCATCATATTCGGTCTGGAACAAGCGATTTTATCGTTACATTCGGAAGATCCGTTCCTGTTATTTCCTTCGGCCTTTACGGCGGGGAAGGAACCCATTTCGATCAACGGATTAATTTGGATGGGCGATCAATCTTTTATGTTGCGACAAATCGACGAAAAAATAGCGCAAGGATTTCACGTAATCAAAATGAAGATCGGAGCTTTGGATTTTGCGACGGAATTAAAAATTTTGGCATACATCCGGGAACATTTTTCGGATAAGGATTTGGAAATACGGGTGGATGCTAACGGTGCATTTTCGCCCCGGGACGCTTTTCAGAAACTGGAACAATTAGCGGAATTCGATCTGCATTCGATCGAACAGCCGATAGGTCCCGGGCAATGGGAAGATCTGGCGCGATTATGTGAAATTTCTCCGGTTCCGATTGCTTTGGATGAAGAATTAATCGGAAAGCCGCTTGACTTTGACCGCCGGGCATTTCTTGAATTAATGCGTCCGCATTATATCATTCTGAAGCCGTCGTTGCATGGCGGCATGACGGGGAGCGACGCTTGGATAGACGCCGCCGAAAATACCGGAACGGGATGGTGGATAACATCGGCATTGGAAAGCAATATCGGATTGAATGCTCTTGCGCAATACGCGTTTTTTAAGGGTGTGGAACGTCCGCAAGGCTTAGGCACGGGAAGTTTGTTTGTCAATAACTTTCCTTCGCCGCTTTATGTGAAAAGCGGGGCGTTGCATTACAATCCCACCGAAACATGGGAAATCCCTCTTCCACTATGAAGTGGCATGCGGATTTCAGGCTTGACGGACACTGTTTCGAAAGCCGGGCAGGGTTGTTAAATTATGTGCGGAAAAATTATCCGGAACACGCTAATTTTTTGGAAAATTGGTTTGATAAGGGTGAAGAAATCGTTCTTCAAACATCGGGTTCGACGGGCGCACCGCATCCCTATCACTTTAGCAAAGGACAATTAATCAAGAGTGCGGAACGGACGATTCGAAGCTTCGGTTTGTATGAAAAGACTCGCGCTTTGCTAAATCTTTCGTCGCAGTTTGTTGCAGGGAAGTTGATGTGGGTAAGAGCGCTAACGGGGGGTTGGCATTTGGAAGTGGTTGCACCGAATGAAAAAATTCCCGGCAAACTTTATGACTTCGGAGCGATGGTTCCGCTTCAGATTCGACGCCAACCTGAATTAGCGGGAAGATTTAAGGTTTTATTGTTGGGCGGCGCACCATTGAGCAAAACAATGGAAAAGCTACTACGCACTACACCGGCAAGGGTTTTTGCCACTTACGGTATGACGGAAACCTTGACCCACATAGCCTTGCGTCCGGTTTCTTATTTGGCGGCGGAATGGCTTCGAGATTATCCCGGGGGGCGTTTTGATTTGTATATGCCGCTGGAAGGGGTGGAAATCGAAACGGATGGTTCGGGGCGAATCACAATTAGGGATAATTTATTGGACATAACGGTAACCACGTCGGATTTGGGGGAAGTGTATGAAGGCGGTTTGTTTAGATGGCTGGGTCGTGCGGATCATACGGTCAATTCGGGAGGTATCAAGATTATTCCCGAAGAAGTGGAAAGAAAATTGGAAAAATATGTTCCGGTTCCATTTTTCGTGGCGGGAATTCGGGATGAGGAATGGGGCGAAAAGTTGATTTTGGTTATGGAAACGGAAGATGCGCAGGCGTTAAATGTATCGTTTAAAGATATTCCGGAGTTGAGGTTTTATGAAAAGCCGAAGGAAGTTTTTTTTACGGATGCATTCGAGCGGACAGTATCGGGTAAGATCAAGCGTTCGGAAACATTAAGGAAATTGGGATTAATGTAGGGATTATAGGATATTGAAGGTAAATTCGGGGTTGTTTGGGAGTGATGATAATGCGCAAGCGGGCGGAGCGGTTATGCCCGGGCGGCTTGCCGAAGGTCCGGCGCGGCGGCGGAGGCGACCGGCGGAAGCCCCACGCACGCCGCTTGCCGGCCGAGTGCAAGCCGCCCGGGCATTATAGCGGAGCACGCGACCCGGCGCTGCAGGTTATGTCGGTGGCAAGGGATGCGCCCTGAAAATCTAAAAAAATTTAACGAATAAAGCGTTGATTGAGAGGAGAATTTTGTTTTTTTTCAATGCAGGGATACGGGGTTAATAAAATTTACGAGTTCAATTGATATTTATCATATTTATTTTGGAAGGTGAAAGGTAAATTTGTTGAAAACAAAAATCGGTAATTATGCTAAAGACCTCGGTATCGAAGAAGATAGCCATGGCGCTTTCGGGTTTTCTGTTGATGATGTTCATTGTGATTCACTTGAGCATTAATTTAACGATGCTATGGCCGGGAAAAGAAACATTTGAGCAGGCTGTTCATTTCATGGCTACGAATCCGTTTATTCGTGTAATGGAACCTATTCTGTTTTTGGGATTTATTTTCCATATCAGTATGGGAATATACTTGGAACTGAAGAATCGTTCGAATCGCCCTGTGGGGTATGTGAAGTATGACGGTTCTTCAGTAGCTACGTGGGCTTCACGGAATATGATTTGGACAGGTTTGTTTGTGTTGTTGTTTTTGATTTTCCATTTTTGGAATTATTACATTCCGTTTAAGTCGGGGGAAGTTCACGATCATTATTTGCTGGTGACGGGTTTGTTTAAGAATCCCGTTTACACGGTGTTTTATGTGTTGGCTTTCATTGCGTTGGGTTTGCATTTGAGCCACGGATTTGAGTCGGCGTTTCAGAGTGTTGGCGTTCCGCGTGAGAAGTGCTACAGGTGGATTCACGTGTGTGGTCAATGTTTTGCGTGGATAGTCGGTCTGGGCTTTTCGTTGATTGCGATTTACTTTTATTTCAATTAAAAAACCAATCATTATGGCAGCAATAAATATCAAGATAGGCGAACCGTTGCAAGCACGTATTCCCGAGGGGGATTTGGCGGAAAAATGGACGCGTTTTAAGGACAAAATCCGGTTGGTGAGTCCGGCGAACAAGCGAAAATTGGACGTTATTGTAGTGGGAACGGGTTTGGCCGGAGCGTCGGCGGCGGCTTCGTTGGCGGAATTGGGATATAACGTGAAAGCGTTTGCGTTTCAGGATTCGCCGCGGCGCGCACATTCCATTGCCGCGCAGGGCGGTATAAATGCGTCGAAGAATTATCAAAACGACGGAGATTCGGATTGGCGATTGTTTTACGATACGATCAAGGGGGGTGATTATCGCTCTCGCGAAGCGAATGTTTATCGTTTGGCCGAAGTTTCGGGAAATATTATCGATCAAGCGGTGATGCAAGGTGTTCCGTTTGCGCGCGAATATGGCGGTTTGCTGGACAATCGTTCGTTTGGCGGTGTGTTGGTTTCGCGAACGTTTTATGCCAAAGGACAAACGGGCCAGCAATTATTGTTGGGCGCTTACGGGGCTTTGAATCGTCAGATTGCTCGGGGAAAAGTGACAATGTATAACCGCCATGTAATGTTGGATTTGGTAGTGATTGACGGGCATGCGCGCGGCATTATCACACGAAATTTGGTAACGGGCGAAATCGAACGTCATTCGGCGCATGCGGTGGTATTGGCCACGGGCGGATACAGCAATGCATACTTTCTCTCAACCAACGCCATGGGCAGTAATGCAACGGCGGCATGGCGAGCACATCGCAAGGGCGCATATTTTGCCAATCCGGCGTTTGTTCAAATTCACCCGACTTGTATTCCACGAAGCAGCGAGCATCAATCGAAATTGACATTGATGTCGGAATCGCTGCGGAATGACGGTCGGGTTTGGGTGCCGAAAAAATTGGAAGATGTCAAAGCGATACGTGAAGGTCGCAAGAAACCGACCGATATTCCCGAAGAAGACCGGGATTATTTCCTTGAACGACGTTATCCGGCCTTCGGAAATTTGGTTCCGCGCGATGTGGCCTCACGTGCCATCAAAGAAAGATGCGATGCCGGATTCGGGGTGAATAAAACGGGTGAAGCGGTGTTTTTGGACTTCCAATCGGCCATTGAACGATACGGAAAAGAACAAGCACATTTGCAAGGTATTCAGCATCCGACCGAAGAACAAATCACGGAATTGGGTAAAAAAATCGTAGAACAAAAATACGGTAACCTGTTTCAAATGTATGAAAAAATCACGGCGCAAAATCCGTATGAAACGCCGATGATGATTTATCCGGCCAATCACTATACGATGGGCGGACTCTGGGTGGATTATGACTTACAATCCAATTTACCGGGTTTGTTCGTTATCGGCGAAGCCAACTTCTCCGATCACGGAGCCAACCGCTTGGGTGCCTCGGCATTGATGCAAGGCTTGGCAGACGGGTATTTTGTGCTTCCCTATACCATCGGCGATTATCTGGCGGATTACATCCGCGAAGGCAAAATTTCGACGGATACGCCGGAATTTGAAGAAGCGGAAGCACGTGTGCGCGAAGAATTGGACTTTTTCCTTAATAATAAAGGAACACATTCGGTGGATTATTTCCATCGTAAGCTGGGAAAAATCCTCTGGGATAAAGCGGGATTGGCGCGTAATGCCGAAGGTTTGCAAGAGGCTATCGAACAAATCCGCGAATTGCGTCACCAATTCTGGAAAGACGTGAAAGTTCCCGGAACAAATGAAGAATTCAATCCGGAACTGGAAAAAGCCTTTTATGTGGCGGATTTTATGGAATTAGGCGAATTACTTGCCTTGGATGCATTGCATCGCAATGAATCCTGCGGCGGACACTTCCGTGAAGAATATCAAACGGAAGAAGGTGAAGCGCTTCGCGACGATAATCACTATGCTTATGTAGCCGCATGGGAATATCCGGCCAAGCCTTATGAACGGTTCAAAAAGGCGGTTTATATGACGGACGCTGTTTTGCATAAAGAGCCGTTAACATTTGAATTCGTAACACCAACCACACGTAGTTATAAATAATCGACTATGAAACTGACACTGAAAATTTGGCGACAAAAGAATCGTAACGATAAAGGGAAATTCGTTGAATATGTGCTTGACGGCGTGGAAGGCGACATGTCATTCCTCGAAATGCTGGATATGCTCAATGAAAAATTGATTGCCGAAGGACGAGATCCGGTGGCATTCGACCATGACTGCCGCGAAGGAATATGCGGAATGTGTTCGTTGTTTATCAACGGGCAAGCACATGGGCCCGATGCATTAACCACCACTTGTCAATTGCATATGCGCCGGTTTAAAGACGGAGATACGATTGTGATCGAACCGTGGCGCGCCAAACCGTTTCCGGTTATCAAAGATTTGGTGGTGGACCGTAGCGCTTTCGATCGCATACAACAAGCCGGCGGATATATTTCGGTAAATACTTCGGGACGTCCGGTGGATGCCAACACCATTCCCATTCCCAAAAAAGACGCAGATAAAGCCTTCGACGCCGCCACTTGTATCGGATGCGGTGCCTGTGTGGCGACATGTAAGAATGCTTCGGCCATGCTGTTTGTTGCGGGACGAATCGGTCACTTGGGACGATTGCCTCAAGGTCGTATCGAAGCGGCGGACCGTGTTCAAAAAATGATTGCCGCCATGGATGCCGAAGGCTTCGGAAGTTGCTCCAATACGGGCGCATGCGAAGTGGCTTGTCCTAAAGGTATCACCTTGGCGGAAATCGCTTTCCTGAACAGAGAATTTATCAAAGCGCATACGCTCAAGGAAGAAGTCATGCGATAGAATGCAATTTTTTCATGGCGCTCAATTTGTTCTAATTAGGAAACGAGGCTGTCCATTAAGTTTTGGACAGCCCTTTTTATTTTGATGGATTTTATTAAATTTTCTTGTTTATTTGGTTGATTTTCTTTATCTTAGCTTAAATAAAAGACAGAGAT
>JAMONV010000011.1 GCA_027066365.1 Flavobacteriales bacterium
TGGTTTGTGATTGAGATTCCTCACTTGCGTTCGGAATGACATACGCGTCCCGAAGGCGATAAAAGACTAAAAGAACGACCAATGTCATCCCGAGTAAAGCGAAGCGACGAGGGATCTCATTTGTCAAGCTCCCATGGGTATCCTGCGGACGAAGGAGGTCCCGGTAGCTATCGGGACGACGAGGCATCTTATGTTATACAGTTTTTTTAAATCCAATCCGCCTTTAAAATCCTCCGGATTTTAAGTCCGGGTTTTTTTAGAAAAAACGAACCGAAAAAAGCGCGCTACAAATAAATCTTCGACCCGTAACGCCGGACGTTTCCAAATGATGCTCACATTCGCTTCGCTCATAAGAATCATTCTTGACGAAACACCCGGCTACGGGTGGCCCCTCGATTGAGTTGAATGCGTAGGATGGGTTTATAAGTTATTAATTCTTCGTCATTCATTCTTTCGCTAAATCACTCCGAAAAACTGTTCACTGCTAGTTGTTCATTAAAACAAACCATTTCATTAAAATTGATCTTTCGCCTTGATCTTTTTGTTCCTTTTTCTCCGGGTATTCTATGAAATTTATAAGTGAATTAAGGAAAAAACGGTTCGGAAATGGAAAATGAGGCCTAACCGCAATCCGGTTTATATGATTAAACGGTTTTTTTAACACTCGACAAAGAAACTTCCCAATTCAACACTAGAAAATTTCCCTATCTTTGATAAATAAAAACAGGTTGCTATGCATGTTTTTACGGATATAAGCCGGCATGTGGCGCGCATCACGTTTCACTATCCGCCGGTGAATGCATTACCTTCGTTGGTGCTCAAAGAATTGGAAACCCATTTGATTGGTGCCGGTGAACGCACCGAAATCAAAGTGATTGTGCTACAAAGCGAAGGAAAAACCTTTTGTGCCGGTGCCGACTTCGAGGAACTTTTGAGCTTAAACAATCTGCGCGACGCAAAAGAATTTTTTATGAGCTTCGGTCGAATCATGAACACAATGCGCCGGATTCCCAAGCCGGTTTTGGTTCGTTTGCAAGGCAAAGCCGTTGGCGGAGGTTTAAGCTTGATTGCAGCTGCCGACTGGTCGGTCGCGGTTCCGGAAGCGGCTTTCAAGTTGTCGGAATTATCCATCGGGATCGGTCCTTATGTAATTGCCCCCGCCATTATACGCAAAACCGGTCGCGCTTTCTTTCAAGCCATGAGTATGCGACCTTTCAAGTGGTTTTCCGCTTTCGATCTCGCCAAGCACGGATTGATTACCACGGTGGCGGAAAACATAATCGCCATGGACGAACAAATTGAACAAATGACCGATGCCTATGCCGGATATGATTCCGAAGCAATAGCCGCTTTGAAAGCCGAATGCTGGAACGATACCTCGGATTGGGAGCGAATTTTACCGCTTCAAGCGGAAAAATCGGCGCGATTGCTCTTACGCCGGCCGGTGAAGGATATACTCAACCGGATAAAAAAATCCTAATGGAAACCGCGCATTACGGAATTTGGTCGTTATTGCCACCATTGTTGGCTGTGGCGGCGGCTATTAAAACCAAAAAAGTTTTTCCTTCCTTGTTTGCCGGCATTTGGGCTTCATGGTTGGTGATGGATTACGGAAAACCGGTCGAATCCTTTTATCATGCGGTCAATACCTTAGTGGATGTTTTTCAATCGGCGGGGAATACGCGCACCGTTATGTTCAGCGCCCTCGTTGGCGCATTGATTTTGTTTGTTCAAAAATCCGGAGGTGTGGAAGGATTCGTGCAATCGGTTATGCACCGGTTCGACCGTCACCATGATATTTCACGCAAGCGATTACAATGGTTGGCAATGCTCACCGGAATGGTTGTATTTGTAGAAACCAGCATTTCTTCTTTGACTGTCGGAACGGTTTTCAGACCTTTGTTCGATAAATTGAAAATCTCACGCGAAAAATTGGCCTACATTGCCGATTCGAGCAGTGCTCCGGTATCCGTTCTTATTCCTTTCAATGCTTGGGGGGCTTTCATTATGGGACTTTTGATTACCGAAGGAATCCGGCGTCCGTTTTTTGTGTTGATAAAAAGCTTGGTTTACAATTTCTATCCGTTGCTCGCTTTGCTTGTAATGTGGTTTGCCATTCGCTTCGATTGGCTTCCCGGCCCTATGAAAGCGGCAGAAAAACGCGTTAGAGAAACGGGAAAATTACTCAATGATGATGCGCATCCCATGATATCCGGAGGACTGACCGAAACCGGACCCGTTCCGGGAGTCAAACCGCGCGCAATTAATATGTTATTGCCCTTGGGAACTATGATTCTTATAATGCCCGTTATTTTATTATCAACCGGACGGTCAATTGCCTTGCAAAAATATCCCGGCGAAAAAGGATGGCGGTTTTTATTGCATGCCTTGGGCGAAGGATCGGGTTCCACGGCGGTTTTGTTTGCGGTCATAACGGCTTTGGCGGTGGCTTCTTTAAGTTACCGGATTCAAAAAATCGCCGGCTTCAATCGCTTGAACGACTGGATTGTAAAGGGCATTTCCAAAATGATGCCTTTGGCGTTGTTGATGATGATGGCTTTCGGGATCGGGATGGTAACCAAACAGTTGGGAACCGGAATTTATTTGGCGCAAGCCTTAAAAGGTAATGTTCATCCGGCTTTGATTCCGGCTTTGGTATTCTTGCTTTCGGCCTTTATCGCTTTTTCTACGGGCACTTCATGGGGAACTTTCGCTATCATGATTCCCATTGCCTTGCCTTTGGCAAAAACTTTTGGCTTAGACATTACTCCGGTTCTGGCAGCCGTTTTAAGTGGCGGTGTCTTCGGTGATCATGCTTCGCCCGTATCGGATACAACGATTATTTCCTCTATGGCGGCGGCTACCGACCATATCGACCATGTACGCACTCAATTACCCTATGCGCTCATAGCCGGAACAGGTGCTTTTCTTTTATTTTTGATAACCGGTTTAATCGGATTATAAAGGCCTATGACAAAGCTATTTCGAATTTGGCTCACCGGATTTATTTTAATGCCTGCAAGTTTGGTGTCACAACAAACGGAGGTTTTTACTTGGTCCGTCTTCAATAATAATTTTTTCTACGATAAGGAATTCAGTAACCATATAGCCGACGGTATGACTTTGCCGGGCAATTTGATAAACTTAGAAATCATTTTCCACATTTCGAAAACTTGGCAACTTGCCGGCGGCGTTTACGGGTTGAAATACTGGGGAAATGAAGAAAAATTTATTTTCAAACCGCTCTTGGCTTTGCAATTTCAAAACCGAAAACATTATTTCCGTATGGGCAATTTACCTACATGGAAAGGGCGTGATTATTTATTCAGACCGGTTTATGACGAATCTTTCCGGTTCCGAGCCGAAGCACTGGAAACAGGTATGGAATATGCTTATCAAACAACCGGATTCATATTAAAAACTTACTTGGATTGGCACCGGTTTATTCGTAAAAGAGACACTATGCGCGAAAAATTGAATTTTGTTTTGTATGCACAAAAAGATTGGCAACTCACTGCTCCTTGGCATATACGCATGCCACTTGCCGCATTGATTCACCATCGCGGCGGACAGATCAATTTGAAAGGGCATTATCAAAAAAATATTAATAGCATTTTAAGCGTTTTGACGCTGGCCGGAGGAACGGAACTTCGTTATTCCCTAAACAATCATAGCGATTTGGTCTTTTTTGTTTACGGTTTGATGCATACGATGAATAGCAATAACCCCGAAGAATTGAAATTCAAAAAAGGAAAGGCTTTTTGGATCGGTATTCGCTGGTATTCGAATCATTGGGCGTGGGCGGTATCCCGCTGGGAAGCGCATCGTTTTAATTCTCCGCTGGGTGAAGATATTTTCCAAACTGTCAGCCGTCGTGTGGATAAATACTTGGATCATTCAGGTAATGCCATTCCGCATTTTGCCAATCATACGGAGCCTTACCGGGAACTGTGGATCAGCCGCTTGGAATACAAACAAAATCCGACACAACATTTGGACCTATCTACCAAAATCGAATTTTTTTACCAACCCTATCGAAGCAGTTTCAATGGTGTTCCCTATTTGGACGATGTGGTTAATCATTGGGATTTTTTATTGTCGCTACAACTTATTTACAGACTTTAAGCCAAAAACTTGTCCAACTCAAGAAGCATTTCCGAGGCGTTTCCTTGAAGATAAATATCCGTGATCCGGTCGGTATATTCGCTTTTTTCGGGATTAATTTCAATAATAAAAGCACCGCTTTTTCGGGCTTCGTAAGGGAGAAGTGAAGCGGGTACAATCACTCCTGTGGTTCCGATAATCAAATAAACGTCGGCATGAATTGAATGATAAAGGGCTTGTTGCGCAGCCCGAGCGGGAATGGGTTCGCCGAAAAATACAAAATCCGGCTTGAGTAACCCGTCGCAAACAGGACAATGCGGGGCTTTTTCTTGTTCCAAAAATTCTTTTACTTGGAAATGTTTTTGGCAATTAATCCCCCCCAACACCAAATATCAAACACTACTAAGAGCCGCCAATAAGCGATGAATAAAGGGATTGGGGTGTTTTGGGGGTGTGTGGCGGGGTGGTGAAAAAGTATCATTTTGTATCATTTTTGTACCATTTAATGTCCGTTTTTTGACCGTTTTTGGGGACGGAATGGCCTTTTTTTACTATTGTAGCGCCGTTTTGGGCGCAAAATGACCATTGGGCCGCACACACCGCCGCCGGCGCCCGTAAAACACCGTTTGCTTGCCGTTTGAACGCCGTTTGACCGGCGTTTTTTTTATGGCCGGTTAGGGTAAGGTTTTTTTGATATACTATATCCGGTATGACCTTACCTAAAATATCAAAGAAACCTTACCTTTTTTCGACCGGTAAAACCGCCTTCCTAAATGCAAAAATGTGTTAAAAATGCACCTTTCGGCGCCTTTTTTCCGGTCCGGAAACGGGGGTAAAAACAGGGTAAAAACGGGGGTAGTTATAAGGAAAATTTATAATACGGTGGAAAATTACATTACAATACGGGCCAAAATTTGGACGAAACGAAAGGTGGCTACAAGCGCATAAACGGCAAATGCCATGAGAATATAAAGCAAAATATAACCGTTCCATACCATTAGCCCGGGAAAAATAAGGCCGAGTAGTGCTATAAGGGTAAAATAAATCCCGACACGTAGCGGACTTATGATAAAATGCACCATTTCGTCGTAGCGCTCATATTTTTTCAGCAATTTAATGGAATAATGATGTTGCAAGTGCGGAAGCGTAAGTAAAGAAAGATATGCGGAGGTAAAAACAACGAGGTAGATAATGATCATAAGGGTAATAAGCGCCCGCAAATGATGACCGCTATACGGACGCCCAATCATAAGCCCGACAAATGCCAAAAGACCGGCAAAGGCGGGATAATGTTTTTCGATTTGGCGACGGCTAACTTTCATATTTCAAAGATAGCCATTTACCTATATATATAATATGTATAAACAGACTATTCCGCGCGGATCACGCCCACAATAAGACCTATACCGGTGATGTCCGACTTGGGAATTTCAAAGGGCGGGTAATCCGGGTTGTCGCTTTTGAGGGTATAATGGTCCTTTTTGTTGCCGGGCAAGATGCGTTTCACAAGTAGCCCTTGATCGCGCGTGCCTATGAGGTGGGGGCGGTTCCATTGGATGTAATTGGGATTTTCCAACCGGCGAACGGCCACAATATCGCCCGAATAGTATTTGGGTGCCATACTGTTGCCGGTGATTTCGATAAGGAAATCCACGTTCATGTGGCGGAATTTGGGAATGACGTAATGTTCTTTAACGTCCTTGGCCAAGGCGGCCAAATCAAAATTACCGTGGCCCGCGTTGGCTTGGGCTTGCACCAACGGAATACCGCGCCCTTCCGGGGCCGGCACCATGGATGCCGGACGCTCATCCGCACCGGAACGAAGCATCTCACCTTCACCGGTGATCAGCCAATCGGGATTGAGTTGAGGGAAGGATTGTAAAGTTTTCTGTATAACTTTTATCCCTACATTGGTTCTTTTCTTTGAAATTTCGGTAAAAATCGAAGGTGATACGCCAATTTTTTGAACAAAATCCCGCTTCGACTTAATAATTCCCTTATCTTTTAGATAATCATAAGTATCTAAAAATCTTTTAGTTACGTCATTTACTTCATATGATTTTGTTTTTGGCATATATAATTCTGTATTTTTGCTTTGTTATTTACAGATTTCTACATATCTTTGTAGATGAATTTACGTAAGCGTAACCAAAAGTATGAAAAAAATCAAACATAGGGGTCCGTTTAGTGAAAAGGAATTGAAGCTGTTGCGCGGGAATTTTAAGCGAATAGCCCGCAAACACAAGGTATCGCGGCCCTATGTAAGCTATTTGGCCACAGGCAAAAAACCGGCCAACAATCCCAAAGCCAAAAATATCATCGCCGATTTAAAAAAGCTACTCAACGCTTATAAGGCGGTGTTATAAATCATATAGGTATGAGAAATAAACGAAAAAAATCATCCCGCAAGATGTTACGCACCGCTCAGAAACGGGCGCGCCTTTGCGAACAATGTGAACAACGCATTACCGAACGGGTAATGAAAGAACTTGAAAAGCGTATGCTTACGGCTATTTCTCAGGTGGAATTTTTGAAATAAAGTTTTGGAGATGTTTATTAGCCGCTTTTTTAATACGCTCTTTGACCTTTTCCGGTTCGGTGCCTTCGAGCTTGGCCACAACTTTGGCGTAATCGTCAAGGATGGCAAGGGCAAAGGCCCAACCACTGATGGCCCTTTGTGCAAAATCATCAAAAAAATTTTGCTTTTCCATATCACTACGTTTGAAGGGGTTAGCAAAACAAATGTAGTGATTTTTCCCGAGTGGCACACTCCCGGGTTCAAGTCCCGGGCGGGAACAAATGAAACAAAAAACGGTTTAACGATTACACGATTGAACGATTTAACAACCGAATGAAAACCTTCCCGCCCGACATATTGACCGTAAAAACCAAAGCGGGTGTGCGTCACTGGCTGGCGCATCACGTGGTGGTGCAAATGGGCGGGTATTCGGAGGAATATTTATGGAAAATCCGTTCTACTTATAAAGAAACGGTCCCGCAATCGCAACGCGGCTGGGCGTTTATGCCCGACACGGGTCATGTGTGGCGCTGGGCGCGTAAGCACGGGACTTTTTATTATGCCTTGGACAACCTTCCGCGCCGGCTCAGGGATATGGCCCGCGCTTATGTGGAGGATGTCCACAGCCAAGGCGTTCGCACGTTGCGCCAAGAGATCGAGCAATACATACGGGATCATCTCAACGATTGGTTGCCCGTGTATGCCGGTGAGAGCTATAAGCGTGCGAAGGAATTGGCCACGGCGGCTTGTGTGGTGGACTTTTTGGCCGCCCACTTTCCGGAACGGGGACGCAAGGCGCTGTTGGAAGAGGTGGTGCGTTTCCGCTATGCCTACATTCCCAAAACATGGCTTACACTCTACCGCAAGGTGCGCGCCTATATGGACGGCGTGCCCATGGACGAACTGATCCGCTTGCCGCGCTACGGCAACCGCAACGCCTTGCGCTACGATGACGAGGAAGTGAAAGCGTGGATTATCGCTCTGCGCGCTGACGGCCATAACTACACGGCCAAACATATAGCCCGCAAGGTGCGCGAAATGTGTGCATTGGCGGGCAAGCCGGCACCGTCGGAGCGATGGATTGAAAATTTCGTGGCAAGTCCAGAGGTGGAATACCTGACGGCCTTGGAACGATACGGATCGGGACGCTTGGCCAACCGCTACAAGCCATATATACCTGTGAAACGCCCGATGTATGCCGGCGACGCATGGCAAATCGACGCCACGCGCGTAAACATGATTGCCCACCGCGACGCCGCCGGCAAGGAAAGGCATTTGTTTATGGTGACGGTGCGCGATGTATATAGCGGTGATGTGTTGGGCTACCATTTTGATTACAAGGAAGACAGGTGGGCGGTGTTGAATGCCGTCAAAATGGCCGTTATGGAGGCCGAATACCTGCCTTATCAAATGATATTCGACCGTTTTCCGGGACACAACACACCGGAAGCGGAGGAATTTTTCGACCATTTGCGTGCCTTGGGCGTGAAGGTGAGCTTTACGCACAAAGCCACCGGCAAGGCACAGCTTGAACGCTGGTTTGGCACGCTTCAAACGGTGTTTATGCAAGACAGCGAATACTACTACGGCGAGGGTGTTCAGAGTCGCCGTCCGTATGCGCACCGGTCGCCGGAATATTTGGCACGGCTCAAACGTCAATCGCGCAAAGAGGGCTGGGATCTGGAACGCGCCGTAAACGAAGCGGCACGGGTGATAGAGGCCTATCGCAATACGCCCTATTCGGTGTATTCGCGCAAGTATGCCCGCATCGACAAATCGCCCAAGCAACTGCACGCCGAAAGCGAAAAACCGAACGTGCGTCAAGCCACGCGCGGCATCATCTACGCGCTGTTTGCCTACAAAAAAGAGGTGAATATACGCCGCGGCGGCATGATACGCACCGAGATATACAAACAGGAACTCTACTACCACGTGGACGATCACGACTTGGTGAAACGGCACCGCACCTTGTGGATTGCCTACATGCCGGATGATTTGGACACGGTGGAATTGTTTGTGCGCAAGGGTCCGTTTTGGGTGCCTGTGGGCACGGCGCGGGCGGTGGAACCGGTGGAAATTTACGGACCGCAAGCGCAATTCGACGGGCTGGGCCGCTTGAAAAAGAAACTGGCGGAAATGGACGAGAAGCGCCGGGCCGAATTGGAAGAAATCATTGCCCAAGCCGGCGAAATGGAGCTGTTGTTGGGCCGGTATGCGCGTAAGGAAGATGCCAACGCGGCCGAAACCGTGTTGGTATCGGGCGACGAAGTGATGATGGAGGCCTACGAGCCGGTGGTTCGACAGGCTCACCAACCGTCCGGTAAAAGGGTATATAAACAACCACCGCCGGACGCGATGCCCGGCGATGATGATTGGCTTATAAATCAGCTATAAACCTAAAACTAAATATATGACAAAGTTACAAAAATTACAGGTAATCGAAGCTATCCGGCGTGAAATAGACACGTTGGGAAGTGCTTCGCGTGTGGCCAACAAGCTTGGTATCAGTAAGGCAACGTTGAGTAACATACTCAATCGTAAGTGGGACCGCATCAGCACGGAACTGTGGAACCGTGTGGCATCGGCGCTTCATGTGAGTTTCGGTTCATGGCAAGTGCATCCCGAGGTGAGCAATACGCGTATGTTGATGAATTTGTTCGGCAAGGCAAGGCAACATGCTTTGTTTGTGCCGGTGAGCTACTATGCCGGGAGTGGCAAGAGCCAAGCCGCCAAATATTACATAAGCGAGCATCCGGGCGAAGCGGTGTATTACCTTAATTCGCGCGAATGGGCACGCCGCGAGTTTTTGACCAACCTGATGCGTGTGTTGGGTATCGAACCGCCCAAGGGGGTGGTCACGGTGGATCAGTTGGGTGAATTGGTCATCCGGTTTTTTCAAGAGCGTGCGCAATGGAAACCGCTTCTTATTCTGGACGAGGCCGATAAGCTCAAACCGAGTGCGTTGCGTTGGTTAATCCACCTGTTTAACGCCACGGAAGACAAATTGGCCGTGGTGATTATGGGGACGGAAAACCTTGAAAAGGAAATCAAACGCGGCGTCCGGTTGGCAAAAAAGGGCTACGACGAAATCGACAGCCGCTTTGGCCGGAATTATATCCGGCTCATGGGCGCCACGCGTTCGGATGTGGCCAAAATATGCGAGGCCAACGGCATTACGGAAAAGGAAGTCCAAGCCCGGATTTTCAAGGAAGCCGGTCCGGTTCAAAAACGTTTACCGGACGGAAGTTTCGCCCAAGTGGTGGAAGACCTTCGCCGCGTCAAGCGGATCGTGCAACGCGAATTGATGCGTAGGGAATTGGAGGCGGTAAACGTGGCACGTGAAACGGTAAACGGATAATCGAATAAATACGTACAATCATGACCACAGAACTTCGCACACACGATCAGATCCGCCGTCGTATGGAACAAATCGCCGATATACTGACCGGCGCCTTTGCGGATAGACTGGAAGATCAATACCGCGCCGATTTGCAAGCGGAGTATCGTCGTTTGGAGGCGCGATTGGACAAAATCACCGGTATTAAAATCATTTGGGTAGAAGAAAGCGAAATGCTTCTTTGGCTTGAAAACGGACGCCCGGTAAAAGGACTGTCCGGTCCCATAGCCCGTGAGAAATTCAACAAAATTAAAACAATTATAAAACCTTATAACCATGACAACCGTAAAAACACCGCAAAAAAAACAACTGCAAAAGCTCAATGAGGCCGTAAACGAATGGCTGTTGTTGGGCGAACAAATTCAAAAGCTGAAAAAGCAGCAAGAAGAATTGATGCAAGAGGTGATCGAGCCTTTTGCGGTGGAATACAAGCCCATTTTCCGCGAAGGAAAATTCGAGCTGGAAGCCGGATACATTCTTTGGGCGGCCGGCCGTCCGAAGTTGGTGACGGCCGAAGGCAAAACCGTGAGCAAACAGCTGAAAAACTTGCTGGTGAAACGCCTTCCGGGCGAAGTGATCAAGCAAGATGTGGACGTAACGAAGCTGGAAAAGGTATTGGCCGAAAATCCGGTGGTTCGCCAAGCTTTGGAAGAATTGGAAGTGGAGCTGGTGCGCACGCCGTCGTTGCAAATCAAGCCGTATAAGGCGAAGAAGAATGTATAATGAATGATTACCATGCGCTCACACGTCAGTTGGATGCCGGGCATATTAGCGTCGCGGAGTTTGTCCGGGCGCTTTTCGGCCCGGATTACGGACCGGTGGAAGCCGAAGCGGCTTTTTGGCTTTATCATGAAGCCGGTGGGCGCCGTTATACGAAAGAGGAATTTGAAAAGGAAGCAACGCTCGGAACTTAAAATCATGGAAATGATGAAGATAGGAAAACCGGTCAATGCACGCATTCGCATCATCAACCGCGATGTGTTCGCCGTAAACGGCAAGTATGTGATCCGCACGAGCAACGGATGGATCAAGCAAATCGGCGTCTATACGGACGACGAAATGGCGGCCATTCATCGCACCATTAAAGTTATGGCCGGCAATAACCAATAATCCCGAGTGGCACACTCCCGGGTTCAAGTCCCGGGCGGGATCTAACAACGGATTTAGGCATTGGGACTTAGGGATTAGGTTTCCCAAATCCCAAATCCGAAATCCCAAATCCGCAAAACAATGAGACCACAATTCAACCGAAAAAAGCGCCTGCACCGCAAATTGATGACCGTTCTCAGCCAAATGGGTGTGGACGACGATATGCGCCACGATATGATTTGGCGCTATACGGGCGGGCGGACGGCATCGAGCCGGGAATTGACGCAATCGGAATTGGAACACCTGATTTCGCGCTTGGAAGACGACCGCGAAAACAAGGTGCGGCGGTTGCGTTCCACAATCCTTGAAATTGCCACACGCACCGGGATACATGATCCCAATGATTGGAGCAAGTTTAACGGCTTTATGCTCAACCGGAGCGTGTATAAGAAGCCGTTGCCGGATTACAGCTATAAAGAATTGAAAGATTTATTGCGTCAATTCAAGGGGATTGAGCGTTCGTTTGCCCGGGCGTCGAAAAATCCGAAGAATATGAGTTATTGGAAAAAACGCGGCTTGGAGCCGTCAAAAAACTAAGGATATGGCTATTAAACCTTTACCTAAGGGAAAAAGTTTAAAAGAGATCCACGACTGGTGGAATTACGGGATTAATCCCATAACGGGGATGCGTGATCATATTCAGGGAAGAAAGAAAAGCGATAATTATTCCCTGTATGTTGAATATATACAAAACAATCATGATAAGAAGAGTAAAAGTTGAGTTTCCGCTCAAATATATCAACGATATGATGGATGTTGTGCTCCATGAGGCGGGCGCTTACAAACGGCGTTTATTCCGTCATGAAGCGGAGCATATTGAGCGCGTGCAAGCCGTATGCGAAGAACAATTGCTATGGATGCTCTACGAAACATTACAAAAAAAGGCCATGAAAATGGCGTTATCCGGGAAAGGTATGAACGAACCGGTGAAGCTCAAGCTTTCCGTGCCGGTGGCTTACATATTCTGGCAAACGGCCTTGCGAAATACTACCGGGAATGATGAGTTTGACAATATCCTCTCCATTATTGTTACCCAACTTGATAAACAGCTTATATGAGCTACCAAAAAGTAATTATGATCGGTCGCCTTGGAGTTGATCCGGATATATGGTATTCCGGGACGGGAAGAATACGCACCGAAATTTCGTTAGGCACAACCCGCCCAAGGCGTTCCGGTGAAAAAACGGAAACGGAAATTACTTGGCATAAGGTTGTATTATGGGGCAAGCAAGCGGAAGCGGCGAATATGTATCTCCATAAAGGGAGTAGAATAATGGTAGAAGGATACTTGCATTATCGCAAGATCAACGGAGCGGACGGCCTGCGCTACAATACGGCCGAAGTGGTGGCCGAACGCGTGATTTTTTTGGACAATAAACCTAAAAATTGATTGATATGAAAAAAGAACTTTGGTACGTTCATATAACGTATATCAACAAGCCGAAAAACCGTTTGTATGCCGATGTTTACGGCTTTCTTACCGGTTTGGACGGTTTCGGCATTGATAATGTCGATGCGCATAAAGAAGCGGTTTCAAGAACCATTTTAAAAAAATAATTATGAAAAACGAAAAAACACTCACCGAAAAGTATTTAGACATTTACTTAAACAAAGTCGGCCGGTTTGAAAATCTTAAAGAATGTGCACGACGACAATACAATGCCGGAGGATTCTCAGATTTTTGTGATGCACTGAAATGGTGTTTGGCACTTGAACTATCCATTTATTTTCCACAAATGGATGCCCATTTGGACAGCGATTATTTTGAAGATGATAAAGGGAATGTGATGGTAGTTATTCGTGAATTGAATACCGGCGAAGGCTACGAACTTACCGAATGGATGCAAAGACACGGATACAATGAATAAAAAACTCAAACAAGCCATTCGCTATATCCGCGAGGAGCAAGAGCGGCAAGCGGAAAAATGCAAAGCATTGAATAAAATCTTGCATGAATTGCAAGAGATATGCCCGCATGATGAAGTGGAGGTTACGCATACTTACCGGGGGGAGTTCCGGCGCTGTAAGGTGTGCGGGTACCAAGAGATAGTTCGATGAGTGAACAACGAACAACTAACAATGAATAGTGAAGAATGAAATCCAAAATCCCAAATCCCTAAAACAAAAGGTTAAAGTTAAAATATAAACAAATGTCAGAAAAAGCAAAATTAAAGCGCCGGTTGAACACCTTGTATCGTTACAAGGCGATTGGAGATTATTATGCCGAGATTTATAATCCGGATATTCCCTTGCGCCGGCTTTGGCGAAAATATATTTATCCCAAGTTTTATGTGAGTTACAGCACGTTTGATAAAGCAATTTCCCTGTCGTGGGACCGGGAAATCGAGGAGTTGGAACGCAAATTGTCCGAAAAAAACGTTTAAGTATTCGGGTATGATTTCCACCAAAGCACCGGCATTTTCCAAGGTTTGTTTGTATTGTTCGGCGGTGTCCGGGTAGAGTCCGGTGGCTATAATCGAAGGCGCATTATCCATCAAGTGTTTGGCTTCTTTAAGTCCTGCTCCGATAAGATTTCTAATAGCTTTGAGGACGTCGATTTTTTTATCCCGGCATCTATGAGCTTGACCGTATAACCCGTAGATTGCGGTTCTTTTTGATTATTTTCTTCAACGTTGTTTTGGTTTTTCTTAAAGGTCATTTTCTTTCTCCCAAGTCATAATAAATCAGGCTGTAAGTAACGGCATATTCCACGATGCCGTCGGTACGCCGGTGCGGTACGGTGGATACATGGGTCATTTTTCCCGTATTGTCCAAAGGTTGCCAACCGTGGAATTGGCGATGGAGCGCTTCGATAACGTCCCAGATTTGCAAGGCGCGTTCCTGTTGTTGTTGCGGTGCGGTTGCGGTGGTGTTGCCCAGGAAGTAATCGGCTACGGTGAGTTGAACTTCCAGTTGCAGGATACGCGTGTTGCGTGGCAAATTGCGCGGATTGATCCCGGCATGCGAGGCGTCGATGCGGGTAATGTCGGTCAAGACGGCGGGGAATTTCACCGCCGGGCGGTCCAGATCCAGTTGCCCCCAATCGGTGGCACTGTAACGCACGCCTTCGGTTTGAGCGGCGTGATTGACGATGGCTTGCACTAATGCTTTCATCTTTTATGGTTTTTGGGGTTAAGGATTTGCTTAATGGTTTGGTCGATTTCTTTGATTTGTTCCTCGATTTCTTTTTTGACGATGCGGTCCACTTCCCGGTGCGGCCCGATAAACCGCCGTTCGGGTATACAAATTTTATCACCGGCGCGTTTGAGGGCCATAGCCTTATAAAAACCGGCCATGGGCGAGCGTTTGTCGGCTTGGCGGAATTGCCACCAAAAAAAGCGCTTCATGCGCGGTGTAACGGTGATTTCGCCCCCTTCGTTGTGAATGCGGGCATAAGGAAGGTAGCTTGTCCATACGATTTTATTCCGCCCGGTGCGCGAACGTATGCTTCGGCGCAAGGCACCGGACACAATCAGCAAGGAACCTTTGCGTCCCGGATAACGCCGGCGCGGCCATGGCCGGTCAAAAAAGCGCTTATGCTCGAAATTCAGGTCAAAAGCGCCGCTTAGCTCGATTTCGATATTCCGAAGCAAACGCATCAGGATTTTTTCCGTATTCGTTGATTTTTTGGCCATTTTTAGAATTTTATGTATCTTTGCATTGGCTTACCGGCATTTGTCCGGTAATGCAATGGTGTGGTGATCGCCCGTGAGGGGGTGGAACCGCACCCCAAGCGGGATGAAAATCCCGCTATTTTTTTTTTATAATCATCATAATCTTCATTTTGAATTTTTTCCATTTTTTGATATATTTGCATATCAAATCACATTTAAAGTGGGCGCGTTTGCGTCCACTTTGCCCAATAGCCGGTATAAGCCGGCTATTGAGATTTATAGCGTTCGTTGTTTTTGCAATTCCAAAATTTTTCATATCTTTGCGATAGCTTTCCATTACGGAAAGCTGGTGCGACGATCGCCCGTGAGGGGGTGGAGTCGCACCCCGGAGGGGCAAGCGGTGCAAACGTTTGTCCCTTTCTTATTTTAGCCATTGTTTTTTCAATTCACTTCTTACATACCGTTTATAAGTATTATCCGGAAAAATGATAACTATATGTTCAACATTTTTGTCCCAATCCTTCATTATAATTCGTTTTAAAACACCAAATACATCATTTATATTTACATTCATCATGGTCTTAACTACCGGTAAAATTTGGAAAATCATTTCATTAGCTCCTTGATTTGATGCCGATTTCATCCCGCTTTGAAAAGCATTTTTTATGTTAAATGTTCTATTATCTTTGTGAGGAAATGTTTTTACATCACTATAAATTTTCATTTCGATATTCCATCCATCAGGGTTTTTTGTATTTGGAATGTTTGTTACAGGTAGCATCCTATATTTTTCACCATTATTTGCTAGAATTGAAAAAGCTCTTTTGTTATAAAACCATTCCTTTTTTTCCTGTTTTCCCTTGGTAAAAATTTCCAATCGTCCGCCGTTTTTAATGCCTTTGACGGGCACGAAAGGAATACGGGCATAGCGATCGTGATGGAAGCGGGCAAAAAGAATAAGGGTGTTTTGCTTGACCGCCTTGCCGTCTTTCAGCCGTGCATATGGATGGTGGGGCGGGAAAATCACTTTATGTTTGGCGGGATTAAAGCGGAAGATGCGCAATTTGTTTACGCCCCGGCGGTTGATGTAGGTGGTGGCTTTTTCGCCCAGGCGCCGGGCTTTTTCGGGGTCGCTTACCGGATGGTTATCCTTGACGCGCACGACGGTACAGCGGCAATTCCACCCATTGGGCGGGTAGTATTTGTCCCAAAACGGATCTTTGGCCGGCAAGGTGATGCCGTGAAGCGGGCGGTGCGATTGGCGTACGCGCTCGTCGTTGGCGGTGCGGTATTGGAGCAAGGCATCGTCGCCGTCGCGGGTGAGGTAGTGCCAGCGTTCGGCCATTTGAGAGGACGCCACGGCAAAGTTGTATTCGGCTTCCAAGTAGCGCCGGTGCGGGGCCGATACTTCTTTTTCCACTTCCCGGCGCCATTTGTAATAGGGTTTGATTTGGTCGCCGTCCAACAAAAGGCGTGAGGCTTGTAGGAGTTGGGCATGGGTTTTCAGCCCGGAGAAAATAAACACGTTTTTGCGGAATGCCTTTTTGAGTTCGTCCGGGAGTTTTTCATGTTTCAAAGCCGGTTCCAATACTTCGTATGTGGCTTGTATGAGCCGTTGATAGGGCGTATTGAGAAGGAAATCGTCCGGGTGATAGGATTTGTTACGATACAGGCGGTTGATGGCCCGTTTAAGGGCTTTTTCAAAGCGTTTTAAAAGCCGTTTTTCGGGCTTTTTGATGTCGCCCGTTTGTCCGGCCAAATCGCGGTGGCACCGCCCGTGATGGCAGTGTGTGTCGTAGAGTTCGGTCAATCGCCGGTGGAGTGCCCCGAAATACTCGGGGCTCAGTCGAAAAAATCGTTATCGGACGCCGACAGTTGGGTATCGGCCGAGCGCTTGCCGGTGATGGGAATGCCGAATTTTTCGCGTATCCATTCGGTATCCACGTCATAATAGGGCAAGGTTTCGGTGGTCATTTTCCACAGGCGTTCCAGGTTTTCTTCTTGCGGATAGACGGCGATCAGGTCGCCGGTGATAAGGCCGAATTTTTTAAGGGCCGGGATGACTTGGGCGTTCCAATAGTTTTCGATGAGCCTCAGGTCGTTTTCGATGAGGATGCGCAACATTTCCTTGGCGCTCTCGTCCTTGGCACGGCTTCCGTTTTTGGTGTCTTGGCCGATTATGGCGCCGCTAACCAGCATGGAAATTTCGTTGTTGCATACGGCAATCAGGTTGCGATAGACGTCACCGTTGGTGCTGACACCGGCGGCAAAACTGAACTCTTCGTTTTCGTCGATGATCATCCAGGCGGCGGCGCCCATGTTTTCCATCATTTCACGTCCGCGTTGCAAGGCTTCCGGGTCCGATGTGTCGGTTTTGAGGACGCGGGGCGGAATGCCGTATATTTCACAAAGTTCCGACCAAGCGCTTTGCGCAAAACGCTTGAACAGGATATGCGGTACCAAGGAATTGAGCAAACCGTATTTGTCTTGCGGATTGTAAAATTCCAGCAAGGTATGTCCGTAGCCCGGCAAGCGGCGGTATTCGATGTATTCGTCCCTATAGATGTCGGGAAAGACGATGCCCGCTTCGGGATTGATATTGGTACGGGGCAAAAGGATCACGTCCAAGTCGTTGCCGAGGCGTTGCAATTCAATCAAC
>JAMONV010000012.1 GCA_027066365.1 Flavobacteriales bacterium
TACACGGATTATCACGAATAAAAAAGGGAAACGGAAAACGAGACAAAGCGGCGAATCCAATATTCGATTCAACGATTCCACAATTCAACGGTTTAACAATTCCATCCCGCACCGGATTTTCCGGTTTCGTTCTTCGCACTGCAAAGAAAATCACGGGGGGGACGGGGCTCCACCCCGCGATTCCACGGTTTAAAGCGCTAAGCTTAAACTAAGCACAAAAGAGAAAGGAGAAAAAAGGTTATTATTTTTTGGAAAAACATTGAAAATACCCGCGTTATTCGGTTTTTGTGCAACTTACGGTTTTTTCTTACTTTTATGCCGTAAATTTTACTCTATGGATGATATAGCTTCGTATGTGCAACAAAATCGAGAAAGATTTTTGGAAGAACTTTTTGAATTGTTAAAAATTCCTTCCGTCAGTGCTGATCCGGCTTATGCACAGGATGTGCTGAATACAGCGGAAAAAGTGAAAAATTTTTTGGAACAAGCGGGGCTTGATAGCGTTTCCGTTGAAGAAACGCCGGGTTATCCGATTGTTTACGGAGAAAAAATATTAGGGTCGAATTACCCCACTGTCCTGGTTTACGGTCATTATGACGTGCAACCTCCCGACCCGTTGGAATTATGGGAATCGGACCCGTTTGAGCCGGTTATTCGTCAAACAGCCGAACACCCCGACGGCACCATTGTAGCACGCGGCGCTTCCGACGACAAAGGGCAAATGTTTATGCACGTCAAAGCACTTGAATATTTAATTAAAAACAATCGCTTGCCGGCCAACGTAAAACTGATGATTGAAGGAGAAGAAGAGGTTGGTTCACCCAGCCTTGAATGGTTTGTCAAAAACAATCATGAAAAATTAGCCAACGATATTATTTTGATTTCCGACACGGCATTGATTTCCAAAGATACACCTTCAATTACAGCGGGATTACGCGGTTTGTCTTATGTGGAAGTAACCGTACAAGGCCCTTCCCATGATTTGCATTCGGGATTGTATGGCGGAGCCGTGGCCAATCCGGCCAATATTTTAGCACAAATGATTGCTCGTTTGCATGATGAAAAAAACCGTGTTGCCATACCCGGATTTTATGAAAAAGTAGTTGAATTAAGCACCGACGAACGTGCCTTGATTAACGGCATTCCATTCGATGAGGAGGCCTACAAAAAAATGCTCGGCGTGGAAGCGCTCTGGGGTGAAGAAGGCTACACTGTATTGGAACGTGCTTCGGTGCGCCCCACCTTGGATGTTAATGGTATCTGGGGCGGATACACGGGCGAAGGTGCCAAAACAATTATTCCGTCCAAAGCATCGGCAAAAATTTCCATGCGCTTGGTTCCCGGTCAGAATCCCGAAGAAATTACACGTTTATTCACGGAATATTTCAAAAAATTATCGCCACCCGGTGTCAAGACCGAGGTAAAAGCATTCCATGGTGGCTATCCGTATATGATGGCCTTGGATCATCCCGGTTACAAAGCGGCTGAAAGAGCCTTAAACAAAACTTTTGGCAAAAAAGTTTATCCTTTTTATACGGGCGGCAGCATCCCCATTGTGCCTCTATTTGAAAAGGAATTGGGTGCCAAATCCGTATTAATGGGCTTTGGTTTGGATACCGACCGTATTCATTCGCCTAATGAAAATTTCGGCGTCTGGAATTTTCTCAAAGGCATCGAAACCATACCTTATTTTTATGCATATTTCGCCGAAAGTTTTCGCTAATGACCGACCGTTATCTGGAAGCCATTGAAGACTACTTGACGCCGATTATTCCTCAAAAACCGCCGGTTAATCTATACGAACCGGTACGCTATATTTTATCCTCCGGGGGCAAGCGTATTCGCCCCGTATTGGTAATGTTGGCGGCAGAAGGATACGGATTTGAGCGGGCCGATGCACTTCCGGCAGCTGCAGCCATTGAAATTTTTCACAATTTTACCCTCTTGCACGACGACATCATGGACCATGCGAAGCTGCGACGCGGCAAACCGACCGTTCATATCCGGTGGGACCCAAACATTGCCATTCTCTCGGGGGATGCCATGGTTTATCTGGCGCAGCAACAATTGGAGCATTATCAGGGAGAAACCTACAAAGCCTTGCAAACCCTCTTTAATCGAACCGCCTTGGAAATCTGCGAAGGACAACAGGAAGACATGGATTTTGAAAAAATAAATCGGGTTTCCGTTTCGCAATACATGGAAATGATTCGAAAAAAAACGGCGGTATTGCTGGGCACTTCCTTGGCTTTCGGTGCTATCTTGGCAGGCTGTGAAGCAAATGAACGGGAGTTGCTGTATCAAATCGGTATAAAAACCGGCTTAGCCTTCCAAATGATGGACGATTGGCTGGATACCTTCGGCGATGAATCCTTCGGAAAAAAAACCGGAGGTGATATCCGGGAAAGCAAAAAGACCGTTTTGTACGTAAAAACATTAGAACTGTTAAACGAAAGCGAAAAAAAACGATTTATCGAAGATTATACCTCTGATTGGTCCGACGAACAAGCAAAAATCGATTATTTTCGCGGGTTATTCGAAAAAACCGGCGTCAAAGAGAAAGTTTTGGAAAACATTACAGAATTAAGTCAAACCATTATTGCCAAAATAGAACAGACACGGTTACAATCCGTACATCAAGCCATGCTAAAAACATTAATCCGTAAATTAAGCCGGCGTCAAAAATAAAACCGCTTCGAAGCATTTTTATCACAAAACCTTAAACTCCGTGCCCGACGGGATGATTTTCAGAAATGCTGAAAAAAATGTATATTTGCGGCGCTTTAATAACTCTTTACAATGGCAACATACAAAAAACGTGGATACAAAAAGGAAAGAGACAATAAAATATCTCGTGTAGCGCAAGAAAGTTTGGTAGCCAAAAGTTTGGAAAGCGCCGACGATATAGCCGTCAAATCCGAAAAATTTTTGGAAAAACATCAAAATAAAATCTATACCGCCATTTTGGTAGTTGCACTCTTGGTGGTGGGATATTATTTTTATCATCAACGCGTAGTGATTCCCAAACGAATGGAAGCGGCCAATGAAATGAACACTGCCCAACAATTATTTGAAAAAGCTATAAAAGAAACCGATCCCACCCAACAAAAACAATTGTTTGAACAGGCCTTAAACGGAGCCGGCGGAAAATACGGCTTTTTGGACATCGAAGAAGAATACAGCGGTACGCCTAGTGCAAAATTGGCGCATTATTATGCCGGCGTTTCCTACTATTATTTGGGCGAATTCGACAAAGCCATCGAAGAATTGAATCGTTATAAGGCCAAAGACGAAATTTTACATCCCATGGCATTGGGATTAATCGGTGAATCGTTTTTGCAATTGAACCAACCCGAAGATGCATTGGAATATTTCGAAAAAGCCGCCAAAGCATCCGAAAACAATTTCACCACACCACTCTATTGGTTGAAAGCCGGGAAAACGGCACTTTATATTTATAAAACCAAAGGCGAAAAAGCATATCTCAAAACCGCCAAGGAATTTTTTCAAAAAATTACGGATCAATATCCCGATACGGATTTTGCCAAAGATGCCGAAATCTATTTGGCGCAAGCTCAATATGCAAAATAAGCCATGGCAACAGCCGGAAAAAATTTATCCTACTACGATGAATCCAAGATTCCCGATGCATCGGATTTAAGAATCGGCTTGGTGGTTTCGGAATGGAACCCCGACATCACCGAAAAACTGCTTCAAGGCGCCAAGGAAACACTTTTGCGATTGGGCGTTAAAGAGGATAGCATTACCATTTGGCACGTGCCGGGAAGCTTCGAATTGGTCTATGGTGCTCGACGCATGCAAGAAAATAAATTTATCGATGCAATTATCGCTATCGGAAGCATTATCCGGGGAGAAACCCCTCATTTCGAATACGTTTCTCAAGCTAC
>JAMONV010000013.1 GCA_027066365.1 Flavobacteriales bacterium
TCAACAACCGCTTGTTTTCGCAGGATTATGACAATGATTTCAATTTGGCCAAACTCCTGGCTGGCTCGGAAGGAACCCTGTTTTTCTGGACGGAAATCAAAATCGCCTTGGACCCGCTTCCGCCTTCGCGCCGCCTGATGGTGGCCGCCCATTTCGGCGACATCATCGAAAGCATGCGCGCCGTGGCGCCGGCCATGCAATCGGATCTGTACCAATGCGAATTGATGGACAAAACCATCCTCGACTGCACCAAAGACAGCCTTAAATACAAGCATTACCGCGACTTCCTGCAAGGCGACCCGCAAGCCATCCTCATGCTGGAATTCCGCGGCGAAGACATGAACGATTTGGAACGTCAAGCGGACGAAATGATCGAGCGCTTGCGCACGGCGGGATTGGGCTATGCCTTCCCCAAGCTCTATGACGGCGAAGCCGCCAAAGCCGAAGAACTCCGCAAGGCGGGATTGGGTCTTTTGGGCAACCTCCCCGGCGACGACAAAGCCGTAGCAGGCACCGAAGACACGGCCGTGGATATTCATGACCTGCCGGATTATATCGCGGATTTTACCCGCATCATGCAAGCCAAAGGCAAAAAACCGGTGTATTTCGCCCATGCCGGCGCCGGCGAAATCCATTTGCGGCCCATTTTGAACCTGAAAAAATCCGCGGACGTCAAGCTGTTTCGCGAATTGGTGAGCGAAGTGGCGGATTTGGTGCACGATTACCAAGGTTCACTCAGCGGCGAACATGGCGACGGTATCGTGCGTTCGGAATTTATTCCCCGTGTGGTGGGCGAAAAGAACTATGCCCTCATGCGTGAACTCAAATACCTGTTCGATCCGGACAACCTTTTCAATCCGGGCAAAATCGTAGATCCGCTGCCGATGGACCGTAATCTCCGCTACGAACCCGACCGGAAAGAACCGGAAATCCCCACGCTTTATAAATTCGTCAAAGAAGGCGGCATCCTGCGGGCGGCCGAAAAATGCAACGGGTCCGGTGATTGCCGCAAACTTCCCGAAGCCGGCGGTGTGATGTGTCCCAGCTATCAAGCCACGCGCGAAGAAAAATACACCACCCGCGCCCGTGCCAATGCCTTGCGCGAATTCCTTACCCAACATTACGCCCAAAACCGCCCGGGCAACCCCTTCGACTATGAAGAACTCTACGAAACCCTCAGCCTGTGTCTTTCCTGTAAGGCCTGCAAAACCGAATGTCCGTCCACGGTGGACATCGCCACGCTCAAAGCCGAATTCCTCTACCAATGGCAGGAAACCCACGGCTATTCGTGGCGCAACCGCTTTTTTGCCTATTCGGGACGCATCAACCGGTGGTTTTCGCATCTGCCGTTTCTTTACAATGCAGGCGTAACCATAGCCGGCGGATTAATTAAACGGCTGATAGGGATCGCACCGAAGCGAAAATTGCCCAAGCTCAGCCGCGTTAGTTTCCGCACTTGGTTCGAGCATCAAAGCGCTACAATAAAACCTGTAGGGGAACCTAAAAAATCCGTCTATCTTTTTGCCGATGAATTTATCGATTACATGGACAGCCCCACCGCACAAGCCGTGGTTAAAGTGCTGACGGCCCTGGGCTACGAAGTTATGCCCGTTACGGGACGCGAAAGCGGCCGGGCTTACATTTCCAAAGGTTTCCTCAAACAAGCCCAACGCATCGCCCGCGACAACATCGACTATTTCGACGGATTGGTAAGCGAACAAACGCCCCTGATCGGTATCGAACCCTCGGCTGTCCTGACTTTCCGGGATGAATATTTACGGCTCGCCCGCAACAACCAACAAGAGGCCGCCATGCGCTTGGCCGAAAACAGTTTGCTGTTTGAAGAATTCATTTACAACGAATACAAAGCCGGCCGCATTACGCCGGATGATTTTACGGACAAGGAAAAACACATCGTCCTGCACGTGCATTGCCACCACAAAGCCCTGGCCGACGAAAAAATCGCCGCCGAAATCCTGTCCATTCCCCGCGGCTACACGGTGGAACTATTGGACAGCGGATGCTGCGGTATGGCCGGTAGTTTCGGATATGAAACAGAACATTACGACCTGAGCCTCAAAATCGGTGAACTGAAATTATTCCCCGCCTTGCGCCAAGCCGGAAATGACACGGCCATCGCCGCCAACGGCATCAGCTGCCGCCATCAAATCGACGATGTATTGGATAAGGAAGCCGTGCATCCGGCGGTGTTGTTGGCGGAGGGGGTGGAATGATTATTTTTTAATTTCGGCTATAATTTTATTCATGGTTCGATTGAAAATTTTATTGTTTTTAATTTCACATTGCCAAATAACAATTACATCCCAACCGTCTTCCTTTAATTTCTCGTAATTTCTTTGATCGCGGTTTTTGTTTTCGCCGATTTTTTTCGACCAAAATTCGTAATTGGTTTTCGGTAATTTTCCCGCCGGACAATCATGACCATGCCAAAAGCAACCGTGAACAAATATTACGGCCTTATATTTAGGCAAAACGATATCGGGTTTGCCGGGTAAATCTTTTACGTTTTTTCGATATCTGAATCCTTTCGAAAACAAATATTTTCTCACTTTAATTTCCGGCTTGGTATCCTTTCCGGAAATTTTGGACATGATTTGAGAGCGTTTTTGTTTGGAGAAAATATCAGTCATCTATCTAATTATAGGCAATCCTAATCTTGCTATGTATGTAGACATTTTTTGCAGGATATCGGCAAACAATTTATCTTTAACTCTAAATAATAATTTATATTTGCTAGAATCTTTTAAATCGGTTTCTTCAACAAAACCTAAAATACTAAAATCAAAAATAATTATCTGAGTTTTATCTTTTCCTTCAAGTTTTATAGGCCATAGTTCATTGTAAAAATTATTTTTATTAGTATTTTTATTAGGGAGATTTGAAATATTCAAATCAGTAATATAACCGGATAAAACTCTTGGATAAGCATATGGGCTTTTAGTATTTGAAAAATCACACGGCGGCGTCATTTCTATAATTATGGGAGTTGAATTATTTGGCAACTCAGGGTGTTTTAGTTTTGAATCACCTTTTATTTCATATACGTTACCGGGAATAACCTTATCCTGATGTATGTTCACATAATCAAGGAAAAGTTTTGAATTAAGCTCTGAAAACAAACTAATTATTTCTTCTTTTGCTGAATTTAATATATCAGTGGTCTTTTCTCTTTGTGTTAGATTATTTAAAATATTCCACTCAATTTTTCCTTTATTTTCTTCTTTTGTTATCTTTTTTATAATCAACTCTTTTTTCTTTGTCAATATTTTATTTTTTGCGAACCAACCTTTATCTTCTGAGCTCAATATAAATATGGTATTTTCTTTATTAAAATTAATTATTTCCTGGGAAGCACTTAAATTTATTTCAGATACCAATAAATCATTAAAAGCTTTTATAGCATCCATACTTAACGGATAACCGTCATCAATTTTATCAAAAGGAATCCCGGTATAATTTTGAGCCATTTTAAACAATAAAAATTCCAAATTTTTATCTTGTTTTTGATAATCGGGAATTAATTCAAAAATTGAATAAATAGTTTTATCCCTACCGGCACGGATTAAATTGGCCCAGTTAATAAAAAAATTAGCGGCAATATTATTCGTGAGAATTTGTTCCAAATCGCTCAAAATATTTTGAAAGTTATTTTCTCTTAAATACTTCTCCTTATCCATTTGAACAACAAATAAGGGTAACCGATAGTCATCCCTATCATTTTGAATTTTATTTTTAAATACATTAATATCTTCATAATGTTTTGTCCACATCACGATACCATAACTTCCGAAATTTTCGGATACGATTTTTTTGAGCAAAGGCCGTATGATTACGG
>JAMONV010000014.1 GCA_027066365.1 Flavobacteriales bacterium
TTTTCATA
The DNA here is from genome assembly GCA_027066365.1 of Flavobacteriales bacterium. GTDB lineage: Bacteria > Bacteroidota > Bacteroidia > Flavobacteriales > Flavobacteriaceae > JAADED01. The sequence continues at coordinate 9 of JAMONV010000014.1, forward strand.
TTTATTATTTTATCCACGGATTATATTCATCCACGAATTGCACGGATTACACAAATTTTTTCTTTTTTCTTCGTGTCCATTCGTGTAATTAATGTTTTTTTTCGCCACGAATTTCACGAATTGCACGAATTTCACGCTTGTCCTGTGGGAATTTCACTGATTTTTTTCTTCGTGTCCATTCGTGTAATTAGTGGTTTGTTTTTTGCCACGAATTTCACGAATTGCACGGATTATACGGATTTTTCTTATTATTATCCACGAATTGAATTAATCGATAAAAATGTTTATTTCGCCCGGGTAGTCGCGTTGGCCGATGCTGCGGCTTTTGGCATAGCAACTTTTACAGATGAAATAAATCTTAATGCTGTCGGTTTTGGCTATCATTTGTTTTAATTTTTCGCTTAGTTCATCCACTTGTTTGTGTGTGAGCATGCATTCAAAAACGCTCAAATTAATGCGTTCGCCGTATTGCTCCAATAATTCGGCTACTTTGTTTCGTTTTTTGTTGTTGCTGATGTCGTAGGCAATGAGATAGAGATTTTTCATATTTATTATTTTATCCACGGATTATATTCATCCACGAATTGCACGGATTACACAAATTTTTTCTTTTTTCTTCGTGTCCATTCGTGTAATTATATAATTCTCCATTCAATCCATCAAAACATTTCATTCAAACCAAACAAGATTTAAAATTTTATTATGTTAATATTTTAACATTAAGAAACTCGAATTTATGTTAAAATCTACTTATTATTTCCCTTTCCCGTAACACCAATGACCGAATTCCCGGGTGATACTACTCCATTGGAATTTTTCTCCGAGTATAGAAAAAACTTATAAGGGCCCAAAGTATTTTCTGCATCCTCTAACGAGTCAAAAATTTGTAAATCTTCCGGCATTTGGATGCTTATTAATTTACCTTTTAAATCGTCGGTAAAATCATTGGACGAAAGTCCTTTTCCGGGTTCTTTATCTACTTTTTGGTCAAATAAATATTCATGTGCATTAGTATCTTCCAAGTGGCTTATATCCACTTTGTTTTTAAACAAACTTTTATGGGCGCCCGGATCGGAAAGGTGTTGGTCAAAGACGTTCTTATCCGCTTTGGTATCGAAAAGGTTTTTATGCGCTTCAGGATCTTGTACATGGTTGTTTAAACTTTCTCTATCTGCTTTTTTGTTTAAGCTTTCTTGTAATCCATCCACGGATTCTTGCGGAATAGACTCGTCTTTATGCCAATAGCTATCCATCCACGCCCAAAAATGCTCTTGCGTGGGCTTACTTCCGGTTTGAAACCATTTTTTAAGGGTGTTTAAATTCACTTTATTACTCATATCAAAATATTTTAAACTCCTTTGTATTGTATAAATGCGAGTACAAAATAGGGTGGACGGTTTTCCACGGGCTTACCGTTACCGGTATTTCCTATTGTAATGGGATGCGTATGAAGTCCTTCAAAGCTCGTATGGCCGGTAGAGGTACCACCTTCTACACGCCAATATGCATCATTGGCCCTTTTACCTTTGGATGCAAGGTCATGGAATGAATAAGTATGACGGTGATAACCTGCTTCTCCCATGGTAGCCACGTGATTATGTGGCGGAAGTTGATCGACCGTCAAATGATTTTGTGCTTCGCCGCCCGTTTTTCCTATTTGGTCATAATCCGGATTATTGGGATTATAGCCCACAATAAATCGGTCGCGAAGGTCCACCGTACCGTTTTGTCCGTCGCACAGATACCAACCGGGCGGTAAATTGTTTACATCGCCGGCGTACATGCGAATTTCGTCTATCATCACGGCACTGCTCAAAGGGAATAAGCGCCGGAACGATGACCAAGGTATGCTGTTGTATCCGCTACCAAAGGTCGCATACTTTTTAAAGTACACATCACGGCTTTGCCCGTCTTCAAATACGCGTTGTTCGACCTCTTGAATGATAACGACTTCGGTCCCCAATAAACCTCCACGAAACGGCATCAGTTCACCGTCCACATATACCACACCGTCCGATACATTGTTGCCGTTTATATGGCATCCTTCCACAATGGCATATTGGCCTGCCAACCGACCCAGGGCATGAAACAATTCATAGGACTTTTGCATATTGTCCAATGTATCGGTTTCCAACGGGAAACCACCGGTTTGATTGAAATTGATTTTCATATAATGGCTATTTTAAATCGTTTTGATGCTTCTTTGTATCGATTGACATGATAAGTGATAGTTAATTTTTGTTCTTCCAATACGGCCGGGATCCACACGATAAAATCCACGCCTGTATCGGCATAATCCGATGACGAATGCAAATATTTAGTACCCAAATAAATGGGACGGTGTTCAGCATAAGTGTAAATATAAAACCGTTCATACCGGTAACCGTCGGTAATATAAATTCGCCGTTGGGCAATATCGAAATGATCGTTCAGGCTTTTTTCCAATGAAAACACTTGTCCGGTATGGGTCAAAAGATAGACATTAGACCGCCGCCATTCATACCATATATTATATAAATATATAACCGGCCGGAAAATGCTACGCACCAATGCCAGCCAAACGGGCTTGCGCAAATAGGTGGGCATGTATTCCGCCGCAAACCGGTTCCAATCGATATTATACCACATATTCGATATAATCAAAGGTGTCTATTTTGAAATAGCCCGACACCGGTATTTTTTTTACCTGTATCATTTCCCATGGTCCGTAACCGCCGGTTGAAGGGTCAATCCAACGAGTTAGGGCGGTAATCAGGTGCGGGATTTCCACGCCTTCCACCTGTTGAATGGCATCTATCAGGTGGACCAATACCAATTCGCCGTTGAAAGGCAAATTTTTCAAGTAATTCTTTATGGCTTCTTCCACCGTTTTTTTGCCGGTGCGAATATCCGTACCGTTTTCATCCAGTATAAGCGGATTGCGATAAATCCGAATTTTCAATAGTAATAAGTCGGGCAAATAATTCAAAATACGCAAGCGCGTACCGGCCCATTTGATACGGTTCAAATACGTTTCCACCGCCGGAATATCAGCGTTATCCAAAGGCATGAGTTCTTCATTTTGTTCCGTAGCCACTTTGATAATCAACGTGCCGGGCTCATCCGATTCGGTAACGGCGGCATATTTGATAATTTTCGATTGTTCAATTTCCTCGGCCGTGGCGCCGGTATTGTCAAACTCATCGCTTCCTTCTTTCAGGTCAAAACCTTTTTGGAATTGTAAGGTTTTGTAACGATACCATTCCGGCGTACCGGCTTTTTGGCGGCGGATAAGTTTTTCCACTTCGCTTTTGTGTGCAGTAAATAATTGTTGAAACAACCAACCGGCATAACTCATGACGTCAAACAAGGCATTTTCCAACGACACTTTACTAAATTCCTCTTCAAAGGATTTACCGGGCCTCAATCCGTAAATATCACGGATTAAGGCATTTTCCATAAATGCGCCGGTCATGGCTTTTTTTATTTCGGTTCGATCCTTATACATATCTGTATTGTTTTAATGCACGATAAACGTTTGTTCAATAATCATTTCGCCTATTCCTATGTCGTTTTCCTCGCCGTCCGGGCGGTATGCCGTGGCCAAAGCCGTACCGGAAGGCGGTTCTTTACCGGTTTCCCATTCCAATATTTCGCCTCCTTTGAGCGCCGTAGTTATCGATAAGCCGTTCACACGTGCCAATTCAAAGGCATTATCCGCACTCCCGGTCATGATAATGGCCAGGTCGAAAAGATTTTGTCCCGGTTTGACCTTATACTTCATAATGGGCTTCGATTTGCGGGTTGCGGCCGGGATACAAATCCAGCCGGTCGATAGTCAATCCTTCTT
>JAMONV010000015.1 GCA_027066365.1 Flavobacteriales bacterium
TCCCGAACCGGATGTATGCGCACGGACGTATTGATAAAGATCTTCATGCGTCAAAATGTCTTTATATGCATACGCTTCCTTGTCGATATGCAGAATTTCCGCGCCGGGATACTTTCGGAGAATATGTTCTTTGATTTGCAAGAGCAAGGTGGTTTTTCCCACCCTTCGCAAACCCGTTAATACTTTAATAACATCCCGTCCGATAAAGGGTTCGATGCGGGAAAGGTATTTTTGACGTCTAAATATTTTCATTATGCTGAAAACTTTGGGTAAATATAGAAAAAATTTTCATTATACTGAAAACTTCTCATCAATCCGGTAAAATTTTTCATTACGATGAAAATTTTATTGATTATGAAAATTACGGATTACTATAATAAAAACAGTAGCGGGAAATGAGTATGTCTAATAGGTCTTTTATCTATACAATTGATATGTTTAAATTATGATTTTTTGTTTCGTTCTTTTGTCTTGATACAAAAGAACCAAAAAATCAAGGCAAAAATATGCTTCCTCGCGCTCTTTCCCGGCAGGAGAAAATCTACCAAAAGACGAAATTCCTTCGGAATTTAATGACAAGCACTTTTGGTGATTTTCTATCCTGCCGGGAAATTCACAGCCAACGGCCGGCCCGCATTTTTGCCGGGCCAACGCGCTTATCCGCCTGACGGCGGATTTAGGTTTTTGACAATCTTTGCGCAAATATCATCATGGCATTAACCGTATTTTATATGCCGTGTTCTTTGTGCGTTTAATTCATTAAATTAAAAACGATAAACTTTTCACCATACTAAAAACTTTCCGCCAATCCGGTAAAATTTTTCATTATGATGAAAATTTTATTGATTATGAAAATTACGGATTGCTACAATAAAAACAATAGCAAGCTAACGGCTAACAGCTAAAAGCTTTTCCATTGAGATTTCTCACATTCGTTCGGAATGACATCCGCGTTCCGAAAGCAGTAACAGAATAAATGAGCACCCTCTGTCATTCCGAGGGAAGCGAAGCGACGAGGAATCTCTGTGGCCTCTGCATTTTCTTGGCCCTTCTGTGATAAAAAACCGCCGAAGGCGAAAGTAAAAGTGAAAGTAAACATAAAAGTGCCCGAAGAGCGCCATCCCAAATCCTAAATCCCAAGTCCCAAATCCATAACAAGCTAACGGCTAAGGGCTAAAAGCTTTTCCTTTGAGATTTCTCAGTCGCTTCGCTTTTTCGAAATGACAAATCGGTATAATAATTATCTATCCGGTTATTAGACGAAAAGCAATTTTACAAATTCGTTCCATTTGCTCTCAAAATTCATCGTATATTTACTAACCAAAAAACGCAACGTTATGCCCGAATTTCCCATACAACGGCAATTTGCTCTTTATACGGACGATAACGGCGACGTGCGGGTGGAAGCTTTGGTACAAGACGAAATGCTGTGGCTTACGCAAAAGGCCATGGCGGAGTTGTTCGATGCGGCAAAATCCACCATTAGCGAACATTTAAAAAATATTTTCCAAACCGGTGAATTAGAGGAAAATTCAGTTGTTCGGAAATTCCGAACAACTGCCGCGGACGGTAAAACATACAACGTAAAATACTACAATTTAGACGCCATTATAGCGGTAGGATACCGGGTCAACAGCCGGCGGGCTACAAAGTTTCGGATTTGGGCTACAAAAGTATTGCGCGAATACATTATTAAGGGATTCGTATTGGATGATGAACGGCTCAAACAAGCCAAAACCGTTTTCGGAAAAGATTATTTTGATGAATTATTGGAACGGGTGCGTTCCATACGCGCCAGTGAGAGACGTATTTACTTAAAAATTACCGATTTATTTGCCGAATGCAGTATCGATTACGATAAAGATTCGGAAATTACCCGGGAATTTTATGCTACAGTGCAAAATAAATTCCATTATGCCATAACCGGACAAACCGCCGCCGAAATTATCTATACGCGTGCCGATAAATCCAAGCCGCACATGGGACTAACCACTTGGAAAAACGCACCGGACGGACGTATATTAAAATCCGATACGCATATTGCCAAAAATTACTTGTCGGAAAAGGAAATTCGGCGATTGGAACGAACGGTATCGTCCTATTTCGATTATATTGAAAATCAAATTGAAATACGAAAAGAACAAGACCGGCCTTTTACCATGAAAGAATTGGCCGCCAGTGTAAATCGCTTTTTGGAGTTTAATGATTTCCGGATTTTAGACCATAAAGGCACCGTTTCTCATCAACAATCCATCGAAAAAGCCAATCGCGAGTACGAGGTATTCAACAAAACGCAACCTATCCTTTCCGATTTTGAAGAAATGATCAAGAAAATAAAGAAAGATAAAGAATAAGCGTGCTAATATTTTCATCATACTGAAAACTTCCCATCAATCCGCTAAAACTTTTCATCATAATGAAAATTTTATTGAACATGAAAAATTACGGATTCCTACAATAAAAACGATAGTAAGCTAACGGCTAAAAACTATTCCTTCGAGATTTCTCACTTACGTTCGAAATGACAAACCGGTTTAACGATTGCACGGTTCAACGATTTAACGGTTTAACAATAACATTGAGATTTCTCATATTCGTTCGAACTTTCCTCCCGTAAATCAAAAATATACCTTATTTTGTAGATGATTTTATATCCTTATGAATTATGGACGAATTACAAAAACGATTGGAACAACTTCAAAAAGCACATAATCAAAAGGGACGCCCGGAATTTGAAGGCTATTCGCCCGAAGAGATGCATTATATTCTCTATCAACCTTTTAATGAAGCCAGCCCTCTTCAATTGGCCAAATTGCCGGATGAGGATTACCGGAAAATTCCCCTTTGGAATCAAATCAAATATTTGATGGAAATGATTGACCGGGCAGGTGAAATGAAACTCACATCCAAAGGATATTTACCCGTTAAGGCAGTCAAAGAACTGTATAATCAAAAGTTTATGACCGACATTATGATTGAAGAAGGGATAAGTAAGTTGTACAAAGAAATCGATGCCAACTCCATACATTTGGCAAGGATTTTAGTGCAATTATCAGGATTGGCGAAAAAAAGAAAAAACCGGCTTTCGCTTACCCGCAAAGGGCAAGAAGCATTGGCGAATCCGCACTCTCTCTTTAAACATATTTTTGAAACTTTTACCCATAAATTCAATTGGGGGTATTTCGACAATTACGCTGAAACGCCCATTGGACAAATAGGATATGGTTTTTCCCTTATCTTGATTCATAAATACGGCGATAAGAAGCGACATGAAAGTTTTTATGCGGAAAAATATTTCAGGGCTTTTCCCCAATTAATGGAAGATATGGAACCCATACCCTACATAAGTAAAAAGAAAAATGCAATAAATTGTTATTCGCTTAGGACTTTTGAGCGATTTTTAGATTATTTCGGCGTAATAGATCTTGAAAAAATCCAGCCTATTATAGGCCCGGTTTATCTAAAAAAGACCCCTTTATTCGACCGGCTTTTCCAAGTGCGCCCGCCTGCCAATCCGTGATAATTATACCTATTAATTTCGCATGAGGCGGGAAGCCGATTTGCTCGTGATGACGGTCTAAGGACCTCGTCATGCCGATGGCAGCGAAGCAATCTCCCTCAATATAGTGAGGGAAGTCTAATAAGTTCGTTGAGGAGAGGGCTACGGCATTCCACCTCGCTCCATGCCTCGCCATGACGTCTCCGGTAACCGGTCATCCGTCACCGGTCATCCATCCTAAAAATCAATTTAACGATTTCCTCCTCCTGAGGCGGACACGGCGATTCAACGCTCAATAATAAAGGAATAAGGTAAAAGGTAAAAGATTAAAGTGCGGCAAATTCATTAACCGGTTTAACGGTTTAATCCCGTACCGGATTTTCCGGTTTTGTTCTTCGCACTTCAAAGAAAATTACGGGCGGGACGGGGCCTCACCCCGCGATTCCACGATTTAACGATTTAACAATAACATTGGGATTTCTCACATTCGTTCGAAATGACATACTGCTACAATAAATTCAATAGCCACAAGCTAATGCTCATAAGTTTTCCCATTGAGATTCTTCGCATGGCATCTAAAATCACGGATCGAAATGACCGAAAGAAAATCCTCCCGAAAACATGTATGGAAGAAGCGAAGGATATGTTGTTGTTTAAAGCAATGGTTAACTTTACGGTAAGTAAAGCGGTCCTATGAAATTTCGATCAAAAAATTATATGGAATTAAGGAAATCGTAAAGATTTTCCTGGCGTTTCAAACCCAATTTTTTCCGCAAATTGTGCCGAACGGTTTTAACGCTGTCGGGAGATATATTGAGCAGAGTGGCGGCTTCTTTAATATTAAAATGTAATTTGGTCAAGGCGGCTAATTTGAGTTCCGAAGGAGTAAGCTTGGAATTGATGGCCTTGAGTTTCCGGAAAAAGTCCTTATTAACCATTTCGAAATACTGACGAAACAACTCCCAATCGTTTTCGGAATGCATGCTTCGTTTGAGTTTGCGCCGGATTTCGGCTAATTCTCTTTGGTTGGTTTTTCCGATGTTTTTCAGTTCCGATATCAATTGCAAAATTTCATTTAACATTTTGTTTTTCTGCATCATCATTAGGGCTTGCGAGGTAAGTTGCTTATGTTTTTGATGTAATTCGGCTTCAATTCGTTTGCGTTCGGCACGATTATGTCGGCGTTGAACGATTAAATGACGGATAATCAAACCCGATGAAATAAGTATCAAAAAAATTACCGAAAATAGAAGAAACCGGATTTTTCTGTCCAATGCTTTTACCTTTTCAAGCTGGGCGATTCTCAAATTTTTCTTTTCATCCTCGTATTGCGCTTTTATACGGTTGATTTTTACCAAAGCTTCAGTCAAATGCAAACTATCCTGCACATCCACAAAGTCTTCCAAGGCTCTAATTGCTTCCGGATATTGTTTTTTTTGTTGATAAGATTTGTATAAATAATACAAAGCATATTGTTGGTTTACCAAATTGTTTTCTTTTTTGCCGATTTCCAACGATTGGTTTAAAATAGCAATGGCCGAATCATATTGACGGTTCATATAATACCATTTTCCTTTTGCTCCTAACGAAGTGGATAAACGAAGCGGAAATTTTTGCCGGCACAAACGGATATTTTTATCGAAATAATAGGCGGCCGAATCGTTTTGTCCGGTTTCCGTAAACAATTTGGCAATATTCAGATAGTTATCCGACAAAGTTTTTTCATCCCGAATTCGAAGGGCTTCATCTAGGGCTTTACGGGTGTAATAATAACTGCTGTCGAACTTCTTTAAATTTCGGTATGCGATGCCCAAGTTGGTGTATGGTGAAATCGGGCTGTATCCGGTCAGATGTTTTCGAATGATTTGTAAACATTTTTTATATATATCCACGGCTTGCCGAAAATTTCTATTATAATTATGAATCAAGCCGATATTATTATAGCAAGCTACCATTCCGCGATAATCGCCTTGAAGATCGAATATTTTCAATGATTTGTAGAGATAATCGATGGCATTTTTCAAGTCATTTTTTTCGAAATATATGCCGGCAAGCATCCTGTACGACTCGGCTGCCTCCTTTTGCAAACCGCCTCGGCGTTCGAGTTCAATAGCTCGGAACATGTAATTTTCGGATTTTTTCAATGCCTTTTTTTCCAAAAAATACATAGCCAAATTTTTTTGCGCCAAAGCTTTATATTTTACAGATGCATTTTCAACTTCGCTTTGCAATAGATTCGCGTAATATTTCGCCGAATCCAAATTATTGTGCAGATAATAATCAAACAAAGCGTCGAGGGTCTTAAAACGGGCTTCGTCCGATTGCCGGGCCAAAACTTGGCGCAATGAATCCGGATCATATACGGATTGGGCCAAAACTTGGCTCCAAGGTATCCCGAATCCCATCCAAAATATCAATAATATTTTACAAGCCTTCATAAGTGAATATATCAATAACGGTTTGTCTAATACAAAGATAGTAATTTTTACATGTTACTTTATTGAATTTTATTTGTGATATATCATAATTTAAACATTTTCAATATTTTACAAAATTCGTTTTACTAAATTTTTACATCGAAAATTGCAACGTTTTACTTATTTTTTACTTTTTTATTTGGATGATGCTTCGAAATGCAGGTAAATTTGCGAGTGAATTTTGTTCCGGACAAAAAGTCTTTCGAAAGACAAAACAAAACAATTTTATTAACCGCAAAAAAAAATAGCTATGAAAAAAGTCATCTTAACACTTTCCATCCTTTATGCATTGGTAATGCAAGCTCAAATTCAAGGATTTAACTACAAGGCAATGATTCGCGAAAACGGTTCACCTTTGGCAAATCAGGCTTTGGTAATGATGTTAACCGTTTGGGATTCGAACAACAATATGGTCTATCAAGAAACTCATAATGTAACCACGGATAACAACGGTTTGGTGGTTTTAAGCTTGGGTGAAGGTCAGGCTTCCTACGGAAATTTCGATCAAATCGATTGGAGCATACCCGGTTATGTTTTACAAGTGGAAATGGATAGGGGCAACGGATTGGAAGTTTTAGGCGTTTCTCCCCTCAAAGCCGTTCCTGTAGCAAAATACGCCGAAAGAGCCGGTAATACGTTTAGCGGTAATTACAACGATTTGAATAACAAGCCTGTTATATTCTACAAAACGGGGACTACGGAATCGCCTACCCATATAAACGACAATATTTATACATTTGGAAAAATCCAAATTGGAATTTCTGACACAACGTCAACCAACGGTTTTTTACATATTGATGAAAGTTTGCCCAACACCAATGATATTAGCCGTATGGTTTATACGAAATTTGGCGGAAATGGAGACGGTCTCATTAATGCCTTCCAAGTTTACAGCATTCATTCGGGTAATGGTACGCATCGTGGATTGACGGTAAATCTTGAAGGAGCCGGCAATGGAGTTAAAATGGGAACATACATAAGCATTCCGAGAGGTAACGGTCATTTTTACGGTCATTATGTTTGGTTACAAGGAACAGGTACGGGAGTGCACGAAGGCGCTCGATTTGAATTAAGCGGTGAAGGTTCCGGCAATCATTACGGGGTTTATAATATGCTCCGCGGATCGGGTTCGGGTACGCAGTTCGGTGTAGTTAATCAAATTGAAAATTCAGGCAATTCCGGTCATTTCGGCACAATGAATTTATTGTCGGGCGGAGGAACGGGCGATCATTGCGGTAGCTACAATGTGCTTTCCGGTCAAGGCAACGGAGAACAAATCGGTAGTGTAAATGGTATTACAAACTCCGGTACCGGAACGCATTTCGGAAGTAAAAATTTACTTTACGGAACCGGACCGGGCGAAAAATACGCCTCATATAATGTCATTGATTCTACTGCCGGAGGAAAACATTACGCCGTATATGCCGAAGCCACCAAAGATTCGGCCGATGTATATGCAGGCTACTTCAAAGGCAATGTAATGGTTCGAAACGGCAAATTACTCGGTCCCGAAAGCGGCAATGCCGATACCCGGGTTTATGTATACGGAACGGTATCTGCCTCGGGAGGTGTACTTTCAAACGGCTCCTCCGATGGATATACTTTGACCAAATACAACACCGGTGAATATGAAATCGTCTTTGATACTTCTTTCGGAAGTTATGACCAATATATTGTGGTGGCCACTTTGCGCTACGGTGAAATCGGATTTATTTCCACCGATAAATACGCCAATAAGTTTTACATCAAAACTTTCAACACTTCCGGAACGGCGGAAGATAAACCTTTTGATTTTATTGTGATTAGAAAATAATTGAAAGACCATGGTAATGAAAAAAATCATAATCGGAATCGTTTTCCTTTTGGTGTGGAATCTGCCGGCGCAGCCGGAACTTTATAAAAGCTCTTTGGCTCCCGTCGGAGGGCTCCTGTCTACGGGAAATATCGAATTTATCGACGTAGGGGGCGAAACGGTTAATCGCGAAACTACGCAAAATAATTTGCACCTGTCCGAGGGATTTCTCGGGCCGGATATAGCCCGGCAATTGGGGGTTGACAATTATTCATCCGTTGAAAATATACGCCTGTTTCCCAATCCCGCTACGGATTATGTGGAATGGCAATGGCAAACCTCCGGTAAATACGAAATTTACCTTTACAATACGGAAGGTAAAGAAGTATTCCGGGACCAAACCGATCAATCGTCCTACCGGATGGGTGTGAGTAATCTCGTACCCGGATTATATATTTTGGTATTGGTTGACCGTAGCCGCCAACGCTATATTACCCGTAAAATCCGGATAATGTAGGTTTCAAACAAAGTCTTTCCGAAACAAGGACACGCAAATCCATCCGGCGAAAGCGGATAATAACGTAAAGATCAAAAGCACGGGGGCCGGCTTACGAGCCGGCTCTCTCTTTTCTTTATTTTTTTAGATAGAAGGGTTATTTTTTAGTGAAGGATCGGATATTTTCGAAAAAATTTATCATCAATCGAAAAACTCATAATGAAAATATGAAAACATCATAATTCCGTTCAAACATCGAAGTGCGGCTCGAATTAATTATTCGGGGATGTTTTTAGTAAATTTTCGGCATGTTGTAAAGCGGAACTCGAGGGTGGTTTTCCTTCGATTATTTCTGCGATTTCTTGGATTCGTTCCTCGAAAGAGAGGGGTTTTACGCGAGAAATTACCCGGCCGTTTGTTTCGGTTTTGAATACTTTGAAATGCCGGTCGCCTGCAGCGGCTGTTTGTGGCAGGTGGGTAATGGTGATCACTTGCATAAGGTTCGACATACTTTTGATCAAACCGGCGGTTTTCTTGGCTACTTCACCGGAGATACCTGCGTCGATTTCGTCAAAGATAATTGTGGGGAGTTGTTTATGACGGCTTAAAATATTTTTAATGGCCAGCATAAGTCGTGACATTTCACCGCCCGACGCGATTTGTGAGACGGGAGCGAAATGTTTTCCTTTGTCGGGTGAGAGGTGGATTTCGGGTTGGTCGAAGCCGTGAATACCCAACGTTTCCGTTTTTTCTACGACGATTTTTATGCGACTGTGTTTCATGCCCAGGTCCGCCAAATATTTTTCTATTTTTTGAGCTAAAACCGGTGCGGCTTTAGCTCTTTTTTCATGGAGTTTTTCGGCGATTAATTGTAATTTTTTTTGCATTGTTTCCAATTCATTTTCCATGCTTTCCGTTTCAATTAGCATGCGTTCGAATTGTTCCGATTCGGCTTCCCATTTTTCCAGAAGTTGCTTCAGTTCTTCTTGGGAATTGACGCGGTGCTTGAGCATAAGTTGTTGATAGCGGTCATATTCTTCTTCCAGGGTTTTTCGGCCGGCTTCGTCTATTCCTGCAAAATGTATTTCCCATTGCTCCAAATCCGATTCGAATTCCCGCAGGTCAATGGCGATTTCTTCCATGCGTTCTGTCCATACGATAGCTTCATCTTTGTGTTTAGCCAAATTGTTAAGCAAGCGGATGGTTTGGCGTATTTGATCGTGGAGGCCTATTTCTTCGGTGCTGAGTAAAGAGAGTATTTGTTGAATATTTTCGCGGATGCGTTCGAGATTGTCGAAATTTTTTAAATGCCGTTCGGCTTCTTCCAGATTCAAATCCCAATTGAGGGTGCGTAATTCGTTGAGTTGATACAGGCGGAATTCTTTTTCGTCTTCCAAGCGTTTTTTTTCCGCCAGGGCCTTTTCCAGTGTATTTTTCAAATGTAAATAGCGCCGGTAATTTTGGCGATAGGTTTGGCTTTCTTTGTCAATTTTTGCAAAAGCGTCCAAGAAGTCGACCATGAAATTTTTGTCTTTTAACAGCAAGTGACTGTATTGCCCGTGCAAATCCACTAAATTTTTTCCGAGCGCTTCGAGTGTATCGAGCAATACGGGTGTATCGTTGACAAATGCACGTGATTTTCCCGAAGGTGTGATTTCGCGCCGGATGACGGTTTCGGGTTCATAATCCAAATCGTGTTCTTCAAAAAAGGCTTGGAGATTATAAGGAGCGATGTCAAATACCGCTTCAACGATCATTTTACGTTCGTGATTTTTGAGACTTTCTTTATTGGCTCTTTTTCCTAAAATAAGCGACAGCCCGCCCAGTATGATGGATTTTCCCGCGCCCGTTTCGCCGGTGATAACATTCAGGCGGGGGTCGAATTCCAATTCCATGTAGTCGATCAGCGCGTAGTTTTGTATGAGCAGTCGTTTGATCATGTTTTTTTCTTTTGTTTTTCGGCTGCCGGGAAAAGGACATTGTTGAGAATAAGTCGATATCCCGGCGAGGTAGGGTAGAGGCGTAATTCGGTTTTGGGGTCGCCCACTTTGTGTTTATAATCTTCGGGGTCGTGTCCGCCGTAGAAGGTAAACATGCCTTTACCGGATTTGCCGTGGATGTATTTGGCTTCTCCGTTCCATTTGGTGGTTCCCATGATGACGACATTGGGTTTGATGACTTTGGGGTTGAAGGCGGTGGTTTGTCCGAAAAATCCTTTGATCAAAACGGTATGATTTTGTGTTAGCATGGTGGGAACGGGGTCATATTTGGCCGAAAATTCCTTGAGCTCGAAATAATCGTTTTCCATGGGCACGTTACGGTAGGGCGTTGTGTCGATATTGGAAAATTCATATACCGTGGGATCCGGTTCGATTTTGAAATTTTCAAAGGCTAAAGTTTGATTAAAATTCAATTTTTGCTGGTAACCGGGTTCCGATGGGTCTCCGTCATACATGCTTTCGCAGATATCCGTATTGGCGGCGGCTAGAGCGATATCCAAGGTGTCGGTAGCGGAACACATGGCAAATAGGAAACCGCCTCCCAGGACAAATTCGCGTATTTTTTGAGCTACGGCGGCTTTAAGTTTGGAGACTTTGGCAAATCCGAGTTTTAGGGCAAGGGCTTCGAGGCGTTTTTTTCTTTCCACATACCATGGAGCGGTGGCATAGCCGGCATAGAATTTCCCGTATTGTCCGGTGAAATCTTCGTGATGTAAATGTAACCAGTCGTATTTGGCCAAGTCTCCACGCAATACTTCTTCGTCATAAATCACGTCGTAGGGAATTTCGGCATAGGTAAGGGCCAAGGTAACGGCATCGTCCCAAGGCATTTTGTCTTTGGGTGAATAGACGGCTATTTTGGGTGGTTTTTCGAGAGTTACTGCATGCATATTGACGCCCGGGCTTTCCACTTGTGCCAGTATGTCGCCTGCTTGTTCGTTGGTGAGTGTTTCCGTGATTACATTCCGGATGCGGCAATTTTCCAATACTTGATTATCATAAGGAATAAGAAACGAACCGCCGCGGTAATTGAGTAACCATTGTATTTTGATGCCTTTTTCCAAGGTATGATATACGATTCCATAGGCTTTTAAATGTTGTTTCTGGCTCTCATCCATAGGAATAAGAATAAATTGGGCATAAATTTTCACGGGCAGGATAACAAGCCAAGCGATAAGAAAAAGGCGTTTAGAAAGGGATATCGGGGTTTTCATCATTTTCGGGGTTTTCAGGTGAACCGAAACTGTCTCTGTAATCCGGAGTGATGCCGGGATTGTTGTTGATTTTGGATTGAAATTCCTGCACTTCATCGGACATGATTACGGGTTGGTTTAATTCTTGGAACAATCCGTATTCTTTTAGGAAACGCAACCGGATGCTGTCGGTTTTTCCGTGACGGTGCTTGGCAATGATAAATTCGGCCGTGTTTTCGGTGGGAGTGTGTTCGTCGTCGTCCCATTCTTTGATTTTGTAATATTCGGGTCGATAGACGAAGGCCACCAGGTCGGCGTCTTGTTCAATGGCGCCCGATTCGCGCAAATCGGAGAGTTGCGGCCGCTTATGATCGTCTTTGCTGTATCGTTCTTCTACTTTGCGGGACAATTGCGAGAGTGCAATCACGGGAATATCCAATTCTTTGGCCAATGCTTTGAGATTACGGGAAATCGTGGCGATTTCTTGTTCGCGATTGCCGGTTTTAAATTTATCCGATGCGCGCAATAGTTGGAGATAATCGATAAAGAGCGCTTCGATTTTATATTTCATTTTCAGGCGCCGGGCGTGGGTTCTCAGTTCAAAAACCGTCATCATGGAAGCATCGTTAATCAAGAAATGGGCTTTTTCGCTGATATATTTTAATTTGTTGTTCAAAACGATGTAATCTTCGTCGTTGAGTGTGGCGCGACGGAATTTATATGAAGGAATTTGGGTTTCGGCCGAGAGCACGCGTGCCACCAATTGTTCGCCGGGCATTTCCAGGGAGAAAAATGCCACCGGTTTGTTTTGGTAGAAGGCGATATGTCGTGCAAAGTTCAATGCGAGAGCGGTTTTTCCCATGGCAGGCCGTCCGGCCAAAATGATTAAATCGCCTTTGTGCCAACCGCTTGTGACATCGTCAATGGAGGGAAATCCGCTGCTTAACCCCGGCAAGCCTTCTTCTTTTCCCAATTCTTCCAATTTTTCTTTGAGTTTAATGGCAAATTGGTCGAATGCTTTGGTTTCTTGATTAAAATTTCCTTGCGAAAGTGAAAAAATTTCTTGTTCGGCGTTTTCCAATATGTTGAAAATGTCTTGGGTTTCGTCGTAGGCGCTTTTTTGTAGAAATTGACCGGTATCGATCATGGCGCGCCGGAAATATTTTTCCTGGATGATTTTGGCATGTTCTTCGATATTAGCGGCGGAAGTTACCGACGATGCCAACGTGTTTAAGTAAGCCGCACCGCCCGCTTCGCGTTCTTTGCCTTGGTTTTCCAATTCGTGCAAAACGGTAATCAATTCGATGGGTTTACCTTCGTTGAACAGTTTGTTGCAAGCGGCATATATGATTTGGTGCTTGGGGTCGTAGAACATTTCGGGCTTCAGTGCGTCCACAACCGAAGCAATACCGCGCGAATCCACCAAAATAGCTCCCAAAACCAATTGTTCCACTTCGATGGCTTGAGGCCGCATTTCGGGACGTAATATGCGGCCGTCGCCGGATTGATTTCGCCGGTTTCCTTGGGGTGAAAAATCGTTTTCGCTGGAAAAATTTTCGGTCATGGATTATCTTTTTTGATCGATTGCATAAAAATATAAATCGTGATTTTCAATGGACAATCCGGTGTGTTTTTCCAAATCTTTCCGAATAGCCTCTATTCTGGGGTCGCAAAATTCGACAATTTTTTTTACTTGCCCTTCATCGTCAAGAATAATCAAATGGTCGTGCGAACCCGTAAAAAATTTTTTTTCGTAAAAAGCCGTTTGCGGCGAAAAAAGATGCTTGCGCACCAAGCCGGCATGCAATAAAAGCTCCAGTGTATTGTAAACGGTTGCTTTGCTTACCATAAAGCCGTTTGCTTTGAGTTTTTTATAGAGTGTATCCACATCAAAATGTCCGTCTTCTTCATAAACGCGTTCCAGAATACGAAAACGCTCGGGTGTTTTTCTTAGTTTTTGCTTGCGTAAATATTTTGTCAATATTTGTTTGACCATTTCGATGATTTCGGGCTTGGCCATAGGATTTTCGGGTTTGATTTTTGAACCTATAAAGTTACTCAAAATTTTTAATTCCGGTTCAATGAAAGACGGTTTTTTTCGGTGTAAAAAAATCCATACTTTTGCATGAGATTTTTGCTTATTCGGGGTATAGCGCAGTCCGGTTAGCGCGCCTGGTTTGGGACCAGGAAGTCGCAGGTTCGAATCCTGCTACCCCGACCAAGTTAAGTTTGTCGATTTTCGCTTTCCGTATAGAAACTTTCGGTGTTCCCTGTTGATAATTTTTTAGTGGTGCAAGGTATTTGCCTGATTGGTTTTAATGCGAGTAGAAGTTTTCAATTCTTAATTCCAATATAAATTCTCCGGTATAATTTATAACCGTATTATTTCTTAGGATGTTAATGCCGGCTTGACCGGTAGCTTTTATTTCGTTCTTGGAAATTCTTTGGATTTCGCCCGAAATACTTTGCAAACCCTCGAAAATATCTCCCGGCGATAAATAAATCGTTTCATCGGGACTGTCGATAAAAATATTTGAATTGGCATTGGTTCCGGGCTCAAAATTTGCTCCATCTACCAAGGGTAAACGATTTCCCACATCGGGAATGCCGGCGATATTGCCATCAAGGAGATCTTCTCCGGTTTGTTTGTCCGATACGAGAAATTCAACCCCTTTCACTCCCGAATAATTGTAATCTTCAATATACCTTACTTCGCCGTCATAGCGACCGGAAGGCACTTCTCCCTCAAAAATTTTTTCGTTATTTACGTATAATTTTACGTAAGCTTTTTTCTTTTCTGTTTCCGGGTTGTTTTTTTATGACATTCACCCAATAAAACCAACGATAAAACAGAGCTAAGGTTCTCACTTTTTTTGATTAAAATTAAAGGATTTTATGGCGTTTGTCAAGCCGAAATTTTCTATTTTTCTCCACTTGATAAAATTTCATCCGGGAGAAACCAACGGATTTTGATTTTCTCATTAAAAAAGGACTCTACCGCCCGTGTAAAGTCCTTTTTGATTATTGATGGAATTCGTTCCAGCGGGCAATAATATCGGGAATGATGATGTTCAGCAGGATTCCTATTTTTGTCAGGGTTAAATCCACAAGCATTCCGAAAACATTATGTTCATCCAGCTTTATAATGACCAAAACGGCTTCCGATTCCAAGAAATAAAGTTGATATTTTCCCAGTTGTGGCAACCCCAGTTCATTGAGGTTTTTATTGACGCATGTCATAATATTATCCAAGTAAATTACATTGTTTTCCCGGAAATTGTATTCTTCGATACTCATGCCGGTATCGGTGGACCAGATGGTTTCAAAAAGCAGTCCCTGACCGAGGTTTTCTTTGAGGTATTGAATAATGCTGAGTTCTTTATTCATACTTCGTGTGTTTTAGGTTGTTCGTTGTTGTTTTGTTGGATTTCTTCTTGGTCCGAAGAACCGAATAACCTTTTCCAAAACGATTTTTTTCTTTTTTTATAAGGCAAATGTCCGGTTAGGATAGCATTGGTAATGATTTCCAATTCATGAATGATAGCCTTTTTTTCTTCTTCCAATCGTGCCAGATAATTTTGGTGCCATTGAATTTCTTTGATGATTTCTTCGTAGTTTTCTTTATATTGGTTATATTGTTCGATCAGTTTGGCTTCTTCTTTGGTTTCGGCTTGTTTTTTATCCAACTCGGGGAATTCGGGTTTTTCATCCGCCGGGGTTTGGGTTTTATTTGGAACCGTATCCGGATGGATTGAGTTTTCAACCGGTTGCGGTTTGTTTCCGGAAATACTTTTGGTTTGGGTTATGTTTGTGGTAGCGGTTTTGGTTTCGGAAGAAACGGGTGTTGCTGGGGAGTTTTTTTGCGCTTTAATTGTTTTTTTTGGCGGTTCGTGTTTGGGCGTGGAAGGGGTTAGGGATGTTTTTGCGGGTTGTTTTTCAGAAATATTTTTTTCTTTCGTTGTGTCTTTGTGGCGCTTATTTTCTGAGGAGGAGTGTGTTTTTTCGATGGCTTCTTTCGGTTCGATGTTTAAATCGGGGAAGATATGGCTCAAATCTTCCAAGGCATTTTTATTCTCGGCATTGACTTCAAAAATGCATACTAATTGTTCTATCGCTTCATCTTCGTTTAATTCTTCCATTTTTACCAATTGCTGCAATTGCTTTACTTTCATTTGGAGGAAGAAATTATTTAATTTAACGTCCAACTCATTATTGATCAGAGCCTTCCAATTCGGATGATTGCGTGAGGGTAAAATTGTTTTCATAGCTTTGAATTTTGTATTTTATAGGATTTAGAGTCTGTATTTTGCATTTTCTTTCAATAATTTATCCACATCGGTTTTTACCATATTGTCGAGTAATTGTGTTTTGATTCCCGTTACATTGGTAATTGCTTGCAGATAAAAATAATGATAAGATTCGGCGATTAAGGCCAACACGATCATGGTTAATTTAATCCATGCCGAGGAAAAAGTGTCCAGTTCTTCGGGTTTGATACGTTTTCGTGCTTCGCGCAACACGTAGTCATTTACCATTCCCATCATAAAAATCATCAAGTGGTTGGGAACTTGGCGCTTGATATGAAGGATGCCGACATAAGCTTGCCAATACCAATAATCGTTATCAAAATTTCCCGACAAGGTTTTGACCACCCAATCTTTGAATGAAGCTTCCCTTACCGGGCGTTCGCCTTCCTTGAATATTGACCGGGCAAATTCATTGCTGTATAAGGTATCGTAAAACGACTTAATCAAGCCTTCGGCTATGGCGAGGAAAAAGTCCGTATTCCCTTTTAACGATGCGATTTCTTCTTCCGTTAAATGTAAGTTTTCCGGAAGGTGATCCATGATATTCTTAGTGATTGTTTTTAGCATTTCGATAGTTTTTTAGAGTTCTTCTCGTAATTGTTTCGAATATTTCTCCAGATACATAATGGCTAATCCCAGCTTTGTCCCGGGTTGAGTGATCAAACACAAGCTGATACCGTCTTTTATCATACGAAAAAGGACAAAACCCTTCCCCGTTTGAAGATATAGATGATCGAGCTCGCTTTGCCTGATTTCTTCGGCGAATCTTCCGGCCACACTCAGTAATGAAGCGGTTAAAACTCCGGTTAAATTGTCGTTTTCCGCTCCGAACGATTCGATCACCAATCCGTCTTCGCTTACCAGTAATGCGGATTCCGCTTGTGCTTTATGAACCAATACTTCCAAAATTTCCAATAAGTTTTTCATGGTTAGAGGCTTTGTCTATGCACAAATATAAAAAATTTTTTTTATTGTCGATTTGTTTTTGTGATATCGGATATTTTTTTGGTTAAAAATTATTAAAAGCAAAATGAAAAGGCTTGCTTGGCAGGCCTAATTTAATAGGATACGTTCTTTGAGTTTTTACACCAGAACCTCCGCCAACAACACCGCCGGATGCACCGCTTCCTTATCCAATACATCGTCGATTTGATGGCGGCAACTGATGCCGTTGGCGGCGATGAGGGGATCGGTGCTGGTTTTATTTTAAAATTCATTCATTTTTGAAAGCCGCTTTTTCGATTT
>JAMONV010000016.1 GCA_027066365.1 Flavobacteriales bacterium
CGCGTGTAAGCGTAGTCACCGTAGGATCGTCCGGATCATCATTAGGCTCGGTATCGGCATTGTCCGCATTGGTACCGTCGTCCGGATCGTCGGAGTCGTTGGTAAACGTATTGCCTTGCGGGTCATCGTAAGTTACCGTAGCTTGGTTGCTTACTTGTCCGGCGTCAATATCCGCTTGCGTAAGCGTGTAACTCGTATTTACCTGCTGGCTTTGTCCCGGTGTCAATGTGCCGATACTTCCGCTCGCGCCCGTCAACGGATCATTATAACTAATGTTGGTCAGCGTGGTATTGCCGGTGTTGGTAATCGTTATCGTATAATCGATTCTATCGCCGGCATCCACTACGCCGTTTCCATTGGCGTCCACATAAGTGTCGGTCTTTTCGACAGAAAGGGATGAATTACGTTGTAGAGGTATAACCGTGGGATCATCGGGATCGTTATCGGGTTCCGTATCCGCATCATCGGCATTGGTTCCGTCATTGGGGTCGTCCGAGTCGTTGGTGTAGGTATCACCTGAAGGGGTGGTATAAGTAATTGTGGCTTGGTTTTGAATATATCCGTTATCGATATCCGTCTGAGTAATCGTTTGATCCACAACGACCGTATGGCTATCGCCGGGATTCAAATCCGGAATGGGTGTTCCGCTGACAATAGTTGTTCCCGGATCGTTTATTTGAAGGTTGGTTAACGTGGCATTACCCGTATTGGTAATGACGATATTGTAACGGACCGTTTCTCCGGCATCAGGGCGTCCGTTAGCGTTTCCGTCTTGGAAAGTTCCCGTTTTAACTACACTTATGGAACTGTTTACCACTTCGCGCCAGTCACGCTCGGGGGTGGAAGGATTATCCAAGTTGGGGAAGTCGGTAGGCACTTGTCCGTTGGTAGGATTGATTTGCGTATCGTCGTTGTCGTAGGCATCGTCGAGTCCGTCGCCGTCGCTATCGGTTCCGGAAGGGGTTGTATCGGGGATATTATCGTTATTCGTATCCCAGCCTTCGAGGGCATCGTTCATTCCGTCATCGTCGGAATCGGAATCTCTGTAGTCGGGTTTACCGGCACCGTCGGTATCTACGGGATCGATCCAATAATTATTGGCGCCAGTAGTATCATAAGCATCATCCACTCCGTTATTATTGGCATCCGTTCCGCTAGGAGCCACATAACTATCAGTGGGTTGTCCTTCGATATTATCCACGATTCCGTCATCATCGGAATCTATATCCAAATAGTTGGGATTGCCCGTATTATCCGTATCGGGCAAATTGTAATTCATTGATGCTGAAGAGGAATCGTCGGTCTCGAGTGTATTATCCAAGCCGTTATTTCCTACATTATAATCGGTTCGTCCGTCATGATCATTATCCAAGTAACCATGTCCTGCTTCTACAATATCATAGATACCGTCGTCATCCGCATCTAAGTCCAACGAATTGGCAATACCGTCACCGTCGAAATCACAAATGGCGGAGACCATAATATCGTCAATAGCAAGGTCATTCCCCATTCCACCCCTTGCATTATTGATAAGAATAAATCTAACTTGAGATAGATTTCCCGGATTAAATTTCACGACAAAATTATGCCACTTTTCATCATTAGGCAGGTCTCCGGTTGCATATTCTTTGATAACATTTCCCGAAGTGTCTTCAATTCGTACTCTGATATTGGGTTCAATTAAATTATGATTACTATCGATAATATTTATTACCCAGAAAGACAGTTCGTTTTCAATATTAGGAGTTACATCAACCACTCTGTTATAAAATTCACCAAAAGGATCATATTGGGCATTAAACACAGCCATTCGTCCTTGGGGGTTTCCGGTATGATCCCCGATGTGCAACCATCCGCTGAAATCAGCCGCACCGGTTTGTTGGTCGTAAGGACTGGCAAACTGTAATACGGCATATTCCCCATCATTTACATATACTTGAGCAGCCGGATTACATCCCGAACCCGTTCCGTCTTCGTAGCAATAATTGGTATAAGGCATCGACGTTCTATTACCGGTTCCGAAGTCTTCAAAGAAGGTAATATTACCGGAACATAACGAATTTTCTTCGACATCGGGTATACCATCGTTATCATCATCCAAATCAACGGAATCATCAATACCGTCACCGTCGGAATCCTGCGGAATAATCAATAATGCTTCACGGGTAACAATATCATTATCACAAACATAACTTGATGTGAAAGTACATCGATAATAATACCCATCCATATGGGCCGAAACAGGGCTGATGGTTAGCGTAGATGTATGAGTACCACTATAAGGGCCTGTATCGGATAGATCGTGCCAGGATTGTCCGGCATCGGTACTTTCTTGCCATTGATAATCAACGGGTGTTCCGGAACCGGATGATTGAACCGTAACGGTAAAGGTTGCCGTGCCTCCCGAATAAACGAATTGATCCAGAGGCTGGTCGATAATATCGGTTACATATTGTGAAGATTGTTGGAAATCATAGGTTCCGTTATTATCACCGTCGGCAGGTTGTTGGTAAGAGGCGGCTGTGACGGTGCCGTCGGAGTCGGTTGCGGGCGGATTTCCGGTTCCATAATATCCATTATCTCCGCCGTCGGCATTTGTGTCGGCATAAGCTTCATTGGCATCGGAACAATTATCATTATCGGAATCCAAATCCAAAAAGTCGGGTGTTCCGTCACTATCGGTATCGGGAATGGTATAATTTATGGTAGCGGAAGACGTATCATCCGATTCGAGGTTATTATCCAGTCCGTTATTTCCTACGGGATTATCGGTGCGTCCGTCGTGGTCGGTGTCGTTGGCGCCGTTGCCCGCTTCGACGATATCGTAGATACCGTCGTTGTCGGAATCGAGATCGAGATAATCGGGGATTCCGTCGTTATCGGTATCCTCACAGGTAGCGGGAGTGACGCTAACGAAATCCAGTGCCGCTCCCGGAGCATATCTTCCGGCCGGCGGCGTAGCCGAAAACCATACCTTGGTTTGAGTGGTAGTAGCGGTAAAAGTATTGGTATAATGATGCCAAGGTCTAGGACCGGATTCACCGTAAAGCGGTCCGAGAGCCGTTTCGGTTAAAACCTCGTCTATGAGGCGGTTATTATTGGCATCGATAATTGCCGCCTTTAGGGTTACGGTTTCTCCTTGCCAATGGCTCCATTGACCCCAATAGAATGAGAAAACATAAGTTTCACCCGGGACGGTTTGAATAATTTGATATAATTCGTTATCACCCGGCAAGAGATGAGGCGATCCGCTTCCCGAAACACGATTATTACCTATGACATCCACATATTGATTTCCATATGCTGCGGGTCCAACATTCGGTGAGGATGCCACCCATCCGTCTACATTTTGGGTGTATGTCCAACTTCTTAATGTATCATTATTATAATCTTCTCCTATGAATGCTCCGTCAACACCTTGAACAAAACTAAATTCATTGGTATCCAGGAAATACTGGTCTTCAAAGTCTCCATTTCGCACCAAATTACCGCATCCTTCTTCCGTGTCGGGAATTCCGTCGTTGTCATCGTCCAAATCCACGGTATCGGGTATGCCGTCGCCGTCGGTATCGGTGGGGGCTTCGCGCCAATCCCTTTCGATGGTTCCGCCGTCCAAATTGGGGAACGAATAGGGCGTTTGTGCATTAGTGGGATTCATTTGCGTATCGTCGTTATCATACGCATCATCCAAGCCGTCGCCATCCGAATCGTTTCCGGAAGGAACGGTATCGGCAGTGCCGTCATTGTCTGTATCCCAGCCTTCGAGGGCGTCGTTATCGGCGTCATTGTCGGAATTTAAGTCTCTGTAATCCGGTATTCCGTCTCCATCCGTATCGGCAGGGTTTATCCAAGTTCCGTTGGTATCGTATGCATCGTCCACACCATTATTATCGGAATCCGTTCCGCTCGGGAGGATATAACCTGTGGTGGTTTGTCCTTCGATGTTGTCCACAATACCGTCGTCGTCGGAATCGATGTCAAGATAATCGGGTTTTCCGGTCCTGTCGGTATTAAATACACCGTAAGACAGAGAAGCTGATTCCGTATCATTGGATTCCAAGGAGTTATGTAAACCGTTATTACCGAAATCGGCGGGATTACCGTCAATCATTCCGTCGTGGTCATTATCGGTTACGCCGTTGTATAACGCGCCGGATTCATGCAGGTTATAAATACCGTCATTATCCAAATCCAAATCGTAACGGTCGTTTACACCGTCATTATCGGCATCTCCATAGATACAAACATCCCCGTCCAATTCGATATAGATATCATCTTGAGTTCCAACCGAACGAATAACGACACGATCGTACGGTTGAATTCTGGGAGAAAAAGAAAAAACCGTACTTCCGGATGCATCACCGATCATCGTATTATTAACAAATTGACCTTGCCCGTTAATGCTCGGAGTTATATATACGGGATGACCTTGGAAAAAGAAATATATTTCTTGATCTTCATTCTCATCGATTACAATGGAAATTTGCTGCATAACCCCCGCTGTAAAATCTATGGAAGTCACGGCACCGCTACCTCCGTTTCTATAAATACCAATATTGGAGGCATTGTCGACATAATGCGGATATCCTGGTGCGAAACTTCCGGATGTGGGTGCGGTTGTTTGCATGGTTCCGGTATAAAATCCGGAGTCATGGGCGAAATTTGCCGTTAAATCTCCATCGTTCGGTTGAGGTGTATAATCCAAGTCATCATCAGGAGAGCTCGCGCAAGTCCAAGCCACATTATCGACCAATCCGTCATTATTGACATCTATATCCGCTTGATCGTCAATACCGTCTCCATCATAATCTTTCAAAATTCCCAAAACGGCCGCATGCGACATATAATCACTGTCACAAATCATGCTTGGAGTTATAACCAGCGCCCGATATAAGTATCCGTCCATAGAAGCCGTTATACCGCTAAGGGTCAAGGTTTGGGATTGTGTTCCGCTATAAACACCTCCGTTGGAAAGGTTGTTCCAGGTTACACCTCCGTCTCTACTTTCCTGCCATTGATAAACCAGAACATCGGTACCGCTTCCGGATGTTTGGGGTGAAACCGTAAATTGAACCGTACTTCCTACCGCTTGCCCCAAACGGTTGACCGGTTGATTCACATCCAACCCGGTTAATCTATTGGTATTTTCCATAAAATCATAGGTCCCGTTTCCATCACCGTCGGCCGGTTGTTGATAGGAAGCCGCCGTAACGGCTCCGTCGGTATCGGTTGCAGGCGGGTTTCCGGTTCCGTAGTATCCGTTATCACCTCCGTCGGCATTGGTATCGGCATAAGCTTCATTGGCGTCGGAACAATTATCGCCATCGGAATCCAAATCGAGGTAATCGGGTGTGCCGTCGCCGTCCGTATCGGGAATAGTATAATTTATGGTAGCGGAAGAGGTATCATTGTTTTCCAGACTATCATCCAAACCATTGTTTCCTACGGGATTATCCGTGCGCCCGTCTCCATCGGTATCGTTAGCACCGTTACCTGCCTCAACAATATCATAGATACCGTCGTTATCGCTATCCACATCCAGGTGATCGGCTATACCGTCGCCGTCGGTGTCTTTGGGCAAGCAGGATTGAAAAATACCGAAGGCAAAAGCCTGCCTGCCACCTACCGTGCTAGCTTGCACCCGCAACTCGGTAACATTTCGACTAAGAAAAACGTAGTATCCGTTTCCATTATTCGTTCCCACCAAGTGTACGTGATTGCCGGAAATGGCCGTATTGGTAAAACGGTAACTTATCGTATCGAGAGTTTCCCAATC
The DNA here is from genome assembly GCA_027066365.1 of Flavobacteriales bacterium. Lineage (GTDB taxonomy): Bacteria > Bacteroidota > Bacteroidia > Flavobacteriales > Flavobacteriaceae > JAADED01. The sequence goes on from JAMONV010000016.1 coordinate 5,777, forward strand.
TTGACCATCGGTATAAAAATCCAAAGTTTCGGTACTGGCATCCGTTGATTCCGCATCGCTTATAACAATGCTAGGCAAAAAAGGGACTCCGTTATATGAAGCTTCTATCCTAAACGTCACATCGAGATCATCACTATTGATTCCATAAAAGGCTTCGTGCGTATCCGGGGTATCGTAATAACGATAAAGTTGAGCTCCCATAAAGCCCCATCCTTGCCATGTATTCATATCCGTCGGTCGATACGAAGCGCCTCCGCTGTTTACGGAAATCACGGTAACCGTAATAACGGACCCATCGGGCAGATTAAAAGTCTGTGAATCTCCGTTATGAATACCGTTCGAAAAATCCCCGCTCCAATTAAACCAATATATATCGTCCAAATAAGCTCCGTTTCCCGAAGCGTTTCCTATCTTGGGAGACAATGAACAATCCATTTCATCGATATCCGGGATGCCGTCGTTATCATCGTCCAAATCCATATAATCTTGTATTCCGTCGCCATCGGTATCAGGCTGAAGATATCTATAATAAGCCCTCGTCTCTTCATTATCACCACCCGTTCCATAAGCGGATCCTATAAGCGAGATATGTCCGGTAGTTTTATCAACTTCATAAATATTTTGATTGACACCATTGGTTACAAAAAGGCGTCCGTCAGGTGTGGCGTACAAATTCGTCATATTCTTCATGTTGCTGGTCCCGTCATTGAAAAATCCAACTACCGTAACATCCCCGTTTGTTTTGTCAATGATAATAAGTTTATCTCCATCACTTCCTTCATTGGCAATGGCATAAAGGGTTCCGTCGACGGGGTTGAAAGCCATTCCTTTTAGCTTGCCGTGTTTTCCCGGCATATTAATAATTACATAATCATTACCCTTAAAGGCTCCCGGCACATATTTACCCGAAGTAGAATCTATCTGAATCAAATAATAACGGTTATCGTTCCCATGAGCATTGTTCACCGCCGCCGCATATAGTGTTCCCGTGGCCGGTTCAAACGCCATGGCGTCATAAATCACGAGCGCACCGGTATTGTCCGCGTCACGGTAAAACTTCAAAGACTGGGCAAAAATCGATTCGGAACTTGCCCAAGTCGTCAAAAACAAAAACAATATCGCCCCTTTCCTTATCATAAAGTAAGTATTTTTCGTTTTAAAAAATTGAATTTTCTTTATTATATTTTCAAAAACATTAAATACGAACATAGCCTTTTCACAATTACGGTATTTATATTTCATTTCGATTATTTTTGTATATTATTAACACGGCAAATATAAACACTTTTTATTAAAACATACAAATATCATATGTCCAAATATTTCTATTTTAAAAAGATTCGAACAAACCAATCAATAACACCGCTATCTTCTTTAGATAACGTCTTTAACAAAAACCGTATCACTACGGCTTAAAAGAGAATTAAAATTTATTCAATTTACGGAATTACTTTCCGTAAAGTATTTCATTTAATTTTATCAAAATTTGATCGGGATAGAGCGGCGACCATTCAAAAAACGAAACCGTATCCGAACCGGGAAGCAAATCTTTTAACATAATCATTTTTGTTTTTTTTATGAATACGGAATCCTCCGGTTTCGCATACCCGCTATTAATCCACAAATCCGCTTTTGCCAGTAATTGAAATACACGTTCCGGTCCCATCCGTAAAGTATGTGTCGAAGTATCTTTTTCGGGCAAAGGAATCCCACCGGCATCACGGATCATTACACTCGCCCATGTTTTTCCACCGGGCACAAACCAAACTCCTCTAAATTCAGCGGCTTGTAAAACTTTTGGCTTACGATCGGATACAATGGTATCGCTCTTATGTTTGATTGTAAGATATGCCTTTTCAATACTCACAAAAATACTATCACCCTTTTTTTCTTTTCCCGTTAAATATCCGAAAAATTTAATCCATTCGGCTCTTCCCAAGGGATGTGCTTCAAGCCATTCGCTCACATAAATAACGGAAATACCCGCTTGCTCGAGCAAATTGAAATCTTTTCCGTCATCGCCGGTGGAAAATACAAAAACGGCCTCCGGATGCAATTGTATAATCCGTTCCAAATCGGGCCTCATCTCATTCCCGACATCCACCAACTTTCCTTCCCGTTTCAAACGGCGGAAATAAGGCATTCGGATATAATCGACATGCGGAAATCCGGTCACCTTATCCGCCTCACCGAGTGCCAGTAAATAAATCAAATGCGTGGTGGACATAGGCACAATGGAACGCAAAGGCACATTCAATCGAGGTAGCGATTGCAAAGAATCGGGAATGTTAACCTTTTTTCCGCGTTCGATCAGAATCCACTGTTGCTCGCTGGCTCCGGGATAAGGCCGAATAAGATGCAAAAGTTTATATCCCTCTCTTTTTTCCACATAAAAATTCCTTGCATAATGCAAAGAACCCTTTTTCGTTTTTTTCCCGGATTGAGAACATGAGAAAAAAATTTGTATTATATATATAATTATAAGGTATAAAACTCGTTTCACGGACGACGAATTTTACCGGGAAATTTCATGGGATAATCCACCCGAACTTGTCCTTTGGCGATTTTTTCCAATTTTCGCTTTAAAAGTCTTTTTTTTAAAGGCGACAATCTGTCCGTAAAAAGAATCCCTTCCACGTGATCATATTCATGCTGAATTACTCTGGCAATTAATCCGTCGAATGTTTCGGTCAAGCGATTTCCTTCCCGGTCGGTATATTCCATGGTTATCACGGGTTTTCTGTTCACTTTTTCATGAATGGCCGGAATACTTAAACAACCTTCTTCAAAAGTCCATTCTTCACCTTCTTCGTTGATTATCAGAGGGTTAATAAAAACCTTTTTAGCATTCAACAGACTTTTTTTATCGGTTTCGCCCAGTTCATCCCATTCGGCAAAAGGCGCAGGATCAATCACAAATAAACGCAAGGACCGATCCACTTGAGGTGCCGCCAATCCCACGCCCGATGCATTATACATGGTCTCAAACATATCGTCGATCAATTTTTGCACTTCATCCGACAGTGGATTTTCTATTTCTTTTCCGCGTTTCCACAAAATGGAAGTTCCGTATGCAACAATGGGTAGTATCATTTTTTCCGGTTTTCTAGATATGATTGCAAAATGATGGCCGCACTAATCTTGTCCACCAAGGCTTTATCACGTCTGCGTTTTTTTTTCACACCCCCCGTAATCATGGCATCAAAGGCCATTTTGGATGTATAACGCTCGTCCTCCCGATCGATACGAACCGACGGATAGTTTTTCTTGAACGTCTCAATAAAACGACAAATTTTTTTTTCCAATTCATTCAAACTTCCGTCTTCACGATACGGTTTTCCGATAACCACCGCTTCCACCCGGTTTTGCCTCAAATATTCCGACAAAAAATCCATCAACTTTTCCGTAGCTACGGTCGTTAGCGGCGATGCAATCCATTGCATATCATCCGTTTCGGCTATACCGCAGCGCTTGGTCCCATAATCGATAGCCAAAATTTTCATATGGCAAAAATACAAAAATGAAAACGTGCTTGCCTAAGCGCTAATCTTATGTTTTTATTAAATTGCGCATAAATTCCCATCGACCATGAGATTTTTTATGGCAATTTTTATTTCATTGCTTTTCAATGCCGTCATAGCGCAAGAGCAAAATACTGAAAATCAATCGATTACAAACATTCAGACTGACAACGTTCGCAGCTATGAAGCCTTACAATTTCTTCCGCTTTACAATACGCCTCCTTTTGACAATAATCGAATAAAATCTCTACGAATCCACACCGAAAAAATATTCCCGGATTATTTATTCAATCGCCCGTTGTGGCAAACTCAAGGCAAAAACTATGCACTGGCATTATATCCGTTATTATGGAACGAAGCGGGAAAAAGTAACCGGACATCCCGTTTTATTTTTATCAATTCCCGTGGCTTGGGTATAAGCGGACGCTTGGGGAAACACGTATTTTTCGGAACGGAAGTTTTTGAAAATCAAGCGCGTTTTCCAGCTCTTATCGACAGCATTATTTCCTCCAAACATACCGGACAAGGATTTCCGGGCATTGTTCCCGGTTTCGGTATTGCCAAAAACCACCGAAACGGCATTTTCGATTTCCCCTCCGGAAGAGCTTATGTAGAATATCGTCCTTCGGCTGTTTTTCGTTTTCGCATCGCACACGGCAATCCTTATATCGGATACGGACATCGCTCTTTACTCGTAGGCAATCATTTACCACCTTTTCCGTATTTTGCGGTTGAAGCCCGTTTTTGGCATATCCGATACACCACTTTTTGGGCGGAACTGCAAGACGTAAGAGCGGGAATTATGCCCAAAAACTATTACTACAAAAAATACATGGCGGTGCATTACCTCGACTGGGCCGTTTATCCGCGCTGGAATTTAGGATTGTTTGAAGCCGTTATTTGGGACCCGGGTAACGGACGAGGCTTCGATGTCAATTTTATCAATCCCGTGATTTTCTTTAAAACCGCCGAGTTTCAAAGCGGCACCAAATCCGCCAACACTTTACTCGGTTTGAATACACGCATCAAACTCCCCCTTCATTGGCAGGCTTACGCACAATTTTTGTTGGACGAAATGACCGTTTCCAAATTCTTCGGCCAGCCCGGTTATTGGGGAAATAAATTCGCCGTTCAAACGGGTTTACGCTTTGATTTTGTTCGAAATAATCACCTATGGCATGCACTCATCGAATGGAATTGGGTGCGACCCTATACCTACTCACATCACTTGACGACTATCAATTATGCACACGACAATTGGCCGATTGCCCATCCCTGGGGCGCCAATCTACGTGAAATTTATGCTGAAATTTCATGGCAATACAAACGATTCCGAACAAATATGGCTTTCAGCCACGGACTGCAAGGACTGGATTTTCCGGATGAAGAAGCCGGATACGGTGCCGATATTTACAGAGATTACGAAGAACGCATTTCCGATACAGACATTTTTACCTTACAAGGAAATCTCTACAAACGCACCTATTTTTCCTTGGAAACCGGTTGGATCGTCAACCCCGTTTACCGGCTCGAAATATATACAGGAATAAGATATTTTAACCGTCAAATCGAAAAAACCCTCCTCCCCTACCACACAATCTCGGAATCATGGGCCTTTATCGGCTTGCGCACAAAACTATTTCGCTATCATTTCAACCTTTAAGCCACCCTAAAATATGCGAGTCCTAATTCTCTGTTCAGGAAATTCATGCCGTAGTCAAATGGCCGAAGGCTTGCTCAAAACCATGCATCCCGACTGGGAAGTTTATTCCGCCGGAACCCGACCCGAATCCCGCGTTCATCCCTTAGCCGTGGAAGTCATGCGCGAATCGAATATCGATTTATCGAAAAATATCCCGAAAAATGTTTCACAATTTTCCGGTCAATCATTCGATTACGTCATTACGGTTTGCGATGACGCCAAAGAAAATTGCCCCGTTTTTTACGGCAATGTCCGGCACCGGTTGCACCGTTCGTTCGAAGACCCCGCCTTGTTTGAAGGAACCTTCGATGAAAAAAAGGCATTTTTCGGTGAAATCAGGGACCAAATAAAGAAATATCTACAAGAAATTTTTAACTAGATTTTTTTATATACCACCAACATTATAACAAAAATACAACTACCAAAACACCTTTTTAGCCCTAAAAATTCACTTTTAAGCCGGTTAAAAAATTTTTTTTGTTACAATTTTAAGCCACATTTAGATTTGAATAAAATTTTTTATTAGCTTTGTAATCACAAAAAAGCCGAAAGACGATGAGCGAAAAAGAATTCAACGGACAACAAAACGAGATTTACTCGAAAGTATTCAGAGCAGGACGACGCACCTATTTCTTCGATGTGCGGGAAACCAAAGCAGGCGATTATTACTTGACCATTACCGAAAGTAAACGCCAATCCAATGAGGATGGATCATTCCATTACAAAAAACACAAAATCTATCTTTACAAAGAAGATTTCGGGAAATTTAAAGAAATGCTCGACGAGGTGACCGATTTTATTATCAAGGAAAAAGGACCGGAGGTTATTTCGGAACGTCATATTCCCGGCTATAAAGCCCGACAAGAAAATCAAGAAAACGCTTCCGATGCCGAAGAAACGGAAGAATCACAAGAAAATGAATCCGAAACCGAAGACAAAGTCACCGAAGATCAAGAACATGATCCCCAAAAATTCACCGATGTCGATTTCGACGACATTTAACTAAAAAAAATCAACCGTATGAAAAGCCGTCCTATTCAGGGCGGTTTTTTTTATCAACGAATTTCTCTTTTTTGATTAACTTTGTTGGGCAATAATCATCCTTGAAAAGAGATTTTATATGGCTGGACACAGTAAATGGGCTAATATCAAGCATCGCAAAGGCGCGCAAGACGCCAAACGCGCCAAAATTTTCACCAAAGTTTTACGCGAAATCAACATCGCCGTTAGGCAAGGCGGGCCGGATCCGGAAAGTAATCCCGCCCTTCGTCGGGCTATTGCCAATGCGCGCGGAGTAAATATGCCCAAAGACAATATCCTTCGTGCTATCAAAAAAGCTTCGGGAAAAGACGCCGAAAACTATCAGGAAATCTCCTTTGAAGGCTACGGCCCCTACGGAATTGCCTTCATTATAGAAACCGCTACTGATAATACCAATCGAACCGTGGGGATTGTGCGTTCGATTTTCAATAAAAACGGAGGCGAACTCGGAAAAACTGGATCCCTTGAATACGTTTTCGACCGCAAAGGCGTCTTCGTTATTGAAAAAGAAGCGGTTAAAGAAATTGATCCCGAAATGTTGGAAATGGAACTTATCGACGGCGGCGCCGAAGATATTGAACAAGACGAAGAATTGATTACCGTTTACACCGCTTTTGAGGATTTCGGAAATATGGCTTCGAAATTGGAAGAACTGGGAATCGAAACCAAAAGCGCAAAAGTGGAACGTATTCCCAAAACGACCAAAACCCTTCCACTCGAACAAGCAAAAAAGATATTACAACTGGCCGAAAAATTCGAGGACGAAGACGATGTGCAAAATGTCTATCACAATCTCGAAATCACGGACGAATTAATGGAAAATATCGGCAAATGAAAATCCATTCACTGGTTCACGAATATTTTAAATTGGATGGAGGAGCCATGTTTGGCGTGGTTCCCAAAACCATCTGGCAACGCACCAACCCCGCCGATGAAAACAACCTTATTGGTATGGCCGCCCGTAGTCTGCTTATCGAAGATAAAAACCGATTAATTCTAATCGATACCGGTTTGGGAACCAAACAAAGCGAAAAATTTTTCGGCTATTACAAACCCTCGAATCGCGGAGGATTGGACAAAAAACTCCATGAACTCGGTTTTTCCCGAAACGATATAACGGATATTTTTCTAACCCACCTGCATTTTGACCATTGCGGCGGCGCGGTTATCCGTAAAGACGAAAAACTAATTCCCGCTTTCCCCAATGCCAAATACTGGTCAAACGAAGCTCACTGGCAATGGGCAATCAAACCCAATCGGCGCGAAAAAGCTTCTTTCCTTAAAGAAAACTTCGTCCCATTGCAAGAATACAACCGGTTACACTTCGTTCCCCTGCCCGGTAAAGAAAAAAAACACATCCGTTTCAACGAACTTAACATGGATATCATCTTCGTCAGCGGACACACCGATATGCAAATGCTTCCCCTTATCCGGTACAAAGGAAAAACCCTTGTATTTATGGCCGACTTGCTGCCCACAACCGGACATATTCCTTTACCCTACGTAATGGCATACGATACAAGACCACTTATCACCCTTGACGAAAAAGAAACTCTTCTTAATCAAGCCGCCGATGAAGGCTGGTACTTATTCCTCGAACATGATCCTGTAAATGAAATTTGCACGGTCAAACACACCGAAAAAGGAGTCCGGTTGGACAAAACCTTAACACTGGAAGAATTCAAACAACTATAAAAACCATGAAAATGAAAAACATGAAAAAATTATTGATTGTATTAATCAGCATGCTGATGCTCAATGCTTGTGGCATTTTCAAAAAAACCGCCGGAAAAGACTTTAACGATCAAGCGAATACAGTGGAGGTACAAATGGAAAAAACCGGACTGGATACCATCAATCCCCGCCCTCAATATTTGGAAAGCCTCTACACTAAAGAAGAAGAAAAAGGTTGGCAATTGAAAGACCCGCTCGAAGACAAATTCGCAGGAATGAGCGTGGAAAAAGCTTACAAGGAAATTATACCTCTACTACCCGAAGGAGATACGGTGATTGTTGCCGTTTTGGATACCGGGCTGGATATTAATCATGAAGATTTAAAAGACGTTATTTGGACCAATAAAGACGAAATCCCCGGAAATGGAATCGACGATGATCACAACGGCTATGTGGACGATGTTCACGGCTGGAACTTCCTCGGCAATCGCGACGGACGCAAAGCCTATGAAGAACAATTGGAATTGACACGCCTCGTGGCTAAATATCGCCCCGTTTGGCAAGATAAAACCATTGAGCAAATCCCCGAAAAAGACCAAGAAATATTCAAACTCTATCAAAGAGCCGAAAAAGCATTAAAGAAAAAGCTCAACGAAACCAAACGCATGGAAGCTTTGCTCAAAATGAGAATGAACGCTATCGAAAAACAAGAACAACTCCTGAAAGATTTCTTGAAAACCGACACATTGACCGTAGAAAAAGTCAAAAATATCCAAACCGACAATCAAGACATCAAAGATGCCAAAGAATCGTACTTGAGCGGCATGAGCGACCGGATAAAACATTACTATGACTTCATTGAAGCACAATTCAAATACAATCTCAATATCGATTTTAACGGACGTGCCGTTGTAGGTGATAATCCCGACGATATCAACGACAGAAATTATGGCAATCCCGATGTTACTCCCGTCAATGCCGACGAAGCCCATGCCACCCACGTAGCAGGAATTATTGCAGCTAAAAGACATAACGGAATCGGTATGGATGGCGTAGCCGACAAAGTCTTAATCATGCCTATTCGCGCCGTCCCCGACGGAGACGAATACGACAAAGACATCGCTTTGGGTATTCGCTATGCAGTGGATAACGGAGCCAAAATCATCAACATGAGCTTCGGCAAATATTTTTCACCCCACAAACAATGGGTTTGGGACGCTATCGAATATGCCCGTCAACACGATGTTTTACTCGTTAACGCCGCCGGTAACGACGCCAAAGATATGGATCAATTCGGTGAAAACATTTCCTATCCTAACGACGGAGAAAATCCCGGCGAAGACAAAGAAAATTTCATCACCATAGGTGCACACGGTCCCATCTTCGGCGCTAATTTACCCGCCGTGTTCAGCAATTACGGAAAAACCACCGTGGATATCTTTGCACCCGGCGTAAACATTTATTCTACCGTTCCTTTCAGCAATTACGCTTCATTCAACGGAACTTCCATGGCCGCCCCCGATGCCGCAGGCGTAGCCGCCTTGATTCGATCCCGCTTCCCGGGACTTTCTGCCGGTGAAGTCAAAGAAATCTTGATAAAATCGGGGATTTCTCCCGAAATATTTGTTTTTGTTCCGGAAACGAAAAAAAATAATCCGCCCCAAGTGAAATACTTTAAAGAACTTTCCAAATCCGGAAAAATCATCAACGCCTACAATGCATTGCTCATGGCTAAAAAAATTTGTGACGAAAAAAAGAAAGCCGAAGAAAATCAATAACCCGAAAAACTAACAATAACAAACCAAAAGGCATCCGGACCGTTCGGGTGCCTTTTTTTTTCAAAAAAACCATAAAATAAGCTACACCCCCATCAATACAACGAGCAAAACAAAATCAAACAACCTGCCGGAGAATTCAACCGAAAATATTAATCAAACACACATCCACAAACCACTTAAAACGAATACCCCGAAACGCCACAATCAAATCCCGGCATTTTTTCATTGAAAACTTCCGAAAAATTAATGATTTATTCAACTAAAAAGTTGTTTAAGGTCGTTTTTTTATTTAAATTTGAGCATGAAAAATTTAAATCCTCAAACCATGAAAAAACTCTACACCCTTCTCGCTTTTATGCTTTCGCTCACTACCGGTTGGACACAAGCCACCGATTTGTATTTTAGTAAATACGGCGAAGGTTCCTCCAGCAATAAATTTCTTGAAATTTACAACGGAACCGGTGCCGACGTAGATCTATCCGCGTACTCCGTAGCTATGTATGCCAATGGCGACACCACCGCCACCAATACTTACACATTTCCCGCCAACACAATTTTGGCCGCCGGAGACGTATATGTGATTGCCAACGCAAACGCCGACCCAACCATTTTAAACGCAGCGGATGCCACCAGTACCGTGTGCTATTTTAACGGAGATGACGCGGTAGCCTTATTAAAAAACGGTGCACCCCTCGATATTATCGGGGAAATAGGCAATGATCCCGGCAGCGGTTGGGAAGTGGCCGGAATCAGCAACGCAACCAAGGATCATACCTTAATTCGTAAATCCACCGTTTGTAGCCCCACCACCGATTGGGCGGCTTCAGCCGGAACCGATGCGGCAAGCTCTCAATGGAACGTATTGGCTCGAAATGCCGGTTGGAACGACTTGGGAAGCTACACCGGTTGTAGTTCAAGCCCCGAATTACAAATCACCTCGCCCTCCGACGGACAAACCTTCACACCCGAAACCACCCAAGTAGATGTAGAATTCACCACCACAAACTTTACACTTGGCACCGACGGAAGCGTGCAATATACCGTCAACGGAGGAACCGCCCAAACCACCACCTCATCGCCCATCACCATTTCCGTTTCGTCCGGAAATAGCTATACGGTAGTATTGGAATTGGTAGACAACAACGGCGACCCGCTCAACCCTACCGTCTCCGATCAAGTGAGTTTTTCGGTAGCCGATTATACACAAGTAGCAGACCTTTCCGCACTACGCGCCGGAAATATCGGGGATTACTATGAAGTAACGGGAGAAGTAATCGTTATTGGCGGAGAAGACTACACTTCCAATACCAAAATTTACGTTCAAGATGACAATGCGGGTATTCTCATTTACGACCCCAACGGCGTAATGCCTTTCTCGGGTTATTCCTTGTATGACGGAATTACCGGCATCAAAGGACGTTTGGCAGAATACCGCGGAATGATGGAATTAATTCCTACCATCGATCCGGGAACCAGCTCCCAAGGAAATGTAGTCACTCCCATAAATGTCGGCGTTGCCGATTTCACCACCAATCATGACGACTACGAATCACGCCTTATTAAATTCACAGGCGTAACCGTAGACGCAAATGGTAACACCGATTTCGCCTATGCCACCAATTACGACCTTATCCAAGGAAGCGACACCACCACCCTGCGTGTTGTATTCCATTCATTGGCAGGCGCCACTATTCCTACCGGAAGTGTTGATGTAACGGCTATCGGAGGCGAATACAGTTACAGTTCCTCCAACCCCCATCCTCAAGTTTATCCGCGCGACGCCAACGACTTTAACACCAACAATGCCGTTACAAATCAAAACATAAAAGGATTGCAAGTCTATCCGAATCCCGCCACCGGAAATCAACTATTCGTAACAACCGAAAGCGGACAAAAAACCATAGTTTCCATCTTCGATCTCTCCGGCAAATTGATTCTGCAACAAACCATGGACAACAACCGTAGTATGAATATTGCCGCTTTGCGCCCCGGTATTTATCTCTTGAAAATCCGTCAAAATGAAAACGAACAAATGATTAAATTGGTTCGTAAATAATCCGAAAACACTCATAGACAAATCGTCCCTGTCCTTCCCGGACAGGGACTTTTTTTTAAACTCGCTTTTAAGCAAGTTTTCGTAATTTCCTATCTTTGTTCAAAAAATAATTGAATGAGTCAACACACGCCGCATGTCGTTATACTTACGGGCGCCGGAATATCAAAAGAAAGCGGAATTCCCACTTTTCGCGAAATGAACGGACTGTGGCAACAGTTTAAAATCGAAGAAGTGGCCACTCCCGAAGCTTGGATCAATAATAAACAAGCGGTTTTGAATTTCTACAACTATAGACGAAAACTGCTGAAAGAAGTTCAACCCAATACCGCCCATTACGCATTAGCCGAATTGGAGAAAACATATCCCGTCCATATCATCACTCAAAATGTAGACGATTTGCACGAAAGAGCCGGAAGCCGAAATGTGCTGCATCTGCACGGTGAATTAAAAAAAGTCCGAAGCGAAAAAAATCCCGAATTAATCTATCCATGGGAAAATGATCTTCACATAGGCGACAAAGCGGAAGACGGCGAACAACTCAGGCCGCATATCGTTTGGTTCGGTGAACCGGTGCCGGCTATGGAAGAAGCCGCCAAAATCACTCGCCAAGCGGATATTTTCATGATCATAGGAACCTCCATGCAAGTATACCCCGCCGCCGGATTAATCTTTGAACTGAAATCCGGCGTCCCGGTCTTCTACATTGATCCGTATCCCGCCCCCATTCAAACTTCAAATCCCTTACACATCATTGCCCGGCCTGCCACAATCGGTGTACCCGAAGCCATACAAATGATGAATGAACGCTATGCTTAACCGAGATTTTTTTGAAAGAGATACCCGAATCGTAGCAAAAGAATTGATAGGGAAATGGCTGTACCGCAAAACCCCAACGGGAATATATCGCGCCCTGATTGCCGAAACCGAAGCATATCACGGACAAGATGACCTGGGATGCCATTGTTCCAAAGGAGTAACCCCGCGCACAAAAGTTATGTTCGGCCCTCCGGGACATATTTACGTTTACCTGATTTATGGCATGTATGAAATGCTCAATTTCGTCACAATGCCCGAAGGCTTCCCCGCAGCCGTACTAATTAGAGGATTATACCGGCTTGAATTCAGCACTTCGGAAAAAAGCTCTTTCCAACCGCTTCACCTCAAAACCGACGGACCGGGAAAACTGACCCGGACACTGAAAATCACCAGAAACTTAAATTCAAAAAAATTGCATCCCGAAACCGGAATATGGATTGAAAATGCCGGTATCGAACCCGGTAAAATAATCACTACACCGCGCATAGGAATCGATTATGCCAAAGAATGGAAACATAAACCTTGGCGCTATGTGGCGGAATTTTCATAAATTCGAATCAAAATTTATCCGTCATGAAAAATGGCCTCCCGGTTCTGTTTTCGATTATACTATTGAATTTCGCCTGTCAAAAAAAACATCAACCCAAGGTAATTTTTAAGCACTTCCCCGAAAAATGGCATCTAAACCAAACCGTCAAAATTTATGGACATAATTTAAAAGAATTCAACATAGACCGGGTCCTGTTTAAAGTAGATCAAAACATTCGCGGCGGCACCAAACCTTTTGATACCCTGAGAATCCCCCCGCTACCCGGCATCACCACCGGAAAACACCGGATTACTTTTTATTTCTTCAGCAGAAAAAAATTCATCGATTCCTTGACACGCCCCTTTACTCTCTTTGCTTCCAAGCCTCCTTTCGAATTAAAATATCAATTAATCGCAGAATATCCCCACGAAATAAATGCCTTCACGCAAGGACTTGAATTTGATGGCGATACACTCTACGAAAGTACAGGACTAAACGGCGAATCCTCTCTACGAAAAACGGATTTTAAAACCGGAAAAATCATCAAAAAATACAACCTACCCAAACAATATTTCGGCGAAGGAATTACTATCTGGAATGACAGCATCATCTGGCTCACTTGGCAAAGCAAAAAAGGATTTGTTTTCAATAAAAAAACATTCGAACAAATTGGTTCATTCCCCTATGGAAAAAGCAAAGAAGGCTGGGGACTAACCCATAACGACCGGGTAATATTCAAATCCGACGGCACCGAAAAAATTCGAATATTAGACCCCGAAACACTCCGAGAAATCGACTCCTTTAGTGTTTATTCCTACAAACATCCTATCAAACGAATCAACGAATTGGAATGGATTAACGGAAAACTATTCACCAATATCTGGCAAAAGAACGCTTTGGCCGTCATTAATCCCGAAAACGGCGAAGTGGAAGCCGTTGTAAACCTAAAACCGCTCTTGAAAAAATTAAAAAAACATCCCGGAATGGACGTCCTCAACGGAATTGCCTTTCATCATAAATCGGGGCATATTTTCGTTACCGGAAAAAAATGGGATAAACTCTTCGAAATCGAAATTGATAGCAATTCCATTCCTAAAAAACAACACGCCAATCACCCGCCGCAAGGATTACAAAACAACTAAATCCCCAAAAACGCTTCCGTTTTCGAATAACCCTTTATCTTACTTGTTTCCTGTATTGTAAAAAAATAAATAAGGCGCCCTTTCGGACGCCTCGCTCCCCCAGCTGGACTTGAACCAGCGACACATGGATTAACAGTCCACTGCTCTAACCAACTGAGCTATGGGGGAATGTTTCATTTTGCGTTTGCAAATATAATACGATTTTTTTTTTCACGCAAGAGGTAAAAAAATTTTTTTCTCGTTTTTTCGGAAAAAACGGCCCGGAAAACCCGGGCCGTTCCTTTGTAAAATAGCCCCGAAAACCCAACCGCCAAAGGTACGGTTGGTTATTTTCGATATACCACGAAACTAAATCCCTTATCGGTCAAAGTCGTACCATCCGAATTATATGTTCTTATGTAAAAATATCCGCTATATAAATCCGTTGCAATAAATCCCGCATTTCCAGGTCTGAAAGAAGTAATCACGATATAATTTCCGTGGCTTACCATTGTCGTCGAAGATAATTACAATAGGAAACAGTAGAAATTTTTCTCTTATAGCTTTTGAAATTTTATTGCATTTTCGCTTTCTTTGAATCCTTCTCAAAATTAAAACACAAAACAATAGCGAATCAAAAAAATTAGGTGAATGTCATGGTTTTTATGGTAAACGACATATGGGAAAAGTAAAATACAATCCGGCACGACTAAGCACCGGAAATTATCCACAAAACAATTAGGTCAGACAGGAACATAAAAATAAAAATCGATTCTAAAGAACCTAAATTCAAAAGCAAATGCTATTTCAATCTCTGAAGCGAATCAACATTAGACCGTCTCTAACGGGCAAAACCACCTTTTCCAAATCGTGATCGTTTTTTACTTTATCGTTGAATAATGCTATGGATTGTGCTTCACGATCATTTCCCGGATTGACGACCTTTCCGTTCCACAAAACATTATCGGTAACCCATAGTCCGCCGGGGTTTAGCTTTTCCTTCAGCAAATCAAAATACAAAGGATAATTCTCCTTGTCGGCATCCAAGAAAATAAAATCAAAGGTCCGGGCGTCGTGCTCCAAAAAATCAAGGGCATTTCCTTCGATAATTTCAATATCATCGCTTCTGCGAAACTTATTGATAAAAGATTGGGCTATTACCAAATTATGCGGATTTTTGTCCAAAGTAACCAGTTTCGAATTAACGGGCATTGCATCGGCCATGGCAACGGTGGCATAGCCGGTGAAGGTTCCCACTTCCAAAATATTAGCCGGTCGAATCATCTTCACCAAAAAATAAAGTATCGACGCTTGAATTTTCCCGCTTAACATTTGTGGATAAGTGGTTTTCCAATATGTTGCCCGTTCTATTTCATCCAAAATTTCGGGCAAAGGCGAATTGAGTTGCTCGATATAATATTCCCAATCTTGCGGTAAAATAATCATAACGGTTTCTTAACTAAAGGTAGAATTTCTTCTTTGTCCAAAGCGAACTTTTCAATTTCATCCGGCGTAAATAACGCTTTGATTTCCAAGGCTTCCGTTCCAAACCCCGCTTCACGCAAACGCTTGAAGTAATCCCTTCCGTAAATCCTCACGTGGTCGTATTGCCCGAACAATTCGGCACGTTTTGACGGGTCGGTAATTGAAGGATCTTCGAAAGTCTTTTCCCGGTTTTTATCCAAAGGAATTTGAAAAATACCGTAACCACCCGGCTTCATTACACGATAGAGTTCGGATATGGCTTTGCGGTCGTCCGGAATATGCTCCAAAACATGATTGCAAAATATCACATCGAAACGGTTATCGTCAAAGGGTAAGTGCGTAATATCTGCTTTCACGTCCGCTAAAGGCGAATGCAAATCGACCGTAATATATTCCAAATGCTTCAATCGTTTAAACCGCTTATAGAATGCTTGCTCCGGTGCAATGTGCAAAACAGCGGCGGGTTTCTTGAAAAAATCCGTCCGGCGTTTCAAAAAAAGCCATAAAGCCCGGTGGCGCTCCAAAGACATCGTAGCCGGCGACAAAGCATTTTCACGCAACCGGCCGTAGCCGTAAGGTAAAAATTTCCTGTAGGACCGCCCGTTGATGGGATCTATCAATCCTTTTCCCCGGTAGAAGAAACCCGCCAAAGGCATAAAATACATACTTGCTCTAATCAATATCGGACGTGGTATCCGGTTCAAAATCAAGCGAATCAACGACATAAATCCTAATAATCTTCCAATTCCAATTTTTGCCGCCGGAAAGCATCTTCTTCGGTTTGTGGCAAACCCAAGGCATCGTATATGTAGTAAAAGGTCGATAAAATTTCCGGTTTACCGTTTACCAGCGCCACATCGTGTTCAAAATGTGCCGAAGGTTTACCGTCGGCCGTCAAAATCGTCCAACCGTCTCTCAATTGCACGATTTTATCCGTTCCCATATTAATCATAGGTTCTATAGCCAGCACCAAACCTTCCTTGATTTTTTTTCCGCTGCCGGGACGACCGTAATTAGGCACCGAAGGATCCTCGTGCATTTTTCGCCCCAATCCGTGCCCCACCAATTCCTTTACCACTCCATATCCGTGCTGCTCGGCATGCGATTGTATGGCATGGCTTATATGTCCTATTCGCTTGCCCAATCGCATCTGTTCTATACCTTTATAAAGCGATTCCTTGGTAACCTCCAGCAATTTTACCGTCTCGGGATCCACCTCGCCCACCTGAAAAGTGTAAGCATGATCTCCGTAAAAACCGTTCATCAAAACCCCGCAATCAATCGACACGATATCGCCTTCATCAAACGGTTTGTCCGTAGGAATACCGTGTACCACCTGTGCATTGGGACTAATACAAAGCGTAGCCGGAAAATCATACAATCCCTTGAATCCCGGAATGCCTCCGTGATCACGAATATATTCTTCGGCCAATTTATCCAAATATTTTCCCGTTACACCCGGCTTTAATTCTTTGGCCAGCATCCCCAATGTCTTCGACACCAGTAATGCGCTTTGCCGAATAAGTTCAATCTCTCTCCTGCTTTTCAATTTAATCATTGCTGATAGTCGTGCTTATAATTTCCCTTCAAAATTTTTATCAAATCCTTCTCCAAACTTTCCATAGGATATTCGATAATGCGACCCAATTCCTTCTTGTCTTCAAAAATAATAAAAGTAGGCACGCGAATAATATCTTTTCCGTTCACCACGGGATCATCGTTATAGTGCCGGCGTAATGCATAGATTCTAATCTTCTTTCGGGGAAATCCCGCCCGATCCAGCACTTTCAACATATGCGGAACATGCTCACGGCTATCGGGACACCAAGTACCCATATAAATTTCGATAACCTTATCCCGCAAATGTTTTTTCAAATATGCAACGGACGCCGAATCGGGAATATATTCTTGATATGCCGGCACAAACCAACTTTTGAAATGATCCGAATAAAATTCCTTACCGCTGACCCGACCGACCAAAATTTGTTGCCCCTTGTAATTTTCCAAATGATATCGATTGCTAACACAAGAAACAGCCAAAAGACTGATAGCCAGCAAGGAAATCCGTTTTTTCATCCGGAATATTTTTTTCAAAGGTAAGAAAAAGAATGGGAATTCTTAGCGAATTTTGTAATACCCGATCTTGAAACCGAAAATCAATAAAAAATCCTGTCCACAGGACGGGTTGCGAAATAATACGGAATTTCTCCGTAATGATTGAGCGGAATCGTCATAAATACCCTTGCCGGCATCCCGCGAACAATTTGCCCCGCTTCATGAGACAACTCCATTGCAGCGGCGGCATTAACCGTAGCGGCATTTATAGCTTGCTCGGGCGTTAAACCCTGCTTGATACATGCCAATGAAACCATAAAATTCATATTCCACGACGGCGCCGATCCGGGATTAAAATCCGTAGCCAATGCCAACGGTATATTCCTTTCTATGATACGCTTGGCAGGCGCATAAGGAATCTTCAGAAAAAAAGAACAACCCGGCAAAACCGTCGCTATCGTCTCGCTCCGCTCCAATGCTTCGAAATCCGTTTCGGTCATCACTTCCAAATGATCCACTGATAATGCCTCGTGCTTAACCGCCGTTGCCACACCGCCTAATGAAGTAAATTGATTAACATGTGCTTTTAATTTCAACCCGTATTTTCCCGCTTTTTCCGCCAAAAGTTCCAAATCCGTCACATTAAAATAACCCTTCTCACAGAAAATATCCACATAATCGGCCAAATTTTGCGAGGCTATTTCCGGCAACATTTCATCCAAAACAACCTTCATATAATCTTCTTTGGACATGCCTTCGGGAATGGCATGCGCACCCAAAAAAGTGGCTTTCACGGGAATGGGCAACAAGGTTTTCAAACGCCCGATCACCCGCAGCATTTTCAATTCCCCATTCACCGACAACCCGTATCCGGATTTAATTTCCAAAGCGCCTGTGCCATATTGCATCATACGCAACACACGTTGCAATGCACGATCAAGCAATTCGTCCTCCGGTACCGCCTCCAATTGTTTCGCCGAATTCAAAATTCCGCCGCCTTTGGCGGCAATTTCGGCATAACTCAATCCCTTGATTTTATCCATAAATTCACCGTAGCGCGAGGCGGCAAATACGGTATGCGTATGTGAATCCACCCATGCAGGCATTACCAAACGCCCTGCAGCATCCACCGTTTCGTCTGCATGTATCACCGGCATTTCCTCCATCCTGCCGAAATCCGCAATGCGCCCGTTTTCAATCAACAAATAAGCATTTTCCAACACCGGCAAATCATTCATGGCAAAACCGCGCAATAAACCTACCGGTTCAGGACGCACTTGAACCAATTGCCGTATGTTTCGGATAAGAATTTTTCCCGTTTGCTTGGGCTTAATGCGTAAAGGCATAATACAAAATATTTAAACCCATCTGAAGTGCGGCTTGATGTTTTTCCGGCGGATCGTGATGAACTTCGTAGGATTCCCATCCATCGCCCAAATCGGTTTCGTATGTATAAAGCAAAACCAAGCGACCGTTCCGAAAAATTCCGAATGCCTGCGGACGCTTCCCGTCATGCTCGTGAATCTTCGGCAATCCGTTCGGAAAATCAAAAAAATTGTGAAAAATCTCAAAATCCGCTGGAAGTTCCTGCAATTGCTCTTCCGGAAAAATCTTCTTGATTTCGTCGCGCACAAACCGGTCCAATCCGTAATTATCATCAATATGCAAAAATCCGCCCGCATCCAAGTACGCACGCAAATTGGCCGCTTCGGCGGCACTAAAAAATACCCGCCCATGGCCTGTCATGTGAACAAATGGATATTTAAACAAATCGGGACTGCCCGGTTCCACAACGGCTTGCTCCTCCTCGATAGCAAAACCGTGAGACCGTGCAAACGCAATCAAATTCGGCAAAGAAGTCCGTTGATTCGCATACCAATCACCCCCACCTCCGTATTTCAACAATGCTATTTGCTGCGACGAACTATTAGTGTAAATTAAAAAGATTGCTAACATTAAAATAAATCGCTTTACTCGCGCCATTATCTTCATAAACGAAAATTTCATAATATTCATCTCCGATTTTTTTCATGGTGAATTTAAGAATTTTTTTATTTCCGACCATTTTATCCAATATATGCAAAATGGTTTCGGGCTTGTATATTTCCCAAGCACATCCCGGGCAACTCCCCCGTTCTTTATTTTTATCCGTACTACTCATTTTCAATGGATTTCGAACGCACGCGCATATTAACCAATTCAATTACAAACGAATAGAAAAAGGCAAAATAAATGTAACCCTTCGGTATTTCATAATGAAAGGCTTCGGCAATTAACAAAGTCCCGATTAAAATCAAAAACGACAACCCCAGCACTTGCAATGTCGGGTGCTTTAAAATGAAATTCCCAACCGTATCAATGAAAATAATCATAATAATCATGGAAATAATTATAGCCATCGCCATCACGGGAATATGCCCGGTCAAACCGATAGCCGTCAAAATACTATCGAAAGAAAACACTATATCCAACAGAATAATTTGTATGATTATCCCGGCAAAATTCATCTTCTTGATTTTCACCTCTTTTTCCGCTGTTTCGCCCGATACTTTTTCGTGTATTTCTTTGGTACTTTTATACAAAAGAAATAAGCCGCCGAACAATAATATCAAATCTTTCAGACTCATG
This sequence comes from Flavobacteriales bacterium, assembly GCA_027066365.1. Classification (GTDB taxonomy): domain Bacteria; phylum Bacteroidota; class Bacteroidia; order Flavobacteriales; family Flavobacteriaceae; genus JAADED01. The sequence continues at coordinate 26,183 of JAMONV010000016.1, forward strand.
TGCAAGGGTCCCCAATGGAAAAGCGGTTCCGTTGAATGAATAATATATCCGATTAGCAATAAGAATAACAATCTGACTATCAACGCATAAGCCAATCCTTGCTTACGTGCTTTGGATTGTTGCTTCGCGTCGGACAACTTGGCGGTAAGAATGGATATAAACAAAATATTGTCGATCCCCAAAACAATTTCAAGTGCAGTCAAACTCAATAGAGCCATCCATGTTTCGGCACGAAAAAAAATCTCCATAATCAAAAATTTATACAAAGTTAATAGATTGAACTTGAAACGCCAATTTATGGCAACAATGAAGTCAATTCGAAAAACTTGACAAAGGCGGTAGAAATGTCGTATATTCGCAACCGAAAAAACTGATATTAATGAAGTTATCCGAATTCGACTATCAACTCCCGCGGGAACTCATTGCAGAATACCCTACCAATTTACGAGACGAATCACGGTTAATGGTTATTCACCGCGATACCGGCGAAATCGAACACCGGTTGTTCAAAAATATAATCGATTATTTTGACGCCGGCGACGTTTTGGTTTTGAACAATACGAAGGTTTTCCCCGCCCGTTTGCTCGGAAGGAAAGAAAAAACCAATGCCGAAATCGAAGTTTTTTTGCTACGTGAATTGGACAAACAAACCAAATTATGGGACGTCTTGGTGGAACCCGCACGAAAAATCCGTATCGGTAACAAGTTGTTCTTCGGCGAAGATAACGAATTGGTGGCGGAAGTAATCGACAATACCACTTCGCGCGGACGGACCATCCGCTTCTTGTTTGACGGCCCCCGTCATGAATACGAAAAAAAACTCAAAGAACTGGGAAAAACGCCGCTTCCCAAATACATCAAGCGTGAAGAAGAAGATTTCGATAAAGAACGCTATCAAACCGTCTTTGCCAAACACGAAGGTGCCGTAGCGGCACCCACAGCCGGGTTACATTTCTCCAAACGGCTATTGAAAAAATTGGAAATCAAAGACATTCACATGCCCGAAATAACCTTACATGTGGGAATCGGTACTTTTTCGCCCGTGGAAGTGGAGGATCTGGGAAAACATAAAATGGACTCGGAATACTATGAAATTTCCCAAGAAGCCGCCGACATCGTCAATCAAGCACTCGACCAAGGAAAACGCGTTTGTGCCGTAGGCACAACGGTAGTGCGCGCCTTGGAATCGTCCGTGAATGCATACAGCCGTTTACACCCCGCCAATCGATGGACGCACAAATTCATCTATCCGCCTTATCAATTTAATATCCCCAACGCATTAATTACCAACTTCCATTTGCCCAAATCCACCCTGCTTATGCTGGTGGCTGCTTTCGGCGGATACGACCTGATTATGAAAGCCTATAAAATCGCCGTCGAAGAAAAATACCGCTTCTATTCCTACGGCGACGCCATGCTTATTATCTAATGAAAATTACTTTCTTGGGAACAGGTGCTTCGCTCGGCGTGCCGGTCTTAGGCTGCCAATGCTCCGTGTGTCAATCGAAAGATGCGCACGACAAACGCTTGCGATCGTCCCTTTTCGTGGAAACGAAAAACGACAGAATCCTAATCGATCCCGGACCGGACTTTCGCCAACAAACCCTCACCCATCATATCACGCGCATCGATACTTTCCTGATCACACATCCCCACCACGACCATATCGGCGGATTGGACGATACCCGACCCCTTTTCTATGCCATGGACCGTAAACCGCTCCGGTTCTATGCCGAACTCTTCACCATTGAAGCCATCCGCAAACACTTCGATTATCTTTTCCCCGCCGGCGGAAAAACCACTTACCACGGCGCTCCCGAATCCCGGTTCCATACCATAGAAGCCGGAAATCCATTTCAAACAACCTCCGGAACACAGGTTCTACCCTTGCGAGCATTTCACGGCAAGATACCCGTTACCGGATTCAAAATCCAAAACCTCGTATATTTGACCGACGTAAAAAAAATACCGAAACAAACCCTCGAACAAATCAATAATAACACCGTCCTTATCCTTGGCGCATTACACCGGCAACCTCATCCCTTGCATTTCAATTTGAACGAAGCATTGGAATTTATCCGAAAAACTCACCCCGCACTCACCTACCTGACCCACATGAGTCATTGGATGGGAAAACATAACGAAGTGCAAAAAATATTGCCCCCGAATGTCTTTTTGGCCTACGACGGATTAACCGTCAATCTATAAAAAACGAAAATCATTCTACCCGATACCAATACTGCGTGCGCCCCAACAACGAAAATCCGATATAACCACGCACCTTCAATTTATTCGGTTCCACCAAGGCCAAATAACAACTGTATTCCTTGGCATTCTTGGGATCCATTATGGTTCCGTCCACCCATTCTTTATCGTCGGCATCGTATTCCAAATCCTTCAAAATCACCAAACCGATAATATTTTTGTTGGCATATTTTCCCGAACAAGTCCGGCAAATACCGTCCTTATTCTCTTCGGTCAACAACCGGACAATACGGCCGTAATATTTGCCGTCTTTCTTATAAATCTCAATAATCGATTTGGCCTTGCCCGTTTCATCGTCGATGGTTTTCCAGCGCCCTACGATTTCGTCCTGTGCAAACGTCCATTGAAATACCCACATGGCTACAAATAGAAACAAAAACTTTCTCATATCTCTTGATTTTTATTCGTTTTTCAAAATTAAATATACACTTTTTTTATTTATCCACCTTTTTCAGCCGGATTATCGACATATTCAATTCATGACCTAATAACAAAAAATAGGCATATAAATAAATCATAAACATCAAAATCAACAACGCACCGATAGAACCGTAAAGCTGATTATAACGGTTAAAATTCATGATATATAACGAATATAAATAAAATCCCAACGTAAAAAACAAAGTGGTTACCACGCTACCGGCCGATATAAAAGGCATTTTTTTTCCTTCTTCGGTGCCGAAACGATACAATATGCTCACCGAAATCAAAATCATCATAAAATAAAATATCTTCTTCGACCACAAAAGCCAAGGCGAAATATCCTCAATCAAGCCGTGCTTTTTCAAATTATATACCACAATAATTTCAAAATAAATAATCGCCGAGATGGTGACGAGCAAAATCAATACCAAAAGCAACGATATCATCAAAGCAAAGCCGTATTGCTTAAAAAATTTCCGGTGATTATACACCTTATTGACCGACCCTTCAAAACCCGTTAAAATGGCATTAATACCGTTAGCCATAAAGAAAATTAATAACAAAAGCCCGATCGACAACAAGCTTTCACGCCTGTGGGTGGCTACGTCGTAAATGATGTTTTTAAACAATTCGTGTGTTTTCGGCGGCAAAACGTCATATAAAAAATGGATGAAATCGTTCTGAAATCCTTCAATGGGAATAAACGGAATCAAACTCAGCATAAAAAGCAAAAAGGGAAATAAAGCCATAAAAAAACTATAGGCAATGGCCGCTGCCCGCATGCTAATCCTTCCGTAAAATACACCTTTCCAATAAAATATCAGCAAATCATAAAAATTCATTTCGCGCGAAAACGGAACACGAATACGCTTCAAAAATCTTTCCAAGCGTAAACCCGTCGCATAAAGTAATCGATATAACGAAAGAAACCGTTTTCTCACCGTTCAAATTTAATAAAAATAACCGCCCGTTATACCTCTTTGTATTTATGAAAAAATCCGTATTTTTAAGCCAAGAAAATCATCTATGCGCGAAAGCCTTTTCATGCTATCACTTGTTTTCCTGGCGGTATTCACCGTCAAGGCACAAGAAAATCCCGTTAAAGTCTTTGTGGAACAAGATGGAAAACGTTATTCACTCAACAACCACACCGTTACGCTCAAGCGCAAACCCTTCACCCTCATCGTGGAATTCGATCAACCCGATCAATACAACGGAATATATATCAATACCTCCTTTGAACGTTTTTATTTCAAACTGTTCCCCTCCGAACGCATCCCCGATTTTGAATATTTACCCCAAAAAGTTCTTTCGGAATACAAATTCAATCCGAATCGAGAACTGAAAATTCATCCCGAATATTTTCAATATCTGGGATTTAACCCGAACCGCAATTGGTTCAAATTCAACAAAATAGAAAGAAAAAACGGAAAAGTGATCGGATACCGGATAGTGGAAAACCTCGACTTGGTCAAACAAGGAAGACGTATTCCCATTGCCCAAAACAAAAAAGAATTATATTTGTTTTTCACCGTTGTCAAAAAAGACCCCCGCGCCTTGGACGGGCTTCGGGAAATTTATCGCTTTAAAGGAAAAATAAAATTCCGTTAAGAAATATTTCTTTATTCCGAATCCTTTTTCAAAAAATTCCGCCATGCTCCACACCATACCGATCGATAAAATCCTTTTCCTCGATATTGAAACGGTGCCATTGAAATATCGCTATGAAGATTTGAACGAACACGAACGTTACCTTTTCGACAAAAAAGTTTCTTATCGAATCAAAGAAGGAGTTACAACAAAAGACATCTATGAACGAGCCGGCATCTGGGCTGAATTCGGTAAAGTGGTTTCCATCGTATTCGGAATATTCAAACAAACACAAGGAAAAAGAACATTTCACATCAAAAGTCTTGCCGGTTCCAACGAAAAATCATTATTGGAAGAAACTTCCCGAATCCTTAATGATTTTTACACTAAAAAACCGCAAGGATACCTCTGCGCTCACAACGGCAAAGAATTCGACTTTCCGTTTTTGGCCCGCCGTATGTTGATAAACCGGGTTTCCCTTCCCCGAATCCTGAAAATACACGGGAAAAAACCTTGGGAAACACCCTTTTGCGACACCCTCGAATTATGGCAATTCGGCGATCGCAAGCATTATACATCCCTCGAATTATTGACCGAAATACTGGGTATAACCTCTCCCAAAAACAACATCGACGGAAGCGACGTGGCACGCATTTTTTATGAAGAAAACGACTTGCATCGCATTCAAGAATATTGCGAACGCGACGTAATTGCTTTGGCCAATGTTTTCTTACGACTTCGTGAAGAAGATACGCTTAAAGCAAATGAAATCATAAAAAAATCTTAGCCTATTGTTCCATGCCGGACCGGTTAACTTTTCTTGCCAAAAACATATTGTACATCCCGAAAGAAAAACAAACACCCCTGCACAACATGATTTTAAATATGCCCCATAAGCACCTCACGGGTAAATTAAAATTTATTCAATCTCAATCTTTGTTATTAATAGGAACGCTCCCCTATGTATTGCTCCAATTCCTCTTTCGAACTCTCAAAATCCAGCGTATCATAAATCAAATGAAAATTACTCAAATCATATAAGTAATCCCAAGCGAATTTTGCTAATTCAACTTTATTTTCATCGAAAGAAAACAAATTCATCATTTGCCGCAATTGCACCGCCGTCAGGCATGCATTGGTGCGAATAACCGTTTTGGCCACGCGCAAACGGCCATCATCAAAAGATTCGTTTTCAATAGCCTCCAACATGCTTTTAAAACGTTGCCGCGAAACCGGAACGGAACAACCTACCGATCCCGTATAAACCGGTTGGGGGCCAGTCGGCATGATTAAATCCACAGCATACAACGGAACGGAGCCGTATGTATTAACCGAACCCGCCGGATAAATATCAGCCACGATAAAACGTTTCCCGTTACCACCCTGCAAATAGGGAACTACATGATAAACTATTTCGCTGGACGGCGGAACATATAATTCTTCACTTATTTTCTTATCGATATTTCCGAAACGGAAATAAACACTCACGCGATAATAACCGCCCCGTAAAGGACCTATTTTTAACTCCGGAACCGGCTTAATGTTCACACCAACCCCGTTTATATCAACCCTAACCGGTTGACCGTTATCCGATATAATCACCAAATATCCCGGCGACTGCGCAAAAACGAAGTGAATCAACCCAAAAATCAATCCGAATAAATATTTCCTTAATAACATAAGCACAACTTTATTGAATCACAAAACAAATAACATGCCATTATCCCAAATATGGGAATTCGTACATCCTCGTATAGCCCTACGAAAAAACCGCTCCCGAAGCAAACGGAAGCGGTTTATGAAGAATCTTTTAAGCTTATTTGTTTTTCAGCAAATCACGAATTTCCGACAATAATTTTTCTTCGTTCGACGGTTCGGGTGGTGCCACGGGCGCTTCCTCTTCTTTCTTCTTCATCTTATTCACGGCCTTCACCACCAAGAACATCACAAAGGCAATGATAATGAAATCCACCAATGCCGTCAGGAATGTTCCGTATTCCAAAAAGATTTGCTTTACTTTTCCGTCCGGGCCCGCGGTCTCCTTCAATAAAATCTTCCATGCCTTCATATCCGTATTGAAAATCAACCCGATCAAAGGTGAAACAATCCCGCCGGTAAATGTATTAACCACTTCCTTAAACGCCGCACCCATCACAAAACCAACGGCAATATCAATCAAATTGCCCTTCATGGCAAAATCTTTGAACTCCTTTAAAAATCCGCTCATAACTTATTTGTTTTAAATTCTTTAAGCAAATATAAAACATTTTTATAATAGAAACGAAATGAGATATTCGGAATATTACAACCAATTAATTAACCCATTGATTATCAATCGTTTGCGACAATTCGAAATATAAAATATAAAACCGTATGAATGCCTTTTTGCTAACAATCCTATTTTATCCTTTTCAGGACAAAATAATAAAATCATACCGGATTCGTTTTCATTATCGATTCGATAATTACCCTGTGCGGCCATTGATCAAGTAATAACGCCGTTTCTTATCCATAGCTATAATACCTCCGTCAACGAAATAATCCAAAACCCGACGCCATTTTTCTTCGTCAAAGATATAAGGTCGCATCTCTGCGTAAGTCATGGGAGTTTGTCTCAATAAACGCATAATTTCGGATTGAATACGCTTCAAATCCCCTTGTTTTTTTCGCAAACAAACATCGCAATTTTCGCAAGAAAAAGGTATCTTCTCGTCAAAATATGCTTTCAAAAATTCCACCCGGCATTGATGTTCGTTTCTAACGTAATCCAACATTTTTAACGCCTTATCACGCTTAATTTTCAAATAATGCTCCATCGAACGCCGATAAGTATTAATCAAGCGTTCATGCCACGGTCTCAAAAACACAATCCTGATCATCCCTTTTGCATTCGAATATTCAATCCATCCGTGTTTGTCCAAAATATCCAGATGCTTTCGTAAATCCTCTTTTGATATATTCCACTTCCGGGAAAAACGGTCCTCGTCAAAAGACACAGGATAATCAAACACATCCAAAACGGAACGAATAATCATTTCCAAAGTCCGCTTCACAGCATTGCGCGGTTCGCTTTCCACATATTCCCTTACTTTCCCCGGCGCAACAACCACCCGCAGGCGTGAATGCAATTCTCCTTCTTCAGTTAACCGTATCAAACCGTGATTCTCCAAAATTTTTAAGGCAATCATGATCTTATAGGGCGAAAAACCGTATTTTTTTGCCCATTGCACCAAGCGAATAAATATTTCGGTTCCTTCGCCTTCGCCTTCGGGAATGAAATGAGATTGATATAAACGCGTATAAATTTGCCGGATAAAATCAAACGAAGGAAATTGCCAATCCATCTTCTCAACAAAACTCTTTAATCCCGAAGAATCCGCAACAATCACGGCAAGCGCTGGCTTACCGTCGCGCCCACCTCTGCCGGCTTCTTGAATATATTGCTCCGGCGACCATGGAATGTCGGCATGCACCACCACTCGAACATCCGGTTTATTGATACCCATCCCGAAAGCGCCCGTAGCCACCACCACGTCCGCCTCCCCTTCTAACCATGCATGCAATGTTTCATCCTTTTCCTCCTTCGACATTCCGCCGTGAAAATACATAGCACCAATACCGGCGGAACGTAAAAAACCGGCCAATTCAACCGTCGCACGACGTGTGTTCACATAAACGATTCCCGATTGACCGGGCACCAATAATGAACGTATCTGCGAAAAACGATCCTCCGTGAGATAAACCGAATAACGAATATTCGACCGGTAAAACGACGATATAAAAACAGCCGGATCACGCAATTTGAGTTGTTTGACTATATCTTCACGCGTCAACCGGGTTGCTGTAGCCGTAAGGGCCATCACAGGCGTTCCCGGAGATATTTCTCTAATCTCTGCAATACGCAAATAATCCGGCCTGAAATCATGACCCCACTCCGACACGCAATGCGCCTCGTCAACCACAATCAAATCCGGCGGCTTCTGACGTAAAAAATCCCTGATCAACGGACTGCGCAAACGCTCGGGCGACAGCAGTAAAAACGGAAACCCGCCGTGGTAAATATTATCCAGTTTCCTTCGGATTGCCGTCCCCGATAAAGGTCCGGATAAAACCTCCACACTTATCCCTACGCGTTTTAACCCGTCTGCCTGATCGCGCATCAATGCAACCAATGGCGTAATAACCAAGGTATAACCGCCACGAACCAAACCCGCTACCTGATAAATCAAGGATTTTCCCGAACCCGTAGGTAAAACCGCCAAAACATCACGCCCGGAAACGGCAGCTCGAATAATTTCTTCCTGACCCCGGCGAAAAGAATCAAAACCCCAGTGTTGACGTAAAATATCAATCGGTTCCTTCTGCACGATAACAAAACGGTTTCAATCCTTATCAATCGTATTTATCCAACACTTCCAAAACAAAATCGGCACGTCGCTCCACCGTACCGAAAGGTACAAAAATCAAAAAATATCCCAATTCCATATACATATTCACCAACCGGTTATGAATCAATTGCGCCTGATTAAAATTCTCATAACGCTCATAATCCGTAGTATAAATTTCCTCCCATGGCGGCATTATAAATACCGGCTGATCATAAGCATGTCGTTCGGTCAATTCCATAAACTCCTCCGGAACGGGCGTTTTACTATAGCGCAAATAAGCGGGAACATCGGGAATGCCACGATCAAAAAATACAACCGGGGCATCCGTCTCTACGGCTTCGTGAAACTGCTTCACCCTCCCTTCAATAAGCTTTCGACTGAATAGTAAGGGATCTTCCAAAAACAATTGATCGATACCCTGTGCCTTCGCTTCGCGTATGATTTCCCTTGATACTTCCGGCATAATTGCGAACCCGCGCCGGTGCAATTCTTCAATAACCGTCGTTTTTCCCGACCCGGGCCCTCCGGTGATTACAATACGTTTGGGAATTTGTTTTGCTTCCATGAGCAAAGATAAAAAACAAATTTCAAATTTTGCAATGACTTAACCCATTTATTCCCATCCTTTTTCCGGTTACTAAAAACCGGATCCCATGCCCGTCTCAAACGGTTCGGTTATCCGGCGCAAATTTAACCAATAACCTATTCCACTTCCAAAAATAGGATATCGCAAATAATACTGGCATTAAGAATTTTCCAACAAAATCCACGGGTATGCAAATAAAAAAACCGGCCCGACAGACCGGCTTCAAATATTTAAGTGCCATACTTTCTATCCTTGGTTCTTCAAAGCTTCGGCACCACTGACGATTTCCAAAATTTCGCCGGTGATAACCGCTTGACGGGCCTTATTATATTGCAAGGTAAGTTCGGCCGCCATTTCTTTGGCATTGTCAGTAGCCTTGTGCATGGCCGTCATACGCGCCCCGTGTTCCGAAGCCCAAGCATCGCGAATAACCCGCAAAAATTTCACACGCAACGATTTGGGAATTAATTCCCTCACAATCTCCGTCTGCGAAGGCTCAAAAATAAAATCCAATTGAACCCCATGTGACCCTTTTTTTTCCTGCTGCGGTTTTTCAACGGGTAGATATTGCATCCGAACGGTTTTTTGCAAACCGGCATTTTTAAACTCACTGAAAATCAATTCAATACGATCATACCGCTTCGATACAAACGCTTCCATCAACCAAGCGGCCGTCTCCATGGTTTTTTCGTAATTCACATTTTTATCGAAAATATCACTCCGGTTTTCCACCACGGAATATTTTTTCTTGAATGCGTCATACGCGCGCTTACCTATAGTCAGCAATTCAAATTCCGTCCCTTGCTTTTGCAATTGAACAATATAATTTTCCGTTTCCTTTATTACATTACTGTTAAGCGCTCCACATAAACCGCGGTTAGACGTCACCGGCACGATTAACACTTTCTGCACCGGCCGTTCTTCCGCATACATGCCACCCGCCTCATCACCGGCAGTTCGGCTCAATGACACAAGCAATTCATTGATTTTTTCGGCATAAGGCCGCATATTTTCAATGGCTTCCTGTGCTTTTTTGAGCTTCGCCGCCGATACCATCTTCATGGCGTTAGTAATCTGCATGGTCGATTTCACCGACTGTATGCGCGTACGTATGTCTTTTAAGTTTGCCATAATCGTTTACCCTTGGGTTTACTCTTCGGTTTCGAATGCAGCTGCTATTTCCTTAGCCGATTCGGTCAATACTTCGGCGATCTCATCGTTCCATTCTCCTTTTCTTATGCGATCCAAAACATCACGATGCTTCATTCGCAAATATTCCAAATAATCTTTCTCGAAATCTTTAACTTTATTCACCGGCACATGACGCAATAGATTTTTTGTCCCGGCGAAAATCACCGCCACTTGTTCTTCCACAGGCATCGGTTGATGCTGAGGCTGTTTCAGGATTTCCACGTTTCGCTTACCTTTTTCGATAACGTTCAAGGTAACGGGATCCAAATCGGAACCGAATTTGGCAAATGCTTCCAATTCACGGAATTGAGCTTGATCAAGTTTAAGTGTTCCGGCCACTTTTTTCATCGGCTTGATCTGTGCCGAACCACCCACGCGCGATACGGAAATGCCCACATTAATCGCCGGACGAATACCTGCATTGAACAAATCCGCTTCAAGGAATATCTGCCCGTCCGTAATGGATATTACGTTTGTAGGAATATAAGCGGCAACGTCACCGGCTTGCGTTTCGATAATCGGTAAGGCCGTAAGCGAACCGCCTCCTTTGATTTTATCTTTTAAAGGTGCGGGAACATCATTCATCATCTTGGCCACATTATCGTCTTCAATGATTTTGGCAGCACGCTCCAGCAAACGCGAATGCAAATAGAACACGTCACCCGGATAAGCTTCACGTCCGGGCGGACGACGCAAGAGCAAGGAAACTTCTCGATAAGCCGCCGCTTGCTTCGACAAATCATCGTAAACAATCAACGCCGGGCGTCCCGTATCCCGGAAATATTCCCCGATCGCCGCGCCGGCATAAGGCGCATACACTTGCATCGGCGCCGGATCCGAAGCATTTGCCGCTACAATAACCGTATAATCCATGGCGCCCGCTTCTTCCAATTTCTTGGCGATTTGACGCACTGTGGAAGCCTTCTGGCCGATGGCCACATAGATGCAATAAACAGGTTTACCTTTTTCAAATTCTTCCCGTTGATTAATAATGGCATCAATGGCAACAGTCGTCTTTCCCGTCTGACGGTCACCGATAATCAACTCGCGCTGACCTCGACCGATAGGAATCATCGCATCGATAGCTTTGATTCCCGTTTGCAACGGCTCGTTCACCGGCTGACGAAAAATCACACCCGGCGCTTTACGTTCCAAAGGCAAGTGAATCAATTCGCCTTTAATATCACCTTTTCCGTCGATAGGATGCCCCAAAGTATTGATTACCCGCCCGATCAAGCCTTCGCCCACGGGAATGGACATGATACGTTTCAAACGCTTCACGGACGAACCTTCGGTTATATCGGTATAAGGTCCCAAAATTACAATACCCACATTATCTTCCTCCAAGTTCAAAACCACACCTTCGGAACCGTTATCGAATTGCACCAATTCGCCCGATTGAGCATTATTCAAACCGTAAACTCGTGCAATACCGTCACCCACTTCCAAGACCACTCCGGTCTCGTCCAAATTGGCCGAAGTGTCGGTTTGTGCCAATTGTTCCTTGATAATTGCTGAAATTTCGGAAGGTTTTATTTCTGCCATAATCTTTTTTTTTCTAAGGTTTAAATACGTTGAAATTGTGCTTTGATTTGATTGAGTTTGCCTCGAATGCTGTCATCGATTCGCAAATCTCCGATTTTTAAAATATAGCCGCCTATAATTTCCGGTTCAACCTTATTGAGCAAATGCACCTTCGATTGACCCGTGATTTCTTTCACTTTCTCCAAAAAAGCCTGTTGAATATCGTCATTCACCGGCGTGGCAGTTATCAATTCGGCTTCCACAGTGCCTAACAAGCGCTTGTACAATTGCCCGAACCGAACGACAATTTCATCCAAAATATCAAGCCTATCCTTAGCCGCCAACAAATCCACCAGTTTCCACGTAGCGGACGACCATTTTTCTCCAAAAATTTTTTTTAGTATGTCTAATTTTTGTTTATTTCCGATTGTCGGATTTTTCAAAAATCTCACCAAATCCGGATTTTGTGTCATGATTTGCTCCGATTGCATCATATCCTTCGCCGCTTCCTCCAAATTTCCTTCGGATTTTGTCCATTCAAAGAAAGCTTTTACGTATCGCTTGGCGGCTTTACTGATTTTCACCATCTCAATTCAATTTTAAATCGGATAAATTTTGCTTGATATAATCCAATTGTTTTTGCTTATCACCCATCTGCTTCTTCAAAACTTTTTCGGCGATTTGAAGAGAGATTTCGGCTACTTGATCATGAATGCTCTTCAATGCCGCTTGTCGTTCCGCTTCAATCATTTGTTTGGTCTTGGCCAATTCTTCGGATCTCGCTTTCTCGGCCTCGCTACGTGCCTCATTGATCATTTTCTCTTTCAATTCACGTGCTTCTTTCAAAATTTGTTCTCTTTGCTCTCTTGCTTCTTGCAACAATTTTTCATTATCGGCTTTCAATTGCGCCATTTCTCGCTTTACCTTCTCTGCTTCGTCAATAGCATCTTCAATGGACTTTTCGCGTTCTTTGATCGCTGTCAGAATCGGCTTCCAACCCAATTTGGTAAGCAAAAAAAGGAAAATCAAAAAGAACAGCGTCATCCAAAAGACCAAAGTTTCCGGTGAAGTAAGATTCATAGTTATTTTATTTTATTATTTTGCTCATGTTCATACTTAAAAGAAAAACCCTCCGACCAATCGCCGGCAGGGCTTTTCGTTTCATTACTTGATCAAAGCCACAATTACGGCAAAGAGAGCAACCCCCTCCACCATAGCGGCGGTGATCAACATAGCACCTTGAATTTTTCCGGCAAACTCGGGTTGACGTGCCATGGCTTCGGTAGCCATCCCACCGATTTTACCAATGCCGATACCGGCTCCGATTACAGCCAAGCCGGCACCTATCACTGCCAAACCCGGTCCGATTCCTGCTAATACTTCCATAATAATATATTTAAGTGGTTGTTATCCGTTTAACGGGTCGCTTGAATACTCCCTTCGGCGGCATGCTCCTCCTCATGTCCCTCTTCCAAAGCCAATCCGATAAACACGGCCGTAAGAACCGTGAAAATATAAGCTTGCAAAAAAGCTACCAACAATTCAATAAAACTCATGAATACCACAAAAATCCCGGACACTATTCCCCATTTGGCACTTTCAAAAATAAAAATCAATGCCACCAAACTGATCATCATCGTATGCCCGGCCAAAATGTTCGCAAACAAACGAACCATCAATGCAAATGGCTTGATAAATATCCCGGCTATTTCCACCGGTACCATCACAATCCATATCAGCTTGGGAACCGGTGGTGTGAAAATATGTTTCCAGTAATGCTTGTTGGAACTTGCCAAAATCACCACCAGCGCGATAGCCGCCAATACAAACGTTATCAAAATATTCCCGGTCAAATTATGTCCGAAGGGCGCAAACGGTATCAAACCTATCAAATTACTATATAGGATAAAAAAGAAAACCGTCAAAAGATACGGCATATATTTTTCATAATGCTTTCCTATATTTTCCTTGGCTATATCATCCCGGATGAATAAAATAATCGGCTCCAATACGGCCGCAACACCCTTGGGTAATCGCTTCGGATTCTCATAGGCTTTACGCGCATAATACAAAGTAATCGAAAGCAGCAAAAACACAAAAAATATCGCCAAAACATTTCTGGTAATGCTAAAATCCAAGGGACGAAGACTGTAATCCATCAATGACGGATGTTCCATTCCTTCGATTTTATCGGCATAATAAATGATTTCATGTTTTCTTACCAAACGGTTTCCCTTGTCATCGTTAACCACCACTTTCCCTTCATTGTCTCCTTGAAATCGCGCCGACGAAAAAATACTCAATCCGTTTTTCGTCCACAAAATAACAGGCAAATGAATGGTTTTATGAAAAAAAGGCAATTCAACCAAATAATCATGCGAATCACTGGTGTGGTGCGCTACCAACCCGGCTGTATTGAAGTGTTCCTTCCCGTGCGCTTCCCGATTTTCCGATTCCGCTCCTCCTTCACCCTCTCCGGCCATTAGGCTTGAAGGACTAATAAGTATCCAAAATAAAACGAAGGAAACAATGAAATATGTTTTTCTCATGAATTTTTATGCCCGTTTTAAATTTGTCGCAAAAATACAATTAATCGGAAACAAAACAAACCCTTGAAAAAACTTTTTTTACTTCGAACCTGCACCGTTATTAATTAAATGTTTCAAAGAAAATCCCGGAAATCTCCGATATTTATTCATCGAATGAAATTTTTTCCCCCTTGACACTTCGGTCGATCTTTCGAAGTAATCCGAGCAATACATTTCCCGGACCTAATTCGTAAAATTCCGTCGCTCCGTCGGCAATCATTCGACGAATAGTTTGGGTCCAACGTACGGGCGAAGTCAATTGCGCAATCAAATTTCGTTTGATTTTTTCCGGATCCGATTCGGGCAAAGCGGTCACATTCTGATATACGGGTGCAACCGGCTTGTGAAATTCCGTTTCCTCTATGGCTTGCGCCAAATCCTGTCTGGCCGGTTCCATCACGGGGGAATGAAAAGCACCTCCCACTTTGAGAATAACCACACGGCGTGCACCGGCTTCTTTAAGTTTTATTGCCGCTTCTTCCACGGCTTTTATTTCCCCCGATATCACCAATTGACCGGGCGAATTATAATTGGCCGGCACCACTATTCCCGTCGTTTCTTCACATATTTTCTCCACCACTTCATCCGCCAACCCCAAAACCGCTGCCATGGTGCTTTCGGTCATTTCGGTAGCACGTTGCATCGCCAAGGCACGCTGCAAAACCAACTTCAAGCCGTCCTCAAACGACAAAGCGCCCGCCGCCGTCAAAGCGGAAAATTCTCCTAACGAATGGCCGGCAACCATACCGGGGCGAAAATCTTCTCCCAACATTTTTGCCGCTATCACCGAATGCACAAAAATAGCCGGTTGCGTAATTTTGGTTTGACGCAATTCCTCCTCCGTGCCTTCAAACATAATTTCGGACAACTCGAACCCCAATATTGCATCGGCTTGATCAAACATTTGCTTGGCCGCATCAAACCGTTCGTACAATAGCTTACCCATACCCGGATATTGAGCGCCTTGACCCGGAAACAAATATGCCTTTGCCATAGTTTTTTGCCTTTTTTTTCGTCGGCAAAGTAACAAAAAATTCAAAAGAAAACAGACGTTTTCAATTTTCCGTGATAAATTATATATTTGCGCCGAAATTCCATTTACGAAAAAAATCAACAATACTCATGGCAAATAAAAAAGGAACCATTGCACAGATTATCGGGCCGGTAATCGACGTGTATTTCGAAGGTGAAAACGTAGAACTTCCCAAAATTTACGAATCCTTAAAAGTTCGTCGCCCCGACGGCACCGAAGTCATCCTCGAAGTTCAACAACACATTGGCGAAGACACGGTTCGTGCCGTTGCCATGGACTCAACCGACGGATTACAACGCGGGCAGGAAGCGGAAGTTTTGGGAACACCCATTCAAATGCCGAAAGGTAAAGTATTCGGTCGCTTGTTTAATGTGATCGGCGATCCTATCGACGGTTTGGAAGCACTTCCTAAAGACGGCGAAAACGGAAGTCCCATCCACAAACCGGCCCCAAAATTCGACGACTTGTCCACGCAAACCGAACCGCTATTTACCGGAATTAAAGTCATCGACCTGATCGAACCCTATGCTAAAGGTGGAAAAATCGGACTGTTCGGTGGTGCCGGTGTGGGGAAAACGGTATTAATTCAGGAATTAATTAACAATATTGCCAAAGGACACGGCGGTTTATCCGTATTTGCCGGTGTGGGCGAACGCACCCGCGAAGGAAACGACTTGCTGCGCGAAATGCTTGAAGCCGGCATTATCAAATACGGTGAAGAATTCATGCACAGCATGGAAGAAGGCGGCTGGGATTTATCCAAAGTGGACAAAAAACAATTGGAAGATTCCAAAGCGACTTTTGTGTTCGGACAAATGAACGAACCACCGGGTGCACGTTTGCGTGTGGCACTCTCGGGGTTAACCATCGCCGAATATTTCCGCGACGGCGCAGGAACCGGACAAGGCAAAGACGTCTTGCTCTTTATCGATAACATTTTCCGCTTTACCCAAGCGGGTTCCGAAGTTTCGGCATTGCTCGGACGAATGCCCTCCGCCGTGGGATATCAACCCACCCTGGCTACGGAAATGGGGCAGTTGCAGGAAAGAATCACATCCGTTAAAAACGGCTCAATCACTTCGGTGCAAGCCGTTTACGTCCCCGCCGACGACTTGACCGACCCGGCTCCCGCCACCACCTTCGCTCACTTGGATGCTACCACGGTATTATCGCGTAAAATCGCCGAACTCGGCATCTACCCCGCCGTAGACCCGCTGGATTCCACCTCGCGTATCTTAACACCCGAAATTGTAGGCGAAGAACATTATCGCACCGCTCAACGGGTTAAAGAATTGCTTCAACGCTACAAGGAATTGCAAGACATCATCGCCATCCTCGGTATGGAAGAATTGAGTGAAGAAGATAAATTGGTTGTGCATCGCGCTCGCCGCGTGCAACGTTTCTTGTCGCAACCTTTCCACGTAGCCGAACAATTTACGGGAATCCCCGGCGTTTTAGTAGATATCAAAGATACTATCAAAGGCTTTAATATGATTATGGACGGCGAATTGGATCACCTGCCCGAAGCGGCCTTCAACCTGAAAGGAACCATTGAAGACGCTATCGAAGCCGGTGAAAAAATGCTGGCGGAAGCGAACGCTTAAAATTTGCTCCCATGAAAGTGGAAATCGTATCTCCCGAACAAAAACTACTCGAATGTGAAGCCGAAGCGGTTTCATTACCGGGAATAAACGGAAAATTCACCGTGTTGAATAATCACGCCCCTATCATTTCTTTGCTCGTCGAAGGCGAAATAAAAGTAAAAGGCCAAAACATTCGGTTGGACGAAGAAGTGGAAAACAAATTTTCCCGAACCAAAGAAGGTGTTATCCTTCCCGTTAAAGGCGGCGCTATGGAAATGAAAAACAATCGCATAATTATTCTTGTAGACTGATTGGTATTCATTTTAATTCATAAAAAACATCCCGGCAATTGCCGGGATGTTTTTTTATTTTTTAGACTTGGAAGCAAACGCCTGCATACGCCCCCGCCATGTTTCGGTTTGCGACAAAAAAGCAAAATTATCGGCGGCGTATAATTTCATGGCTTCCAATTGTAAATTGGTAAGATAATTCACCGTGTGTTTGGTCATTTGTAAAGCCAGATTACCGCCTTCCAAAATCGTATCCGCTATTTGTTCGGCCTCTTCCCATAAATTCTCCCTAGGAAAAACATATTCGGCAAGGCCCGTTTCATAAGCTTCCCGGCCTGTCAAAATCTTCCCGGTCATCAATAAATCCATCACTTTGCCCCGCCCTATTAAAGACTGCAAGTAAACCGTGCATGTCGCAGGCAATATAGCGCCTAATTTGACCGCCGGATAACCTATACGGGCCTCCTCCGAAATAATACGTATATCCGCCGCCGTAGCAAAGCCAAATCCCCCACCGAAAGCCCAACCGTTAACCACCGCAATAACCGGTACGGGAAAACGATAAATCTTCTCCGACACCGTTTCCAATAACAAAGCAAATGCCCGCACTTCCTCCACCGATTGCAAATCCAATAAAGCTTTCAAATCCACACCCGCCGAAAAAGCATCCCCTTTTCCCGAAATAAACAACAACTTCGGAATATTTTTCCCGGCCAATTCTCCTAGCAATAATTCCAATTCTACCAACAACGCGCGGTCAAATGCATTCTTTTTTGCCGGACGGTTGAAATATAAATAACCTTTTCCGTCCTTCTCCGAATAATCGATATATTTCATGGATTTTTTTTTCAAATGTAAAGCCTTATATCAAAATAAAAAAGCGAAGCCGAAAAAAAAGGCTTCGCTTCTATTTTTTACAGCCACCGGGATTTATTCTTCGCCGGCGTCATTGTTTTCTTCGGCTTCACCTTGCTCCATCTTGCGTTTCAATTCGGCCAACTCATCCAAATCACCCAAGGTAGCTTTAGGTGCCTCCTTATTGATTTTCTTCAAGGTATCTTTGACTTTCTCTTCCACTTCCCTGTATGTATCCGTATGCGATGCCACCACTTTTTGGAAATCTTTGTCAAACTCCTTGATTTTAAACATGGCTTTTTCACCTTTTTTCAGCTTGGTTCCGTCTTCTTTAATCAACAAACGTCCCGGTGCAAAAGCTTCCAATTCACCGTTGAGCAAAACAATGGCACCCTTGCCGCTGGTTTCTTTCACTTCGCCCTCATACACTTCGCCTTCTTTATACTTTTCGGCATAAGCATCCCACGGGTTTTCTTGCAATTGCTTGATACCCAAGCTGATTTTTCGTGCTTCGGGATCCACTTCCAAAACCACAACGTCCACTTCTTCTCCTATATTCAATACTTCGGATGGGTGTTTTACTCGACGATCCCAACTCAAATCGGAAACGTGAACCAATCCGTCAACACCTTCTTCCAATTCAACAAAGGCACCGAAATTGGTAAAGTTTCTGACCACACCTTTATGCTTGGAACCGACAGGATATTTCTTGTCGATATCCTTCCAAGGATCTTCGGTCAATTGCTTCATGCCGAGCGAAAGCTTACGCTCTTTGCGATCCAATTGAAGAATTTTTACATCGATTTCATCGCCCACTTTCACAAAGTCTTGTGCCGAACGCAAATGCGTACTCCATGACATCTCCGAAACATGCAACAAACCTTCAACGCCGGGTGCTATCTCTACGAAAGCTCCGTAATCGGCAATAACGGTAACTTTTCCTTTCACCACATCACCTTCCTTCAAATCCGGGTCGAGCACTTCCCAAGGATGAGGCTCCAATTGTTTGATACCCAACTGTATACGAGAGCGTTTTTCATCAAAATCCAAGATAACCACCTTCACTTTATCACCGGTATTTACTACCTCACTGGGATGGTTAATTCGTCCCCAGCTCAAATCGGTAATGTGAATTAATCCGTCGATTCCGCCCAGATCCACAAATACGCCATAAGAAGTAACATTCTTCACAACGCCTTCAAGCACTTGTCCTTTCTCCAATTGCTTGATAATTTCGCGTTTTTGTTTTTCGATTTCTTCTTCGATAATAGCCCGGTGCGATACGACCACATTTTTAAATTCGGGATTGATTTTCACCACTTTGAAATCCATGGTTTGTCCCACATATTGATCATAGTCGGTAATGGGCTTCACATCAATTTGCGAGCCCGGCAAGAACGATTCGATTCCGAAAACATCCACAATCATTCCGCCTTTTGTTCTCGACTTGATGTATCCTTTTATGATTTCACCTTTTTCATGAACTTCATTGACTTTTTCCCAAGCATTCAGCAAACGTGCTTTTCGGTGCGACAACACGAGTTGGCCGTCTTTTCCTTCTTTTTTAACGACCATAACTTCCACCTTATCGCCAACTTTCAGATCCGGATTGTAGCGGAATTCGTTTCGGGGAATAACACCTTCGGATTTGGAATTGATATCCACAATAACATCCTTGTCGGTGATGGCCGTAACCACCCCTTCAATAACATCGTTTTCCTCGTAAACTCTAATTTGTTTTTCGATTAACTCTTCAAACTCCTTTAAAGCCTCAGTGTTCACTTTTTCCATGCCTTCTTCATAGGCTTCCCAATCGAAGTCGTCCGCATCTTCGACAGTTTTTTCTTCTGCTTTTTCTTCTTTTTCAACGGGCTTTTCAACCGCTTTTTCTTCGGACTTTCCTTCCGCTGTTTCAGAATTTACGTTTTCTTCTGCAGCGAATTCGGTTTGCTCTTGATTTTGTTCTACTCCCGGTTGTTTTTCTTCTTCCGGTTTTTTTGCTTCTTCCGACATAATTTATTGTCTTTGTATTCCGTTTGACCAAGGCGATCGAAGGGAATCAAACGGAAGAGGTTATACCATTATTTCACACCCCGTCATTTCCTCGCCTTGTCCCCGGAAATGACGCGCAAAGTTAGATTATTTTTTTAATTCGAACAAACCCGGCATTTGTTTCGAATATTAAATTTTATTTTCTTTGCAAAAACTTCCAATGCTTTGAATCCGAAAACCAAATTGGAAAAAACCGATAAGGCTTTCTTGGAAAAAGTTCGTTCCAAAGCCGCCAAAGCTATTGAAGATTACGGATTAATTGAGGAAAGTGATCGTGTTTTGGTGGCGTTATCGGGCGGAAAAGATTCGGCTACGCTATTGGATATTTTACATAATCGCCGGAAATATTTCGGGTTCCATTATGATTTGGCGGCCGCTTATATCGATTTAAACGATGTGCCTTATCATGTGGAAAGAGAACGTATCCGGCAATTGTGTGAGGTGAATGATATACCTTTATATATTATAGAAGACGATACGAAAGTGGTGACGGGCAAAAAACACCCTTGTTTTTATTGTGCGTGGACTCGGCGGCGGCTTTTATTCGATTTTGCCGTCAAAAACGGTTATAACAAATTGGCTTTCGGCCACAACCGCGACGATATGGTGGAAACTTTTCTGATGAATATGATTTATCACGGCGAAGCATCGGCATTTCCCGTCAAGCTAAGCATGTTTGATAATCGCATGGATATTATCCGGCCCTTGATTTATATAGGGAACAAAGAAGCGGAACGCTATATCGAACTCATCGGTTTTAAAGCGCAACCGTATAATTGCCCTTATGCCGAAGGGAACGACAGGGAAAAATTCCGTGCGTTATTGCAACAATTATATTCTTTTCATCCGCATGTGGCGGACAATTTACTCAAAGCCATGAAAAACATTCGCCCCGAATATCTTCCGCTGGAAAAAAATCCTTTTACTTCATAATACTTCGGCAACCGTAAAAGTGCTTCCGGTAACCATAATCAAGTCATCACGATCGGCTTTTTCTTTAGCGGCTTCAAAGGCATCCGAAACCTTCTGAAAAGTTTCAAACGGCAATGCGTATTTCTTAAAAATTTCAGCCAAATCTTCTATAGGCATGGCACGCGGAACATTGGGAGCCGATAAATAATAGCGGGCTTCAGCGGGTAGCATTTTTACCATCTCTTTCACCTCTTTATCCTTAACAAAGCCCAGAACGAAATGTTTTTGTTTGGCAACCATTTTATTTAATCCGCGTAATATTGTCTCGAAAGCCGGCGGGTTATGAGCCGTATCTACCAAAATAGTAGGGTTTCGGCCAATCAACTCCCAACGGCCGCGAAAACCCGTGTTCTCCTTCACATGCAATAATCCGCTTCGCAATGTCGATTCGCTGATGTGCCATCCTTGCATTCGCAGCCGTTCTACCGCCGCCAATACAATGGCAATGTTTTTAAATTGATAAGGCCCTTTTAAATCACTTTCGTAATAGGAAGGTGCTTCTTGTTCCACAAACAATATTTGCGATGCATTTTTTTGTGCTATCTCTTCCAACACAGTTTTCACTTCGAGCGAAGGAAAACCTGCAATAACGGGGATACGCGGCTTGATAATCCCTGCTTTTTCACGTGCAATCTCCACCAAAGATTCACCTAAAGTATCGGTGTGATCTTTTTGAATATTGGTAATGATACTCAATATCGGCCGAACCACATTGGTGGAATCCAAACGGCCGCCCAAGCCGGTTTCCACAACGGCTACATCACACCGCATTTTCTTGAAGTAATAAAACGCCATCGCCACCGTCAATTCAAAGAAACTCAAGCCTTGTTTTTCGATAAAATCACGGTGTCTTCGCACAAAACCCGTTACCACCTTCATTTGAACGGGTTTTCCGTTTACGGTTATCCGTTCGCGGAAATCTTTCAGATGAGGCGATGTATAGAGCCCGGCTTTATAGCCGGATTCGCTCAATACCGATGCCAACATCGACGCCACGGAACCTTTCCCGTTGGTTCCGGCAATGTGAATTACAGGCAAATGTTCGTGCGGATTTTTTAGTAAATCCAAAAAAGCCCGAATATTTTTCAGTCCTTTTTTGACCGCGGGTTTACCCACTCGCTGATACATGGGCAAACGCCCGTACATCCATTGTAATGCTTCCTGATAATTTTTCATTCCCGTAGTTTAAAATAATATGTTATGTAACCCACCTGACGGGAAGGCGCATTGGGGTCGGCCTCCCACTTTGTTTTCAAGGCAGCCGCAATAGCTGCGTCGGTGAGACAAGACGGAGCCGTGGTTCCTACGTTTTTTTTAGCGGAAACCACCTTCCCGTTCCTGTCCACGACAATCCTGACAACCACTTTACCTTCTTCGTTGCATGAATAGGAAGGTTCGGGTTTTTTCAAGGCACGACGGTTGCCCAAGCGATAATTGGGATCGCCCGAGCCTCCGTTTCCGCCTTGTCCGTAATAATCGGAACCGCTTCGCGAACCTTGGGGTGAACCTTGGTCACCGGAACGGTTTGTCGAACCTTCCCCAAGGGCATCATTATGACCTTCGGGAGCATTCAACAAATCGTTCAGCGCTTCCGACGCCTCCTTTGCAGGCTTGGGGTTTCGGGGCTTTCTTGGTTTTGCAGGTTGATTTTTCTTGGTTTTGGCAGGCGGGTTTTTAACTACAGGAGCTTGATTATCATTTGAAGTTAATATTTTTTTGCTACGTGTGGTTTTGGGCGCTTCGGGCGAAGATTTTTTTATGGGCTTCGCTTTGGGTTTGGCCGGCTGAACATTTCCTCTACCCGCTTCGGAATAGCCGAAATTAATGGCAATATTTCCGGGCGGAGGCGGATCCAAATATTTCAGGCCCGAAATAAACATCAAGGCAATCATAATCGCTATTACGATTATTGTTTCCATCAATGCTTTTTTCTGGTGCCTGTTCATAATTTCATTGTATTTATTCGGGTCTTACGGCCAATATAATCTTATAATTATTTCTGTTGGCAATATCCATCACATAGACCACTTCCTCGATGGGAACACCTTCTTCGGCTCGCAAAATTATCACCGGTTTATCGCTTCGGTTTAATTTACCTTTTAACAGTGTTTCCAATTGTTCTTTCTTGACCGGTTTTTTATTAACATAAAAGGTTAAATCTTTCCGGATAGCCACCGATACATCCTGGCTTTTTTCGGTCTTACCTTTGGCTTTGGGGAGTTGTAAATCCAATGCATCTGTAGTAACTAAAGTGGAAGTCAACATGAAAAAAATCAAAAGCAGGAAAACAATATCCGTCATGGATGCCATGCTGAATTCCGCACTGACTTTATTTCGACCTTTAAAATCCATATTTTTCAATTAGATAAAAATTATGCCGGTTCGTTTAATACATCCAAAAATTCCACCACATTGGCTTCCATCCGATGCACCACTTTGTCGGTTTTCACTACCAAATGGTTATAAGCCAAATAAGCGATAATTCCTACAATCAATCCGGCCACCGTAGTTGTCATGGCCGTATAAATTCCTTGTGCTAATGAAGAAACTTCTATTTTGCCGCCGCCGGTAGCCATATTATGAAAAGCAAGAATCATACCGACAACGGTTCCCAAAAATCCTATCATCGGTGCCGCGCCGGCTATCATTGCCAAAATACTCACATTTTTTTCCAATTGATATACCTCCAATTTACCGGCATTCTCAATGGCTTTGTTAATATCATCCAAGGGTTTTCCGATGCGCGAAATTCCTTTGGCAATCAAACGTCCCACGGGTGTATTGTTTTGTGCGGCCAACACCTTGGCGGCATCCAAATTCCCCGATTTGATATTATATCGAATCTGCTGCATAAAATTCGGGTCGATCTTGGATGAAGCTTTGATAGCGGAAAGCCGCTCAAAATATATAAACAATGCTAAAAACAACATTAAAAATAATAAAGCGATGATAACCAATCCGGCCGTTCCGCTACTGAAAATCAAATCGATAACACTCAATGTCTTCTCCACCGAACCTTCGGGGATTTGCTCCGTGGCTTGCGCTAAAGTGTCCGCCACCCGGGCTGCTTGCAACAAACTCATAAGGCTTTCTCTTTTTGATATTATTATTCCAACGTAAAAATAAAAAGAATATTTGATTTGACCAGTTTCCGGGACAATTTATAATATAACATGGACATGAATCCTCCTTCCTTCTACATAGTCTTCGCCGTTTTGGTAACAGATATAAACCGGGCTTATTGTTTGGGATTATAAACATTCTATTCCGAAAAACACGGGAAGAAATATCCGCGATTAAAGCGGATGTTGACCACGCGCTATCGATTGTATTTTACTTATTTTAAGTATGATTATCGTATTCGCCGGATGATTTACACGACCAATTGGATAGAGCGTTTAACCGGGATTATAGACGCGTTACGCGCATGAGAGGGCGCTTCCCAATATAGAGGCCGCATTGGTGTTATTGGGAAATGTGGCGATGGAAAA
>JAMONV010000017.1 GCA_027066365.1 Flavobacteriales bacterium
GAGGATGAAAATCTATACAAAGAAAAAAAAAACGATACGAGTCAAGTGTCGTCCCGTTAAATGTTTGTTAAAGTTTTTGCTTTTTGTTTTTGAAAGGTTAATAATGAATAGAAGGAATGCGTTGAAAAATTGAAACTCATTTGAGGAGAATAAGCCTTGTTGTTAAAAATATTTCAAGTCCGGCAAAATCTTATCGGTAATTTGCAAGAATAAATGTTAAAACGGAGTTTCGGAAAAACGCTAAAAATTCGTGTCCATTTGTGAAATTCGTGGCAAGAAAACAAACCACGAATTACACGAATTACACGAATTATCACGAATATAAAAAGGGAAACGGAAAACGAGACAAAGCGTCCTATTATTCGATTAACCGGTTACACGGTTCAATCCCGGGTTTCACCCCGCGATTCCACAGTTCAACGATTTAATATAAATTCTCCATCTATTCAATTATTCAATAGAAATACCGCTCACTGGTCGTTAGTCACTTGTTCTTTTTCCTTATGATTACGCATTGAATTTTGAGAGATTATTGCGGCAATTCCTTCCCTTTAGGCGTTTTTGAAATCAAATGACGAAAATAAAAGATATTGCAGGTGAAACAACCCCGGGTCCAACTCCCGGCATCTTTAAGCGCGGTGCTTTAGCCGAAACAAAAAGTTATCATTGATCTAAATCATTTTCAATGATAGTCGGGGAGTGATTCCGGCACGAACATATCACATTTTAGTTTAACTTTGTCCCAAACAAATTAATAGCATGAAGAAAGTATTGTTGACTTTAATCTATGTATTACCCTTTACCCTTTGGGCGCAAGATACGGGTGCCGTTAAGGGGAGTGTGGAAGATGCCGATACCGGAAATCCGGTGGAAGGCGTTAAGGTTTATATTAACAATTTGTCTATAAGTGCCACCACGGATGCTCAAGGTATTTTCGAGCTAAAAGATGTTCCTCCCGGAAATATGAATTTGGTGGTGGAAAAAGACGGTTATGAACGTCAGGTATTTCCGATTGTGGTGAAGCCTGGCGAAACGTTGGATTTGGGCACGCTGATTTTGTGGAATGCCGAAACACAAAATGCCGATTTGGGTGTAATCAATTTGTCGGAACAAGAAATCATGAGTGACGATAACGATAATTTGGAGAATGTTTCGGGGATTTTGCAATCGGGGATGGATGCCTTTTCGCGTGCGGCTTCGTATCAATTCAGCAATGCCAGGTTCAGCATGCGCGGACTGGATTCGAAATATTCCACCGTTTGGATCAATGGTGTTCCGATGAACCGGTTATATGACGGACGTCCGCAATGGTCGAGTTGGGGCGGATTGAATGATGTGATGCGGGCGCGAGAAATTTATCCCAATCTTTCCGCTTCGGATTATGATGCTTCGGGGTTGTTGGGCGGAGTAAATTATAATATGAAGGCATCGGATATTCGCAAAACGAAGAAAATTTCCTTGGCTTTGACCAATCGAAGTTATCGCGAGCGCATTATGGCTTCTTATGCGTCGGGAATGAATAAAAACGGTTGGGCTTATGCTTTGCTCGTATCCGGCAGATTTGCTCACGAGGGTTATTTGGAAGGAACTTTTTACGATGCCAAAAGCATTTTCGGTGCCGTTGAGAAAAAAATTAACGACCGGCACGATTTGAATTTGACCTTTTTCATAACACCTAACAAACGCGGGAAATCGTCGCCTAACACGATGGAAGTCTACGATATGAAAGGTGCGCGCTACAATGCCTATTGGGGAATGCAAAATAATGAAAAGCGCAATGCCAGAGTAAAAAAACTCAACGCACCTACATTGATTTTGACGCATAATTGGACTTTTAATGAAAACACTTCATTGCAAACGAGCTTGGCTTACCGGTGGCAAAAGACGGCCAATTCGCGCATCGGATATTACAATGCCAACAATCCCGATCCGACCTATTATCGCTACTTGCCGAGTTATTGGTTAGCCAAAAACAATTTGCCCGAAGCGGCTAATGCCTATTTACAATTCATGCAATACGGACAAATCGACTGGAATTATCTTTATCAAGCCAATAAAAATAATACGGCGGACGAGGGTAGTGCAAGATACTATCTTTATGACGACGCCATTTCGGATGAAAACTATTATTTCAGTTCCATTTTCAGCAAACGTTTTTCGGATGCATTGAATTTTACGGGGGGGATTCATGTGATTTCTTCCGCTTCGGAAGGATTTGCCAAGATGAACGATTTGTTGGGCGCACCGTTTTTCTATGATAAAAATCCCTATGCGGATCCCGGATTTGAGGATAACGACAGCAATTATCCCAACCGTAAAGTGAAAGAAGGTGAGAAATTCGGTTACAATTTCCTGATCAACGGATTAAAAGCAAGAGCATTTGTGCAAGCGCAATATTATTCCAAGAGTTTGGATTTATTTGCCGCTTTGTCCGGTGGAATAACGCAATATCAACGAGAGGGTTTGTTTGACAATCCCTTATTTGAAGATTCTTACGGAAAATCCCCGTTTTATCATTTCAACGAATATACCTTGAAACTGGGAGCCACCTTTAAGTTGACGGGGCGTCATTTGCTAGACGCACATTTTATTTCCCAAAATAGAGCGCCGGATATGAAGAATATCTTTTATAATAGCCGCGTGAGCAACGATGTAGTTGAAAATGCTTTGGTTCCCGAAGAGATTCGCGGTTTTGATTTGTCTTATATTTACCGTTCGCCGTATGTGAAGAGCCGTTTGACATTTTATGTGAATCAAGTGAGTAATACGGTGGATATTCAACGTTTCTTTGCCGAAGGTATTTCCCTGAATGGTGTTCAAGGAATTCCTTCCAATATCAACGGTAATGCTTTCTTTTTAACACAAGTCATGACGGGCGTTTCAAAGTTTTATCAAGGTTTGGAATACGGAATGGAAATTCAATTGTCGCCTACATGGAAGGCTAATTTGGCATATGCTTACGGAAAACATATTTACAATAATAACCCCGATGTATATGTGGCTTCGGATTTGTTCAATGCAACATACTTGGGTAAAACCTACATGGTAGGATACCGCTTGGCTAACGGCCCGCAACAAGCCGCATCGATCGGATTGGAATACAGAAGCCCGCATTACTGGTTTGCGGGTGCCAATTTGAATTGGTTCAATAACAGCTATGTGAGTGTTAGCCCGTTGCTTCGCACGGAAAGGTTCTATCTCGATCCCGCCACGAATGAGCCCTATGGCGAGATTCAAGATTATAAAAATCACGATGATTGGGACATTCCTGCCGTGACGGAAGATATTTTGAGCGATTTGTTGAAGCAGGAAAAATTGGACAGCTTTGTTCATATCAATTTAATCGGTGGGAAGTCTTGGAAAGTTAAGGATTATTATATCGGATTGTTTGTTTTGGTGAATAATCTTTTCGACAATGTTTCGCCTACGGGCGGATTCGAGCAATCGCGAAAAGCGAGTTATCCGGAATTGTATGTGGACAGGAAAATCAATCCCGTTCCGGTGTTCGGTAATAAATATTGGATGAGCTACGGACGGAATTATTTCGTTATGTTGAGTTTAAGATTTTAAACAAAATAGAAGAAAAATGAAAACCATGAAATATCTTACGAAAATACTTATTCTATTGGGTGTGGTTTCGCTTGTGTCTTGTTCGCAAAAAGACAAATGGGACGAGCCGGATATACCGTGTCAAAATCCGTCTGTGAGTGTAAATGCCACCATTTCGGATATTTTGGCGCTTTCGCCTTCGGGTGACATAACGCAAATAGACGACGATTTGAACTTTGAAGGTTATGTCATTTCCAGTGATGAAGCCGGAAATTTTTATACGACCTTGGTTTTGCAAGATGCACCGCAAAATCCTACGGCAGGGATTAGCATTGCCGTGGATAAGCGCAATTTGTATGTGGATTTTCCCGTAGGGAAAAAAGTGGTTGTGAAGGCCAAAGGTTTGTTTGTGGGCAAGGATAACGGAGTCTATAAATTGGGATTTACATATGATAGTGGACGCGGAACACATATCGGACGAATGTCTGCTTCGGAAGGGGAAAAGCGTTTGTTTGCTACATGCGATGCGCCGGTTAAAATTACACCCGTGGAAGTGAGTTTACAAGACTTCCGTAACAATAGCGATGCTTATATCAACAAGTTGATAAAAATCAATGACGTTCAATTTCGCAAAGGCGATTTATGCTCCACCTACGCACTGGAAGGGCTTTCGGGGGTAAACAAATATTTGGAAGATTGTAACGGTGTTTCTTTGGTGATGAGAAATAGCGGATACGCCGATTTTGCCCGTCAAAAGGTTCCCTCCGGGAAAGGTTATGTGATCGCCGTGGCTGGCAAATATCGTTCTACGCCGCAGATTTATATTCGCGACACAAATGATGTTCATTTTGACGGTCCACGCTGCGACGGATCCAATCCCGAGTGTGATGCCGCTTCATTGACCCCGAACGCGACTATCGCTGATCTTAAAACCGCCTTGGGTAATAATGATTTGGTTCAAATAACCGACGATTGGATTATCGAAGCAGTAGTGACTGCTTCCGATAAAAGCGGCAATTTGTATAAATCCGTCTACATTCGGGATCAATCCGGAGGTATTCGTCTTGGATTAAATATGCGGGATTTGTATTTGCGCGGTTATCATCGGGGTGCCAAATTACGCATCAAGGTCAAAGATTTATATGTGGGCAAAACTTCCGGCGGTGAAATTCAATTGGGTGATCTTTACAACGGCCATATCGGTCGTATCACCGATGAAATCGACCAGGATCATATTTTCTTTACGGACGAAACCGTTGATGTGGAACCGGTAGCGCTCACGCCGGGTGCCGCCACTTATGACATGGTCGGCCAATTGGTGCGACTTTCGGATGTAAAATTTTCCGATTACGACGTCAATGAATATTTCGCTTATAGCGACAGTCAAAGCAATAATCCGAATCCTCGATCGGCAAACCGGGTTATCCGGGCTTGTTCGGGGCAGGGTGAAATTATCGTAAGAACCAGTGGATATTCCGATTTTGCCGATGCGCATGTGCGCTATGGAACCGGCACGATAACGGGTATTTTGTCGTGTTATGATGCTAATCATGACGGTGCAATAGGTCAGGATGAGTATCAGATCATCCTTCGTGATATTTATGATGTGGATATGACGCAAATGCGATGCGATCCGCCGGTTTTGTTGGAAACCTTCGGGTTGACACAAAAAAATATGGAAATCGATTTGCGCGGTTGGTATAATTATGCCGAAGCGGGAACCCGGAAATGGCAAGGCGGTTTCTATTCGGGCAGTGTCAATCATTATGCCCAAATGAGCGCTTACCGAAGCGGTGAAGCTCAAAATATCGCATGGCTTGTTTCGCCGGGAATTGCCGTGTCCAACGGGATGACGCTTTCATTTCAAACCGCCAAAGCTTATTGGACGCACGATGCTTTGAAAGTTTACATTTCCACCGATTTCAACGGATTTGATGTGCGTTCCGCCACTTGGACGGAACTACCGGCACGCATTGCCACGGATTCGGATCCCAATCATGCATGGATTGATTCGGGTGATATCGATTTGTCGGCCTATTCCGGACAAGTAGTATATATTGCGTTCCGTTATAAAGGGAGTGACGATTATCACAGGACCGGAACCTACAGGATTGATAATGTGGTGATTAAGCATTAAATCGCATGTGTGAACGTATTTAAACCGTTCGTCGACATTGGCGGGCGGTTTTTTTTATTACTGCCAATTGCCGAAACTTTCATACTTTTGCATAAATCATAATAAAGATTCAATTCATGAAGCGTACTTTACAACATAAATATTTCAAGCTTTTTATCCTTCTTGCCGTAATGTTTTGGGCAATATGGCAATTTACGGAAGGAAATACCGGAAACGGAATTTTTCTTTTGCTTTTGGCTCTGATTGTTTTATTTTTTTATGTTCGGAATGAATATTTGCTGATGAGTATGTTGCGTATACGCAAGGAAGATTTTGAGGGAGCGGAACGTTGGCTATTGAAATTGCAAAATCCCGAGGAAGCATTGATTAAACCGCAATTGGCTTATTATAATCTTCTATTCGGGATGATTTATAGCCGGAAGAATGTTCACCAAGCCGAGAAATATTTTCGTAAAGCTCTGAAAACCGGCTTAATTTTGAAGCAAGACCAAGCCTTGGCCAAGATGAGCTTGGCGGGAGTTTTAATGGCTAAGCGTCGTAAACGCGAAGCAATTAATTTATTGAACGAAGCCAAAAGATTGGATAAAAAAGGCGTTTTGAAGGAGCAAATTCGGATGATGAAGCAGCAGCTAAAACGCATTTGACATGTGGTTTTTTTTGCAGCATATTGTGGTGGGATACCTAATGGCATTCCTAGGTTTGGCTGCGCCGGGATTATTGACTTTGAGCGCATTGAAGGCGGCGGTGGAGCGCGGTGAAAAGGAAGGCGTTAAATTTGCTGCGGGGGTGATGTTTCCCATTATTTTGCAAGCGCATATTGCATTGTTATTCGCGCATTATTTATTGAACCATCCGGTGATTTTGGTGCGTTTGTCTCAGGTAGCTATTGTCCTGTTTATTATTTTGTCCATATTGTTTTTTCGTCAGGGAAAAAAAGGCTTGCAATCGAAAGCCGTTCAAAGATATAATATCCAAAATTCTTATCTCTACGGGATGTTTATGTCGTTGATTAATCCCATGGCGGTTCCGTTCTATCTGACTTATAGTTCGATATTGGAATATTACGGTATTATTCGTTTTGAACAACCGTATATCAGTTTGTTTGTTTTCGGGGCCATATTCGGGGCGTTTTCCATATTGGCATTGTATGCGAGATATGCACGGCGTTTGATTGGACGGATTTCCTTTTTGTCCCGTAATTTTTATTATGTTTTAAGCTTTATTTTTATGTTTTTGGCTTTGGCATCATTGGTGGGAAATATCATAAAATATAAAGCCGGAAGTATTTGAATGTATGATAACTTCATTAAAAAATCCGTTGGTTAAATATGTGCTGAAACTTAAACGCAAAAGAGCCTTCCGGCATGCGGAACGCCGTTTTGTCGTAGAAGGTTTGCGCGAAACGAAACGCGCTATTGCCGGCGGCTTCAAACCCGAAATGTGGTTGATTTGTCCGGAGATATTAAAGAAATCCCCTGTGTATGTGAAAGGAGAAATTAGTGAGGTTTCGACCGTCGTTTATGAACATTTGGCTTACCGGGGCGGAACCGAAGGTATTCTTGGAATTTTCGTGATGAGAGATTTTGCGTTCGATATGTTGGAAGACATTTCCGAACCGTTTGTGCTCATTGCCGAAGGCATTCAAAAACCTGGCAATATGGGTGCCATTATGCGCACTGCCGACGGAGCGGGTATCGACGCGTTGATTTTTATTAATCCGGATACGGATTTATACAATCCTAATGTAATCCGGGCTTCATTGGGCACTTTGTTTACACAAAAAATTATAGTGGGAACCATGGATGATTTGAAACGATTGAAGCGTTTTCACCGTATGAAAATTTTTGCGGCCACTTTGCAAAATAGCCATATATATTGGGATGAAGATTATAAGGGGGCTACGGGAATTGCAGTAGGCGAGGAAGCGGAGGGGTTGAGTAATGACATGCGCAATCTTGCCGATCAATCGATTTATATTCCCATGCATGGTGTTGCCGATTCGTTAAATGTTTCGGTGGCAACGGGAATTTTGGTATATGAAGCTTTGCGTCAGCGTAATGAATCACGTTGATTTGCAGGTTGATTTATTCGAAAAATTTTCGAACCGGAAAGAAGATGAATAATTTGACGGGTTTCTTGTGTTACGGGTTTAAAGAACTTGGAATTTTCGGTATAATTTTCCGGTAAAAACGCGAAACGTCGATTGGTTTCTTCAATCAAAACAAATATCAGCCCGGCAATAAACAAATATTTAGCGGTGGAAAGTAATGCTCCGCCAAGCCGGTTGAGCCATCCCAATCCGGCTTCTTTTAGGATTTTGGTAATGAGTTTCGATGCCAACCAAGCGATTAAAATAGCTCCGAAAAAAATAACGAAATAAGCCGCCCATTGCATCTGTCCGGGTGAAGAATGAAATTGTTCGGCAAGGTATGGGATGAGCATTCCCGAGAAATTGGCAGCTAAGTATAAACCGGCAATAAATCCTACAAAAGACAAAAGGATATGCACTAAACCCTTAGTTAATCCTTTGAACACGCCGTAGGCGGAAGCCACCAAAATAAAAATATCGAAAAAGTGCATGATGATTTTTTAAATGTTTGTTTTTATCATCAAAAATCAAGTTCTTTGCATCAAATTTATCAAAATGAAGGCGATTGACAAAATTTTTGTGTTAGTCGGTTTTATGTCCGTTTTCGGACTCACCGAAAGTTGTAAATTCATACACAAGGGAAGTGATGCGCGTTCGGGAGCAACCAAGATTGTGAATAAAGTGCTCTACGAACCCGAGAAGAAACATTTCGAGTGGGTCAAACAGCTGACCTTTGGGGGCGACAATGCGGAGGCTTACTGGAGTTTTGATGATAAGAAATTGGTTTTTCAGGCGCGCAATCCGCGTTGGAATGTTGCATGCGATCAGATTTTTATCATGGATGCATTTAAACCGTTGGATAGCAATGAAATTCCTAAAATGGTAAGTACGGGCTACGGTCGAACGACCTGTAGTTATTTTTTGCCGGGTGATACGCTCATTTTGTATGCCTCCACGCATGAAGGCGATAGTTTGTGTCCGCCGGAGCCGAAGAAAACAAAGAATACCTATGTTTGGCCGGTTTATCCTACTTATGATATCTATGTGGCGGACTTAAACGGAAAAATCGTAAAAAAACTCACCGATTCCCCGGGTTATGATGCCGAAGCTACCGTTTCGCCTCAGGGAGATAAAATTGTTTTCACTTCCGACCGAAGTGGTGATTTGGAACTTTATGTGATGGATATAGACGGCTCCAATGTGAAGCAAATCACCAATGAATTAGGTTATGACGGAGGTGCGTTTTTCTCGCCGGACGGTAAACAAATCGTATTCAGAGCTTCACGCCCCAAAACACCGGAAGAAATCAAAAAATACAAAGATTTGTTGGCCAAACATTTGGTGGAACCGGTAAATATGGAAATTTTCGTTTGTAATGTGGACGGAAGCAACATGCGTCAAGTAACACATTTAGGCGGCGCCAATTGGGCACCCTTCTTTCATCCGTCAGGGAAAAAAATTCTTTTTTCGTCCAATTATAAAACCAAAACCATACCTTTTAATTTATACATGATTAATGTGGACGGAACCGGATTGGAACAAATTACTTATGACAATGTATTCGATGCATTTCCTATGTTTTCCTATGACGGTCAATATTTGGTTTTCGGCTCCAATCGAAATAATAACGGTACGCACGAAACCAATCTTTTCTTGGCCAAGTGGAAAGATTGATGTTTGAATTCCAAGAATTTACGATAAAAAAACCGCTTGCATTTACAAGCGGTTTTTTTTCGGGCAATTCCATTCCGAGATTTATGGCACGGAATGATAAAAAGTAGTAGGATTATAAAGGATTGGCCGCTTTTAAAATCCCGTGCGGGATGGAATTGTTAAACCGTGGAATCGTGGAATCGTTAAATCGAATATTGGATTCACCGCTTTGTCATGTTTTCCGTTTTCCTTTTTATTCGTGATAATTCGTGTAATTCCCACAGGGTAAACGTGTAATTAGCGGTTTATTTTTTTGCCACGAATTTCACGTATTTCACTAATTTTTCCTTTTTTCTTCGTGTTCATTCGTGTAATTCGTGGTTTATTTTTTCGCCACGAATTGCACACTTGTCCGGTGGGAATAACTCTAGTTTTTTCCTTTTTATATTCGTGATAATTCGTGTAATTCGTGGTTTGTTTTCTTGCCACGAATTTCACAAATGGACACGAATTTTTAGCTTTTTTCCGAAACTTCGTTTTAACATTTATTCTTGCAAATTACCGATAAGATTTTACAGGATTTGAAATACTTTTAACAACAAGACTTATTTTCCACAAGGAAATTTCAACTTTTCAACAACTTCCTTCGATTTATTATTAGTTAATTAGGCGGTTAAGTAATACGCAGTTCAAAAAAATATTCATTGAAAGACAAAACTCGCGCAATGATTGATCAAAACTTTAATCCGCCATAAGGTGGATAGGCGCGTTGGCCCGGCATAAATGCGGGCCGGACGCCGGCGGGAAAAGGCGCGTGGAAACATCGAATACGCAATGACATGCATCTTTTTGAAAGGAGAAAATGTTAGGATTTTTCGATTAATCAAGGAGGGAAGCGCAAGTAATAGCCACTGCTATAAACGGGCATTTTCGACGCCGGGTAAGCGAAAAAGACGCATTTTATCACCGAAAGGATGCGTGTGATTGATTATCAGCCTTGATTTTTTGTTACTTTTTCATCAAGGAAAAAGTAAAAAAGAAAATACTTTTGTTTGGAAATGAATGTATAAGTAAAATCCAAACATATCTTTTCCGAAAACATAATTATTTTGGGTGACCCGACGCGGAAAACAGGAAATAAACTCTTTCACTCCATTTCCTCCGTTTCCATACTTTTTTCTTTCTCTTTTTTAATTATTAGAAAATGCTTAAATTTGATTTTATAAGAGAAACAACATGTTTGAAAAATTCCGTTTAAGTATTTTGCTTGTATTATTGTGCCTTTCACCGGTACCTGCCCAGCAAGATACAACGAATGTCAATCAAAAAGGAGATCGATTGCCTCCCGTAAATGTAAAACTTTCTGCAGGCACTTCATTCGGCTGGACATTCAACAAGATATATAGAACCACAAGATTGGCTCCGGGTTTGGCGGGCGGCTTTCATGTGAGTTTTTTGGTCGCACGAAATTTTTTTAACGGATACATGAATTTCAATACCGGTTTGTTATTAGCCTCATGGAAAGCGGTCAGCCGTTATAAATCCGGAAATTATGTTTATGAGGATGCTTTGATAATTAACCGATCGAGGTTGTATATGGGTTTTGAATGCGGTTTTCGTTCTTGGAGTATCGAAGGAGGCGTTTATTATCCTACAACGTTAAGGAGTGGCAATTACGTTCGTTATCGGATTTACGAAAATCGAAAAAAGATTTATGAAAACCGGCATTCCACTGTTATTTTATGGCCCATGAGAAGTTTCTTCTCCTTTTTCTACATCTCCGCCCATTACCGGTTTCGCCCTAAATGGAGTGTTATGCTAACTTTTGGAGAAGCTTCGTGGGGCTACAAAATTTCGGCTGTTGAAATCCAATTGGTTTATATGATTTTTAATTAAATGCGAACTTTATGAAATACCTTCGTTTTCTTGCCGGTTTCATAGTATTCATTCTTTTTTTAGGCGGTTGTATGAAAAGACCTTCATACAGTGCCAATGAACTTTTTACCAACAAATTTTATTTCGAAATAGACGGCGAACCTGTCATTCCCGTTGACAGGGAAATTCCGGTCAGGTTTCAATATGCCG
This sequence comes from Flavobacteriales bacterium, assembly GCA_027066365.1. Classification (GTDB taxonomy): domain Bacteria; phylum Bacteroidota; class Bacteroidia; order Flavobacteriales; family Flavobacteriaceae; genus JAADED01. Next base: position 11,514 of record JAMONV010000017.1, read on the forward strand.
GTTCGATTCTAAAAATCCTGGTAAATGATTATGATTTGAACCTGGTGGTCAGGGTTAAGGATTTTCACGGGCCGGGAACCTATACTTTCGGGGATTTCTCCGACTCAACACTTACCGGCAATAATTTCATATTTTATAATGCATGTTGCTACTCTACGTTTTACTCCCGGTCCGACAAACCCGCTTATTTGCGGATTTTGGATTTCGATACCACGGCGCATCACCAATTGATTACGGGTATTTTTGATTTTCATTTGGCAAACGATTCCTTGGAAGTCCATTTGTCAAACGGATATTTTTTCTGGACGGTTATTGGAACCGATAACTAAAATTCAATGTTATGAAAAGGTTTATTTTTTACTTAATATTCCCTACATTGATTATGGCCATGTTAACCACTTGCCATCCTATCTTAGTAAAAGAAAAGATTTTGCGATGGGATGCCAAAGGTTATTTAGAGTCCTATTATCTATATTATTCGAACAAAATACAATATCATGAGGCCTTTTTCTCAGTCAACAGACAAGCAAACGGCTGGTTATTAATCGACGGTTTTGCCGGGTATCAATTGAGCATATTCCTCCCCGGTTCACAAATTCATCCGGGACATTATATCTTGCAATATCCGTTTGACAACGGGCAATTGGCCTATGACAAACCTTATATGATTTGTGCATCACTCTACTATGATACTATCGATTATTATAGCACCGATTCATCCGGATCTTTTTTTGTAGAACACTGGGAACTCCTGGATGATTCGACTTTGTTCATCAAAGCAAAGTTCAATGCCCGATTAAATGATTCGACATCTGTCAAGCGGATTCAAATTTTTGACGGTATTATAAACCGTGCTTACAAGATAAATTAAAATTTATTCGTAATACCGTTTAAGAATCGTAGTCTATTAAAACGTCATTATTCAACTACCCCCGCCAGATTGGTCATTCTGCCTTGATGTTGTTTCACCATACCCCTCGAATGGGGCTGGTGCATAAAAAATTACAACGGTTAGTTGTCCCTTTTTTCAAAGTCTTCTTTGGTATTGATACGGTCAATGATGACGTATATCAACAAAACAATGGTAATTATTCCCAAAAGTCCGTAGAGCATAATAATCAATAAAGGAATGAATTCCATTGATTTATTTGAGTTTAACCGCAGTTCCGTATGCAAGGATTTCAGAGGCGCCTTGCATAATCATGGATGTGGTGAAGCGGACGTTCACTATGGCGTCGGCACCCATGCGGCGACCGTCTTCTATCATTCTTTGAAGCGCTTGTTCGCGTGAACGTGCTTGTAATTTGGTATATTCGCTGACTTCCCCGCCTACAAAATTACGCAAGCCTGCCAAAAAATCGGCTCCGAAATTTCTTGCTCTTACAGTGCTTCCGCGGGCAATACCGAGAATTTCATCTATTTCTCTTCCGGGTACATGTTCGGTGGTTGTAACTATCATAATCGTTTTTTTTTTCAAAGATAGAAAAATATTTTTAGCATTGAAACAAAATCCTGTGTTTTATTGAGTGGAGTATGTTATTAGTCATGTAAATAAATAAATTTTTTATAATTTAGCTGAAATTTGTCAGCTTTTGTTTTATGGGAGATTTTAACGTGCACAAAGCCAAGTCGGCGGAAGAAATCGCCAAGTTTACGCGTTATTTGTTGCGTGATGTTCAGGCATTGGAATATATGATAGATGAAGGTTGGTTTGAGCAGGAGAATGTTCATATCGGGGCGGAGCAGGAATTTTGTCTGGTGGATAAAAATTATAAACCTTTGCCCGAAAATCAAATATTTATCGAACAACTGGGTATGGAAAATTTGAGTCCGGAATTGGCGAGGTTTAATCTGGAGACGAATGTCACACCACAGCTTTTTTCCGGTAAATCGCTTTCGTTGATCGAGGCGGAAATTTTGGATGATATATCGCGTATTCGTCGTTTTGCTCGCGAAAGAGATGCCGATATTATTTTAACCGGAATTTTACCTACCGTTCGAAAATTTGATGTGGAACGGGAAAATATTACGCCGATTGACCGGTATTTTGCCTTGATGGACGCGTTGCGTGAATTGAGGGGGCAGGAATTCATTATAAATATTAACGGTATTGACGAATTAAATATAAAATTGCAAGACGGATTGATTGAAGCGGCGAATACGGGATTTCAGGTGCATTTGCAAGTGTCGGCCGATGAATTTACGCATCGTTATAATATTGCCCAAGCCATTGCAGGACCCGTGATGGCGGTTGCCGTCAATTCGCCGGTTTTGTTCGGTAAACGTTTATGGAATGAAACGCGGGTTGCATTGTTTCAACAAGCCATTGATACGCGGGTGAGCAGCGAACACATTCGAGACCGGCATCCGCGTGTGACCTTCGGCACCAATTGGATCAATGAAAGTATTTTGGATATATTCAAAGAAGATATTTTACGCTATCGTGTTTTGTTGGGCGCCGAAATTCCGTACGATAGTCTCGAAATGGTCAAGCAAGGAAAAGTGCCGCAATTGAAGGCATTAACGGTGCATAATTCGACCATTTATCGCTGGAATCGTCCGGTTTATGGTATTTCACCCAATGGAAAGCCTCATTTACGAATCGAGGCACGGATGTTTCCGGCCGGACCCACCGTTGCCGATGAAATGGCAAACGCCGCATTATGGCTGGGATTGATGGAAGGATATGCGCATGAAATCGACGATGTGCGAAAATTAATGCGATTTGAACATGCCAAGGAAAATTTCTATTCGGCGGCGCGTAGCGGATTATCCAAAAAATTTACCTGGTTCAACGGTAAGAAATATTATATCGACGATTTGATTATACAAGAATTATTGCCCGTTGCAAGGAAAGGCTTGGAATATCGCGGAATCGACCCCGGGGATATCGAACGTTATTTAAACATTATTCAATCGCGTGTGAAATCGGGGCAGAACGGCGCCAAGTGGATGCTTGAAACTTATGAAAAATTCGAAGAATCGGCTTCGCGTGAAGAAATCATGACCCTGATTACGGCTAATACCATCAAAAATCAAGAAAACGAAATTCCCGTTCATCAATGGAAATTGCCCGATATGCAGGAATTGGCACATTGGCATCCGAGTCAACTTTTGGTGGAAGAAGTGATGAATACGGACGTCATTTCGGTTCATCCCGAAGATATCGTCGATTTGGTTGCCGATATGATGAATTGGGCAAAACTGCGCTACGTTCCCGTGGAGAATCACCGTGGAGAATTTGTAGGATTGGTTAGTGCAAGAAACCTTTTGAAAACATTGCGCCAAATGGCGTTGAATAATAACTTCAAAGATTTGCGGATTAAGGATATTATGTTGCAAAACCCCATTACCATAGAACCGCACAAAAAATTGAAAGAAGCCGTGGATTTGATGGATGTCAACAAAATAGGTTCGCTACCGGTGGTGCAGAACGGAAAATTGGTGGGTATGCTTACGGAAACGGAGTTTTTTCACCTGAGCAAGCGCTTGTTTAACAGATTGTGAGGATTTCGCCTGAAAAAACCGGTTATCCGTTTTTTTGTTAGCTTTTCATATGGGATAGTTTTCCTGAAGGGAGCATTTTTTCGGGTGTTATCTTTTGTAAAGAAATTATAAATTTGCATTCTGAAAAAACGGAAAGTATTGATGAAGCAAGAACATCTCATAGCCGCCGTTGGTCCCGAAAGCCTGGAAAAACTGATCGTAATCGGCGGAATGCACGGGAATGAAAAAAGCGGATTGGAAGCCATTGAGCGTGTTCTGGGAAAATTGAAGGATAAAGAACACTTATTAAAAAAACGCGTCTATTTTTTGAAGGGCAATCTGAAAGCTTTGAAAAATAACGAACGTTTTGTAGATATAGACCTTAATCGCATTTGGAGCGATCGCTATTTGCATTCGCATAACGGCGCTTATGATTTTAAGGAATTTATTGAACTGCAAGCGCTTATTGATGATATTTGCGAAGGCGCCTATGAACATTGCGCGTTACTTGATTTGCACACTTTTTCCGCCGATTCGGGGATTTTTTGTATTCCCGCCGAAAATTTAAAAAGTGAACGCTTGGCACGGCGTTTCGGTATTCCATTTATTGAAAAATTGGCCAAGTCTTTGCCCGAAACGGCTTTGAACTATTACGGAGAAAAGGGAATGTTGAGTTTGGTCTTTGAGGGCGGAAAGCATAATACCCCGGAAGCAACGGATAATTTGGAACGCGCCATTTGGCTGATGATGTGGTATTTCGATGTTATTTCAAGTGATGATTTTCCGCATGTAAAACCGATGCAGCGGTATTTGGTCGATCTTTCTGTAGATTTGCCGCATCGTTTGGAAATGGTTTATCATCATAAACTCAAAGATTATCATCATTACCGGATGCATCCCGGATACTATAATTTTAAGGCCATTGCAGAAAACGAAGAAGTAGCCATACAAAACGGCAAACCTGTCTTCACTTCAATGTCCGGTTTTATGCTTATGCCGCTATACCAAAAGAAAGGTAGCGACGGCTTTTTTATCGTCAAAGAAATTAAAAACTCAAATTAATCGACTGATTTTATGGAAATTGCACTTATTGCTCATGACGGAAAGAAACCCGAAATGGTGCGTTTTATTATGGATCACAAGGATATTTTGCAACAAAAAAATATTAATATTATTGCTACGGGGACAACCGGAAAATACATTGAAGAAACCGGCTTGAAAGTAAAACGTTTGCTTTCGGGTCCATTGGGCGGTGATGCACAAATTGCCTCGCGCGTGGCCGAAGGCAAAACACAAATGGTGATTTTTTTTCGCGACCCTTTGGACAAGCATCCTCACGAACCCGATATTTCCATGCTGATGCGTTTGTGTGATGTCCACAATGTACCGTTGGCTACTAATCCCGCTTCTGCCGAACTTTTGTTTAAAAGTTTGGCGCATGAATGAGCATGAATTATTGGAGCGGACGCTTTCATTTCTGAAGCGGGAATTAAAAAACACCGAAAAAGGACATGATTATTGGCACGCTTTGCGCGTTTGGCATAATGCACATAAAATTGCTCGTGTCGAAGGCGGAAATTTGCGTGTCATCATGCTAGCCGCACTCTTGCACGATATAGCCGATGCCAAATTTCATAATGGAAATGAAAAAATAGGCCCTCAAAAAGCCAAACTTTTCATGCAATCTTTGAATTTAGACCCCGCTATTATTCATCATGTTGAACAAATCATTCGTCATATCTCTTTCAAAAATTCCTTTGAAAAACAAGAATTCAATTCACTTGAATTGTTTATTGTTCGCGATGCCGACCGCCTGGATGCCATGGGTGCCATCGGTATTGCCAGGACTTTTCATTTCGGCGGATATAAAAATAATCCTATTTTTGATCCCGAAGTGCCTTTGGAACCCATTACTTCCAAGGAGGAATATAAAAAATATAACCGTTCAACCATTCATCATTTTTACGATAAACTCTTGAAATTGAAGGATTTAATGCATACTAAAACCGCCAAACGAATGGCGCGGGAAAGGCATGCTTTTATGGAGGCTTTTTTAAAGCGATTCTTTAAGGAGTGGCCGCAGGAGAAATAATAACACTGAAAATTATTTATTGATTTTTCCGGCGATATATTTTCCGTAAACCGACCGGCGAACTTCGGGCGAAAAACGATGATACAAACTGTCAAGCACCGTTTGATTATTTCTAAAATTTTCCCATGCCACATAAGCACCCACAGGCCATTGTGCATGCTTGGCCGCAAAATGATAAGCGAAATATTTGAAACGTTTTTCAATGGAAATCAACTGATCTTCCGCTTCCTTTAGCCGGACACTGTCATTGTTTTTGGCCGCTTCCCATTTTTGTTTTATTACATCCAAGCGTTTATCGTTCATTTGCTTGACCATATTTTGGTATGCTTCCCAATAACGGTGATTGATTCCTCCTTCGATACGTTTTTTCAAACCCATTTTTTTCAATTCGGTGGAAATTTTCATCAAAGTGTCATCGATAAAAAACATAAGATAAGCATCCGGTAATTCTTTGACGGTGATAACGGCAAGTTGAGGCGAAACGGTATCGGTTTTGAACACGAAATGACCGGTTCCTTTGAGCCTGAGACTATCAACCGGAATCAAACTGTCGCCCCGGAATAAATTCAAGTAAACGGTGCCTTTCTTTAAGCCGTAGATGTCCCCTTCAATACTCTTGGAAATTCTCTCGTTTTGACAATTCCAAGCGGAAATCATAATCAATATCAAAATCAAACGATTTAATTTTTTCATGCTCGTTATTATTTTTTATTTTCACTGTAACCAATCCGTAACCCATGCCATCAATTGTGCCGCCGCCAATGCGCCATAAGTTCCCACAACATAACCCAAAATCGCCAATAATGCACCTACGCTGGCCAAAGCAGGATGAAATGCCGAAGCGACAACCGGTGCCGAGGCCGCTCCGCCCACATTGGCTTGACTGCCTACTGCAAGAAAAAAGTATGGCGAACGAGAAATTTTTGCTACGATAATCATTAAAATCGCATGAATAGCCATCCAAATCAATCCGACGGTAATCAATCCGGGAATATCCCCCATACGTGCCAAATCTATTTTCATGCCAATGGAGGCAACCAAAAAATAAATAAATACACTTCCGATTTTGGAAGCGCCGGCACCTTCAAGTAATTTAACCGGAGTAAACGAAAACAAAATTCCTGCAACGGTTGCCAAACTGATGAGCCAAAAGAAAGGCGATCCTAAGGATGAAAAAGCCGATTTAGGATCGCGAATCACTTCAAAATGCGTTTTTAGTCCCTCCGAAATCCATTGGGATGCTCCATAGGCAACAGCCACCGTAAAAAAAACCAACCCCAAAATCATCATGTATTCGCGAAGCGTAGGAATATGTTGTGTTTCGCGATCGAATGCTTCCACCTTTGCTTTCAATTCGTCGATAGCCGTAGTATCCGCCCTAAAAAAACGATTGATTTTGTCATTATAATTGATACCGATGAGTAATAATGCCATCCATAAATTCGCCACTAAAATATCCACCAACACCATGCCGCCGTATAATTGCTGATTGTATTTAAAAATTTCCAGCATCGCCGTTTGGTTGGCTCCACCGCCAATCCAGCTACCGGCTAATGTTGCCAAACCTCGCCAAGTGGCGTCAAACCCTTCGGGTTTTAATAAATCCGGAAAAATCTGCGCGGCAAGGAATAACGAAAGCGGCGCCCCGATGATGATTCCCGCGGTTCCGGTGAAAAACATAAGCAAAGCACGCCAGCCCAAACGCATGATAGCTTTCAGGTCAATGCTTAATGTAAATAGAATTAAAGCCGCAGGCAACAAAAGCCGTGAAGCAATCCAGTATAGCCGGGAATGATAAACCGTATCTCCGTGATCCGTGTGTATCGTCCACGAATGACCGATTATATGAAGCGCCGTTAATGCTGCCGGCAACATATAGGCTAAAAATAATGCGGGAACAACGGTATAGAAAGTCTTAAAAAAACGGGATTTCAGTCCCGAAGTATAAAAAATCAATCCTAATAATCCGGCCAAAACACCGAATGTCATCAAATCGCTTTTGATAATCGGTTCCAATTTTTATGATTTTTGGCACGAATATAGCAAATTATACCCGAATAGCCATTAAAGAAAAAACAATTTTTCCTATATTTGAAATATCGTAAATGATAAATGCATATGAATTTTAGAAAAAAAATATTTTTCTTTTTATTGATAGTCTTGGGCTTCGCTAATTTGAGCCATGCTCAGGAAAACCGTATGTGGATTCCTTCGGAAGCGAATTTTGCCTATTCGCTTATGGTGGAAAGCGGTGCCCGTTTTTCAAAAAACGATTTATACGATCCCGCCAAGCCTTCGTTCAATGATGCCATTGTGCAATTCAACGGCGGTTGCACCGGAGAAGTGATTTCTCCATACGGTTTGATTTTGACCAACCACCATTGCGGATATTCCGCCATCCAAGCCCATTCTACATTGGAACACAATTATGTCGCAGACGGTTTCTGGGCGAAATCTTTCGACGAAGAATTACCCAATCCGGGAATGTATGTGACTTTTGTGCGAAAAATTATCGATGTAACCGATAGTGTCTTGGAAGGCGTCACAAACGATATGCCGGAGAAAGAACGGCAAAGCAGAGTGGACGCCAATATTCAAAAAGTGAAAAAAAATATGAGCAGGAAACCTTGGCAGGATGTCGAGGTCAAATCGTTTTTCTACGGGAATAAATATTATGCTTTTGTGGAAGAAACCTTTAAGGATATCCGATTGGTGGGAGCGCCTCCTTCGGCGATAGGAAAATTCGGTGCCGATACCGATAATTGGATGTGGCCCCGCCATAGCGGCGATTTTTCCTTGTTTCGAATTTATGCCGGCAAAAACAATCGCCCTGCAGAATACAGCCCGGATAATAAACCGTATCGACCGGAAAAATATCTCAAAGTCAGCCTTAACGGTGTCAAAAAAGGCGATTTGATTATCGTTTACGGTTTTCCGGGGAAAACACAGGAATATTTACCATCGTTCCGGATTCGTCAAATCGTAGAAAAAGTCAATCCGTTGCGTATTGCCATTCGTGACAAAGCTTTGGAAATATTGGGTAAATATATGCGTAGCAACGATACATTAAAATTGAAATATACGGCAAAATTTGCGCGCGTGGCCAATTATTGGAAAAAATGGAAGGGCGAAAATGTAGGCATATCACGTGCTCATGCCATTGAAAACAAGCAATATCTCGAAAAACTTTTTCGCACACAGATGCAAAACAAAAATTATTCCGCTTCCGACAAGGCTATTCTCGATAGTTTACGGAATGCATACGAACAATTATTGCCTGCGGAATTGGCAAGAAACGTGTTCATAGAAGCCGGATATTTGAATAATCCTTGGATGCAGCGTGGTTTTCTTCTGTCGATTGCATTGCAAAAAGTATCGGACGAAAAACTTTCCGAAGAACAAAGGCGGCGTATTTTGTCCTCATTCAAGGATAGCGATAAAAGGGTAGAGAAGGAGTTGTTTATTGCCATGACAAAAATGCTGAAAGAAAACATGCCCGAAGCTTATCTGCCCGGTATATTTAAAAATTTGATTCCCGAACAAACAGCCGATTGGATGATGCAAAATTCAGCTCTGACCGACCGGAAGCGAATGGAAAAATTACTTGATTTAAAATTAAGCGACCTGCAAAGTGCTATAAAAAACGATAGCGGAGTGAGTTTGGCACAGGCTTTGCTTTTTGAATATAACGGAAAGATAAATCCCGATTATCAATCCGCACAAGCAGACGTTAATCGCCTTATGAGGAAATACTTGAAACTACAAATGGAACTCAACCCGGTAGCCCGGTTCAATCCCGATGCCAACGGCACATTACGCGTGACCTTCGGCAAAGTGGAAGGATACGATCCGCGAGATGGCGTGCATTATGAACCTTTCACCACCATTGACGGGGTCATTGAAAAATACATTCCCGGCGATTACGAATTCGATTTACCCGAGTCATACATTAATATATATAAGAAAAAAGATTTCGGTCCATATGCCTTGAAAGGGACAGTTCTTGTGAATTTTCTCGGTACCGCTCACACTACCGGAGGTAATTCCGGAAGCCCTGCTTTGAATGCCAGCGGCGAATTGGTTGGATTGAATTTCGACCGAGTTTGGGAAGGCACCATGTCGGATTTGTTCTATGACCCGAAAATTTGCCGCAATATTATGGTGGATATGCGCTATATCCTCTTCATTATTGATAAATTGGGCAAAGCCCGAAATTTGATTTACGAAATTAACTCCCCAAAAAACAATTGAACTCATGAAAAAAAAACTGTTGATATTAGGTTTGATTTATTGGCAAATAATTTTTGCTCAAGTGTCACTTAACGACCGTGCCTTTGCCGTACAAGTTACCATGACCTTACTCAAGGAAAATACCGACGGATTGTTGCAATTTATCGACCCGAATTTAAAACAAACCGTAAATCAAGATATTATGTCGTCGGCATTTACCGTGCTTGATCAAATGAAAGGCTTAGGCAATATCGCAACAGCCAAAGCGTTGAATTATTTTATCCTGTATAAAGACGATAAAAAAAATACTTTTGTGGTCTATGTACCGCTTGTATTGGATAATAAAAAAATATTAACCGTCAGTTTTGAAGGAGTCAAGCACGGCGGAAAAATCTATGTCAGTTCACCGTTTCAGCTATTAAACCGAAAAAAAGAACAGGATGTAGCGGAAGGCATGAAAATCTTTATGTCCAAATGCTTCAGTTGCCACGGAAAATACGGCGAAGGTACTGTAGGACCCAATTTATCGGATGATTATTGGAAATACGCCCAATCCGATGAAGATATTTTTAACATTATTAAAGAAGGACGAAAGGGAACCATAATGATAGCATACAAAAGTTTTATGTCCGATGATGAAATACGAAAAGTGATGTTATACCTGAGCGTATTACAAGGACAGACCATGAAGAAAGGAAAATCCCCCGAGGGAAATAAAGTCCGTTTATTAAGGGATTTGTATTTAAATTAAAATTAATAACTTTGTAACTTCAAATTATTCAGCAATATGAAAAGAAAAATTAACGTTTTTGTCCTGATGGCATTGATACCCTTGATGGGTGCTGTCGCACAACAAATTAACACTACCGCCGATATCATTGATGAAATAGAGGAATTGAGGACACTTTCACAAAAGATTGGGAGTTATTACATCTTGTCCAGTTTATACCCTACGGAGGAAAAATACAAAAACAAAGAAATCGAGTATATAGACAGGTTTAATGACGGATTGGTCAAATTAATCGACGCGGATTTGGATGACGAGATTAACATCGAATTGCAGAAATTAAATTTAACCTGGTTGTATGTAAATAAAATTTTAAAGACTAAATATGAACGTCAAGCAGCAGCTAAAATTTTGGATAAGCTGGAAGACTTGCAAAAAGAAGCCGAGTCGATAGCGGAAATGATTTTAAAACGGACCAAGAAAGATTTGGCTAAAATCGTTAAAGTGGCGGCGGAAACCCGGGTGATGTTTCAGCGTATGAATCTTTATTTTATGGCGAATAAAGCCAATATTATCAATACCAGTATTGCAGACCGCTATGCCGATTCCGTGAATAAAATTAAAGAAGGAGTAAGTTACCTCGAGTCATGGGATCAGAACGACGATACCATGCTTATGATGCTCGAAATGTTAAAAAATAAAATGAAACCGATCGTCAAAACCACCGATGTAAAAAAGGTCAATTATAAACCCGTTATCTTTAATATGATTGCCGAAGGCTTTGACGATGATTTAAAATTGTTAATCAAAGCTTATAAGGAGAAAACGCAATAATTATAAAATGGATAGGAAAAAATGAATAATCGAGGGACCGTTAAATACGGTCTCTTTTTTTTGCCCGGCGGAGGCTAGCTTTTTCTCTCGAAATGTCCGGAATAAATACATTGTTTTATCGCAAGAAACACGAATAAAAAGGAAGATAATCGCGGGTTTAGGCTAGAGAGGTTTATTTTTCCACAATTTTTCTAAGAAGTGGCAAGAAGACAAAGTTTATTTGAAAAAAAAATAATATATTTACGCATTGAAAATTAGAATTCGACCTTAATTATGTATAGTTCCAAGATTGTAGGATTAGGTAAATACATACCCGAAAAGGTAGTCACTAATGATGATTTGACACGTTTCATGGATACATCGGACGAATGGATCAGGGAGCGAACCGGCATTGAAGAGCGTCACTGGGTGGAGGAAGGCGATGGAAATACCACTTCCGGTATGGCATACAAAGCCACTATGCAAGCTTTGGAACGTGCCGGAATGAAACCCGAAGAAATCGATTTTATCATTTTTGCCACATTGAGCCCGGATTATTTTTTTCCGGGCTCGGGTGTTTTGTTGCAGGATTTATTGGGAATACCCAATGTGGGAGCCCTTGATGTCAGGAATCAGTGTAGCGGCTTTGTATATGCAACGGCAGTAGCCGATCAATTTATTAAAACGGGTATGTATAAAAATGTGTTGGTTGTCGGTTCCGAAGTGCATTCCACCGGTTTGGATATTTCGACAAGAGGAAGAGGCGTGGCGGTTTTATTCGGAGATGGAGCCGGCGCTATGATTTTGACACGTGATTCGGATACATCACGCGGATATTTGGCACACAACTTACATTCCCAAGGAAAATACGCCAAAGAATTATGGGTGGAAAATCCCGGAAGTCGCACGCCTACGGCGAAAGTCATTGAAAACGCATCGAAAAATCCCGAAGATATTTCCTATTATCCGTATATGAACGGAAATTATGTATTTAAACACGCCATTGTGCGTTTTCAGGAAGCTATCGGAGAAGCTTTGAAGGATGCAGGTTTAAGTGTTAATGATATCGATATGTTCATTCCGCATCAAGCCAATTTGCGAATTACACAATTCGTGCAAAAACAATTAGGCTTGAGCGACAATCAAGTTTTCAGTAACATTCAAAAGTACGGCAACACTACGGCCGCTTCCATTCCCATTGCATTGACAGAAGCTTGGGAACAGGGTAAATTCAAGACAGGGGATATACTCGTTCAGGCTTCATTCGGAAGCGGATTTACCTGGGGGGCCAATTTGTATAAATGGTAGGAAAACGAACACTTATAAAACTCAATATTATGAAAGTGAACTCAGTGAGAAGGTTAGGATTGTTGATTGTAGCAATTCTGCTATGGAATTTCACTTTAACGGCGCAACAAGTGAAAGTGCATGGCGTTGTTAAAGACAACAACGGCGAACCCTTGCCAGGAGCCGATGTGATGATTGTGGAAACCGGAAACGGTACGGTAACCGACTTCGATGGTAAGTTTACCATTGATGCGGCCTACGGTAACCACATTAAGGTGAACTATCTTGGTTATAAATCCAAGACAGTGGAAGTAAAAAGCGACAAAGTGGTCATTGTGTTGGAACAAGATGCCGTTGGTTTGGATCAAGTTGTCGTTACGGGAGTTTCTGGAAATGCCACCAAAAAGCAGTTGGGTTCTACCCTGCAAACCATTAAGGCCGAAGATTTGGGTAATCGTGAAGTAACCACTGTCACCGAAGCCTTGCAAGCACAAGTTCCCGGCGCATATATTTCCAGAAACAACGGATCTCCCGACGGAAGCATTAGCGTCCGCCTTCGAGGACCGAGTACTGTTTTGGGAAGTTCTGAACCGTTAATCATGATCGACGGTGTGATTGTTAACAACGAAGACCGAGGTATTAGCGGATTGGGTTCGCATAGTCAAAATGCTTTGGTGGATATCGATATGGACGATATCGATCACATTGAAGTTTTGAAAGGACCTGCCGCTTCGGCCATATACGGTTCCATCGCTTCCAACGGTATTATCAATATTATTACCAAAAAAGGTAAGTCCGGAGCGCCTACAATAACCGTAACCAGTAAATACAACTTCAATGAAGTGCGTAAATATAAACCGCTCAATACGGTAATGCTATATAAAAACACCAATTCTGGAACAATCGAATCCATTCCCGATGAAGTAAACGGAACCAAGTTGGGCCGTTATGATTGGGGTAAAGATTATATTTTCCGTAAAGCCCAAGGTTATTACAATTCAGTGGAAGTGAAAGGCGGAACAGAAACCACCAAGTATGTTTTGAGCGGTGCCGTTCTTTCAAATGACGGCGTTTTGCGCAATACCAATTTTTCACGTCAAAACTTCCGCTTGCGTTTGAATCAAAAACTTAACAAGTGGATGAATGTTGAGGGAATGCTCTATTTTGCCAATACCACCTCGCGTGAAATACCGTTCGGTAACGGTTGGGTAGCCAACCCGATGATCGGATATTTGTTCGGTGATAACATGGTAAGCCCTCATGCCAATGATCGCGGCGTGTATCCTATTATTAAAAAGGTATCATCATCCGATCCCAACGGCGGTTTGATGTATTTGGATTATTCCGGTAGCGGTGCTCAACAATGGTATGGTAACCCGTATGAAGCTATCGATTTGACCGATATTAAGATTAATACAAACCGTGTTATTTCCAACATCAAATTCGATATCAGGCCATTGGAAGGATTAAACATTAAATATAATTTCGGTTACGATAACGCCGCCACCAAACAACACTTCCGCTTGCCTTACGGCTTTACCAGCGACAAAAACGGAAGCTTATCCAAATCCAATTCCTTCGTAAGAATAATGAACTCCAACTTGGACGCTTCCTATACCTTTAACATTACGGACGGAATAAAATCGACGACCGGAGTAGGATACAATTACCTCTACAGAAGATTGGATTCCTACTATATGTCGCAACGCGAGCTACCTATTTTCGACAACGTTCAAGTCATCAACGGTGATAATGCCACTGCTAACGGTATATACGAACGTTCGTTGTGGGGAGGTTACGTGCAACAAGTTTTCGATTTCAATCAAATCTTTTATTTGACTCTGGCCGGTCGTATGGACGGGGCCTCCACCTTTGGACGTGACCAACGAAATCAATTCTATCCCAAAGTTTCCTTCTCATTCCTTCCTTCCAAGATGGATTGGTTTGCCGGGAATATAGGTGATGTGATTAACGACTTTAAAATTCGAGCAGCGTACGGCGAAGCCGGTAACTTGTCCGTTTTGGATTCCCCTTCATTGAACTATACCTATTTGGGAACCCTCTACGATGCGGGAACCTACTTGGGCCAAACGACTTATTTGCCTAAATCCACAGACGGAAACAAAGATATCCGTCCCGAAAGAACCAAGGAAATGGAGGCCGGATTCGATTTGTCCGCATTTGATAACCGTTTGGGAATCGAATTCACCTACTATAAACAAGACGTGAAGGATTTGGTGATGAACCGCGTATTGGCTCCTTCAACCGGATTCCGAAGCCGTTATGAAAACGTAGGTTCCATGATCAACGAAGGTATTGAATTGAGCTTACGCGGAACACCCGTAAAAACCACCGATTTTTCATGGGATATTCAAGCGAATTTCTCCAAAAATAAAAACCGCGTGTATGACGTCCCGGGATTCCGTATTCAAGTGGCCGGTTTCGGAGGAACTTCAGTTGTTCAAGAAGGTCAACCCTTGGGTGCGTTCTATCTTTATTATTATGCAACCGATGAAAACGGTAATTGGGTATTAGATGCCAACGGAAACCCGCAACGTGCGCGCGGACATTATGAAGACAAAGACGGTGACGGATTCGCCGAAACACCCGTGCAAGATTTTGATCCCAACACCGGTCAACCTACCGGAAAATTGTTGAAAAAAGTTGTCGGCGATCCCAATCCCGATTATATCGCTTCACTGGCACAAACGTTCCGTTATAAAAATTTCAGCCTGCGTTTAGTCGTAGAAGCCGTTCAAGGTTTTGATGTATTGGATTGGGATAAACGTATGGCTTATCGTTTCCCGATCGGTCAGTATTACGGTGAAGAATTGCAGTTGGTTCAAGACGGAACCAAAAATCCGGGTTGGTATGCTAACCGGTTCTTTATTTGGGAATCTTTCCTCGAAGACGGTTCGTTTGTAAAATTGCGTGAAGTATCGCTTTCATACAAATGGAAACCGTCATTTAAGGCCATTAAATCCGTTCGCTTTACTTTGAGCGGAAGTAATTTGCTTTCCTTCGATAAATATTGGGGTATGGATCCCGAGGTTAACTATATGGGACGTAGCAACGTAGGACGTTCGCAAGATTTCGGAGGTATTCCTATTCCTCGTGTTTATACCGGTAGCGTAGTATTAACATTCTAAAAACGAGAAGACGATGAAAAAGAATATAATTAAACTTGTTTCGGCTTTTGTATTGCTTATAATGGCAGGCGCATGTAAGACCGAATTTGAGAACCATAACAGCTTCAGCGAAGAAGCAGTTTATCAAACTCCGGAAGCCTATCCCGGAATTGTTTTGGGTATGACCAACCATTTTGCCCGTTATTCCTTATATGAAATTGTGAGAGGACCTGGTGTGGTTTCCCGTGAAATCGGGGCAACCAATACTTATACCACCGAAAATGAACTGGAATCGGGTAGTGTGCCCGATGATAATACCAGTATTTCGTCGCTTTGGCGTAATTTGATGTATGAACGTGGTATTGCAGAAAAAATATTGACTTATATCGATGATGTTACATTCCCTAATGATGTTGAAAAAAACGGCATTAAAGCCTATGCCTATTTCTTTAAAGGTATGGTGAACATGTATCTGGGAATGTATTGGGAAAAAGCTCCCGTTGATAATAGTCCGGCTAATGATGCCACGTTTGCTTCCCATGCCGAAATACTCCAATCGGCTATCGATAATTTCGATCAAGCATTGAATATCCTCAATGGTTCTTCCGGAAGCGACGTATATATCAATGGTTTGGTTTCGTCTAATTTCTCCATTACGGATGTGATTAATGCCTTCAAAACCCGTGTCTATCTCGAATTGGGTGATTGGCAACACGCCGTCACTTCGGCCAATAATGTGGATTTAACTTCTACATCGGTTTGGACCTACGACGGTTCTACTACCGGAAGAAATCCCATTTGGCTGGTGCAATATGATGCAGGTGCTTCCGAACGCTGGAAAGCAATCAAGGATATGGGAATAACATTGGAAGCCGGTGATCAACGTTATGCTTTCTATGTGGATGATGCGCAAGCGGGACCTAATACGGAAACTTGCGGTTATCAAACACGTTTCGTCGCCGGTTTCTGGATGACATCCACTTCCCCCATCCCGGTTTACTTGCCTGATGAAGTAAAATTGATGAAAGCCGAAGCCTATGCGCATATGGGCGGCGGAAATTTGTCTAATGCCGTTGCTTTGATTGACGAAGTGCGTCAAGATACCAACGATCCTTTCGGTGTGAATGCAGGACTCGGACCTTGGACGGGAAATGCTTCGGACCAACAAGAAGTATTGGATCAAATTTTCTACAATTACGCTACGGAATGCTTCTTGCAAGGCGTACGTTGGAATGCACACAAACGCATTTATCCCGATTATTTGAACGGCGTGCAAACTCCTGTGGATTGTGCTAAACAACGTTCGCGAAATTATTATCCTTATCCTTCAACGGAAAAAGCCAACAATCCCAATACCCCGGCTGATCCGTCGATTTAAGAAGTTATTACCGATTATTTATAACCAAAGGGGCTACCGGGCAAGGTTAGCCCCTTTTTTATTATGATTGTAGATACTATCCCGAAAAAATGTGTAAAGTGAAGTTGATTAAATTTGCAAGTATTTAATAAAAAATAAATAAAATATGAAAAAATTACTCCACTTTACACAAGAGAAAGTTACGATTTCAGCCAAATCCGATATACATTCGATGCGCTATTTGCCGGGTTGTCGAGTAGAGACGCGACAAAGAAGGCTTCACTTTGATATGCTGCATCAATAAACTTCCACCTATACTTTTCCAGATAATACCGGTTATTTTCGACTTTTTATTTGACGTAATAATAATTCGAAAGCTTTGGATACACTTCTATTTATAGCTTTTTCGCGAGGTTGGCCGAAGAGGAATCGTTGAACGGTTACTTGATTCTCGGGTCCGGCTACGGCAATAATGCAAGTTCCCGCTTCAGCGTCGGAATCGCTTTTTGTCGGACCGGCATTTCCGGTGATACCGATAGCATAATGGGATTGGAAAATTTCTTGAACGTGCAAGGCCATTTCACGTGCCACTTCTTCGCTAACTACACTGTATTTTTTGATTATTTCGGCAGGAACATGCAGTACTTTTTCTTTGATTTCCGTTGCATAAGATACAATACCGCCTTTGAGAAAATGCGAAGCACCGGGCAAATCCACCAAAGACGCCATGATGTGACCGCCGGTGCAACTTTCGGCTACAGCAAGGTTTTTTTGCTTTTCCTTCAAAACTTTATGCACTTCGTGGGCCAGGTTTTCATATTCCGTACTAACGGTCAAATCGGGAATGGTGTTTTTGAGTTTTTCGATTTGTTCGTTGATAATTTCTTTGATTTTTTCCGGTTCAAAGGTGCGTGCCGATATGCGCAGCCGGATGCGTTTCGGGGAAGGCAAATAAGCTAAATGTAGAAACGGCGGTAGTTGTTTTTCCCAGTTTTTGAGTCGATCGGCCAGCAGACTTTCACCGATTCCAAAGACGGTAACCGTTTTTCGCACTAAAACCGGAAGGGCATATTTTTGCTGAAGTATGGGACGTAGTTCTTCGTTGAAAATATGTTTCATTTCAAAAGGAACGCCGGGTAAGAAAACGAAAACTTTTCCGTTTTTTTCAATCCACATTCCGGGGGCGGTTCCGTAATAATTCCAAAGGATGCGTGTGCCGTCCGGCACCATTGCCTGGCTTTTGTTATTATCGGTGAAAGGATAGTTCATGCGGGCGAATAGTCGCCGGATATGTTTTTCCACTTCGGGTTTGTAGATTAGTTGTTTGCCAAAATATTCGGCAATGGTTTCGCGGGTCAGGTCGTCGTTTGTAGGTCCCAATCCGCCGGTAATAATGATAAAACCGGTGTGGTGTTCCATGTAATTTAGTCCTTCGCGAATATCCGGCGGTGTATCCCCAACGGTAAGCATTCGTTTGACTTCGAATCCCGTATCGGTAAGTTGGCGGGCCAGCCATGTGGCGTTGGTATTGTTGATTTGTCCGATTAGGATTTCGTCACCGATGGTTAAAATGCCGGCAGGGAGGGATTGCGGATTTGGCGTTTTCATTTGACACGTTTTTTAAACATTAATTTGTCTTCGATATATCCTTCTAGCAAATCATTTCGATGTAGTGTTCCCACTCCGGCGGGGGTCCCCGTATAGATGAGATCGCCTGTGCGAAGGGTAAAATATCGGGAAATATGTGCAATGAGTTGAGCGAAATCGTAAATCATATCTGCACTTGAGGCTTTTTGGACGGTTTTTCCGTTTATTTTCAGGCTAAAATGAATATCGTTTAAATTTTTAAAATCCGAAACGGGTAAGAAAGTTTCACTCACAACAGCGGAAAAATCGAAAGCTTTGGCTTTTTCCCAAGGTAAGCCTTTGGATTTGAGTTTTTGTTGTAGATCACGGGCTGTCAGGTCCAATCCCAAACCGATGGTATCGAAATATTCCGTGGCACGTTCTGCGGGGATGGCTTTGCCCAGTTTGTTGATGCGAAGCACCAATTCGGTTTCATAGTGAATATTATTGGAGAAAGGCGGTAAAAATACGGGATTGTGTTTAGGTACCAAAGCGGAATCGGGTTTCATGAAAATGACCGGTTCGTCGGGAACGGTATTGTTTAATTCACGAATATGTTCCTTGTAATTTCGTCCGATGCAAATGATTTTCATTATTCCTTAATATGAAAATATATTTCGTCGATTACCGGTTTTTCCTTTTCCTTAGCGGGGACGGGTTTTTTGATTTCGGGGAGTTGTTCTATGGCTAGCGCGATTTTTTCTACAATTTCTTCGTTGGAGTCGTTTTCATAGTCGATGGGGAGAGGGGGTTTGATGATCATTTGTTGCCGGATTCCACGTTTTTTGATTTGCAATCCTTTACGGTCGAAGGAGCGGCGAAACCCGTCGATTACGATAGGTATCACCAAGGGTTTGTTTTGTTTGATAATATGTGCGGTTCCTTTTCTTATGGGTTTAAACGGACGAGTAGTACCTTGCGGAAAGGTAATAACCCAACCGCTTTTTAGGGCTTTGGCAATGTTACTTACATCGGAAAATTTAACGGGTCGTTTGACGGCTTTTCCGGCATGTCGCCATGTACGTTCCACGGTGATGGCACCGGTGAGTTTGAATATTTTGGGTAGCAGTCCCGATTCCATGGTTTCTTTGGCGGCTACGTAGTAAATATCCAATTTGGGATGGAGTAGGTATTTGAAAGGTTTGGAGAGATCGTTTTGCCCGTTTAAAGCGGCATTAAACACATGTAGCATGGCGGCTACGTCGGCAAAGTAGGTTTGATGATTGGAAATAAACAATACTTGTCTGTCGGGCAGGAAGCGGAGGATGTCCATTCCTTCGATGTGTAGTGTATTAAAGCCTTGATAGCGACGGCGGGAAATCATTCCGAGTGTAAATACCAATAAATGTTTGAGGAAATAATTGTTCCCGAAAAGGTCTTTTTTGAATAAATTTTTCAAAATCCGCATTTCCGTTCCTACTTATTAGAATACGAAGTTACGAAAAAAGCGACATATTCCCGAATAAATCCCTTAATTCGGCTATTACCATGGCGGTGGCTCCCCAAATGTGATGCCCGTTTACTTCTAAATAATAAACGGGCCAATAATTACCGTTAAATTCTTTTTTTTTGATTTTCCAGGGTTGTTTGAGCAGTCGGATAAATGGAAATTCGATGATTTCTTCCACTTCGTTTATTTGGGGTTTAAATTCGGGGCGGTGTGTTATATAGCCTAGGAACGGAGTTATCATATAAGCGCTTACGGGAACGGCAATATTGGTGAGGCGGCGTAAAAATTTAACTTCCTTGGATGGAATATTTAATTCTTCGGAGGCTTCACGAAGGGCGGTTTGCCACAGATTTTGATCGCCGGCTTCTTTTTTTCCGCCGGGAAAGGCGATTTGTCCGGAATGAACGCCATCGTATATTTTTCTACGAATAAATACGGTATGAATATGGTTTTCAAAAGGATAAAGAAGTGCCAAAACGGCGGCCGGCCGGAATTGAATATCGGGGTACAACCGCATTAGTTCATCGCGGTAAGGTAATAATTTGCTTTGATTTATTCCGGATCCGGATGCGGATAATTCGCGTATTTTTTTTTCTATGTTTTCCCAATCGAATAAAGAATTCATACAACAAATTTAGTTATTCCTTCGTTTCCCATGCGATTTTTCCCGTTTTTCCGGTGGATTTGACCGTTATGAAGGTGGCATTCGCTGTTTTGCGGATTTCGATTTTCATTTGTTCGGCTTGAATATGGTCCGCTTCGAAAGGAAGCAGAACGGTTAGTCCTTCGGGTATTTTGTTCGGATGTTGGCATTGGATGATGCCTCGGTTTCCATTTTTTATATAACGAATCGATGTTTGATATAGGGCATTGCGGTAATTAACGATTTGACGGGGCGAAGCAAACCATACGTTTTGTTTTTGGAGTGTATCAATCAATGTTTGTAAGGGGCGCATGGTATTTTCGTCATAAGCGGTTATGCCGGGATGCCCGAGATAGACCATTAGTCCGTGAACGGGTTTGATGTTTAAAAACCAATAATCGAGTAAGTATTGTTCAAATATGTCAATAAGTTTTGAAGTGTGTGGATTGAATTTGTGTTGTGTGATGTATTCGTTAAGGAAATAATAGTCGTCGTGGAAGGTAGGGGGTATTTCCAACATATTCGAAGCGCGATAAAAATCTTTTCCGGAATATGCGATATTGTAAGGGAAAAACACGCCGGTGCTTTTGGCGGGTTCGTCTGCGCTGATACTACTATCGTAGAGAAAACCGTTCAAATCGGCGGATTGGAGGGCGGCAAAACAAGGGTCGGTGAAAGGGAAGCGAATGCCTGAAAAAGGATAATTCCACTTCAAGCCGGGGGCAAGCCATTCGTGGGTGGCATCCGCGTAATCGAGAGTGGAAAAACGTAAATAATTTTCGCCGGTGGTCGAAAGATTGACATGCCGGTTGAGAAGCAGTTCCCGGAGCGTATCATTTAATTTGCCGTGAACAAAAAATTCGATTTTTTTTGGATTGTTGCCGAATTGGTTGAGCAGGCGCCGGTATTCTTTTTTCTTTCCCATGTCATTGAATGTCATGGCGAAAGCCGCTTCTTTGGCGAATGGCCAAGGCCAAATGCGCGGCATTTTTCCGGTTTCGGTATCGATGATTTCCCGGTAAAGATTATCGATTTGACTTACGGAAACGAATCCGCCGGTTTGAACGGGATTGATTAAATCGGATACGGGCAATAGCCAAGCGGCGCCTTTTCCGTAGGAATTTCGAAGCAAGGCGGGTATGCTGTCGTTTCCTTTCTTCCAATATGCCAGGATTTTTGTTTCATTTGACAGCAAACTGTCGGGATAAACGGTCCATAAGTCGTAATTTTTGCTCAAAAACCATTCTTGGCCACCCGTTGAAATCAAATCATATCCTTTGAAATTTTTTTCGGACAGAACGGCGCCAAAAACTTCCGACAAGGGATAGTTGCCGGGATTTAGCGTTCCGGTTTCCACGATACGGTCGTTTCCTTCGTAATCATTTCGCCCCACATTATCGCCGGCAATGAGGATACCGCCATTTTTGACAAAATCTCGTAGGATGTTCAATTCCGAGTCGTTCATATAGCTTAGCGAATAGGGACGATCGGCGTCGTGAATTCCGGCGGCGGTGGAAAGAATAATGAATTTGTATGCTTTAAGTTTTTCGGGTTGATAGAGGATATCGCGGGTTTCCATCCGAAGGGGGATTCCCCGGCTGTTGAAACTGTTGATAGCCACACGCACCGAACCGGGTAAGTCGGCTCTTGGTTTGTCAAAGTCGATTCCGGTTGTGATAAATAGTGCACGAGGTAACGGTTCGCCGTTCATTGTTTCGTCTTGTTTTTGATGGCAGCCATTTAATCCGGTTAGCATAATCACCAAAAACAACCATACTTTTCTCATAGCGTCTTGTTATTGAAATTTTTCGATTTTTACTTTCTGTCCGGGTTTGATAGACAACAGGATGTATCCTTTTCTGTTTTCATAAAAACCATCCGCGACTGAACCGTTTATGCGGACTTTGGAAGCGGGAGTAAAATATTTGACCGTAAGGGGAATACCGAAATCATAAGCCGGTTCGGTATCCAATTCGATGATATCGAAGTTATCGAAATCTTTCAATCGTATGCGGGTTGATTGTTTTTCCAACATGTAGCGGAAAATTTCTCCCGGCGGTGCAATCCAATAACCGCTATTGCGAACCAACCGGATTTGTCTTCGGAAGTTTTTATAGCTTATTTTCCCCGCTTGGATATTTTCCGCCGGATTTTTGATTATTTGCGGATACAAGAGAATTGTCCAACCTCGTTTATTTTGCCTCAGCAAACTGTCCAACCGGATGGGGTCGAGGCGGCTTGCGTCGATGAGATGACCGGCTGATTTTTGATTTTCGGGATATTGTTTTTTTCCGGCTTGAACCGGAAGGTAGAAAGTTCCGGATTTATAATGAGTTTTTACATTTTCGTATAGAATTGTTGAAGGGAATTTTCCGGTGAAAGGTTCTTTGATAAGAAAGTTACGGGTGGTTTTTGAATGGATTTCAGGCGCAATATATTGTCCTCTTTTGTGCATATTCAGGAATTGAAGTTTGCCGGTTTTTTTGATTTTATGTCCCGGTGCCATATCGTTGTATGCTTGATTTTCGGACAGGTTAATGTCCATTCCGAAACAAGCATACAGTCTGTATTTTTCCAGCAAGGGAAAGGCGTATTGATATTGAGAAAAGTATCCGCCGGGGAAAACCAAAGATACCGCTCCCGCTTTACCGTCTTTAAAATCGGTTATTTCGGTTTTTGCGGAAATTTTCGTATGTGAGGGCGGATATACGGGTCGCAAACGTGCGAAGTAATTTTTAAGACTGTCATACAAGGGTTTCGGGCGAGAGGAATAAAAGGGTTGGCTCCAATTGTCCCATGTGAAGAAGGCATATCCCGAAGCGGGAATTTGTTGCAAGATATGATTTTTTTTGTCGGTAATGAAGTAAATCAAATGGAATCCTTCCGTTTGCGACGCTTCGATTTGGCGCGTTCCGGGTCGATCGTCTAAGACATATTTTTTGGCCGGATCAGAAACGTTGAGCAAATGCCAGTCGAGGCGGATTTCAAGGAAATGTTTGTCGGGGTTCCAATACCAATCGGCATGGGAAACTGAAGGGTCAAACGACTCGCCGAATTGCAACGGGCTGCGATTATTGATAATGCTATCGAAAACTTCGCCGGTGAGGCTTTCGCGTTTGCGATTGACCAGCATAAGTTCGTCGATGAATTGTCCGTTTTCGTTCGGTTTGGAGGCATAAACGGGAATATGGTCATTGTAGATATCTGTGAAAACCGAATAAGGTTTGTCAACAAGAATTTTGGCTGAATCGGGATTGTGGATTTGAACCAAAAATTCAAAACCGCGGGAAAAATAGGTGTTTGCGAAGGGCAATTTATGGTCGCCCTTTTCTTTATCGTAAGTATCGATGGCTATATAAAGATTGTGTTTGTCGAAATCGAAATGATTCAATTGAGCGGCCAGATAGAAATAAGTCGGGTCGGCGTCGACGAAGATACGGTTTTCGTTGTGTTCGGCCGAGGCGGGTATATTTTTCCAATCGTCGGGATTTCCGTCGATTCGGTGTTTTTGGGTTTCCATGGCTATGATGCCGAAATTTTGTTCGGGATTTTCCATATTATGCCACAATTTTCTATCCTCAAAAGGAATTTCAAAATCCATAACCAGCCAGTTATGTTTAAACCATTCGTCGATCCATTCGAAATAAATGGCTCCTGCACAACCTGCTTCCACGATATCCCGCGTGAGTTTAAGCGATTTGACGGCTTGGTCGGTTTCGCCGTGTCCTCCTTGATTGTAATCCGATGGGGCGAAATGACTGATGCCGCGGCTGGTAGGTAAACCGTATTCAGCGATAATTAAAGGCATGCCTTGCGTATGGTTTTTCAAGTCTTTGAGATAAGCAAAATAGTGATCGGATAGTCCGTTTCGCCGGGCATTACGATATTTTTCGTCCAAGTATATGAAATCGGGATAGTAGGGGTAGACGTGATAGGTGGCATAAAGGCCGGCTTTGAATAAATCCGTGGCATTGAAACGGGTAAAATCCACTTGCATTAGGTCGTTGTCGTATTCTCTGACTTTTTTATTTTCAATGAATTCCGAATTGTGAAACATGGGGTCGAGGGGCAACCAATTGACGAAAGAAACGGGTCGTTGCATCGCATAAGTTTGGGTTTCGTATTGCACGGCGAAATCGAGCATTTGTGCAAGCCAAATTTCCATGGGATTTCCATGCGGAAGCGAAATGAAAGTACCGTTGTATCGATTGATTCGGGCGTTTTTTCGAATGGTTTGATATACGGCATCGGGTTCCCATTCACGGCCGAGTATTAATCCCGCTACATAAGATGAAATATCGGCGGCATACACGCCGAAAGCTTTACCGGGACGGGGCTCCAATTTCGCGCGACCGTGAATAACATCAATCACATCTTTGATTTCATGCAAAAATTCTTTGGTATAATTCGTGTCGAAATAGTTGTGTTCGGGTGGAATTTTGGCCCATACACCGTGTAGGACATATAAAGGTTGGCGTGCATAGTGTTCGTTGTAGTAAAGTAAAGCTTTATAGAAATCCGGCGGCAGAATGGTATAAAGCCGGATTACATTGGCGTGCATATTACCGATTTCGATAAGCCAATCCAAATATTGATTGTAGGAAAGCGAGAATTCCGCCGGAAATTTGCCGGGAACGGCCACACCCAGATTAACACCTTTGAGGAAAAGCGTGTCGGGTTTTCCGTTTGCGTTGATGCGGATAAAATATCTTTTTCCTGTTTTGAAATCGTAGGTCCAGTTTTCGCTTTGTTCTTTCAAGGTTTCATAGGGCATGCGTTCAATTAACGGGCGGCTTTCGTCTTCAACGGTTTTGACGATAATATGATCGCTTCGAATTTCTTCTTCATATTTGAGCATCAACTTTACCGTATAAATCAATGTCGTAAGCAAAGCAATAATGACCAATAACTTCTTTTTCATTGCTATAAGGCATACTTAAGGTTCAAGCCGATTACCAAATTTTGATAATAGGGGTTATGGAAACCTCCAATGCTCACAGCAGCGGAAAATTTTCCGGATTCAAAACCCGCCTCGGCATTACCTGACAGGTTTAAATATTGCAAATACACGGTTTCGATACGCGCTTTTCCTTGACCGTTTCCTTGCCCGTTTGATGTGTCGGTTTCTTCAAAATAATGTTCGATACCGTAGCGGGCGCTAAAATCGGTGTAAATGTATAAATGTCCGAAGAACCCGTACAAACTCAATCCCGGTCCTGCCAAATGACGTCCTAACGGTGAATAATATCGTGGCGATTTATAGGCAAAAGTAAGATACTCATAACCGGCGGAGATTTTTAGCAAAGGTTTTGAAAATATTTTGTAATAAACATCCAATCCGGCGCCGTAATAGGGGTTGAAGTCTTCTTCGTATCGCTCCGAAGGAACATCGGCAATCAAAGCCTTATCCACTTGTCCGCCTTCGATATTCAAACGTATATTCCAAGATTTTTTTTGCATTTCGGCGGCAAGTTTTCCGTAGAATTTTCCCACTTCGTTCCAATAATAGAAATATTGATAACCGCCGGTTATTTGTAGATTTAATTTCCATGCTCCGGCGTCAAAAAAAGGGTGAAAATCAAAACCGTATGCGGAAAACCGGTTATCCGAAGGACTGAAAGCGGCAAATATGAAGGCTTTGTAATTATTTTTGATTATTCCTGTTTTGAAAGCCGCTTGATTGTATATGCGCATAGTGTCCCACGAGTTATAATTATAAAAATCACGAAAGCCCCGGTCCCCATTGAACGTCAAACCTAGCACCCAAGCATTTGTAATTCGCTTACTCAGCCCCATTCGCATGGACCATGCATTGATGTTGTAGTTTTCTTCATCTTCGTAGATTTTTTTTATGTCCGGGTTGATTTTCCAAGCGGTTTCGTTTCTTATATCATTATATTGGCGTTTGATTTCCGGATTTTCAGGGTCCCATTTCAAGGCTTTTTCGTAGTATTTTAATGCTTGATAGGGTTGTTCGGTCCAATAATACATTTTTCCCAAACCTTGCCAAGCTTCGGCGTAGGTGTTGTCGATTTCCAGTATTTTTCGATAGGTTTGCTTGGCTTTTTCGAGTTGGTCCGACCAAATATAGGCACGTGCCAGTGCAAAGTAAAACGGAATTTCCGAAGGAGCTTGTTTGATTGCTTTCTTGTAGTAAATAACGGCTTTTGACAACCTGTCCGTATAGAGATAAACGTCGCCCAGTCCTTTGAGCGCTTCGGCATCCTTAGGATCGTTTCGAAGGATCCGGTCGAATAATTTTTCGGCACGTCCGTATTGTTGTGTTTGCACATAGAGGCGTGACAGGGCGAGTTGTGCATCGTAATCATCCGGATTCTTTTCAAGAATTTTACGGTAAAGCACCATGGCGGTTTGTTTGTCGCCTTTCGATCGGGCGTTGCAGGCTTCTTCGCGCCATTTTTCGATGCGGTTGTTTTGCCCCCACAACGACGATAGGGCAAGGAGCATAATTGTTGCGATAAATTTTTTAGTTCTTTTCATTTCTTAATTTCTTTGATTCCCTTTCTCTCGAATTTTTTCCAGTCGTGTTGCCGGGTCAGGAACTGATAAATTCCTTTCAGTTGCGCTATGATTTTGAAAAAAGCGTAGGTAAATTCGGCGGAAATACCGGCAAGGATGAGTTTGAGCCAATCACCGAAGCTTTTGTAACGTAAGGCGTTTCGTCCGCTTTCTTGTCTTTGGTATGTCCAACGTTCGACAGCCACGGTGACCGAACTCATAACGATCGCCGTGGTGAGAATGATGCTTATGAACAATAAAAATATCCATTTTACATTCAATAATCCGTAATAACCGGCAATGATAACAAAGATAAGAGAAAAAATTTTAACAACCGGTGACAAGAATTCGAAAAACAGATAATAGGGCAGTCCGAGCAACCCCGTAGCACCGTAGGCGGGTTCGAAAATCATATTCCGGTACATAAGAAGGGTTTCTCCGAGTCCTTGATGCCAACGTGCGCGTTGCTTGAGAAGACTTGACGGTTTTTCGGGCACTTCGGTCCAACAAACGGCACCGGGTCCAAATGCGGTTTTGGGTGTTATTTTTTGCTCACGCTTATATTTTTCGAGACGGACCACTATTTCCATATCTTCGCAGACGGTTTGTTTTTGTTGTCCGAGTGTTTTCAAAACGTAGGGATGTCGATTTTGTTTGCTGAGGAATCCGCCGGCTTTCAGTAAGTCTTCGCGTTTAAATACGGAAAAGGCGCCGGACATAATAAGCAAAGCATTGGCACGGCTGAGTGCCAAACGCGAAATAAGAAAAGATTTAATGTATTCGATAATTTGCCACTGAACGATGAATTTTTTCGGAACGTGCGCGTTGACGATACGGTTTTGTTTGATAACGGTATCATTGGCAGCCGCCAATTGTCCTCCGGACACGGTAACTTTTTGGTCCGCCAGAAAAGGACGTACGGTTTTTTTGAGTGCGTCGCGCTCGAGCAGCGAGTCGGCGTCTATGGTGCAAATGAAATGTCCGCGTGCCATATTTAATCCGGCATTGATGGCGTCGGCTTTGCCTCCGTTGGCTTTGTCGATGACGGTTAGTTTTCGGTCATTTGTTTGATAAATTTGCCGAACGGGTGCCGTTTGCAAGGTAAAAGTGCCGGTTATGGGAACGATTTTCAAAGGGAATTGTTCCAATAATTTTTGAAGCGTTCCGTCGGAAGATCCGTCGTTGACAATCATTATTTCATAGTCGGGATAGTCTAAATGCATTAACGCCCGGACCGAAGTGGCGATGGAGACTTCTTCGTTGTAGGCGGGGACAATAATCGTTACGGGATGCGCCGAAAAGTCCGTTTGCAGTTGTTTGCCACGGGATTTGAAGGAGCCGATTATGAAATATCCCAAAGCATAAAAATACATAGAGAAATCAGCCAGCAAATAAAGGCTGAAATAAATTATCAAAATTTTTTCTATAATGCGTAGCGTAAGCATTTATTCCACGATTTTCAAGCTGATTTTTTCGTTCGGGTACATTTTCAATAAAACCGTTCCTGCTTGCGTAGCCATGGTGTGTGTGTGTTTATTTTGTTTGATGATAAGTGATTTGGCGGATGTTTTAAGAATAACGGTAAGCGGAATTCCGAAATCATAATGCGGGTCGTCGATGAAGAGTTTCAGTACATAACGGCCGCAATGTTTTTTCCATTTCAAACGAGCGTGGCGTCGTTCCAATGCATAACTTCCTACTTCGATAACCGGTGCAATCCAGTAGTGGCTTTGTTTGAGGATTTGCATATGTTTTTCGAAGGTTTCGGGATAAAGCGAATAGGTGTTGAAAACTTTGTGATACTGCATAATTTTCATTTCCTTGGAACCGCGGGGAAATAAACGGTGATACATTAATACCAACCAGCGTCCTTGTTGATTTTCAAGAAGTTTTTTCAATTGACCGGCGGAAGGTGTCGTATCGTTAAGGATAGCTACGCTGACAATTTCATAAGGATCGAAAGTTTTCGGATTATTGTATTTCCATGATTTTTCGCCTGCACGGCCGAAGCGAAATCCGGCCCGGCGAACCGCTTTTTTCAGGGGTTCGTGGACAAAAGAATAAGGATAATGATAAGTATAAACGGTTTTCCCGGTTCGGGTTTCGATAAGTTTTTTGACTTTTGCGGTTTCTTCAAGTAAAATTTCGGGTTGAGTTACGGGAGGAAATTTACGATGATGATAACCGTGAGCGGCCAATTCATGTCCGTTTTGCGATAGCGTTTTTAATTGTTTCCAGCCCATTTTTTTGATGTTGAAATACCCGGGCTCGGCCGAGAAAGAGGCATTGTCTTGTGTCCATTCGCCAACAATACCGAAAGTGGCTTTGAAACCGTATTTTTCCAGCAAAGGAAAGGCGTATTCGAATTCGGTATAATCGGCGTCGTCGAAAGTGATGGAAACGGCGGCGGGTTTGTTATTTTTCCATAATGCCAATTCGGCCGTAAAAAGGGGTTTTTGATTTTGCGCCGGTAAATATAAGGGTAAAAGCCAAATTAAGACGTTCTTCATGCTGTGTGAAATTAAAACTTTAAAGTTAATTTTTTTCCCGCTTGCATATCAAATATCAATACGTAGCCGTTTTCGTATTTTTTTAACTTATATTTCCCTTGATATTCAATTTGCTTTGGTTTTAATTTCATAAAAAGCGAAAAACCGTCCAAGTTACCGCCTTCAAAACGGAAGCGGATTTGGCGGGGTGTTCGATCCACTCCGATTTGTAAATTTTGCCATATTTTCCATCGTTCGGCCAAGTTATTGAGCGATGTAATCCATACATTTTCCTTTCTGAGTTTTTTCAAAAATTTTTCCCAAGCTTCTATGGTTATATCGCTGTAACCCGAATACATGGGATGACCGAGATAGACCATAACGCCATGGTGCGGTTTGATAATGTCGTAAAAATAATGTTGTAAGTAATTTGCAAAACGTTCGGCGTCGAGGTGTTGCATTGCGGGAGTATAGGGTTTGTCGTCCAAGGATTTTCGATAGAAATACCAATCACTATGATACATTTGAGAAATTTCGATTAAATCCAAGGTAAGGAAAAAACCGTTTTTAAAAACAGGAATGTTGTAGGGAACGGTCGACCCTCGAATGAAATCGTCGTGATTGACGGCGATACTGCTATCATATAGGAATCCCAAGCGATTGAGCCAATACATGCCGTAGAAGCTGTTGGAAACGAAAGGGAAGCGAAATCCGGTGAATTTTTTATGCCAAAAACGGGCATTGCGATAAAATTGTTCGGCCGTTTGCCAATAATTGAGTTTGCGGAAGTCGGGATGTGAAAAGGAATGTCCTTGAATATCAATGAGTTTTTGTGCTTTGAGTTTTTCCCTGATTTGGGGGCTAATGGCGGGTGTAACGAAAAAGACGGTGGGTAATTTGAAGCGCCGGATAACTTTAAAAATCCGTTGATATTGATTCAAATTTCCGCCGTCGTCGAAAGTTTGACAATAGGCGGTAAGATGTCCGTTTTTCCAAGGGGAGAATCTTAGGCCGTAGGGGAGTGTTTTCCCGGTTTTTTCGAGTATAAGAGCGTAGAGTTTTTGTAGGTTTTCCGGGTTTGCCCAACCGCCGTCTCCAACGGGATGTAATAGGCGAAAATCCGTGAGTAGAAAGGCTTTTCCCAGGCCGTAATTCATTACAGACAAAGCAGGAGGTTTTCGATCTTGCCATTTCCATGATAAAAGTGTTTCGCCGCCTTTTCTGACAACCGGTAACCATGCTTTTTCATTTTCACCGAATATTTTTTTTTCCGGCGAATTACCGGGTAATTTAAAAGAAGCCGATTGCAAATTCATTTCCTCGACACGGATACCGGGTATAAGCGGGTAGAGATTATTATTTCCGGCCAGTCTGTCTTGGCCCTCGGGGGTGTTTCGCCCTGTGTTTAAATCGGTGATGATAATGCCGCCTTGCTCGACAAAATATCTGATATTCTTGATTTCCGTATTGCTCATGAAGGATAAACCGTTGGGTCGATCGGCGTCGTGGTATGATTTGAGGGATGATAGCACCAAGATGTCGAAATTTTTTAGTTTGTCCGGTTCATAAAGAATGCTTCGGTCGTGCAGGTGAGTGGTAAGTCCCATCAGGTGAAAATTTTCCAGCGCCAGCACAACGCCGTCGGAAACGGTTCCGCGGCCCTCTCCATCGCCGGATGTTATGATTAACACGCGTGGAAGGCGAAACGATTGGGTATATCCCGGCAAAATACCGAAAAAAATTATGGCAAGAAAAATCGTAATTCTGCTTATCATATAGAAAAATTTCTTATTGATTAAGCAAAAATCGTGCAAATGTAAAATGCGGAGGTTTAGATTATTATTTAAGGCGAAATAAATTTAAATTTGCATAAATTGAAATGTTAAAATGAAAAAAACATTTTTAATATTAGCGGCTTTTTTAGGATTGTTAGGTGTAATTGCCGGAGCATTGGGTGCGCATGCCTTAAAAAATGTTATGGATGTTGAAGCATTGAGTGCTTATAAAACGGCGGTTTTATATCAGATGCTGCATGTTTTGGTTGTGTTGCTGCTTCCGGCATTGTCTCTTTCCGAAGCATGGAGAAACCGGAGTGCATCCTTGTTTTTATTCGGGATGGTTTTGTTTCCGGGTAGTATTTATTTGTTTACGGTGATTGGGTTTGAACCGGGTCTTTGGGGATTGGTGGCGCCTTCGGGCGGATTGTTGATGATGGGCGGGTGGTTAGCCATAGCTTGGGGATTGTTCAAAAGCAATTGAGCGATGGATTGGAGTTTGTTAGCCGTTATTTTACTAGGGGTTGTTATAGGTTTTGCGGGCGGATATGCCGGCATTGGGGGAGCGCCGTTTATGATTGCTTTTTTGGTTTTGGTTTTGGGTATGCCTCAGCATACGGCACAAGGAACGGTGTTGACCATGATGTTGGGGCCTATGAGTTTAATGGCGTTATTGACCATGAAAGAGGAGGTAAAGCATCAATGGAAACATATATTGGTGGGAATTGTTGCCTATGCGGTTTTTTCTTATTTCGGGGCGGAATTTGCTTTCCGGTTTAGTGACGACGGTTTGAAAAAATATTTTGCCGTGATGTTGTTTTTGACGGCTTTATTACAATTATTGCCGTTTGAGCAACGCGGCGAACCGGTGAAGCGCATTCCTTTGGGTTGGATGACCATAACCGGTGCGTTGGCGGGTTTGATAGGCGGATTTTTCGGGGTGGGAGCCGGAGTTTTGTTTATTCCCGTGTTTATTTTGTTGTTTAATCAGCACAAGAATTATGCGCGGGCTTTGAGTTTGGGTATTTTATTGCCGCCTGTGAGTTTGGGCGCATTTGTTAAATATTATCAAATGCATGCCATTCATTGGTTGTATGTATTTATTTTATTTGTCGGTTATTTTATTGCCAATCGTTACGGGGCCAAATTCGGTAACCGGGCCAAGCCGAAAACTTTTAAAGTGATTTATTCGTTAATTTTGATCTTGTTGGGCGGGTTGTATTTGATTTAGATTGAATTTTTCAAAAAAACTATATCAATCTAAGAAAAAATCATTGCTTTTCAGTGAATTTTCATAGCTATGTGCTAGAAAAATCATTCGAATTAGCCGAAAAATAAATGTTTTCTTTTTCTGACCGAATACAGTGATTTTTTAGCGGAAAAATTATTAACTTGTAGCTAAAATATACGGTTATGGAAAAAAAAATTTATGGGGTTATATTGATATTGCTTGTTTTGGGTGGTATTTTTTATTTTTCGAAAAGTGAAAAGAGAATGCCAGAACCTGTAACGGATAATGCTGTCAAGCAATCCAATGAGGTGATTGAACCTGCGCAAGCGGAAAATCAAAAGCGGGAAGCAACATTGCAACCGGAACAAGTCGACACGAATAGCGAGGAAGAGAATGAAACAAACCGTAAAGAAGAACCGCAAGCCGATGTCAAACCCACGCAGGATGACCCGGATTCGAAACAGGCTAAAATTCAATGGAAGGATATTATGGATAAAGAAACCGGACTGCGATTCAGGCTACCGTATTATTTCATCAAAAACGGGAAAACGATCAAGGCATTCGGACGTCAAAACGAATTGCTTAATGTCGAGAGCCGCTATACGGATACGCTAGGAGGTAATGAATTGATTTTCAAGGTTTATCCTCAGGATCATGCTCAATCGATTTATGAATATCAAGCAAAACAATTCGAAAATAAATCCGGATTTTTCAAGCAATCCCGTAAGGAAATTATAGTCAAGGATCAAAAGGCTTTATACGGCATTTCCGTTCGCCGTTTCGACGGTAAAGGACACAAGCTTAATCCACCGGCTAAAGTGGTCATGGTCGTTTGGTTTGATCGCTCAAGCGGTCAAACTTATGAAGTGATTTTCAGGGCGGTGAAGGGCGACAGCCAATCCGTTTCGTTGTTTAACCGTATTCTTTACAGTATTCAATAAAGGCATTTTATATGAAAACGAGATATTTTTTGACGGGTTTGATAGGCGTTCTTTCCGGGCTATTACAAGCGCAACAACCACAAGGTATTGATGTTTCGCATCACCAAGGAACCATCGACTGGAATTTAGTGTATCAAAGCGGCAAGGTTTTTGCTTTTGTGAAAGCTACGGAAGGGTATACTTACAACGATCCGCAATTTGTGACCAATATGGTCGGCGGAACCAATGCGGGTGTTTTGATGGGAGCTTATCATTTTGCGCGCCCCGATAATAATTCCGCTATTGACGAAGCGCATCATTTCCTTCAAGTGGCGGGGAATTACATAGGACAAGGTTATTTGCCGCCGGTTTTGGATTTGGAAGACCCGCCCGGCGAGGATTTACAAACGCTGTATACTTCGCAAGAATTAACCGCTTGGGTGCAGGCATGGCTACAAGTGATTGAGGATTCCACCGGAGTGGAACCTATAATTTATACTAACGGACGCTATACCAATTATTTACAGTCGTCCTTGAATCATTATCGTTTGTGGATAGCCGAGCCGGACGGCAATACCAATCCGCCCGACAATTTGGGGCATTGGACCACGTGGGCATTTAAGCAGTATTCTTGGAACGGAAACGTAAACGGTATTTCCGGTGATGTGGATTTGAATGTTTTTAACGGCACCATGACGGAATTAAACAACATGGCACAAGGAGGAAACGGCGGCGGAAGCGCGGTACTCGATTGCAACAATGCTGTGGTTTTGGATTGCGGTGATTTTTATCACGGTCCCGCATCATCGGACAGTTCGGCCGTATATTCCTACGGTTGTAACGGCTGGACGGAAACCGGACCCGAACGCGTGCATGTTCTCATGCCTAATTCCGGTACCGACTTAAATGTAGTTATATCGGGTTTTCAAGGAGATTTGGATGTTTATATTTTAAATTCCTGCGATCCCGGCGATTGTGTAGGCAGTGTTTATTCTTCTTCGGCATATTTGTCCGGCGCGGTGGCAGGGCAAACCTATTACCCGGTGGTGGATGCCGATGACGGTAGTGGCAGTGCTTACGATATCTATGTGGCATGCGGTAATTTTCCCGGAGACATTTCCTTGAATAATGTTAGAATAACAACTAATCCCCACGTCAATCCCGGTCAAACGGTCGATGTATATTGCAAGCAATATTATGCGGGAAGTTCTTCGTCGTTGCCGGATATAAAAGTTGCCTACTACCTTTCTACCGATTGTTCGCTTGATAGCACTGATATTCTTTTGGGATACGATTTGTCCGCCATCAATTCCGGAAACCGTACCAATACCGAAACCCACACACTCGTCATTCCGGATACGGTCAGCGACGGTAATTATCAAATCCTGTTTGTTGCCAATGCCGATCAAGTTATTCCTGAAGCCACTTTGCAAAATAATATTTATTGTGTTCCTTTGACTGTAGGTCAGGTGGATGTGGAAAAATACGATTTGACCGCACATATCCGCTTGTGGCCGAATCCGGCCTTGGGTTCGATACGATATCAGGCCGGTGAAGACGTTCAAATCAAACGTATTGAGATTATGGATTTGGGCGGTAAACTTTTGATGGAGACGGAAAATCCGTCGAATACTTTAGATCTTTCGACTTTGGAAAGCGGTATTTATTTTATACGTTTCACGGATAATCGAGGCAGAAGCGGAACATTTAAGGTGATACGTCAATGACCCGCTGTTTGAATGGATCCGGAAATGATGATTTGGTACTACTGGTTTCCCGGATATTTTGAATACGGAGGATTGGTTTGTTAGAAAGTTATTGGAAATAAAATGACGAAGGTTGTTTGCCTGTTTTCCGCGTCGGGACACCCGGAATTTATTATGTATTTGTTGGAAAGATATGTCCGCGTTATGGTTCTTTAATCATTCTCAAACAAAAGTATTTTCTTTTTACTTTTTCCTTGATGAAAAAGTAACAAAAAATCAAGGCAAAAATATGCTTCCTTGCGCCCTTCCCTGCCATGAGAAAATCTACCAAAAGAAGAAATTCCTTCGGAATTAAATGACAAGCACTTTGGTGATTTTCTAACATGACAGGAAATTCCCGCCCGCAGCCGGCCCGCATTTTTGCCGGGCCAACGCGCCTATCCGCCTTGACGGCGGATTTTGGGTTACTCTTCTTTGCCCATTTATTTTTTTACATAGTGTTTTGTCTGCGTATTATTTAAGCGCCTAATTCTATTCCTTTTTTTCCTTCAATCCCTACCCTGCACTCCCGGGTTTGTATTATACGTCGTTATGTTGTTCCGGAATTCACGTCCGGGGCGTCTATATTCGTATGTTTAATAAATCTTAAGATGGCTGTTTAAAATATTTTATTATACTTACATTCAATAGATTTTTATGATTATGCTTTTGGTTTTTCCAACGGCTTTTACATAGCTTACGGTTTGAAATACGACGTCTCCTTTCGTTTCCATACGCGCTGAATTGCAATTCTTCACGTTTCAAAAGTGCGCATTCCAACCGGGACGGTTAGAAGGAAGATTGCGTATTTGAAGGTGTTCCTCCGGAAGGATTCGTTCCTCCTCCCCCTTCTGTTTCGCAACCTCTGTTGTCTCCAATACCTACCTCACTCACGTTAAATCCATTACTCAAGGTTACGGAAGCAGAGGAATCAGCGTCACCGACATTACGGAGACATGCCCCACCGCAGGCATTCACCACAATCGTAAAGGAGGTGTCCTGCCCGTCCGGCGTCCCCTCGAAGGAGACGATATAGTCATCTCCTTCGCTGCTACCGAAGAAACTAATCGTATCGTTCACGCTGTCCCCGTTCTCATCCGTTACGGTAGCTACTGCGCTTCCGTTGCTTCCTCCGTTCACGAGCTGAATGTTTGCTGCACCTGAAATGATTGCTTCACCCTCTGCGTCGTGTCCGATACTTGCCTTCCCTTTCGCCATGAGGCGCTCTCCCGGATTCGTGTAGATGACCCACTCCGTCCTGTGACCTCTATTATTCGTACAAGACGTCCTACTTACCCGCTCACCGCAGGTGCGGGTTTGTTCCGGTTTCGGATCGTTCGCGCAGTACGCATCCGCCACTATCGTATCTGACCCTGTCTCTACGCAGTACACGGAGCGCGTCTGCACGGCACGCACCGTATCTACCCACGTACACGCGCTGTTCTGGCTCTCACAGCTCGCCCTATCCACCGCGGAAGCAGTGCTACAACTGTGCGTTGCAAGACCTGGATTTATTTTTTGTGTATTTTATTACGCGTTAAATATATTGCGCGTAATAAACGTCAAAATATTACGCACAAAGGATATTGTTTGTATTCCGTTACGCATAAAATGCCTGAACACCATTCATCAAAAATTCCGTATCTTTAAAAGCCAACTTTTCGGAAAATGAACGTATGAAAAAACAAGACCTGAAATTCAATCAAAACGAAGATTACAATAAACTTTTGGTTGCGGATTTGCGGAAAAAATTGGCTCGAGTGGCACTCGGCGGAGGCAAAAAGCGCATCGAACGCGAACACGCCAAAGGCAAAATGACCGCCCGCGAACGAATCGATTATTTGTTGGACAAGGACAAACCGCAAATCGAAATAGGTGCCTTGGCCGGATACGGAATGTACGAAGAACACGGCGGTTGTCCGTCCGGCGGCGTAGTGGTGAAGTTGGGCTACATTCACGGACGCAAGGTAATCGTAGTGGCTAATGACGCCACAGTGAAAGCGGGCGCTTGGTTTCCCGTCACCGGCAAGAAAAACCTGCGTGCGCAGGAAATCGCCATGGAAAACCGCATACCTATTATATATTTGGTGGACAGTGCGGGCGTTTACCTCCCCATGCAAGACGAAATTTTTCCCGATAAGGAACATTTCGGCCGTATTTTCCGCAACAATGCCGTCATGAGCCGTATGGGTATCGTGCAAATTGCCGCCATTATGGGCAGTTGCGTGGCCGGCGGCGCATATCTGCCTATCATGAGTGACGAAAGCCTGATTGTGGACCAAACGGGAAGCATCTTTTTGGCCGGAAGCTATTTGGTCAAATCGGCCATCGGCGAGGATGTGGACAACGAAACCTTGGGCGGCGCCACCACCCACACGGCCATTTCGGGCGTGGTGGACCATAAAGTTCCCGATGACAAAGCCGCTTTGGACAAAATCCGCAGCATCATATCCAAAACGGGCGAACGTCCCAAAGCCGGATTTAACCGCATCGAACCGCGCAAACCCGAAGCCGGCCCCGAAGAAATCTACGGCATCCTTCCCCGTAGCCGCACGGAACCCTACGATATGTACGAAATCATCAAACGCTTGGTGGACGAAGGAAGCTTCGACGAATACAAAGCCGACTACGGAAAAACCCTCATCACCGGCTATGCCCGCATCGACGGCTGGGCGGTGGCCATCGTGGCCAATCAGCGAAAAATCGTCAAAAACGCCAAAGGCGAGATGCAAATCGGCGGGGTGATTTACAGCGACAGCGCCGACAAAGCCGCCCGCTTTATCATGACCGCCAACCAAAAACGGATTCCCTTGGTATTCTTGCAAGACGTAACCGGCTTTATGGTGGGCAGTCGTGCCGAACACGGCGGCATCATCAAAGACGGCGCCAAAATGGTGGCGGCGGTGAGCAATTCGGTGGTGCCTAAGTTTACGGTGGTTATTGGCAATTCATACGGCGCCGGTAATTATGCCATGTGCGGCCGCGCTTACGACCCGCGCTTGATGGTGGCTTGGCCTTCGGCCGAAATCGCCGTAATGAGCGGCGCGTCGGCGTCCAAGGTGTTGCTTCAAATCGAAGAAGCGCGCCTTAAAAAGCAAGGCAAAACCATCGACCCGGAAACCAAAAAGAAACTCTTGGAAGAAATCCAACGCAAATATGAC